>JASCPI010000001.1 GCA_029959555.1 Lysobacteraceae bacterium PS02065 | reverse complement strand
CCAAAGTCGCCATCGTCGCCTGCATGCGAAAGCTGCTCACCATGCTCAATGCCATGCTGCGCGACTCAGCACGTTGGAGCCCTCCCGCCATGGGCTGAGCTTGACGAGCAACACAGTTGCTCTCCCGCGAGGGGAGAGGGGCTTCGGGCCGCCAGTCCGGTCGTGTTCGATCGGCATCCACGGGATGGGACGAGGCGCTGTCGCGGGGCGTCGCGTACGGCGCGACGTCCCCCTCATTCGCGAAGGGCGAGGGGCTTGAGGCCTTGAGTGTTGGAGGCGGTTCGGCGCCATGAGCGTGTGAAAGGGAACTTGGAGGCGCTTGCGCTCGCATCCTCACGTCGCGAGGGCGCAGGCTTGCGTCGGCCTGCCTCCCCTCTCCCCTCGCGGGAGAGGGGGCTTCTCGCGTGAACGCATCGGTACATGGCCGGTCGGGCCGCTCGCGTTGCGCGACGAGGCTCCGGCCTGCGGCCAGCCTCGTTCTGGCCTATACTGCGCGGCCAACCTTTTCCTTCCTGCCGGCGCCTCGCGGCGACGGTGACACGCTTTCGCTTCACGGAGCCGTCCATGAGTATCGAACAGCTTGAAAGCATCGCCCAGGCGATGGTCGCGCCGGGCAAGGGCATCATCGCGATCGACGAGTCGAACGCCACGATCAAGAAGCGCTTCGACACCGTCGGCGTGCCGAACACCGAGGAGAACCGTCGCGCCTATCGCGAGATGCTGCTGACGACGCCGGGCCTCAACCAGCACATTTCCGGTGCGATCCTGTACGACGAGACGATCCGCCAGTCGACCAAGGCCGGCGTGCCGTTCACCAAGCTCATGCTCGACGCGGGCATCCTGCCGGGCATCAAGGTCGACAAGGGCCCGTTCCCGCTGGCCGGCTTCCCGGGCGAGCTCGTCACCGAAGGTCTCGACGGCCTGCGTGACCGCCTCAACGAATACGCCAAGCTCGGCGCGAAGTTCGCCAAGTGGCGTGCGGTGATCACGATCACCAACGAGGCGCCGAGCGGCACCTGCATCGAGGCCAACTGCCACGCGCTCGCGCGCTATGCGGCGCTGTGCCAGGAAGCGGGCATCGTCCCGATGGTCGAGCCCGAGATCCTCATGGACGGCGAGCACGACCTCGAGGAGAGCTACGAGGTGACCGAGGCGACGCTGCGTTCGCTGTTCGGCGCGCTGTACGAGCAGAATGTCATGCTCGAGGGCACGATCCTCAAGGCCAGCATGGTCATCGCCGGCAAGAATGCGTCCGAGCAGGCCAGCGTCGACGAGGTTGCCGAAGCGACCGTGCGTTGCCTCAAGGCTGCCGTGCCGGCGTCGCTGCCGGGCATCGTGTTCCTCTCGGGCGGCCAGTCCGACGAACAGGCCACGGCACACCTCAACGCGATGAACCAGCAGGGTCCGCACCCGTGGCCGCTGTCGTTCTCGTACGGTCGTGCGATGCAGCAGGCTGCGCTCAAGCTGTGGGGCCAGGACATGGCCGCCAACTTCGCGTCCGCGCAGAAGACGGTCGCCCAGCGTGCGAAGGAAAACGGCCTCGCCGCGCTCGGCCAGTGGAAGAAGGGCGCCTGATCCAGGCGCTGAAGTCGCGCGGCGTGTCGAACGCCGCGTGACACGTTGAAGCACGCATGGGCACGAGCCCATGCCTGCGTTCCGGAGACGACCGGCACGACGCCCGCCTCGCATCGAGGCACGGTGTCGTTTCCCTGCGAGGCGGAATCGCCTCCGGCGGCTCCGGCCTGCGAGTGCCCCGCATCGATCCGATCCCGGTGGCGAGGACGCGGGCGTTATCATGGCGGTCCTGCCGCAGGCCCGCACCTCGATGACCGCGCTCCGCATCGCTCTCGCCCAGTTCGATTTTCCCGTCGGCGCCGTCGCCGCGAACGCCGACCGCATCGCTGCGATGATCGCCGAGGCGCGCGACGTGCATGGTGCCGATCTCGTCGTGTTCCCCGAGCTCGCGCTGAGCGGCTACCCGCCCGAGGACCTGCTGCTGCGTCCTGCGTTCCTCGCTTCGTGCGAGGCCGCGATCGCGCGCGTGGCATCCGCCGCGAAGGGCATCACCGCCGTGGTCGGCTGGCCGCAGAGCGCCGGAGCGGTGGTCTACAACGCCGCGAGCGTGCTGCGCGACGGCGTCGTCGAGGTCACGTACCGCAAGCGCGAACTGCCCAACTACGCGGTGTTCGACGAACGCCGCTACTTCGATGTCGATCCCGATGGCGAGGCCTGCGTGGTCGACGTGAAGGGCGTGCCGGTCGGTGTGGTCGTCTGCGAGGACCTGTGGTTCCCCGAGCCGCTCGCCGCGACGGTCGCGGCCGGTGCCGAGCTCGTGGTCGTGCCGAACGCCTCGCCGTTCGAGCGCGGCAAGCACGCCCAGCGTGATGCGTTGATCGCCACGCGCGTGGCCGAGTCGGGCGTCGCGCTGGCCTATCTCAATGCGGTCGGCGGACAGGATGCGGTCGTGTTCGACGGTGCCTCGGTGCTCGCCGACGCGGACGGCCTCGTGCACGCGGCCGCGCGGGCGTTCGAGGACCACTGGCTGGTCGCCGACTACGACCCGGCCACGCGCGCGTTCACGCCGCACGATTGGCCCGTCGAGGTCGACGAGAGCGACGACGCGATGGCGTGGCGCGCGGTCGTGCGTGGCACGCGCGACTACTGCGCCAAGAACGGCTTCGGCAAGGCCTGGGTCGGCCTGTCGGGCGGCATCGATTCGGCGCTCGTGCTCGCGATCGCCGTCGAGGCGCTCGGTGCGGAGAACGTGACCGCGGTCCGCCTGCCGTCGCGCTACACCTCGGGGCAGAGCAACGACCTCGCCGCCGACCAGGCGCGCGTGCAGGGGGTTCGCCTCGAGACCGTCGCGATCGCCGAACCTTTCCAGGGTTTCCTCGCTGCGCTCGGTCCGCTGTTCGAGGGGCGCGAGCCCGACATCGCCGAGGAGAACCTGCAGTCGCGCTGCCGCGGCGTGTTGCTCATGGCGCTCGCCAACAAGTTCGGCGGCCTGCTGCTGACCACCGGCAACAAGAGCGAGTACGCGGTCGGCTACGCGACGATCTACGGCGACATGTGCGGCGGCTACGCGCCGATCAAGGATCTCTACAAGACCGAGGTCTACGCGCTCTCGCGCTGGCGCAACGACCGCGACGGCGAGGCGGTGATCCCGCAGCAGGTCATCGACCGCGCGCCGTCGGCCGAGCTGCGCGACAACCAGACCGACCAGGATTCGCTGCCGCCGTACGACATGCTCGACGCGATCCTCGCGCGCTTCGTCGACCTCGAGCAGTCACGTGAGGAGATCGTCGAGGCCGGCTTCGATCCGGCCACGGTCGACCACGTCCTGCGCCTCGTGCGCATCAACGAGTGGAAGCGCCACCAGGCGGCGCCGGGACCCAAGGTGTCGCGACGCGCGTTCGGCCGCGAGCGCCGTTACCCGATCACGTCGGGATGGCGCGAGGGCCGCGGCGCCTGAGGCACGCGCGGCCCGGTGACTTCACTCGGCGGTGAGGTCCGGCGGCGGCTTGGAGCCGCGCTGGCTCAACGGGATCAGGCGCCACCAGTTCGAACGCCAGTCCGGCCACTTGCCGCCGTCGAGGGCGGGATGCTGCGGGCTGTTGGCCTTGAGCACGCGCTCGGTGTCGGCGGCGAGCGCCTCCTGGCCGAGGTTGCGGTAGCTCTGCATCATGATCGCGAGCGCATCGCCGGTCTGCGGCGAGCGGTCGTAGTTCTCGATGATCGCCTTGGCACGGTTCGACGCGGCGACGTAGGCGCCGCGGCGCAGGTAGTAGAGCGCGACGTTGAGCTCGGCCTGGGCCATGCCGTTGCGCAGGTAGATCATGCGCTGGCGGGCATCTTCGGCGTAGCGGCTCGTCGGGTAGCGCTTGACGAGTTCGGAGAAGTCGTCGAACGCCTGGCGCACGAAGGACTGGTCACGCTGCGTGCGGTCGAGGCCGGCGTAGCGCTCGAGCAGGCCTTCCTCGCGGTCGAAGTTGATCAGGCCACGCAGGTAGTACGCGTAATCGACGTGCTTGTGCGTCGGGTAGGTACGGATGAAGCGGCCGATGGTCGAGTAGGCATCCTCGGGCTTGTTCATCTTGTACTGGGCGTAGGCCTGGTCGATCTGCGCCTGCTCGGTGTACGGACCGAACGGGAAGCGCGCGACGAGGCGCGTGAACGTGCGCACGGCGACGTCGTAGTTGCCCTTGTCGTTGGCCACCTTGCCGCGCTCGTAGAGCTGCTCCACGGGCAGCGTCTCGAGGGGATCGGCCTTCTTCTTGCCGAACAGCGAGCAACCGGACAACGCAACGACGAGCAGCAGGAGAAGGGCGCGGACCGCGACCCGGTCGAATCGGGAAACTCGCATGCGAGGGGGGGCTCTGCGATGATACGGAGTTCCGATCATAACCCGAACGCGAGGCCGGCCGGAAACGCCGCGAGCCTTCACGTTTTCTGCTGATTTGCCGATGAACACGACTCCTTCGACGCTGAACGCGACCATCCCCGACGAGGCCGCCGGCCGCCGCCTCGACCAGACGCTGGCCGAGCTGTTCCCGGATTTCTCGCGCTCGCGCCTGACCGCGTGGGTGCGTTCGGGGGCCGTGCTCGTCGACGGCGAGGTCGTGCCGCCGCGCCACATCGTGCACGGCGGCGAGGCCGTGGAGCTGACCGTGGTCATGCAGCGCGAGGTCGGTGCGCAGGGCGAGGCGATCGAGCTCGACATCCGCTACGAGGATGACGACGTGTTCGTCATCAACAAGCCGCCGGGACTCATCGTGCACCCGGGCGCCGGCAATCCGGACGGCACGCTTCAGAACGCCTTGCTGCACCGCGATCCGAAGCTCGCCGAGATCCCGCGCGCGGGCCTCGTGCACCGCCTGGACAAGGACACCTCGGGCCTCATGGTCATCGCGCGCACGCTGCGCGCGCACACCACGCTGGTCGAGCAGCTGTCGGAGCGTTCGGTGCACCGCCAGTACGAGGCCGTCGTCTACGGGCCGATGGTCGCGGGTGGCCGCATCGACAAGCCGATCGGCCGCCATCCGGTCGACCGCCTGCGCCAGGCCGTGCGCGAGGACGGCCGCGAGGCCGTCACGCATTACCGGGTGCGCGAGCGCTTCCCGGCGCTGACCGTGGTCGAATGCCGCCTCGAGACGGGCCGCACGCACCAGATCCGCGTTCACATGGCGCACGCCAAGCATCCGATCGTAGGCGACACCACCTACGGCAACCTGCGCCTGCCCAAGGGGGCGACGCCCGAACTCGCCGACGCACTGCGCGGCTTCCGCCGCCAGGCGCTGCACGCCGAGAAGCTCGAGTTCGCGCATCCGGTCGGCGGCGCGCCGATCACGGTCGAGGCGGCGCGCCCGGCCGACATGGAAGCGCTCGTGCAGGCCTTGCGCGACGACGCGCGCGCCCGCGCGTGACGGCCCCCGTCGTGGCACCGGCGATGCACGGCGAGGGTTTCGTGCGTCCCGACGTGTCGCTCGCGCCGGGCGTGCACGTGGCCGTGACGACACGCACGCTGGCCGGGGCATCGCAAGGCGCGTACGCCGGCTTCAATCTCGGTGACCGTTGCGGCGACGAACCGGCGGCTGTCGCCGCGAACCGTCTGGCACTCGTCGACCTGCTCGGCCTGCCTGCCGCACCACGCTGGCTGCGCCAGGTGCACGGTGTCGAGGTCGCCACGTCCGGCATGGACGACGGCGAACCGCCCGAAGCCGATGCCGCGTTCGCCGACACGCCGGGTTCGGTGCTTGCCGTGCTCACGGCCGATTGCCTGCCCATCGTGTTCGCCTCGCGCGACGGTCGGGCGATCGCGGTCGCGCATGCCGGATGGCGTGGCCTCGCCGCGGGCGTACTCGAGGCGACGCTCGTGCACTTCCCATGCGCAGCGGGTGACGTGGTGGCCTGGATCGGTCCCGCGATCGGTGCGGCCTCGTACGAGGTCGGCATCGAGGTGCATGACGCCTTCGTCGGCGCGCAGCCTTCCGACGGGCGCGCGTTCACCGCGACGCGGCCGGGCCACTGGCTCTGCGATCTCGAGGCGCTCGCGCGTGCACGCCTTTCGCGTGCCGGGCTCGTCGACGTGCACGGCGGTGGTTTCGACACGCTGCGCGATGCGCGCTTCTATTCCCATCGCGGTGCCGCGCCGACCGGGCGCTTCGCGACGCTGGTCTGGTGCGACGCCCCGCGAGCCTGACGCCTCAACGCGCGAGTGCGTCGAGGAACGCGTCGCGCCATGCGCCGATCGTGTGCACGGCGAGGTGGTCGTGCATGGCCTGCCAGCGCGCCTTGCGTTCCTCGAGCGGCATGCCGAGCGCACGCTCGATCGCGTCGGCGGTGTCGTCGGCGTCGAACGGATTGACGATCAGCGCTTCCTTCAGTTCGAACGCGGCACCGGCGAAGCGCGACAGCACGAGCACGCCCGGATCGTCGGCCGGCTGCGCCGCGACGAACTCCTTGGCGACGAGGTTCATGCCGTCGCGCAACGGCGTCACGAGGCCGATCTGCGCGACGCGGTAGTAGCCGGCCAGCGTCGCGTGCTGGAAGCTGCGGTTGATGTAGCGGATCGGCATCCAGTCCGGCTCGGCGTGGCGGCCGTTGATCGCGCCGGCCTGCTGCTCGAGGCGTTCGCGCAGTTCGCGGTACTCGGGCACGTCCTCGCGCGTCGGCGGGGCGATCTGCATCATCGAGACCTGGCGGCGCCGTTCGGGATGCTGCGCGAGGAAGCGCCCGAACGCCTCGAAGCGTTCGGGTAGGCCCTTGGAGTAGTCGAGCCGGTCGACGCCGATCGCGAGCGCACGGCCCTGCAGGCTCGTCATGAGGCCGCGCGTCGCCGCGTTGGTCGCCGCAGCCTGGGCCTGGCGCGCGATGTGCGCGGTGTCGATGCCGATCGGGAACACCGCGGCGCGGAACCGCCGCCCCGACGGCAGCACGATCGCATCGCCGTCGAGGCGCGCGCCTGCTTCGCGTTCGAAGTAGTCACGCAGCGCACGCAGGTCGGCCGGCGTCTGCAGGCCGACGAGGTCGTACGCCGACAGCGAGCGCAAGAGGTCGTGGTGACCAGGCAGGGTCGCGAGCAGCTCGGCCGGTGGCAGCGGGATGTGCAGGAAGAATCCGATCCGAGCGCCGACGCCCCGCGCGCGCAGCGCGAGGCCGAGCGGGATCAGGTGGTAGTCGTGTACCCACACGGTGTCGTCGTCGGCGAGGCGCGCGGCGAGCTGCGCGGCGAAGCGCTCGTTGACGCGCAGGTAGCCTTCGAGGTCGCGGCGCTCGAACTCGAGCAGGCCCGGGCGATGGTGCAGCAGCGGCCACAGCGTGCGGTTCGAGAAGCCGAGGTAGAACGCCTCGTAGTCCGCACGGGCGAGGTCGGTGACGACGTAGGTGATCGCACCGGCGGTCTCGACGCGGGGCTCTTCCGGCACGTTCGCGGCGACGCGTCCGCTCCAGCCGAACCACAGGCCGCCGCGCTCGGTCAGCGCCGCGTGCATCGCCGAGGCGAGGCCACCCGCGCGCAGCTCCCTGGGCAGCGCGACGCGGTTCGAGACGACGACGAGGCGGCCGCTCATGCGCCGGGCTCCGTCCGTGACGCCCGGAGCGCGATCATGAAAGGTCTTCCCAGCTGCGTGACAGACGCATCGCCGAGTTGATCAGGCCGACCATCGAATAGGTCTGCGGGAAGTTGCCCCACAGCTCGCCGCTCTCGGGTGCGATGTCCTCCGACAGCAGGCCGAGCGCGTTGCGTTGCGCGAGCAGATGCTCGAACAGCTCGCGCGCCTGCTCCTTGCGGCCGATCGCGGCGAGTGCGTCGACGTACCAGAAATTGCAGATCGTGAAGCTCGTCTCGGGAGCGCCGAAATCGTCCGGTGCGATGTAGCGGAACATATGGCGGCCGCGCGAGAGGCCGCGTCCGACCGCTTCGACGGTGGCCACGTAACGTGGATCGTTCGCCTCGACGAAGCCGAGCTCGGCGAGCAGCAGCAGGCTCGCGTCGAGGCCGTCGCCCTCGAACGCGTCGACGAAATGGCCGTCGGCATGCACGGCACGCGCGAGGATCGTGGCGCGCATCGCGTTGGCGCGTTGCCGCCAGTGGGTCTCGCGCTGGTCGAGGCCGAGGTGGGCGGCGATGCGCGCGAGACGGTCGCAGGCGGCCCAGCACATGACGGCCGAGTACGTGTGCACGGACGCGCGGCCGCGGAACTCCCATAGGCCGGCATCGGGCTGGTCGTGCAGGCGCCAGGCCGCGTCGCCCGAGGGTTCGAGGCGACGGAACGCGGCCTCGTCGCCGGGTGTGACCAGGCGACGGTCGAAGAACAGCTGCGTCGCCGCGAGCACGACGCTGCCGTAGACGTCGTGCTGCACCTGCCGCCACGCGTCGTTGCCGATGCGCACGGGTTTCATGCCGCGGTAGCCGTCGAGATGCGCGGCCTCGCCTTCGTGCAGCTCGCGCTCGAAGCGGATGCCGTAGACCGGCGCGAGTGCGCCGTCGGCGGCGGCGAGGTTGAACAGGTAGCGCAGGTATTCCTCCATGCTGCGCGTCGCGCCGAGGCGGTTGAGTGCGCGCACGACGAACGCGGCATCGCGCAGCCAGCAGAAGCGGTAATCCCAGTTGCGCACCGTGTGCGGCGCCTCGGGGATCGACGTCGTCATCGCGGCCACGATCGCGCCGGTACCTTCGTGCTGGCACAGCTTGAGCGTGATCGCGGCGCGGATCACGGCCTCCTGCCACTCGGCTGGGATGGACAGGTAACGCACCCACTCGTGCCAGTAGTCGAGCGTGGATTCGAGCGCATCGCGCACGTAGCGCGAAGGGCTTTCGGGCAGGGTCTCGTCTGGGCCGAGCACGACGTGCATCTCGCGGTCGAGCAGGAACGGCAGCTCGTCGAGCAGCATCGGCAGCGGCGCGTCGGTGGTCGCGCGCAGCACGACGTCGTCGAGCAGCCAGCGCACGTGGTTCGATCCGGCGGTGCGTTCGGGCACGCGCGCGCCGTAGCCGACCAGCGGGCGCAGGCGCAGGCGGATGCGCGGCGCACCGGACAGCGGGCGGATGCGGCGGATCATGCCCATCGGATGGAAGATGCGGCCGTGGCGCTTGTAGCGTGGTGCGAAGTCGAACACTTCGACCGAGCTGCCGTCGGCGGCGTCGAGGCGCGTCACGAGGACCGCGGAATTGTCGAGGTAGTGCTGGCGGCTCGCCGTGAAGCCTTCGAGCGCGACTTCGAAGAAGCCGGCATCGGGCGTGGTCGGCGACAGCAGGTCGCAGAACACCGGATCGCCGTCGAAGGTCGGCAGGCACGACCACACGATGCGGGCGCGCGCGTCGAGCAGTGCGCTGAAGCTGCCGTTGCCGATCAGGCCGAGTTCGAGTGAAGCGGGCGGTGACGTCATCGGTTCTCCTCGTGCGGGGCGGGATCGAGCCGGTCGGCCTCGAGTGCGAGCCAGTCGCGCACGGCCTGCGGCGTCGCCAATGCGTGACGTGCATCGGTCGGCCAGCGAGGACCGACGATCACGCTCGTGCCGCCGCGTTCGTTCACATGCCGGAACGCGTGCTCGTCGGTGAGGTCGTCGCCGAGCATCCACGGCGTGCAGCCTTCGAACGGTGCGCGGGACATGAAGCGTGCGATCGCGACACCCTTGTCGACGCCGGCCGGTTTGAGCTCGATCACGCGGTTTCCATGCTGCAGTGCAAAACCTGAACCCGCGATGCGCAGGAGGTCGTCGGCCGCGAGTGCGACCGCGGCGGCGGCCTCGGGCACGAGGCGGTAGTGCAGGGCGAGCGCATCGGTCTTGTCCTCGATGAAGACGCCGGTCGGCAAGGTCTCGACGAACGCGAGCGCCGCGCGACGTGCCTCGTCGAGCGCGGCCGGCGCGATGGCAAGCGCCTGCAGTTCACCGCCGTCCTCGCGCCATTGCGCGCCGTGCAGCCCTGCGGCATCGCCGTGCCAGTCCATGAGGCTGTCGATCTCGGCGACGGGCCGGCCGCTCACGAGCGCGAGCGCGCCGCCGAGTGCGTGGCGCAGGCGGGCGAGCGAGCGACGCAGGGACTCTGCGACGATCACCTCCTGCGGATGCAATGCGAAATCGAGCAGCGTGCCGTCGAGGTCGAGGAACAGCGCTGCATGGGCGGGCAGCGACGGCGGCGCAGGCAACGGTGGCGAAACGGTCGTGGCGTCGGTCATGGCGCGGCGCGTCGAACCTCGGTGCGGGCCAGTCGTGGGGCGGAATCCGGAGCATCGCGGTCGCCGCATGAAGGTCAGGGGAACGCGTCCGCTGTCGACGGCGCCCGGCATGCCTGCGGATCGCTTGGAACCGCGCCGGCACGCCCACATTTGAGGGCCATCCGCCGGATCGTTCCGGCTCTCTTTGCAGAAGGGTTTTCCTCCATGCGCATGGACAAACTGACCTCGCGCTTCCAGCAGGCCCTCGCCGACGCGCAGAGCCTGGCCGTGGGGCGCGACCACAACATGCTCGAGCCCGTGCACGTGATGACCGCGCTACTCGACCAGCAGGGCGGGTCGACACAGCCGATGCTGGCGCAGTCCGGCGTCAACGTCGCCGCGCTGCGCACGCGCCTCGGCCAGATCCTCGACCGCCTGCCCAAGGTCGCCGGCCAGGAAGGCAACATCGGTGTCGGCAACGACCTCGGTCGCCTGCTCAACCTCACCGACAAGCTCGCCCAGCAGCGTGGCGACGCCTTCATCGCGAGCGAACTGTTCGTGCTCGCCGCGCTCGACGACAAGGGCGAGGTCGGCGCCGCGCTCAAGGCGACCGGCGCCGACAAGGCGCGTCTCGAGGGCGCGATCGAGGCGATGCGCGGCGGCGAGAAGGTCGCCGACGCGAACGCCGAGGAGAACCGCCAGGCGCTCGAGAAGTACTGCATCGACCTCACCGCGCGCGCCGAGGCCGGCAAGCTCGATCCGGTGGTCGGCCGCGACGAGGAGATCCGCCGCGTCGTGCAGGTGCTGCAGCGGCGCACCAAGAACAACCCCGTGCTGATCGGCGAGCCCGGCGTCGGCAAGACCGCGATCGTCGAAGGCCTCGCCCAGCGCATCGTCCATAACGAGGTCCCCGAAGGCCTGCGCGACAAGCGCGTGCTGTCGCTGGACATGGGCGCGCTGATCGCCGGCGCGAAGTTCCGCGGCGAGTTCGAGGAGCGCCTCAAGGGCGTGCTCAACGACCTCGCCAAGCAGGAAGGCCGCGTGATCCTGTTCATCGACGAGCTGCACACGATGGTCGGTGCCGGCAAGGCCGAGGGCGCGATGGACGCGGGCAACATGCTCAAGCCCGCGCTCGCACGCGGCGAGCTGCACTGTGTCGGCGCGACCACGCTCGACGAGTACCGCAAGTACATCGAGAAGGACGCCGCGCTCGAGCGCCGCTTCCAGAAGGTGCTGGTCGGCGAGCCCAGCGTGGAGGACACGATCGCGATCCTGCGCGGCCTCAAGGAGCGTTACGCCGTGCATCACGGCGTCGAGATCACCGATCCTGCGATCGTCGCCGCGGCGACGCTGTCGCACCGCTACATCCCGGACCGCCAGCTGCCCGACAAGGCGATCGACCTCATGGACGAGGCCGCGAGCCGCATCCGCATGGAGATCGACTCCAAGCCCGAGGAGCTCGACCGCAAGGAGCGCCGCCTGATCCAGCTCAAGATCCAGCGCGAGGCGCTGCGCAAGGAGAAGGACGCCGAATCGAAGCAGCGCCTCGCCGACCTCGAAGGCGAGATCGACGTGCTCGAGCGCGACTTCTCGGACCTCGAGGAGATCTGGAAGGCCGAGAAGGCCGCCGTCACCGGCACGACGAAGATCAAGGAAGCGATCGAGCAGGCGCGCGTGGAGATGGACGCGGCGATGCGCCAGCAGGATTTCGCGAGGGTCTCGGAAATCCAGTACGGACGCATCCCGCAGCTCGAGAAGCAGCTCGCCGCCGCTGCCGAGACCGAGCAGCAGGGTTTCCGCCTGCTGCAGGACAAGGTCACGGCCGAGGAGATCGCCGAGGTGGTCGCGCGCTGGACCGGCATCCCGGTCAGCAAGATGCTCGAGGGCGAGCGCGACAAGCTGCTGCGCATGGAGGACGAGCTGCACCATCGCGTCGTCGGCCAGGACGAGGCGGTCAAGGCCGTGTCCGATGCGATCCGTCGCTCGCGTGCCGGCCTGTCGGATCCGAACCGGCCGAATGGCTCGTTCCTGTTCCTCGGCCCGACCGGCGTCGGCAAGACCGAGCTGTGCAAGGCGCTCGCGTCGTTCCTGTTCGACACCGAGGAAGCGATGGTGCGCATCGACATGAGCGAGTTCATGGAGAAGCACTCCGTGAGCCGGCTCATCGGCGCGCCCCCGGGCTATGTCGGCTACGACGAGGGCGGTTACCTGACCGAGGCCGTGCGGCGTCGTCCGTACAGCGTGATCCTGCTCGACGAGGTCGAGAAGGCGCACCCCGACGTCTTCAACATCCTGCTGCAGGTGCTCGACGACGGCCGCCTCACCGACGGCCAGGGCCGCACGGTGGATTTCCGCAACACGGTCATCGTCATGACCTCGAACCTCGGCTCGCAGTACATCCAGGAACTCGCCGGCGGCGACGAGGCGCAGTACACGCAGATGAAGGCTGCGGTCATGGGCGTCGTGCAGGCGCACTTCCGCCCCGAGTTCATCAACCGCCTCGACGAGATCGTCGTGTTCAGGCCGCTCGAGAAGGCGCAGATCCGCCACATCGCGCGCATCCAGACGGACTACCTCGGCAAGCGCCTCGCCGAGCGCCAGCTGCGCCTGTCGATCAGCGACAAGGCGCTCGATCTGCTCGGCAACGTCGGTTTCGATCCCGTGTACGGTGCGCGGCCGCTCAAGCGCGCGATCCAGCAGCAGCTCGAGAACCCGCTTGCACGCGAGATCCTCGAGGGGCGCTTCGCATCGGGCGACACGATCGCGGTCGAGGCCGAGGGCGGGCACCTCGTGTTCGAGAAGTCGTAAGCGAGCGACACGGGAGCACGACTCTCCCGTGTCCGCCTTCGATGCTCCCGATGGTCAGCGCCGGATGGGGGGCGGAGCGCGCTTCACGAGGTCGATCCACGCGTGAAGCGCGTCGCGGTCGCCGAGGGTTCGCCACGCACGGCGGCGAGGAACTCGCGTCCCCAGCGGGCGATGTCGCGGTGCTGCACGATGTCGAACATCTGGCGCATGCGGCTGCGTGCCTCGTGCCGGTTCATGCCGATCGCATGGCGGGCCTGCGCGACGAGATCGTTGATGTCGTGCGGATTGGTCAGCACGGCGCCCTTGAGCTCCGCGGCGACGCCGGCGAACTCCGACAGCAGCAGCACGCCGCGTCCCCTGGTGAGGCCTTGCACGGCGACGTACTCCTTGGCGACGAGGTTGAGGCCGTCGCGCAGCGGCGTGATCCACATCGTGTCGGCGACCGCGTACCACGCGGCCAGTTCGTCGAACGGCAGCGGCCGGAAGAAGAACTGCAGCGGCGTCCAGTCGACCTGCGAGAAACGCCCCTTGATGCGGCCGACGACCTGCTCGATCTGCGTCTGCAGTTCGTCGTAGACACCCATGCCGCCGGACGCCGGCACGCAGATGCACACGAGCGTGACCGCGCGGTGCAGGTCCGGCGAGGTCTCGAGCAGGCGCTCGTAGGCGAGCAGCTTCTCGAGCGTGCCCTTGGTGTAGTCGAGGCGCTCGACCGACAGCATCACGTGCTGGCCCTCGAGCGAGCGACGCAGCACGCCGGTGCGCTGCTTCACGTCGTCGCGCGCGAGCACGTCGCGCACGCGCGCGACGTCGAGCCCGACCGGATGTGCGCCGAGGCGCACCTCGCGTCCGCCGGCCTCGATGCCGCGCGTGTAGCGGTCGAGTCCGACCGCGCAGCCATAAGTCAGGAAGCGCGGCGCACAGCTCTCGCGCCGCGTCACCTTGACCGGCAGCGCGCCGCGCGCGACGTCGACGAAGTTCTCGACCTGGCGCGGCACGTGGAAGCCGATGTAGTCGCACTGCAGCAGGCTCGCGACGATCTCGCGGCGCCACGGCACCACGTTGAATACGTCGGCGGAAGGGAAGTGGGTGTGGTGGAAGAATGCGATGCGCACATCCGGGCGCGCCTCGCGCAGGTACGCCGGCACCATCCACAGGTTGTAGTCGTGGATCCACACGGTCGCACCGGGTGCAGCCTCGCGCGCGGCGGCTTCGGCGAACGCACGGTTCACGCGCAGGAACACCTGCCAGTGGTCGTCGCGGAACTGCGCGCGCTCCCAGAACGTGTGCAGCAGCGGCCAGAAGGCCTCCTTCGAGAAGCGCCGGTAGAACACGTCGATGTCGTCGGGCGTGAGCGGCACGAGCGCCGTACGCAGGTTCGGGTAGCGCTCGAGGTCGACAGCCGCGTGCACGCGATAGTCGGGATGCGCGGTCGACTGGCCTGTCCATGCGATCCACGAGCCTTCGCGGCCGTCGCCGAAGAACGACAGCAGGGTCGGGATGATGCCGTTCGGCGAGCGGTGCGGGCGGCGCTCGATGCGGCCGTTCGCGAGCACCTCCTCGTACGGCAGGCGGTGGTAGACGATGACGAGATCGGCACGGCCGGCCGGTGCATCGCTCGGCTGGGGCATGAATGTCCCAGCATCGAGCATGCCGAAATGCGCGATCGCCTCGAGGATGCCGCCGCAGCCGGTCGCATCGGCATGCAGCACGTGCGGCTGGCCGTGCGTCGCCGCGAGCAGCGCGGGTTCCGAATCGCCGACGCAGACACCGCGGAAGCCTTCGCGGTACATGGACAGGTCGTTGAGCGTGTCGCCGGCGACGAGGACGTGCGCGGGATCGACGCCGAGGTGCTGCACGAGGGCGCGCAGCGTGCGCCCCTTGTCCACGCCCTTGGGCAGCACGTCGAGGTAGCGGCCGGCCGAGAACAGCAGGTCGCAGTCGATGCCCGCGACGGCGTCGCGGAGGTCCTGGCCGATCGCGGCCTCGTCGCAGAAGTACGAGCAGCGCCGCTGTTGCGGCACGTCCTGGCGTTCGAGACCGCAAATGCCGGTGACGGCGCGCGCGACGGCGTGCTCTCCCGGCCACAGTGCCTCTATCGAGGCCTGCAACGGCTGCACCGTCTGCAGCGTGGTGCCGTCGACGACGGTCGCACCGACGTCGCAGACGATGTAGCGCGGGCGCGGCAGGATCGGATCGGCGAGCAGCGGCAACACCGCCTCGAGGCCGCGGCCGGTCACGTAGACGAGGGTGACGTCGTCGCGGCGCGCGAGCGTCTGGTAGAGCTGGGTGCGTTGCGCGGCGTCGCCGGCGAGGAACGTGCCGTCGAGATCCGTGGCGAGCACGAGGCGCTTGCGCGACGAGGAGGAAAGGGCTGGGGTGAGGGTGTCGGAATGGAGATCGATGGCCAAGACGGCTCCTTGCAGGATGGAACGGAAGGGAAAACGAAGACGAGCGACGGCCCCGCCTTCCCCGGGCGGGCCGTGGCGACCATGCCGGGCGGTCAGGGCTCGCGCGCGTCGCGCGCGGCGGGCATGAGTTCGAGTGCCTGCGGCGTCGTGCGCAGCATCGGCAGGAAGTTCGCGTCGTGCGCGGCCTCGTCGCGGCGCGCGCGGCGCTGCCAGACGTAGGCGGCCATGAGGCCGAACACCACGCCCGAGTACACGAGCAGCGCACCGGGTGCGCCGCTGCGCGTCATGAGGAAACCCGCGAGCAGCGGGCCGATCGCCGAGGCGACGCCGTGCACGAGCAGCAGGCTGCTGCTGCCGGCGAGTACGCGGTCGACGGGGATGCGGTCGATGAGATGGGCGACCGCGAGCGGATACACCGCGAACGACAGGCCGCCGAACGCGAACATCGCCACGAGCATCGCGGTGCCGTCGCCGAGCGCGAGCACGAGCAGCGCGGCGAGCGCGGCGCCCGCGCCGCTCGCGGCGAGCACGCTGCGGCGGTCCATGCGGTCGGACAGGCGGCCGAGCGGCAACTGCAGCGCGGCGCCGCCGACGATGGTCCAGCTCATGAACGTGGCGACGCCGCCGTCGTCGAGGCCGATGCGCGCCGCGTAGACCGGGCCGAGGCCCCAGAACGCGCCGAGCGCGAAACCCGAGGCGAGCGTGCCGGCGATCGCCGACGGTGCGATGCGCGCGAGGTCGCGCACGCCGAGTCGCGTCGCCGTGGGTTGCGCGGGCTGGCCGAGGCGTGTCCATGTGACCGGCATGACCGCGAGCGAGACCAGCATCGCGACCACCGCGAACAGCACGAAGCCGCCGGCATCGGCGAGGCGCAGGAACTGCTGGCCGACCGCGAGCGCACCGAGGTTGACCAGCATGTAGGTCGCGAACACCTGCGCGCGGCGTTCGGCCGGCGCGGCCGCGTTGAGCCAGCTCTCGATCACGGTGTAGAGCACGACCAGCATCGCGCCGACACCGATGCGCAGCACGACCCAGGCGAGCGGATCGACGAGGATCGCGTGCAGCAGCACGAGTGCACCGGTGGCGCCGGCTGCGAACGCGAAAGCACGGATGTGGCCGATGCGGCGGATCAGCGCGGGCGCGAACAGGGTGCCGCCGAAGAAGCCGACGAAGTAAGCCGACGAGATCAGGCCGATCGTCTGCGCGCTGAAGCCCTCGAGGCCTCCGCGTACCGCGAGCAGCGTGCCGAACAGCCCGCTGCCGAGAAGAAGTAACGCCACGCCGCCGAGCAGCGCGGACAATGGGGCGATCAACGCCAGCATCGGTCCGTCTTTCGTAGGTGGGTTTTTACCCTAGCACGGAATGTTGCGACGCGTCATGCTCGCCGCCCCCGATTGAAAGCGCGCGCCGTGCCACCATGTCGCGCGCCGCCCCGACGAACCGAACACGCGAACGCACGGACACGCCATGCCGATCTACGAATTCGAATGCCCCGCCTGTGGCCACCGCTTCGAGCGCTTGCAGAAGCTGTCCGATCCCGATCCGACCGACTGTCCCGAGTGCGGCGGCACCGGCGTGAAGCGCTGCCTGACCGCACCGGCGTTCCGTCTGTCCGGCTCGGGCTGGTACGAGACCGATTTCAAGAAGGACGGCGACAAGAAGCGCAACCTCACGAGCAAGGAAGAGGGCGGATCGTCGTCCGCGACCTCGTCGGGTGGCGACGCGCCGAAGGAGTCGCCCAAGAGCGAGCCTGCCAAGCCCGCGCCGAAGAGCGACACGCCCGCATCCTGATACGCAGCTGTTCAGGTTTCGTCTGCCTACACTACTTCTGTTCACGAACAATCGAAGGAGTGGGGACGCGATGAAGACTTGGGCAGCTTTGGGACTGGTCGTGGCCGGTGCATTCGCGGCGATGCCGCAGCAGGCCGAGGCGCAGCCGCCGCGCGGTGGCTACGGCCCGGACCGCGTCGAGTGCAACAGCCGTGACTACCGCCTGACCCGTTGCGACGTGTCGTGGCGCGAGGCCGACCTGGCCCGCCAGACGTCGAGCGCGCGCTGCGTGCGTGGCCAGACCTGGGGCATCGATCGCCGTGGCCTGTGGGTGGACCGCGGCTGCGCCGGCGTGTTCGTCGAGGCCGGTCGTGGTGGCGGTCGTCCGGGGCCGGGTGGTCCGGGCGGCTGGGCGCCCGGTCCGGACTGGGATCGCGAGATCCGCCTGTCGTGCTCGAGCAGCGACTTCCGCTACCGCTTCTGCCAGGTCGACATCGGCCCGGCCGGTCGCGTGCGCATCGAGCGCCAGTTGTCCGACACGGCGTGCATCGAGGGCCGCACGTGGGGCTACAACCGCGCCGGCGTATGGGTCGACCGCGGCTGTGCCGCGTTCTTCTCGGTGGGCCGTCGCTGGCGCTGAGTCCGCGCCACGCACCGATGACGCAGGGAACGCCCGCCGCAAGGCGGGCGTTCTCGTTTGCGGTGTCGCAACATCGGCTATAGCATTCCGCGCCTTTCCCCGGAGCCACCGTTCCCCATGCGCAGTCATTTTTGCGGCCTCGTCGACGAATCCCTGGTCGGGCAGACCGTCACGCTGTGCGGCTGGGTCGATACGGTCCGCCTGCAGAGCCACGTCGCGTTCGTCGACCTGCGCGATCACGAGGGCGTCGTGCAGATCGTCGTCGAGCGCGAGTCGGCCGAGGCCTTCGCGGTCGCCGGCGAGCTCGGCTACGAGTACTGCGTGAGCGTGTCGGGCGACGTGCGCCGCCGCATCGCCGCGAACGAGAAGCTGCGCAGCGGCCAGGTGGAAGTGCTCGCCGCGCGCATCGAGATCCTCAACGCGGCGGCGAACCTGCCGTTCGCGCTGCACGAGAACCCGAGCGAGGAGACGCGTCTCACCTACCGCTACCTCGACCTGCGCCGCCCGGACATGCAGCGCAAGATGCGCATGCGCACGCGCCTCGTCGCGGCGCTGCGCCGCTGGCTCGACGCGCGCGGCTTCCAGGACCTCGAGACGCCGATCCTGACCAAGGCCACGCCCGAGGGCGCGCGCGACTACCTCGTGCCGAGCCGCGTGCATCCGGGCGAATTCTTCGCGCTGCCGCAGTCGCCGCAGCTGTTCAAGCAGCTGCTCATGGTGGCCGGCTTCGACCGCTACTACCAGATCGCGCGCTGCTTCCGCGACGAGGATCTGCGCGCCGACCGCCAGCCCGAATTCACCCAGCTCGACATGGAGTTCGCGTTCGTCGGCGAGCGCGACGTGCAGGATGCCGTCGAGGGCATGATCCGCGAGATCTTCCGCGAGGTCGCCGGTGTCGAGCTCGATGCCGCGTTCCCGCGCATGACCTACGCCGAGGCGATGCGTCGCTACGGTTCGGACAAGCCGGACCTGCGCATCGACCTCGAGCTCGTCGACGTCGCCGAGCACGTGCGCCACGTCGAGTTCAAGGTGTTCGCCGAACCGGCCAACGATCCGGCCGGCCGCGTCGCCGCGCTGCGCGTGCCGGGTGGCGCGGTGTTCTCGCGCAAGCAGATCGACGAGCTCGGTCAGCTCGCCGCGAAGTACGGTGCCAAGGGCCTCGCGTGGATGCGCGTGGAAGAGCGCGCCAAGGGCCGCGACGGCATCAACTCGCCGGTCGCCAAGTTCCTCGACGATGCGGCGCTCGAGGGCGTGCTCGCCGCGACCGGCGCCGCCGACGGCGACCTCGTGCTGTTCGGCGCAGGCAGCTACAAGGTGGTCTGCGACGTGCTCGGCGCGCTGCGCCTCAAGGTGGCGCGCGACCTCGGCCTCGTCGCCGAAGGTTGGCGCCCGCTGTGGGTCGTCGACTTCCCGATGTTCGAGTACGACGCCGAAGCCGGTCGTTACGTCGCCCTGCATCACCCGTTCACGGCGCCGAAGATCGACGACGTCGCCGACCTCAACGCGAATGCCGCGCACGCGGTCTCGCGCGGCTACGACATGGTGCTCAACGGCAACGAGATCGGCGGCGGTTCGATCCGCATCCACCGCAGCGACATGCAGAGCGCCGTGTTCGAGCTGCTCGGCATCGGCGCCGAGGAAGCCAAGGCGAAGTTCGGTTTCCTGCTCGAGGCACTGCGCTTCGGCGCGCCGCCGCACGGCGGCATCGCGTTCGGCATCGACCGCATCGCCGCGCTGATGGCGGGCACCGAGTCGATCCGCGACGTCATCGCGTTCCCGAAGACCGCGAGCGCGCAATGCCTCATGACCTCCGCACCCTCGCCGATCCCGGCGGCGCAGCTGCGCGAGCTGCACGTGCAGGTCGTCGAGCCCGACAAGAAAGCCTGATCCGGAGCGACGGACCCCGCGCGTGAACGACCACGTCGTCCTGCTGCACGGCATCTGGATGCGCGGCTTCACGATGGCGCCGTTCGCACGGCGCCTGCGCGCGGCCGGTTTCGCGTCGCTGGAATCGTTCGACTACGCGAGCGTGAGCGGCGATTTCGATCTCGCCGTCGATCGTCTCGCTGCGCGCATGCGTGCGGTCGACGGCCCCGTGCACCTCGTCGGCCACAGCCTCGGCGGCATGCTCGCGGTCGAGACGTTGCTGCGTCGTGGCGATCTTCCGCCTGGACGCGTCGTCTGCCTCGGCGCCCCGTTGCGCGGCAGCGCGGCGGCGCGTGGCGTCGGCAAGGTGCCGGCCGCGCGCTGGGTCATGGGCCGCAGCGCGCCGATCCTCACGCGCGGTTTCGAGCGCTGGGACGCTGCGCGCGAGCTCGGCATCGTCGCCGGGCGCACGCCGCTCGGCCTCGGCCGCTTCTTCGGCCGTTTCGACGGTCCGAACGACGGCACGGTCAGCGTCGAGGAAACGCAGTTGCCGGGTGCGACCGATCACCGCATCGTGGCCTCGACGCATTCGGGCCTCGTGTTCTCCGACGAGGTCGCCGCGCTGACGGCCTCGTTCCTGCGTGCCGGACGCTTCCCGCCCGCGGCATGAACACCGTGCCATCCGACGATGCGAGCATCACGGGCCGCCCCGGCGCGGTCGTATACTGCGCGCCGGGCTTCCGGTGGGCAGGCATGAACGATCGGCGGGATGTCGTCAGGGCAGCGGCAGGCGCGGTGCGTGCGCGATCGTGTCGCCTCGCCACGCGGGATGCCGCGCGATGACGAGGCTGCTCGCCACGCGGGCCGTGTCGCCCACGAACGCGTCGCCCGTACGCATCCTCGGCATCGATCCGGGCAGCCAGCGCACCGGCATCGGCATCATCGACGTCGGTCCCGACGGGCGCACCACGCACGTGCACCACAGCGCGATCCGCCTGCTCGGCAACGACACGTTCCACCTGCGTCTCAAGCAGATCTTCGACGACGTGCGCGCGCTCATCGAGGAGCACGCGCCGACCGAGGTCGCGATCGAGAGCATTTTCATGGCGCGCAACGCCGATTCGGCGCTCAAGCTCGGCCAGGCGCGCGGCGCGGCGATCTGCGCCGCGGTCAGCATGGGCCTCGTGCTCACCGAATACGCGCCGAGCGAGGTCAAGAAGGCGGTCGTCGGTGGCGGCGCGGCCGACAAGACCCAGGTGCAGCACATGATCGGCGTGCTGCTCGGCCTGCAGGGGCCGTTGCAGGCGGACGCCGCCGACGCGCTCGCGATCGCGGTCACGCATGCGAACACGCGTGCGAGCCTGCTCGGCGTCGGCCTCGCGCGCGCCTCGTGGAGGCGCCGCCGATGATCGGCCGGCTCAAGGGCATCCTCGTGACCAAGCAGCCGCCGTGGCTGCTCGTCGACGTCAACGGCGTCGGCTACGAGCTCGAGGTGCCGATGTCGACGTTCTACGACCTGCCCGACGTCGGCCGCGAGGTCACGCTGGTCACGCATTACGCGGTCAAGGAGGATGCCGTCGCGTTGTACGGCTTCCTGCGCGAGGCCGAGCGCAGCCTGTTCCGTGGCGTGCAGAAGGTCAGCGGCATCGGCGCGAAGATCGCGCTCGCGGTGCTGTCGGGCGTATCCGTCGACGACTTCGCGCGCTTCGTGCAGACCGGCGACCACGCCGCGCTGACGCGCATCCCGGGCATCGGCAAGAAGACCGCCGAGCGCATGGTGCTGGAGCTGCGCGACCGCGTCGACGGCTTCGGCTCGGGCGGCGCGCCGATGACCGCCTTCGGCGAGGTGCCGAAGGATCCGGTCGCCGAGGCCAGCGTCGCGCTGCAGTCGCTCGGCTACAAGCCCGCCGAGGTCACGCGCCTCGTCAAGGACGCGCACGCGGCCGGCGACACGGCCGAGGACATCATCCGCAAGGCGCTCAAGGCGGCGCTGCGCTGACCCATCGAGGCATCTTTCCATGACGTCCACGTCTTCCGGCGGCCACGGCCGCACGAAGCTGCTCGCGCTGTGCTTCGGCGCGATCGGCGTCGTCTACGGCGACATCGGCACCAGCCCGCTCTACGCGTTCCGCGAGGCTTTCGGCCAGCACGGCGTCGAGGTCGGGCGCGAGAACGTGCTCGGCGTGCTGTCGCTGATCTTCTGGTCGCTGATCCTCGTCGTCTCGGTCAAGTACGCGACCTTCATCCTGCGCGCCGACAACAAGGGCGAGGGCGGCATCATGGCGCTCATGGCGCTCGCGCAGCGCGGCGTGCAGAGCGTGCGCACGCGCTGGGTGCTCATGGTCATTGGCCTGTTCGGCGCGGCGCTGTTCTTCGGCGACGGCGTGGTCACGCCGGCGATCTCGGTGCTGTCGGCGGTCGAGGGCATCGAGGTGATCCGGCCGGAACTGCACCCGTTCGTCGTGCCGGTCACGGTGCTGATCCTGCTCGGCCTGTTCGCGATCCAGAAGCACGGCACGAGCCGCGTCGGACCGGTCTTCGCGCCGGTCACGCTGGTGTGGTTCCTGACCCTCGGTGCGCTCGGCGTGCACGGCATCCTGCAGGAGCCGCACGTGCTCAGCGCGCTGAGCCCGCACCACGCGATCGTGTTCTTCGCCCACAACGGCAAGTTCGCGATCTTCGCGATGGGCGCCGTGGTGCTCGCGATCACGGGTGCCGAGGCGCTGTATTCGGACATGGGCCACTTCGGACGCACGCCGATCCGCATCGTGTGGTTCGCACTCGTGCTGCCGTGCCTCATGCTCAATTACCTGGGGCAGGGCGCGCTCGTGCTCGCCGATCCGGCCAAGGCCGCGAATCCGTTCTACCTGCTCGTGCCGCCGTCGCTGCTGATCCCGATGATCGTGCTCGCGACGATGGCGACGATCGTCGCCTCGCAGGCGGTCATCTCGGGCACGTTCTCGATGGCGCGCCAGGCCATGCAGCTCGGCTACCTGCCGCGCCTGCAGGTACTGCACACCTCACGCGAGACGATCGGCCAGATCTACCTGCCGTGGATCAACCGCATCCTGCTCGTGCTGACGATCGCCGCCGTGATCGGCTTCCGCTCGTCGGAGAACCTCGTCGCCGCCTACGGCCTCGCCGTGGTCGGCACGATGCTCATGAACACGCTGCTCGTGGTCGTCGTCGCGCGGCGCGTCTGGGGCTGGAACCGCTTCGCGGTCGGCCTGGCCTGCGTGCTGTTCCTCGGCATCGACGTCGTGCTGCTGACCGCGGTCGCCGACAAGATCGAATACGGTGGCTGGTTCCCGCTCGCGCTCGGCATCGGCGTGTTCACGATCCTGATTACGTGGCGGCGCGGTCGCGAGCTCGTGCTGCGCGAGGTGCGCCGCGGCGGTCTCGCGCTGGCGCCATTCATCGCCTCGATCAGCGCGCATCCACCCGTGCGCGTGCCCGGCACGGCGGTGTTCCTGACCGCGAACCGCGACGGCGTGCCGAATGCGCTGCTGCACAACCTCAAGCACAACAAGGTGCTGCACGAGCGCAACGTCGTGCTCACGGTCGACATCCTCGACGAGCCGTTCGCCGAGCCGGGCGACCGCATCGAGGTGCGCCCGCTGGCCGACGAGTTCTACCTGCTGATCCTGCGCTACGGCTTCGCCGAGGATCCGGACATCCCGAGCGCGCTCGCACGCGTCACCCAGTGCAGCTTCCCGTTCGACATGATGGACACGACGTTCTTCCTGAGCCGCGAGAGCATCATCGCGGGCGATCGTCCGGGCATGATGCTGTGGCGCGACCGCCTGTTCTCGTTCTTGCAGCGCAACGCCACGCCGGCGACCGCGTTCTTCCAGATTCCGGGCAACCGCCTCATCGAACTCGGCACGCAGGTCGAGATCTGAGCTGCACGTAAAGATTCGTTCGCGGGCACGCGTGCCGCTATCACGCGCGACCGAACCCGACGATAATCGCCGGCATTCCTGCCGGCCGAGCGCCACGCCGATCTTCCGATGACCGATCGCCTCATCGCCGCCAGCGCCAACCGTGACGACGAACTCATCGAGGCGAGCATCCGTCCGCAGCGCCTCGGCGAGTACCTGGGCCAGGAAACCGTCCGCGAGCAGCTCGGCATCGCGATCGAGGCGGCGCGCCGCCGCGGTGGCGCGCTCGACCACGTGCTCATCTTCGGGCCGCCCGGACTCGGCAAGACCACGCTCTCGCACGTGATCGCGAACGAACTCGGCGTGAGCCTGCGCACCACGTCCGGCCCGGTCCTCGAGCGCGCCGGTGACCTCGCCGCGCTGCTGACCAACCTGCAGCCGCGCGACGTGCTGTTCGTCGACGAGATCCACCGCCTGTCGCCGGTCGTCGAGGAAGTGCTGTATCCGGCGCTCGAGGATTTCCAGATCGACATCATGATCGGCGAGGGCCCGGCCGCGCGTTCGATCAAGCTCGACCTGCCGCCGTTCACGCTGATCGGCGCGACCACGCGGGCGGGCCTGCTCACAGCGCCGCTGCGCGACCGCTTCGGCATCGTGCAGCGCCTCGAGTTCTACACGACGACCGAGCTCGCCGCGATCGTGCGCCGTGCGGCCGTGATCCTCGGCATCGCCTGCGACGCCGACGGTGCCGTCGAGATCGCGCGCCGCTCGCGCGGCACGCCGCGCATTGCCAACCGCCTGCTGCGCCGCGTGCGCGACTTCGCCGAGATCCGCGCCGACGGCGTCATCACCGCGAAGGTGGCCGACGACGCGCTCGCGATGCTCAAGGTCGACGCCGAAGGCTTCGACGCGCTCGACCGCCGGATGCTCAACACGATCATCGAGCACTTCGATGGCGGCCCGGTCGGCGTCGAGTCGCTGGCCGCCGCGCTCAGCGAGGAGCGCGGCACGCTCGAGGACGTCGTCGAGCCGTTCCTGATCCAGCAGGGCTTCCTCGTGCGCACCGCGCGCGGCCGCATGGTGACCCAGAAGGCGTGGCGCCACCTCGGCCTCAAGCCGCCGCGCAATGTGCCGCAGCCCGGGGAACTGTTCGGCGATGAATGAACCGTTCACGATCGCTCCGGCATTCTCGTGGCCCGTGCGCGTCTACTGGGAAGACACCGATGCCGGTGGCGTGGTCTACCACGCCGGCTATCTTCGGTTCTTCGAGCGTGCGCGCAGCGAATGGCTGCGTGCGCGCGGATTCGGGCAGCAGGCGTTGCGCGAGGAACTCGGCATCGTCTTCGTCGTCCATCGTGTGGACATGCGTTTCAACCGTCCGGCGCGGCTGGACGACCTGCTCGAGGCGACCGTCGCCGTCGAGGAGGCGCGCGGCGCGAGCTTCGGCATCGTGCAGCGGCTGCTGCGACCGGGTGATCCGTCTTCCCTCGTCGATGCGCGCGTGCGCATCGCCTGCCTCGACGCGGAGCGCTGGCGCCCGCGACCCATCCCCGACAACCTTCTGGTCGAGATAGCGAAAACATGAACCACGACCTCAACGTGCTTGCCTTGATGTGGGGCGCGAGCCTGCCCGTCAAGATCGTCATGCTCATCCTGATCGGCTTCTCGATCGCCTCGTGGTTCATCATCTTCCGCAAGAAGGCGATGCTCGACGCGGCCAACCGCACCGCCAACGAGTTCGAGGAGCGCTTCTGGTCCGGCGCCGACCTCGCTGCGCTGTTCAAGGAGGTCAACGCGAGCGGCGAGCGCGTGACCGGCATCGAGGCGATCTTCGAATCGGGCTTCCGCGAGTTCGCGCGCCAGCGCCAGCGCCGCGGCGTCGATTCGCGCACGCTGCTCGAGGGCGCGCAGCGCGCGATGCGCGTGTCGCAGTCGCGCGAGGTCGAGCGCCTCGAGCAGAACCTCGAGTTCCTCGCCAACGTCGGTTCGATCAGCCCCTACGTCGGCCTGTTCGGCACGGTGTGGGGCATCATGATCGCGTTCCAGGGCCTCGCCAACGTCAAGGAAGCGACCATCGCGATGGTCGCGCCGGGCATCACCGAGGCGCTCATCGCGACCGCGATGGGCCTGTTCGCGGCGATCCCCGCGGTGTGGGCGTACAACCGCTACGCCAACCGTGTCGAGCGCGTCAGCCTGCGCTACGAGACCTTCCTCGAGGAGTTCTCGTCGATCCTGCAGCGCCAGACCCATGCCGACGACTGATGCCGGCGGTGCCGCGGTGCATGCGCGCAACCCCGCGCGCCGCGCCACGGCGTTGACGATGACCGTGCAGGCCACGCGCGTGGCCGGAGCCTCCTGATGCAGAGCCACCGCTACCGCAAGCGCCGCAAGCTCAAGGCCGAGATCAACGTCGTGCCGTACATCGACGTGACGCTCGTGCTGCTGATCATCTTCATGGTCACGGCGCCGCTCATGAACCTCGGCGTCGACATCCAGCTGCCGCAGTCCAACGCGACCGCGATCCAGAACGACAAGGAACCGGTCATCGTCAGCATCGACCAGGACGGCGCCTACTTCCTCACGCTCGGCCGCAGCGACCGCGAGCCGATCGACGAGGCCGGTCTCGTCACCAAGGTGTCGGCGTTCGTGCGCCAGAACCCCGGCGTGCCCGTGCTGATCGGCGGCGACGAGCGCGTCGCCTACGGCCGCATCTACCAGGCCATGGCGGCACTGCAGTCGGCCGGCGTGCCGAAGGTCGGCCTCATGAGCCAGCCCGTCTCCCAGCAGCCTCCGGCGAAGCGCTGACCGACGCGCGATGGAGAGTACTTCCGACAAGGCCCGCGCGCTGCTCTTCTCGCTGCTGCTGCACGCGCTGATCGTGCTCGCGGCGCTGATCGGCGTGTTCTGGACGCGCGAGACGCGTCCGGTCGTCATGCCCGGTCCGATCATCGAGGCGACGCTGGTCGGTCCGACCGCAGCGCCGAAACCGTCGGCGACGCGTGCGAAGCCGGCACCGCCGAAACCCCAATCGAAACCCGAGCCGCCGACACCGGCCGAACCCGTCGCGCCGCCGCCGACGCCGGAACCGCCCGCGCCGAAGCCGACGCCCAAGCCGCCCGAACCGCCGCCTCCGCCACCGAAGCAGGACACGGTCGATCAGGAGCGCGTCGCTGCGCTCGCCGCCGAGAAGGCCGAGCAGCAGAAGAAGGAACAGGAAGCCAAGCAGCGCCAGCGCCAGATCGAGCTCGAGCAGGAGAAGCAGGAAGCCGCGCGCCAGAAGGAACTCGAGGAGATCCGCAAGAAGCGCGCGGACGCCGCGAGGAAGACGCAGCTCGAGAAGGAAAAGCTCGCGCAGCTGCAGGACCGCCAGGCCGCCGCCGACAGGCAGAAGGCCGAGCAGGACAAGCTTGCGCAGCAGGCCGAGCAGGAAGCGAAAGAGGCACAGACCGGCGCGAACGGCCAGGACGACGACCTGCGCGCACGTTACTCCGCTGCGCTTCAGGCCGCCGTGGTGCGTGCATGGAACCGTCCCGAATCGACGCAGATGGGCCTTCGCTGCGCATTGCGCATCGTGCAGATTCCGGGCGGCGACGTGCTTTCGGTCAGCGTGGCTTCACCGTGCAACGCCGACGGTGCCACACGCAACTCGATCGAGCAGGCCGTCATGCGCGCGGCGCCGCTTCCCTACGAAGGCTACAAGGACGTGTTCGAGCGCGACATCACCTTCATTTTCCGATACGACGGGTAGAGGACCGACCACCCATGATCAACCGACACACCTTGCGTGCCTGCCTCGCGCTGTTCCTGCTTGTGGCCGGCCCGCTCGCCATGGCTCAAGGTGGCCTGACCATCGAGATTCCCAAGGGCAACAGCGCGGCGCAGCCGATCGCCGTCGTACCGTTCGGGTTCGAGGGAGCGGGTCTTCCGCCCGATACCGATGTCGGTGCCGTCGTGTCCGCCGATCTGGCGCGATCGGGCAAATTCTTTACCTTGGCGAAGCAGGACATCATCGAATTCCCGACGCGCGAAGGCGACGTCAAGTTCGCGACGTGGCGCATGCTCAAGCAGGACTACCTCGTCGTCGGGCGCATCGCCGACGCGAGCGAGGGCGCCTTGCGCGTCGAGTTCGAACTGTTCGACGTCGCGCGCCAGTCGCGCATCCTGGGTCTTTCCATCAGCGGTCAGCGCAGCGACCTGCGCGGTGTCGCCCACCAGATCGCCGACCTCGTCTACGAGAAGATCCTCGGCGAGCGCGGCGCGTTCTGGACGCGCATCGCCTACGTGACCTCGACCGGGCTGGGCCAGAACACCAACTACGCCCTCATGGTCGCCGACTCGGACGGCTTCAATCCGCAGACCGTCGTGCGTTCGCGCGAGCCGCTGCTGTCGCCGGCGTGGTCGCCGGATGGTCGCCGCCTCGCCTACGTGTCGTTCGAGCGCGGCAACTCGGCGATCTACATCCAGGATCTCTCGACCGGCTCGCGCGAGCTCGTGTCCTCGAGCCGCGGCATCAACGGCGGCCCGGCGTTCTCGCCGGACGGCACGCGCCTCGCGCTCACGCTGTCGGAGAGCGGCAATCCCGAGATCTACGTGCTCGACCTCGCCTCCAAGCGCAAGACCAAGCTCACCACGCATTACGCGATCGACGTCGAGGCCGTGTGGGCCGCCGACGGCCGCTCGATCATCTTCACCTCGGACCGCTCGGGTAAACCGCAGCTTTACAGCATGTCGTCCGGCGGCGGCGAGGCGACGCGCCTCACCTTCCAGGGACAGTACAATGCGCGAGCATCCATTTGTTGCGACGGCAAGAAGATCGCCATGGCGCAGGGCAATGGAAACGTGTATCGTATTTCGGTTTTGGATCGGGCCACGAACGGTTACAGCGAGATCTCGACCGGCAACGTCGACGAATCGCCGAGTTTCGCGCCGAACGGGAGCATGGTGCTTTACGCCGCGACGGAGGGGCCGCGGGGCGTGCTCTACGTGGTGTCGGCCGATGGCCGCGTGCGCCAGCGACTCGTACTCGCCGAAGGCGATGTACGCGAGCCCGCCTGGGGCCCGTTCCGCCAGCGTTGATTCATAATGAAAGCCGGACAACCGGCTGTGTAGGTACTTTGCTGCTGTCGTTTTGAAACCACCGCCACCTTGCCAACCGATTTGAGGGGAACACCAATGAACAACACCGTCCGTATCCTCGCTGCCGTCATGCTCGTCGCCGGCGTCGCCGCGTGCAAGAAGAAGGTCGTGCAGCCGGATCCCACCCCGAGCACGCCGACCTCGACCGCCACGACCGACTCGGCTCCGTCGACCGGCCGCTACCAGAAGGGCGACCTCGACACCGACGCCTGCCTGCGTCAGCGCGTCGTCTACTTCGATCTCGACCGCACCGAGATCAAGGGCGAGTTCCAGGCCCAGATCTCGTGCCATGCCGAGTACCTGCGCCAGTTCCCGGAAGCCCGCGTGACGCTGGAAGGCCACGCCGACGAGCGCGGCACGCGCGAGTACAACCTCGGCCTCGGCGAGCGCCGCGGCAACGCCGTTTCGAGCGCGCTGGGTGGCGCCGGTGCGTCGTCGAGCCAGCTCAACGTCGTCAGCTACGGTGAAGAGCGTCCGGTCGATCGCGGCCACGACGAGTCGGCGTGGTCGAAGAACCGCCGCGTCGAGATCGTCTACACGGCCAACTGATGTACCCGCGCGCAGCCAAGCTCGCGCTGCAGGTGACGGCGGTCCTCGCGACCGCCGTCGCTTTCGTGTCTCCGGCTCTCGCGCAGCAGCGCCTGAGCCTGGCCGAACGCGTGCAGCGCCTCGAGGACCAGTCCAGCGGTCGTGGCCAGGGCCAGAACAGCGTCGACCAGGTCAACCAGGTCCAGGCGCTGCAGTCGACGATCCAGGAACTGCAGGGGCAGGTCGAGGAGCTCAAGCACAAGCTTGGCGAACTCGAGCGTCGCGGCAAGGACCAGTATCTCGACCTCGATTCGCGCCTCTCGCGCCTTTCGGGCGGTGCCGCCGCGGCAGGTGCCTCGCTTCCGCCGCAGGGCAATGCGCCTGCGCCGATCGAGGACATCCAGCTCGGTTCGCCGACCTCGTCGGACACCGGCAATCTCACGTCCGATGATGCCGCACTGACGCCGTCCTCCGGTGGTGGTTCCGCGTCGGCGCTGCCGCCGCCGGTCGCGCCGACCGAGTCGGTGTCGACGACGACGGCCGATCCGGCCGCCGAGCAGCGCACCTACGACGAAGCCTTCGCCGCGCTCAAGGACGGTCGCTATTCGGAATCGGCACGCCGCTTCCAGGGCTTCATCGACCAGTATCCGAACAGCGCGCTTACGGGCAATGCGTATTACTGGCTCGGCGAGTCGTATTACGTGACCCAGAATTACCGCATCGCGCTCGAGACGTTCAACACGTTGCTGACGCGTTTCCCGACGAGCCAGAAGGCGCCCGACGCGCTGCTCAAGACGGGTTACTGCCAGTACGAGCTCAAGCAGTGGGAATCGGCCGAGAAGTCGCTGACCGACGTCACCACGCAATACCCCGACACGCAGGTCGCGCGTCTCGCGCAGGCCCGCCTGCGTGCGCTCAGGCTCGAAAACCGGCGCTGAGCGGCGCCGGAGCGTCGTGGCCGCGGTTCCCGTCGCATCGCCCGAGGCCACGCCGGCCGACGGGCGTCTCCGCATCACCGAGATCTTCCACTCGCTGCAGGGCGAATCCGACAGCCTCGGCTGGCGCACCGTGTTCGTGCGCCTCACGGGTTGCCCGCTGCGCTGTACGTGGTGCGACACGACGTACTCGTTCCACGGTGGTGAATGGCGCGACATCGACGCGATTCTCGAAGAGGTCGCCTCGCACGGCGCGCGCCACGTCTGCGTGACGGGCGGCGAGCCGCTCGCGCAGAAGCGTTGCCTCGTGCTGCTGCGCCGCCTCTGCGATGCCGGCTACGAAGTCTCGCTCGAGACGTCGGGCGCGCTCGATGTCGCTGCGGTCGATCCGCGCGTGCGCCGCGTCGTGGACCTCAAGCCTCCCGGTTCGGGCGAGGCCTCGCGCAACCTGTGGAGCAACCTCGACCACCTGCGTGTGCACGACCAGGTCAAGTTCGTGATCGCCGATCGCGCGGACTATGAATGGTCCGTCGAAGCCGTGCGCGCGCATGCGATCGACGCGCGCTGCCAGGTGCTGTTCTCGCCGGTGCAGGGCACGCTCGCGCCGCGCGATCTCGCCGAATGGATCGTCGTCGACCGTTTGCCGGTACGCTTCCAGTTGCAGCTGCACAAGCTGCTGTGGGGCGACCGCCCCGGCGTCTGACCTTTTACGGGTATCCGTGACGCGCTCGATGCGTCGAGTGCCGCGGTTCCCTTCCGTTTTCATGCAGAGCCCGATGTCCCGATGAAGAACGCCGTCGTCCTCGTTTCCGGTGGCATGGATTCCGCCGTCACCCTCGCACTCGCGCGCGAGCAGGGCTTCACCTGCCACGCGCTCAGCGTCGCCTACGGCCAGCGCCACTCGTCCGAGCTCGCCGCCGCCGCACGCGTCGCGACCACGCTCGGCGCCGTCGCGTACAAGACCGTGTCGGTCGACCTGCGCTCGATCGGCGGCTCCGCGCTGACCGCCGACATCGACGTGCCCGAGCAGGGCGGCGCCGGCATCCCGGTCACCTACGTACCCGCGCGCAACACGATCATGTTGTCGATCGCGCTCGGCTGGGCCGAAGTGCTCGGTGCCTCCGACATCTTCTGCGGCGTCAACGCGATCGACTATTCCGGTTATCCGGACTGCCGTCCCGAGTTCATCGAGGCGTTCGAGCGACTCGCCAACCTCGCCACGCGCAGCGGCGTCGAAGGGGCGGGCCTGCGCGTGCACGCGCCGCTGATCCGCATGAGCAAGGCCGACATCGCCCGCGAAGGCCAGCGCCTAGGCATCGATTTCTCGACCACCGTCTCGTGCTACCAGGCCGACGATGAAGGTCGCGCCTGCGGCCACTGCGACGCCTGTCGCCTGCGCGCAGAAGGTTTCAAGGCAGCCGGCATGACGGATCCCACGCGCTACCGCTGAGCGCTCCGCTCAGACCAGCGGACGGAACGCGAGCAGCGCGGCGATCGAAAGCATGAACACCGCGATGCCGCCGTCGAGCACGCGCCACGCGTTCGGATTGCGGAACACGGGCAGCAGCACCCGCGCACCGTAGCCGAGCGCCGTGAACCACACGACGCTCGCCGCGCATGCCCCTGCGGCGAAGATCCAGCGTTGTTCATCCGGATAGCGCGCGGCGAGGCTGCCGAGCAGCAGCACCGTGTCCAGATACACGTGCGGATTGAGGAACGTGAACGCGAGGCAGGTGAGCAGCACGCGGCGCCACGAGCCACCGCGGTCGTCACCCGGCGCCAGCCCGCCGGCACCGCACCACGCGCGCCATGCCGCGAGTACGCCGTATGCGGCGAGGAAGGCCGCGCCACCGTAGCGCAACGCATCGACCAGCCACGGCCAGCGCGTGACCAGCGAGCCGACGCCGGCGATGCCGCACAGGATCAGCGTGATGTCGCCGAGCATGCACGTCGCGACGACGAGGCCGACATGCCGGCGCTGCAGGCCCTGGCGCAGCACGAACGCGTTCTGCGCACCGATCGCGATGATGAGGCCGGCACTGGCGAGGAAGCCGGCGAGGGCAGGGGCGTACGGCATGATGTCGTGGCGTTGCGTGGAAAGGGACGCATCATCCTGCCAGGAGCGCGGAAACGGAACGGACACGCGAGGCGCGGCGTCCCCTTGCGCGCGTTACGCTCAGGCTGCTTGCATCACGCCGACCTCACGATGCGACGACGGGCGCGCGCCAGGCGCGAACGATCTGCAGGCCGTCCAGGAAGCGTTGGAGCGGTGGATGTTCAACAGGCTTCCGTGCGCGTGTTCCTCGCGATGCCGTACTCGAGTTGGGCGATGTGCGCGTGACTCCCCTCGGCAGGTTCGCGTGCGGGATGCATCCTTCGTGCACGCGCATCGCACTCCGGGCCCGGGCGCCCGGATGACGCGCGCGTCGCCGTACGAGACGGGTTGACCCTGCGTGCGGTGTTCAGCACGATGCATGCGTCATGGACGCATCGCCCGGGGGAGCTTGGCCGTGGAAGGGCCGTTCCCTGACCGCTGCTCGCCGGTCCCGCACGTCATCACCCGGGGAAAACCTGATGGGTCATTCATTCCGCAACGCGGGGCTTCGCCTCACGCCGCTCGCTGCCTGTGTCGCGCTCGCGTTCACCCTGGGAGCCACGTCCAGTCTCGAGGTTCACGCCCACCAGAATGGAACACGTGGCGAGCGCGCACCGCTGTCCGAACGTCTGCGCCGCACCGGAGACGGTTTCCGACGGATCGAAAAGGCGCGTCTCGAGGCAGGCTGGGCCGCAGCCCGCTCCGTTCCACCGCGTCCGGCCGGCACGATCCCGGTCACGTCGTGCGCGGACGACGGCAGCCCGGGCTCACTGCGCGACGTCATCGTCAACGCGGTGGACGGTGATGTCGTCGATCTCGGTGCGCTGACCTGCAGCACGATCACGCTAGCGACGGGCAGCCTCCGCATCAACGTCGACAACCTCGGTGTCGTCGGTCCCGGTGCGGGATCGCTGATGATCGATGCTGCCGGCGGCGGCTCGGTGTTCGACTTCTTCGGCGCCGAATACGGTGGCCACGGTGTGCTGTCGGTCACCGGCCTTACGCTGACCAACGGCTACATCCACAATGCTTCGGGCGGCGCGATCTGGGCCGGCAACGGTGGCAGCATCGTACTCACCGATTCGGTCGTGACGAACTCGATCTCGACCGGCAAGTACGGGAGCGGCGGTGGCGTCTTCGCGGACGGCGATGTCACGATCGTCAATTCGACGATCAGCGGCAACCTCGCCGACAGCAGCCGATACGACGGCCTCGGTGGCGGCGTGTACGCCAAGGGCAATGTGTCGATCCGCAACAGCACGATCTCGGGCAACACCGCACGCTCGAACGGCAGCCATACCTATGGCAGCTACACGTACCACGGCGCCGGCCTCGGCGGTGGCGTGTCGGCCGGCGGACTCGTCACCATCTCGAACTCGACGATCAGCGGCAACGACGCGAGCTACGGTGGTGGCATCGCGGTCGCCGCGATCGGCGCATTGACCAACAGCACGATCACGCTCAACTCGGCCGACGTGGCGAACAGCTCCGGCGTGTTCGGTGCCGAGGGCGGCGGCGTGGTGATTCTTGCAGGCACGTCTCTCGTCACCGAGGGGGGCGGCGTGACCGACATCGGCAGCTCGATCCTGTTCGGCAACTCGGGAGGAGGTGCGCAGTTCGGAGCCGATCTCGGCGGTTCGCCGGACTCGGCCGTCACGGGAGCCAACGCCCTCGTCGGCGCATCGACGCTGATGCTGCCTGCTGGGACGATCAGCTCCGATCCACTGCTCGAGCCACTCGCCGACAACGGCGGCCCGACGAGGACGCATGCGCTCGGCGCAGGAAGCCCCGCCATCGACGCCGGCAACAACGCGCAGAACCTGACCAGCGACCAGCGTGGCGAAGGCTTCCCGCGTGTCCACGGCCCAGCGGCCGATATCGGTGCGCTCGAGACGCCTCCCGCATCCGACGTGATCTTCTCGGACGGCTTCGAAGACTTCGTGTCACGCCAGGACCTGGCGGGGATCGATGAGCAGACGTGCATGCTCGCGCGTCGGGCGTGAGGGTTGGCCAGATGATCCCGGAGGGATGGCGCGTTGCGGTCCGTGCTCGAGCGCGTATGCCGGTCTGATCGAACACGGCGGAATCGTTGTCTCGCCGGTGTTGGCGCTACCGATGAGGCGCTCGCCCCTGCCATGACCTGACCGAGCATGCGGGACGGATGGCCGCCGTGCGAGTGAAGGTCGCCGTCGAGCAGGTATCGGAGTCGGGGCATCGGGTCGACGGCATCTTCGGACCGCGTGTTTCTCGCGCCAGCGTCTGGCCACACGCCGCGGTACACGGATGGCGCCCGCGCTGTCCGGCCCGGCGCGATCCGGGGCACGGCACGCCCCAGCCCCACCTCGCCGTCACGATGCGCTAAACTTCGCGCCCCCGCCGGCGCCGTCCCTGCACGACGCCACCCGCATGCCACCCCGGCATCGCCATGGCGGCGGACTCGCGCCACGCGCGAACGATCTCCAGGGCCGTTAGCTCAGCGGTAGAGCAGTGGACTTTTAATCCATTGGTCGATGGTTCAAATCCATCACGGCCCACCATTAAAATCAACAACTTGGCGACGTCAGTTGTAGCGGTCCACTGCTCCGGAGTACAGTTTCAGTACACTTCGTTGTAGGCGATGGACTATGGCGACTATCGTCAAGACCCCGTCCGGAACCTGGAAGGCACTCATCCGCAAGCAGGGATGGCCTACCAAGGCTAAGACGTTCCGCACCCGGCGTGATGCTGACGATTGGGCACGGCGAACCGAAGACTCGATGGTCCGCGGCGTCTACATCGAGCGTGGACCATCCGAACGGATGCTTGTCTCGGCAGCGATCGCGCGGTACCTCTCAGAAGTCACGCCGTTGAAGAAGGATGGGACGCAGCGTGCCGAGCGGTTCCGTGCGGCGACCATCGTCGAGAATTTGGGAAAGTACTCGCTTGCGGCGCTCGATGCCCAGCTCGTCGCGTCCTATCGCGACAAGAGGCTTGGCCAAGGGAAAAGTCCGAGCACTGTTCGGCTGGAACTGGCGATGCTCGGGCACTTGTTCACCATCGCGATCAAAGAATGGGGACTCGGGCTCGCTCGCAACCCGGTTTCCAGCATTCGCAAGCCAAGCCCTGCAAAAGGAAGGGACCGCCGTCTATCAGCGGCTGAAGAACATCAGCTCCGCGAAGCCGTACACGCTCACTCAAACCCGATGCTTGGCTGGATCTTTGAAATCGCGCTGCAGACGGGTATGCGTGCAGGCGAAATCGTCGGTTTGCGCAGAAATCAAGTCGACCTCAGCCGGCGCGTGGTTCGGCTTTCCGACAGCAAGAACGATGAAGCTCGAACCGTTCCCATGACGAAGCTGGCGCAGGCCACCTTCGCAAAGGCGCTCGCTAATCCGGTCAGGCCCATGGACTGTGACCTTGTCTTTTTCGGGGAGCCGGGTCGGGATGAAGTTCGACGTCCTTATAACTTCAACAAGGTGTGGTCGGACATCAAGCGCGGCCTCGGCATGCCTGATCTTCGTTTCCACGATCTTCGCCACGAGGCTGTCAGCCGATTGGTGGAGGCCGGTCTCAGCGATCAGGAGGTATCGGCAATCAGCGGACACAAATCCATGCAGATGCTCAAGCGCTACACGCACCTGCGTGCGGAAGACCTTGTTAGCAAGCTTGACGAGGTCGAGAGACGCCGGTGAGTTGAGATCTCACGATGCGAGCTTGAATGCCTTGAGTGGCTTCCAGTTGACGCTTTGCAGCGAGGGATAGATCCCTCGCAGGTACGCCGACACGGGCGCGTGCCATTCAATTTGCCCGCCCTCGCTACTCGCAATGGGGCGAGGTTGGTTGCCGTGAAGTCCGAAGTTGTCGAAGGGCCACCAGCGAAGGTGCGGTGATTCTGCTGCGGAATCGGCGAGGCCGCCGATCCTCATTCTTTGCCATACCGCTTGCTTCGTCATTCCTAGCTTCGCCGCGACTTCGCCCAGCGTTGGCAATGCGCCTGTCTTCGCGACAGCCTCACGCTGCAGCGAATCGATCTGGAGGGCATTCGCAATTTGGCGTGGCAGTCGGCGCGAGATCTCGTGAGCCAAGAACCGCGCCCGCATCTGCAACGGAGAGATGGGAGGCAGGTCGCGAGACAACCATTGTTCCATCGTGTCTGCCGTGACGCATTGCATCGCTTGCCATGCGACATCAGCTTCAGTGGAGACGAATCGCTGGCGATACGCAGGATTGGCGGCGATCTCTTCGTGGACCCTTTGCACGAGAAGCCCGAACCTGTTCTTCGTTCGCTGCGAAGACCAATAGCGAGTGCCCGCCTCGGGCACGTGATCCGTGCAGAATCGCTCGCTCAGTCCAGCAAGTAATGGCGATCGGGTTTGGCCCGCGTCGCGCTCCAGGCGCGCCGCGCGCTGCGAGAGCTTCCAGCACAGTTCGCAGTAAGGCCAATCCGCAAGCGACAGCAGCTCTTCGGCGGAGCGCAGTCTCCTATTTCCGCCCTTCATTCCCTGCTCGTGCTTTGTCGTGATTCTTTGTGGACTGGGCCAACTCGCCAAAAACGCGGCGAGGTTGTGCAAGGTGCCTACCAGGCCTGCAAATTTGTCGTCCTCGTTCCTTAGTACGACAGGGCGAAGGAGTTCGTACATGCGATCGGCCAGCCGATGCAGGCGTTTTGCATCCCCGAATGCTTCATCGATAGGGTGCGGAGTGCAGTACTCGAGCAGCCTTCGCGCGTCTCCAACCCCACAAAAGCGCGCAACACACACTTCGAGCGAGGGGGAAACGTGACGCTGACACAGCTGGCCGATCGACCGCAGAGCGAGACGCTTCCCATCGGTTCGTGTGCGCGATTCGATCGCGTCGAAGAACGTATCGATGGCATGAGCAAGATGCGGATCGCACTGTGCGTCAGCATGCACCCGCCGGGGAAGGACGGAGCTTCCTCTTGATGAGTGACAACTATCCCTGTTCGCGAGTGCGCTGTGGCCGTCGGCGCTCGCGGGTGTCGTCGTCAACGGAATCGTGCAAGTCATCGTGCATACCTCTGTGCGAAGACTATCTAAGGTTCGGATCACCTTCCAGAACCATGCGGTGCCCAGATGTCAGCTTCGGAACAGACTCTTGCAACTTCCATGTTCGACCGTTACGGGCCGCTGCTGACTCTTGCTCAGCTGTCGCAGATGCTCAACCGCTCGAATGACGGGATGCGAATGGCCTTGCGTGAGGCGAGCCCCTACGCCGCGCGATTGAACGCCGCCAAGGTGCGCATCGGCAGACGCATCTACTTCCGTACGGTTGATGTCGCTGCTGTCTTCATGAGGGCGGAGTGAGCGCGCGGACGAACCGCAGAAATGGCCGCGGTGCATCACTCGAACATGCTCATCCAATCACCGGTGGCGAGCGATTGTCTGGACGCGTTTCTGACCGACGTCCCGCCTAAGGATGACCGAGCGAGCATGGAGCTGCCGCTGTTCGCGCTGCGTCCTGGGGAACTGCGTGTCAGGGTGTACCAGGACGACCGGCAGCGAGTGGAGATCATTCCAAGCGTGCGTGGAGCAGCGACGCAGCGCGACAAAGACGTGCTGCTGTTCTGTATGTCCCAACTTGTGTCAGCGCGCAACCGTGGCGTCGTCGGCGTCGGTCGCACAGTCCGAACCTCGCTCTACGCGATTCTTGATTTTTGCCATCGCGGCAAGGCCGGGAAGGACTATGCCCGGCTCTGCGAAGCGCTTGTCCGATTGCGTGGCACCACTGTACGTACCGATCGCGCGACCGGCGGCAGTCGGATCGTCGAGGGCTTCGGGTTGATCGAGAGCTTCCGTGTCGTGCGTGGCGACCACGGTGATGGTCGGATGGAGCACGTGGAGATCACGCTTTCGGAATGGCTCTACAACGCAATCAATGCCACCGAAGTCCTGACGATCAGTCGCGAGTACTTCGATCTTCGCTCCGACCTGGAGCGCCGATTGTACGAGTTGGCCCGGAAACACTGCGGTCGGCAACGGCGTTGGCCTGTTGGCGTTCTGACGCTATGGCGGAAGAGTGGTAGCCAGTCGGGCTTGCCGGAGTTCCGGCGCAAGTTGCGTGCAATCGCGCAGGGAAATTCCTTGCCCGACTACCGATTGACCGTGAATGCGGCGGGAGACGCGGCGGTGTTCTTCGCTAAAACGCCGTTGGGACGTTGCGCGGAGATCACGCACTTACTCGCCCAAGGCGTTGCCCGTCGTGGTGAGCGCGCCAGCAGTGGACCAGTGGAAAAGCTGTGAATAGGCACGGGCATCCAGACATGTGCCGTGCTCCATCTATCGGGCATCCAGACATGATCGGCTTCGGGCATCCAGACATGAACTTACCTTGTAGGCCGTGCCGGTGCTGGCCTCCAGAACCTGTAACGCGCGCGCGCGCATCTTTAACTTTTAAAGCTCTTAACAGATCCATCCGCGCTTGCGCCCAACTGGCAAGCCAAAACGCAGCACGACGCGCTCAGCTTTCGACGGCAGTCGAGACTCTAGGGAGGCTGTTGCGACCGAGAATGCAATTCTTCGCGAAGCAGTGCAAAACAATGCAATTCCCATCGCATGACGTGCTGCGAAGCTTCGCGATGCTTCGCAGCGCTGCGCCAACCACGGTGATGTTGCGGAAGATGATCATGCGGGCGCGAGAGCAAGTTGCACAGTCTTGCGGAGAGTTGCATGCGAGTAGACGGCAAGATGTGCATTGCGATCTCACACGGCAAGCCGTGTGAGTCCCAATGCCGAAGTCGTACTCGCCTCTGCGAAGCTCGATCGACACGCGTTGCGGAGTTCACTGCCGCTGCCGCGGCCGAACAAGAGGATTCATCTGTGAAGAAGCCAGCCCTACCGGCATGGCCACTGGTCGACGCGCCAGGCGCCGTAGCCCGAAGCACCGCCGACACGACGCATAGCATTCACGGTGCGACGGAGGAAGCCGTCGGTGCCAGAAGCTCCTGCAAAGCGGCTCGGGATCGTGTGCGTCGAGTTCTGGTCAGTGTCACGCCCGAAGAACGTACCGAGATAAAGCGGAAGGCTCAGATGGCAGGCATGTCCGTCGCGGGCTACTTACGCGCGTCTGCGCTGAATGCCGAGATTCGAAGCATCTACGATTTCGCGGCGATACGCGATCTGTGCAGAGTTTCGGGCGACCTGGGGCGATTCGGCGGACTCTTGAAGCTCTGGCTGGCCGAGCGGAAGGGTGAAGGAGCGCCCGCCGTGGACGTGGACAAGCTCCTGCGCGACGCGCGAGCCGTGGTCGAAGAGATACGCCAACGGATCGTTCTGCGATAACCGACGTGGAGCTCTACTAATCGGATTGGGTCTTGTCGAGTGGTTGCTTGCAGATGTCTAGGGTTGCTCGCCAATTGCTCCAGGTCATCCGCGGTCCTTGGGCACTCTTATTGTATGGCTGATCGAACACGACGTGCTGCCACGTCGGTTTGCGACTGCCGGAGATTCGTGGGTTGTCGTCGATCAGCACGTCCCCGGCCACGATCGTCTTGTCCTTGGTCACGATGACGCGACGGACGAACTCAGCACCAAGGTGGCGTTCGACCCACTCGTACTTCTCAGGTACGCAGTGGCGATAGGCATCGAGAGGTGATGTGCAAATCCTGACATCGTGGCCAGCAGCTAGCATCTCGCGGACACCCTCGACTGCTCCCGAGATCGGCATCAGATTCAGGTAGAACCCGCGTGCTTGGTAAACGGCTTCCACCTGTTCTTGCAGGTGTTCAGGGTAGTCGTCTTGGACACGGAAGGACGTGCGAAAAACTGGCTGGATAGCGGGAAAGCCATGGTCATGATCGGCCCACTGGCACCGAAATCCGTGCTCGAAGTCGGCTAGGACGCCGTCTTGGTCGAGGAGTATCAACAACTCGTCTCGCCTCCTATGCTGGTTGCTCCCAAGTGCGCTTATCACTCAACGGGCCCTGGCTCCACCCTGCGGTCATCGCCAACAGCATGATGAGTCATGTCCAGCGCCTCAGATTCGACCGCAACGCTGATCATGATCGTCCAGCACATGCAGCCGAGCGGGATGCGGAGATTTAGCGGCGACGGAGTGCTTATCGTGCGACGTCACGCTGAGATTCGTCGTTTTAGAACATCCCATCCTACGCGCAGGCGTACGACGCCTACGAAAGACGGTGAGACGGTTCACCATGTCGATCGCATTCTTCCCGTGGCCTCCAAACGCTCGCGCCACGGGGCAACAGTAGCAGCGTCATGACCGAGTCATAGCCGTCGGCCGTGATCTTCATTTCCTTCAACGACAGATCAATGGATGCGTGCGGAAACCAAGTGCGGGCAGCTATCTCGTGTCCCGCGCGTTCGTGGGTTACGGATTCGTTTGCAGCCAGCGAACCCGCTGGGATTTCGACGGGATGTTGGCGCGATCGGAAAAACGCACCATTCTTAAAGGCAGGCTCGCTCGAGAATGCCCAATCTATATAGCCGTCGCGGTGGACTATCAGCACGGCCTGCTTGTCGGTGTCTTTCAACCAGCGAAGTGTGGCGGCTGTGAGCGAAACGCCGTAGCGTTCGGCACACGCGCCAAGGCTGTCGAAATTGATGGTGCCGTTCATCTGAACTCGGAAGTCATCCATCGGCATGAGTAGCATTGAGGCGAAGGAATCGGCTTGTGCCTCGATCGTTTTCTCGTCCGTGTCAAGATTGATGACATCCTTCGGCGAACAAGAGAAGGAATCTTGCTGTTGACGATGCAGCAGGTAGTGGCCTAGTTCATGAGCCTGCGTGAATCGAATCCGACCCAGCGACATCAGTTTGTCGTTGTAGAGCAGGAGCCACTTACGCTTGTCGTCATCCGGGAAGAGCGCGCCTTCGAAGCCCTTGATGTCGGCAGCCCGGACGTCGGTGATCGGATCATTCCAGTTGAAGTGGTTGGCGGCGTCCTTGGCCAGCGCGACAACATCGATGGGAAAACGATCTGTCCCATGGACCTCGGCGAACAGGTTCAAGACGTGCGTAAATTTGTAGGCCGCCTTCGAGGCCGTCAATGCGTTAGCCATTCGGCTTGCCTTTGAACGACTCCACGATCATGCGGACGCGATCCCGGTCTGCACGATCCAACTCTTTGTAGTTCCTGAAAAAGGCCTCGTGCTCGTACTGTTCTTCCGGCGTCGTCCCATCTTCGTCCAAAAAGTAAGAGACAGGCTTGCCGAGGATCTTCGCCAGCGAGTCCAGCTTTTCCGCCGAAGGTTTCGGCGCAGGCCTGTTTTCGAGCTCCCATAGGTAGCTCTTACTGATGCCGGCTTCGGTCGCCAGCTTGTCCAAGGTCATTTGCTTCTCCTTACGGAGGGCGCGGATCTTGTCGCCGAGTTGGGTGCTCATAGCTGGAGAGTAGAGAGCGGACAGGACAGAAATACTACTGCACCGAACAGGATGTTTGACAATGCCGAACGTCATAGGCACACTCCCGCCCAGCATGAAGTTCGGTACATCGAACTTGAAGTGCCGGTATGCAAGGAAAAAACTAGCACTCGATCGAGGAGAGTGCTATCCTGTTCAGGAACGCAAAAGGGCCCGGCGCTGAGGCCGAGCCCTAGAAGTTGTGGTTCACGCTCTTTTCAAATCTAGATCTAGTAGTCGACCTACCAAGTCGACCGAGAAACCGAAAATCACACTTGCAAGGCATCAGCATCGTGTGATCTTGCGGGTGGAGCGGCTGTCCGCCAAGACAGGCCCGGGACTATAGGGATAGAGTCCCCAGCTGTCAATAAGCCGCTCTTTCGCGAGTTCCTGGTTGGATGCCACCAACGCATGAGGAACCGCGGTCATGTCTACCACGACAACGCCGAGTGACCCCACGCGTCCGGGATACAGGCTGGTTTTCAGTCCTGTCATTACCTTGAAGAACGGCAAGAAGCTGCTCGCCGCTTCCTACGGTAAGAAATCCTGGGCGTTTTGGGTGCCCGATAACGACGACAAGAAGTGATCGGGTTGGTGGCCGGGCGGCAGCGATGCTGCCCGGTCATTCGAAGGCGTACTGGCTGCGGGACTGTTCACCATCCACCAACTCTACGAGGAGATAAGCAAATGGCCACCAATCCTCCGAAAGGAGACGGGCACCGCAACGGCGCTGTCCGCGAGCGCTCCCAAACGCAAACCCCGTCTGGACACTACGTGAAGCGTGACACCAACACGGGGCGCTTCATGGACGTCAAGCGCGACACCAAACCCTTCAAGGGCGTGCGCAAAGAGAAGTAGATGTGAGAAAAAGACGGGGTTTCGTACCCTAGGCGTTCCGTAAACGTGTTGATACCCGGGCCCCGACGATCTCGTCGGGGCCTTTTTCGTTGAAGGCCTCGTTTCGCTGGCCTCAGCGGCGCATGCGATCGGGTGCTGAACAACTCCCTGCCTACCGCAACCCACTTCCCTCGCTTGAGCGCCGCTTGCGGGTGCGCGTGCTGAAGAACTCCCGCACTGCCACGGCAGGGACGCACGCTCGCCTTCATGCATGTTTTGGGTGGGGCGCAGTCATTGAACGCCGTGAACACGTTGCGGCTGCTCGGCCATTGGACGCGCATAGTCACTATCCCGAACCAGTTCAGCGTCGCGACGGCGTGGCAGCAGTTCGATGGTGAGGGGTGGATGAAACCGTCGGACTACTACGACCGCATAGTCGACGTCATGGAAGGGCGGTGCGCTTCACGGAGTTGCAGCGACCTCACACGGACCAGCTCACCGACGGCTACTCGGAGCGTCGCGCGCGCGAGCATCGCGCCGAGGACGGGCCAGCTGTAGCGGCGGGAGCGAACGCGACGCGTGCGTGATGCGGTGGCGTAACCCACGACGTCGGATCATCGGAAGCGGTGCACCCCTTTCGTCGCGACTTGGAGCATCCTGTTCCCCCAGGTGCGATGCGCTGACTCGAGGGGTGCATGCCCAGCATGCGTGAACGCGCAGGCGGTGTCGTGAGCCGTATGCCGCACGATCCTGTAGGAAAAGGCTTACAGCCGCGAAGCCGGATCGCGCTGCAGTCGCTGCTTGGATAGTCACGAAATCGGCACGTAAGACCTCAATTACTTCGAGGACGGGCATGGGATAGGCCTTGTCGTGGCAAATGAGACAAGTCGGCGATGTGCAACGTGCTAGAGGTTGTTGGCGTCCATGACGGCATGAGTCGACATCGATCAGAAGGTGCGGTCGTCCATGCTCCAACCATCCATCAAAGCTGGAGCCCCGCGCGCACACGAAGATCGGCAACCCGGTTCCGATGCTCGTCCATGGCAGCCTGTGCCTGCGCCAGCTCCGTAGGGGTTAGATCCTCGAATGCCGGCAGTTGCTCTTCGAAGGCTCGGAAACGGTTCCGTATGCCGTCCATCCATACGCCATCCAAGCGCAATCGCTTGAGGATGACGGATGCCAGCCGGGCCAGCCCCGGCGGCAGCTCCTTTTCCTGCAAGACGCGGTTAATGATCCAGAGGTAGATGTCGGTGATCTGCAGGCCTATGGACGCGGCGTTGTGCATGACCGCCGGCTCCACCGAAGGTAGTCGGGGTGGCAGCACTTGGTCGCGCGTCAAATGGCGATACAGCGGATGGTTGAGGACCATGTCTCGCTCGCGTTGCGACGCACGTTTGAGGCCTTCGACGAGAATGCCTTGCGTGCGATAGGTGTCACGTTGCGCGGCGTTGAATTGTTGCTGGTAGTCAACCGCGACCATGGACGCTGCGCGTACCGATTTGCGCCGCAGCTGCTGGGTGACCTCTGCGAACACGAACTGAAATCCCACCGCGTTCGGTGATATCAGTAGGGGATCGCGAGTTCCGAAACCAAGCTTTTCAGGGTGCGCGATGCCGAATTCGAACGCATCCCCCATGACCTCCTTGATCCGTGGATGAAGCTGGGACGCATCCACGCGGTCGGCCAGCGCATGCAGCAGCGCGACAACTTCGCCGTAACGATGTTCGATCCGACGATCGGTACACAGCGCCCACGACTGACGCAGTAGGTCCTCATCCACGATCTGGTCTAGGTAGTGGATGAGCTGGAATCGCAACGGCGTCCAGTAGTAGGCCCACGGGACGGCAGGATTGAAACCCTGATCGAACACGTCATCGAAGAGGTGACAGACAGCATACGTCCGCTTCTCGATAACAGAGATCGCGAACTCGAACTCCATCTTCTTGTGCAGGGCAAGCAGATGTTCCGAGATCGACTCCAGGCGGCCGATCCCCAGCGGGGAAGCATGCAACGCCGGCTCACCGAGCTTGGACGTCATCTCGCGATGAATTCCCGTGCCTCGCGCATCGACGTTGGTGCGGCTCGAAAGCAGCCCATAGCTCAACACGCGCTGGTGGGCGTCAAAGAGATTGTTACCGGTGTTGCCCGATTCGTCGACGTGAAAGAACACGGGGCCTCCTGGCAGGGCGGGGATGATGCCTGAAGGCTTGTCACTGATGCTCGGACAGCAGCGACTTCACTATACTATCGCGGGGAGACTGGAACGCCAGCTGCATGATTTAGGTTGTAAGACTAGGTTGTATTGGCTCCGTAGTCGCGCGCGAGCCAGATGCTCGTAGCCGCGCCGTCGTGGATGGGCTTCTCGTAGTCGCCGCGCTGTCGTGCCCCGCGCTCCGCGCCCCGAATCTACATCCGGATCGAATGCGGTGCCACGCCGCTGCCGCGACCTTTAACCGATAAGTGCCCGCGCTATCGAACCGCCATGTGCAAACGCGTTTATAAGACTGAGGAACCAAGCCGAGCTGCTCGCACTGCTCGGCTTTTGCACATTAACGCCTGCGGTTCCACGCATCCGACGGCGCACCTCTTGTGTCGCGAGTTCTTCGGGAGTCAACCGTGTTCCTGCAGGCTGGAAAACGGCTGCATCCCATGAAAGAGCCATGAGGTCCAGTTCTTGGCACCAGAACGCCTTCGCTGCACCTCGGGCAAATCTGAGACCGCGTCGAAGTTCCATCGACGGCAACGGGTTCCAATCGGTGGTCGCGCACCAACTCGACGACGAAAGGCGAGAAGCGGTGCTCGACGGTGAAGAGGAGCACGCTGCGGCGTGCGCGAGTGAGTGCGACGTAGAAAAGGCGGCGCTCTTCTGCGTGCGGGAAATCGTCCCCGTCTGGCATCGCCAACAGCATGACCGGATCATCTTGCCTTGGTGAAGGGAAGGCGCCGCGTCCGGAAGCGACTCGGGGCAGGATGACGTAGTCCGCTTCCAGCCCTTTTGAACCGTGTATGGTGAGGAACCGGACATCGAGCCGATCCTCTAGGTAGTTCCACCGGTCGAGGTATGCGGCGTCGCGGCGGTAGCGTCCTAGGACAAGCACGCTGACCTTTCCGTTTTTGCCCTTCGGGATCGAACCATCGGCGACGCCCGCGTGGATCTCTCGCAAACTCGCGAGGAGCGCACTGACAATCCGATCGTCGTCGGGAACTTGCACGACGCGGACCGTCGGAGGCCGGTCCGGCGCATCCGAGCGAACCGCTTTGCGGAGCTGATTCGGATTCTGTTGGACGAATAGGCTGGATACGTCGCAGAGGGATTGCGGGCAGCGGAATGTGCGCTCCAATCGAAATACCTGCGACGCGCCGAACCAGCGCTCGAAAGCCGTCATGACGGAAATGTCAGCACCCGCGAAACGGTTGATGCTCTGCCAGTCGTCGCCGACCGCGAAGAGACGCTGCTCGGGTTTGGCGACCAGAGCACGGACGAGACGCGCGCGGGCTTGGCTGGCGTCCTGGAACTCGTCGACCATCACGAGCTCGAACGGACTCACCCAGTCGCCAGCTTCGAGGTGATCGGCCGCGCGCACCAGCATGTCTTCGAAGTCGATGGCACTGGCTTCGGCCAGGCTGCCCTGCCACTCGGAGCGCAGGCGCTCGAACAGCGACAGGAACAGGCTATGCCGGTAGCGGAAGCGGTCAGGTGGCGTGGATGCGAGGCGCCGCTGAAGTTCCTCGTTAGTGAGCCGGTTGCTCTTGGCGTGGACGAGGAACGTCCGGAATAACTGGACCAATCCCCAGTGGTCGATTGGCGGCTGTCCGACAGCAGGGCGATCAGGGTTCGGGTCGAGTCTGATGCCGCGCGACGTCAGTTCGCGCTCCAAGTACACGAAGGCTTCGCCTGACCACAGTCCGGCGGTCGTGGTTTCCAGCAGCGTGGTGCCGTGCTCGGCGTGCTTGGTCCGCTTCCACGCCATGTCCTGCAGATAGTTCGTGAACTCCTGGGGCGGTTGGCCGTTGCGGTCGAGCGCCCAGTGCTCGTGGTAGGCCTTGATGGCGGGGTAGTAGAAGTCCGGTTTGTACTGCCGATGTTGGGCGTCAGCCGTATCGATTTCGTACGGCGGTTCGTAGAGGTAGTCGACGCCGTTGTAGAAGAGCCAGTTGGCCAAGAGGCGTTCTCCATGGCTCTTGACCACCTCATTCCGAAGCGTGCGGAAGCCGGCAGTCTTCGTGTCGCGATCCCAGTCCTCCGGATCGCCTTGTTCCTTGTCGAGCGACGGGAGGTCGCGCCCAAACACGATGCGGAACAGGTCCCACTGGGTTCGAAACGCGGTGTCGCGATCCTTGAGGCCGTCGATGAGCGCCGACAGATGCTCGATGTCCCGACCGCTGTCCACCCAGGAAGCCACCGTCGGCCTCTTTCCCGTGGCATGGCCAATGATGTCCATACCGAAGCCGTGGAAGGTGCGGGCCACGATGGCGTCGGCGGGGAATCCAAGCGGCGCCAATCGTTCACGTACACGCGCCTGCAGCTCGTTCGCCGCATCCTTGTTGAACGCCACCATGAGAATCTTATCGGCTGCCACCAGCTTCCGGTGCAAGGCGTAACCGGCTTTGGCCACCATAGTTGAAGTCTTACCCGAGCCCGCAGATGCGATCACCTGCACGCGATCGTCGAAGCAGACGACGGCGCGGGCTTGCTCATCGGTGAGCGGTGATTTCTCGACCCGGTTGAAGAAGTCTTTGCAGGCGATCAGCTCGGACTCGACGTGCCGCTGATTGACGCTGGTGGCGAACTCGTAAAGATCGCGACGCCACAAGCGCACCGCATTCTGGGTCTCTGCGGAACACTTGGCCAAGTGCTCAATGATTTCTGGCTCGTTCAAAAGCGCATCAAGTTCGCTGCTCGGCTTGGATTGTCGCCACCGCTCGCCAAATCGATGTGCCAGCCACCCCCGATGGGTCAGCTCTGCTTTCGCATCGGCCAGCAGCTTCGCGCACCAACTCGTCATCGGCTTTACCGATGCGTCGAACGTGCGGATTTGCTCCTGAACCTTGAGATGCGTGAGATAGGCTGCGCGCGCGCGGGCCAAGATCTGAATCATCTCCTCGGCTTCCGCGTTCGGAATCCCGTCGAGTTCCATCCGCGGTTTGCCAGGAAGACCTATGACGACGGCCGACCAGATGAAGCCTTTCCGAATAGTGATGTTTTCGGACGCCATCACCGGAGCCGTCGCGCTCTTGCCGTGCGCGGTCATCGATATCGAATGGCCATCGAGCGTCAGGGACCACGGGGGGGTGCGCGTGAACCGTTCTCCCCAAGAGCCACTGCTCCATGTGCGCTTCATTCCGAATTCCTCCCTGGACCCATCGCCATTTCGCAGCAGATTTCATGTCATCGTGCCACGTGAGGCAAGGCAGCTGTGCACGATGGCGCACGCGTCTACCGCGAATCAGTCTACCCAAGCCGTAGACGAATGCCCGCGGTGTGGCAAGGCGGCAACTCCGCGCCAAATCTGCGCATGTAGCGGTAAGCGGAAATTTCTGCTTGCGCTACTGCGCGCGGGCTTGGTTCAACTCGAACAGGCGGCGCAGGACGTCGTCATCCGAGAGCGGCCACGGCCAGCCGTACGCGGTGGCGACGGCTTCATCAAGGCTGCGGTGTAGATTGTCGAGCCACGTGGGACGCGCGTTGTAGAGATTCGTAAGCGTGCGTTTCTTCAACTCCGCTGCGTGTTCTGGCTTGGCGATGATACGGTCGGGATAGCCCGCGACAACTTCGGGCGCGCGCTCCGTCCATTCTGGTGGGTTCAACCAGCGGTCGCGTGCCTCGACAAGCGCGCGAGCCGCGCCCGCAATGCGCTGCGCACGTGGGTCGGCTGCGTACTCCGTTGCGGAGACGTTCGGCGTCAATCCTTCCGGAAAGGGAAACTTTTCGAAGTGAACGGGCGGCTTGTAGCGCGGCGTGTTTCCGACGCCCATTCGTGAGATTTCCGCACGGCAAGACCAGATTTCATGGATGCGCGAATGAAGCAAGCCGAACATGGTGTCGTCATCACGGGCGATAACAACCAACTGATGGTCAGGAAGAACCGCGACACTCATCCAAGCAAAGATGCGCTGTTTTCCGTCCGCCGGCGTGGCGATGTATCGCGACAGTGGTGCGAGGGCCGCGCGCATCGCTGGAATGGGGCGAGCCATCAACCAAAAATTCTTGTACTTGGTTTCCTTCGTACTGGCTTCGCGTTTTGCGTTTACGGCGTTCCGCACATGCGCGAACGGAACTTCGTACATCGCAGCATCCGCTTCTGTCATGTTGACGCCGAAATCGACAATCCAAGTGTCCTTCGGTCGGCGCGAAACATCCAAACCATTAGCCCACGGCCGTACAACATCGGCGTTGCTGCGTCCATTGGGATTCGGCAACTTCAACCATGTGCGTGCCGTGGTGCCTGATATGTCAAACGGCCCGGATTTCACGGTGGCCACAAACGCACAACCCTCGTTCTCCGAAATTTTTTCGATTCGCGTTAAATCGACGCCTCCACCGTGCCCATCACTTGCGGTCAAATCTGGAAAGATTTCAGCAACAGGCTTGCCGTCGAGGCGCGCCTCCTGGTCGCTATGCCCGAAGCAAACCAAGGACACGCGCACGGCTGCGCCTTCGTTTACCCAATGGTCATCATCCCACGCGTCGAAAATGCGCGTGTGCTCCGTCGCTTGTATGAGCACTTCGCGGCTTGCACCAGCTCGAATGCTGTTGGTGGCCACAAGTCCGACGCGCTGCGCGTGGCCTGCGCGAAGGGCATCGTTGGCCTTCTCGAACCAGTAGCAAACAAGGTCAGCCATTCCGGGAACGCGATCCTTGTACGCCGCGCGCAAGGTGTCAGTGTACTTGCTTCCTAACTCGCTCCGGTGCTTCTTTGCGCCGAGAAACGGCGGGTTGCCGATGATGGCGCCGGTTGTAGGCCAACTCGCTTCGGTGCCGTCCGGGTTCACTACGGCGTCGCGGTTCTCCACTTGGTCAAGCGCCTGCAAGATGGGGTCGCGCTTCGTGCCGAAGCCGTTCTGAATCATCCACTGAATTTCGCCAATCCAGATGGTTAGCCGGGCGAGTTCGGCCGCGTAGTCGTTGAGCTCGATACCCCTCACGTTTCGCGGACCGATGCCAGGGAACTGTCGCGGCAACCCCATGGCTTCGCCTTCGATGATGACGCGCTTCTCAATGTCCTTAAGCGAACGTAGTGCGAGATAGAGAAAATTGCCGCTTCCGCACGCGGGGTCAAGCACGGTGAAAGCGCGCAAGCGTTCTAGGAAATGCGTGAACCGCTGCTTTGCTGCTTCTGAAACCGTGCTTTTGCTGATGACAGTTTCCCGATAGGCCTGCGCCTCATCCGGGGAAAGGCCACGAGCTTCGATATAACGGGTAATCCGTTCCTCGGCTTGTTTTGAAATGCGCTGTTGCGTTTTGCCCAGGGCCTTTGCCAACTCAGCCTTTTCGGCCTCCCATTCGCGTAGCCACGGATCCGCAACCACCGGCCGCACAATCTTCATGATGGTGTCGGGGTCGGTGTAGTGCGCGCCGAGTTGCGAACGCTTGCTCGGATCTAGGCCGCGCTCGAACAGCGTGCCGAAAATGGACGGCTCGATGCTCGACCAATCGAGTACGCAAGCGTCGTGAAGTGTTTTCAGGTCTTCGTTGGTCAACGGCAGCGCGGCGTCATCGTCGAACAGGCCGCCGTTGAACCACGGCACATTTTCGAAGGCAACATCGCCGCCCTTGTTCATGGCGACGAACAGTTCGCGACAGCGTCTGTCGAACAGGTCGGGCTTGCCCTGCGAACTCTCAACTAATTTCGTGAACAGGTTGTTGGGTAGCAGCCGAATGTCTTCGGCGAACATCGCGAACAGCAGGCGATTGAGAAAGTGCGCTACGGCGTGGGGGTCGTGGCCGCGTCCGCGCAGGCTTTCCGCCAGTTTCGTGAACTTCGCTGCAGCATCTTGTGTGATGCTTGCCCGCGTCGCCGTGGGCCGCAGCGCTTCAGGGTTGTTGAACACGGCGTCGAGGATTTGACGCTTGTCGAAGTCGTCGAGGTCTTCAACAGTGAACTTGATCTCACGCTTCACGGTGTTCGTGAAGTTCGTGTGTACGATGATCGTGTGAAGGTCGGAGACAATGAGCAGCGGCGGGTTTTCGAGCGCGTCCGCGTACATCTTCAACTGCTCGTAGGCTCGGTCCAAGTTCTTGTGCGTGCCTTTGGCTTCCCAACCAAAGTACCCTTTCTTCCAGACGTCGGCCCAGCCGTCGCCGCCGCTGGTCTTGGTCGCGCCGTATTCGTAGGTGAACCACTTGTGTTCGGGGTCGGCCTCACGGGGAGTCTTGTGGCCGACGAGGCGGCATAAGTCCTCGAAGAAGGGTTGAGCGTCGCGGCGCTCGTCCCCGCCGTTCTTCCATTTCGCGATGAACTCGTGTGGCGTCATGCGGCCTGCGTCCTTCCCCCGGGAATGGCCGCATTATGCCGGACGCCCCGCGCTTCAGAGGGCCGCGTCGGACCGCGTTGCGCAGGACTTCGCTGGTTAGCAGCGGCTGCAGGGAGTCGTACCGACCGCGGCTGACCCGGCCTGCTTCTTTCGATGGCCGCAAGCAATGGTCCGGCATCGTGCTGCGTATTCGTCGTGTACTCCACGCGAGCCGTAACGGGGTCGCGGAGCCATGTCGCCATGCGTACGCGATGTTGGCTGTCGTTGCCCTTGTGTGCCCATGCGCGTGGTCATCGTGTGCGAGCTGGCTAGGGCGCGCTGCGAGACGCAGATCAACGTCGGTTTCGGCGACGCCGTCACGCCAAGCCCCGTGGATTCGATCTACCTGGTGCTGCTCGATGACCTGCCGGCGCCACGGAGTCGGGCCTATCACACCTACACCGTCGTCGCGGAAAAGCTTCACGCCATCGACCTGCTGGGCATGACGAACAGCCGCGTGAAGGACTACTTCGATCTGTCGGTTTGCTGGAGCGCGAAACCCTGGACGTCGATCTGCTGGCCTAGGTGATCAAGGCGACATTTGAGCGGTGCGGTATGGCGGTGTCCGCCGAACTGCGGGTCAGCCTCACGGAAGAGTTCGCGCATGATGAATCTCGGCAGGCGCTGTGGCAGTCCTTCGCCAAGAACAACGAGCTTGATCTCGAACCACTGGCCGCCATCATTGGGCGGCTGCGGTAGCCTTGGAGCCAGCGCTGAGTCGAGCTGCTTGATGACGACGTAGCTCAGGTCGCGATGGAAATCAGTACAGCACAGGTACAACACTCAGTTCGCCGCGCCTTCGCTAACCTTCGCTAACCTGCTGATCCAGAAGTTCTTTCCACTTCGCCAGCCTTCGCTCGACTTTGCCACAGCATCAATAGCTTATTGATTTTCTTGGGAACTTTTAATCCATTGGTCGATGGTTCAAATCCATCACGGCCCACCATCTTCATCGAGCATGTTCGCCGTGACCACGGCGAGTCGCTCCGTGTCGCGAAAGCACGCCCGGGAGGCCGGCTGTCGGCGCTATCGACCGAGCGCAACGCGTTCACCCCGTCGCCGGTCTCGGCAACGTGATGCGTGCGACGAGTCCGTGCGGCTCGGCGTTCGCGAGGGCGAGTGTGCCGTCGTGCGCGCGCACGATCTCGAGCACGATCGACAGGCCGAGGCCGATGCTGCCGGGACGGTCGCTGCGCGAGCCGTCGAGGCGGAAGAACGGTTCGAGCACGTCGCGCAGGTGCTGCGGCGGGATGCCCGGGCCGTCGTCGGCGACGTCGATCGTGATGGCATGTTCCTCGACCGTGGCCTTCACCGCGACGACGCTGCCGAACTGCGTGGCGTTCTCGACGAGGTTGAACAGTGCGCGCTGCAGGGCACCCGGTCGTCCGTGGAAACGAATGTGGCCGGGGCCTTCGTAACGCACGTCGTCGCCGGAGTCGGCGTACTCGTCGCACAGCGTGGCGAGCAGCGCGTCGAGGTCGAGCCACTCCTTCTTCTCGTCGTCGAGGCCGCTGCGAAGGAAGCCGAGCGCGGAGGCGACCATCGCCTGCATGAGGTCGATGTTGCGCGTGAGTTTGTCGACGTCGATGTCGCGCGGCGAGGTTTCGAGCTGCAGGCGCATGCGCGTGAGCGGCGTGCGCAGGTCGTGGCCGATCGCGGCGAGCGTGCGCGTGCGCTCGTGCATCGAGCGCGTGATGCGCTCCTGCATGAGGTTGAACGTGCGTGCGACGGCGCGGATCTCGCTGGGCCCTTCCTCCTCGATCGGCGTCGGCGCGAGTTCGCGGCTGAACGCGTCCGCGCGCTCGGACAGGCGTCGCAGCGGGCGCACGACGCGCCAGATCGCCCAGGTCGACATCGTCGTCACGCTCACGAACAGGAACAGCAGTGCACCGACGCCCGGCATGCCGAAGCGGAACGGGCCGCGGCCGACGTTGCCCGTGTAGATCTCGAGCACGTGGGCGCCCATCGGCACGAGCACCTGGATCGCGCGCTCGGGTTCGGCCTCGTCGCAGGAACGCACGGTCAGCTCGGGCGTGTTGCGCAGGTCGGCGAGCAGCACGCCTTCGAGGTCGAGCGCGTCGAGCGAGTTGCCGCGGCAGGCGATGATGGCCTCGCCGGGCGGCTCGCGCACGGTCACGGACAGGTTCGGCCGCTGCGCCGAGGTCACCAGCGTGGCACGCTTGCGCTTGTCCTCGGGCACGCCCTCGAGCAGATTGACGAGACTCGTGATGCGCAGGGCCTCGTCCCAGGGCCATGGCGGTGACGGCGGCGGATTCGGAACCAGCACGATCGCGACGAACAGCAGGAACGTCGCCAGCGTCGAGCACGCGATGATCGCGAGGATCTGTCCGAGCGTGGACCCGATCCAGCGCCGGATCATGCGCAGGCGACGGTCGCGTGGAACGCGTAACCGTCGGCACGCATCGTGCGGATGAGATCGTCGAGCGGGCTGTTGCCGGCGAGCTTGCGGCGCAGGCGGCTCACCAGCAGGTCGATCGAGCGCGTCGCGATCGGGAAGCCCTCGCCACGGGTGAGGCGGATCAGCTCCTCGCGCGAGAGCACCTGCTTCGGATGCTGGCACAGCACCAGCAGCAGGTCCGCTTCGGCACCGGTGAGCGGCACGCGCAGGCCGGTCGGCGAGCGCAGCAGGCGGCGGGTCGGCGTGAACGTGAAGCCTGCGAAGCTCAGCGTCTGCGCGAAGGCGGCGGGCGCCGGCACGGCTTCGTTGCCGAGCGGTGATCGCCGCAGCAGGGCACGGATGTGCGCGAGCAGTTCGCGCAGGTCGACCGGCTTGGTCAGGTACTTGTCGGCGCCGACCTCGAGTCCTACGACCTTGTCCATCGATTCCGACAGCGCCGTGAGCATGATGATGCGCGGGCCGTCGGGCGTGTAGACGCGCCGGCAGAAGCTGATGCCGTCCTCGCCGGGCAGCATCACGTCGAGCAGGATCAGATCGATGCCGCCCCTGGCGAGTTCGCCTTCGGCGGACGCGGCGTCGTGGGCGGTACGCGCATCGAAACCCTTGCCGTCGAGGAACAGGGCCAGGGGCAGGCTGATGTCGGCGTCGTCGTCGACGATGAGGATGCAGGGGCGGGACACGCGGTGCGACCTTCGTGATGCGGGGCCGGAGCGTCCATGCGGTGGGCCTTGCGGCGCGGCAACGGGCGACCTTGCGGACCCGGCGGCGGCAGGGGGACGCGTCGATTGTGCGGCACGCGAGCGCGCCGTTTGTGTGTCAATCTGGATACAAATTGTTGATGCTTACATAAAGCATTGACCTTATTGGTTTTATTGTCGAGATTGGTTCTCATTCGCGAATGGGGCTGGCGGCGCCATGAGTCGAATGACCGCCTGCGCGCCCTTCGCGCGCCTCTCGAACCAGGAGTTCCGAATGAAGAATCGTGCCGTCTCCACGGCCGCCCCGCGCCTGCGCCTCGCGGTGCTCGCGCTCGCCTTGTCGCTGTGTGTGGAAGCCTCGTGGGCCCAGCAGGGCCGCCGTGGTCCCGAAGGCCCCGTCGTGCGCGCGACCGCGCCGCTGGTCGAAGCCGGCAAGTCCACCGACGTGGCCGGCAGCGGCTTCAAGCCGGGTCAGAAGGTCGATCTCTCGGTCGCCGGCAAGAAGCTCAACGAGACGGCCTTCGTCACGGATGCGGAAGGCGCGTTCAAGGGCGTGATCCAGGTGCCGGCCGATGCCGCGCTCGGCACGCTCGTCGTGCAGGTGGTCGCGGACGGCGGTGCGCCGATCACGACCGAGATCAAGATCTCGCGCCAGCTGCCGCTGTCGGGGCAGGAGCGCTTCACGCTCGTCGGCGACAAGCTCGTGCAAGGCCTCTACCAATCGGCCTACAGCGCACGCAACGATGCCGTATTCGTGACCAGTGCGGTCGGTCGTCCGCCGGTGCGCCAGTCCGAGCTGCTCAAGCTCGATGCGAAGACGCTCAAGGTCGTCGCGAAGGCGACGCCGGCCGCAGCGCCGCCGCGCCCGCCGCGCGAAGGTGCACCCGCCGCGCCGGCCGCCGAGGCCGATCCGGGTGTCTACGCGGTCTACGGCGTCGGCGTCGACGACGTCAACAACACCGTGTGGGTGACCAATACGCGCCAGGACACGGTCGCGGTCTATCGCCAGAACGATCTCGCGCTGGCCAAGCAGTTCCCGGTCGGCGCGGTGCCGCATGCGCGCGACGCGGTGGTCGATGCAAAGCGTGGCCGCGCCTACGTGTCGGCGACCGGCGAGGATTTCATCGCCGTGTTCGACACGCGCTCGCTCGAGCAGCTGGCGCCGATCCGCATCGCCTCGTCCAAGGCGGGCGAGCAGTTCGTGCCGGCCAGCCTCGAACTCGATGCGGCGGCCGGCAAGCTCTACACTGTCGGCCTGCGCACCTCCGAGGCGGCGATCGTCGATCTCGCCAGCGGCAAGGTCGACAAGGTGATCCCGCTCGACGGCGCGAAGGGTGCGATCGGCGTGGCCTGGGATGCGGCCGGCAAGCGCCTGCTCGTGGTCTCGCAGGGCAGCGACAACCTGCTCATCGTCGATCCGGCGACCGGCAAGACCCTGCACGATGTCTATGTCGGCGCGGGCGCGCTCAACGTCGCCTACGACCCGATCGGCAAGCTCGCCTACGTGAGCAACCGCGCCGCCGGCACGGTCACGGTCGTCGATACGGCCAAGGGCGCGATCGTGGCCAACCTCGACGGCGGCACGTTGCCGAACCACGTCGTCGCGGACGGCAAGGGCAACGTCTACGCGGTGAACAAGTCGCGTGGCACCGACGATCCGAAGGGTGACCGCATCACGCGCATCACCGCGAAGGCCCCCTGACGCCGAGCGTCCACCGCCGCGACGCGCACGGTCCAGGCCGTGTGCGTCGCGGCATTCGTGCATCTCCGGGATCGCCGTCCATGACGCGATCCCTTCCTCGTTTCCGAACCTGCGAACCGCGATGACCCGACCGCTCCTTCATCCCATGACCGCCCTCGTTGCCGCGATCACCCTGGCCTTGTGTGCCCCCGCGATCGCCGCCGAAGCGCCTGCGACCGACAACCTCGGCACGGTCGTCGTGACCGCAGGTGGCTACGAGCAGCTCGTCGAGGATGCGCCCGCGAGCATCACGGTGATCACGCGCGAGGAGCTCGCCTCGGCGCCGTTCGCCGACCTGCAGGATGCGCTGCGCAGCGTCGAGGGCGTCGCGATCGGAGGCTCCAACGTCGCGCGCCAGGACATCCTGCTGCGCGGCATGCCCGGCAACTACACGCTGATCCTCGTCGACGGCCTGCGCCAGGGCACGCGCGAGAACTCGAGCCGCGAGGACATCGGTGCGGCGCAGGCCGCGCAGATCCCGCCACTGCAGGCGATCGAACGCATCGAGATCGTGCGCGGGCCGATGTCGTCGCTGTACGGCTCGGACGCGATCGGCGGTGTCGTCAACATCATCACGCGCAGGCCCGGCGATGCCTGGCACGGTGCGATCGATCTCGACGCGACCGTGCAGCAGCATTCGGATCTCGGCAACCGCCGTGGCGGCAATGCCTACATCGCCGGGCCGCTCGTGCAGGACCTGCTCGCGCTGCAGATCTACGGGAAGGCCAGCGAGCGCACCGAAGCCGAACACATCGACGGTGCCTACGGCCTGCGCGACGAAGGTGCGACCGTGCGCCTGCTGCTGACGCCGAACGAGCGCCACGAGGTGCTGTTCGAAGCCGGCGAGCATTCGCTCGACATGCACACGACGCCCGGCAGGACACTCGCGACCGCGCTGCCGATGGACCTCGACTACGCGCGCTCGCACCAGCTCGTGCGTCATCGCGGCAGCTGGGGTTTCGGCACCTCCGAACTGAGCGTCTCGCGCGAGAGCGGCGAGACCGCGCACCTCGTCGGCGACGCGCCGAGCAACACCTGGCCGGTGAACCGCATCGTCAACCGCATCGTCGAGGGCAAGCTCAACCTGCCGTTCGGCGCACACGCGCTCACGCTCGGCGGCCAGTACCAGCACAGCGAACTGGGCGGCGTGAACAACGAAGGCAGCAACACGATCCGCAGCCTCGACAATGCCTCGTACGCGCTGTTCGCCGAAGACGAGGTGCGCCTGCTCGACGACCTGCTGCTCACCGGTGGCCTGCGCTGGCAGCATGATCGGCGTTATGGCGGCGAATGGAGTCCGCGCCTCTACCTCGTGCATCACCTCGACGAGCGCTGGTCACTGCGCGGCGGCGTCGCGCGCGCGTTCCGTGCGCCGACCCTGCGCCAGACCGCGCCCGAGTACGCGAGCGCCGAAGGCGTCGGCATGATCGGCGTGCCGAGCGGGCGTCTGCCCGGCAATCCGGACCTCGAACCCGAGACGAGCACGAGCACCGAGTTCGGCGTGCGCTACGAAGGCGACGGCGGCGCGAGTGCTGCGGTCACGCTGTTCCACAACGATTTCAAGAACAAGATCTTCAGCCAGTGCGTGGTCGCGTGTACCGGTTCCACCGGCGCGACCTACGCATGGGGCAACATCGGCAAGGCGCGCATCCAGGGTGTCGAGGCGAGCTTCGGCTGGCCGCTCACGGAGCGCGTCGAGGTCAGCGGTAACTACACCTACACCGATTCGAAGCGCCTCAGCGACGAGGAGATCGCGTTCAACCGCGAATCGCTGCGCGGCCAGCCGCTCGATCGCACGCCCGAACACGCCGCGCACCTGCGTGCGGACTGGCGCCCTTCGGAGTCGCTGTCGACCTATGCCGCGATCAACGCGAGCAGCGAACAGATCTGGGCCAACTTCCGCAATGCCGCGCAGTCGATCCGTACGCGGCCCGGTTCGACGACCTACGACCTCGGCGGTCACTACCTCTTCAACGAGCACGTCGTGCTGCGCATGGCCCTGCTCAACGTCACCGACAAGCGCGTGTGGGTCGACCGCCGCAACCGCCTCACCGGCCTCGACGGCAACTGGCTCGTCGACGACGGCCGCCGCCTGTGGACCAGCCTCGGGTTGTCGTTCTGATGCCGACGCGACGTTCACGCTTTCTTGCCGCCACGGAGCCCACGATGACCTCCCGTTCCCTTCGCCATGTGCTGCCGTGGTGCCTCGGTCTGCTGCTGTCCTGCCAGGCGTTCGCCGCGGAACTGGTCGACCTGCGTGGTCGCACGGTCGACGTGCCCGACGAGATCAGGGCGATCTCGATCGACGACGGTCGCTACCTCGTCGCGCTCGCACTGATCCTCGACGACCCGGTGCAGCGACTCGCCGCGTGGCCGCGCGACATCAACCGCATCGGCGACGAGACCTACGCGCAGTACGTCGCGCGCTTCCCGCGCCTGAAGGATCTCCCGCAGGTCGCGAGTTCGGCCGGTGCGTTCAATGTCGAATCGGTGCTCGCGGCGGCACCCGACGTCGCGGTCGTGTCGCTCGGCAGCGGGCCGAGCGAGGCGCAGGTCGCGCAGCTCGAAGCGGCCGGCATCGCGGTCGTCTTCATCGACTTCTTCACGCATCCGTTCAAGAACCAGGAGGCGAGCCTGCGCATCCTCGGCGAGCTGACCGGTGGCCAGGCCAAGGCGCAGGCGTTCGCGGCGTTCCGCCGAGAGCGCATCGAGGCGATCTCGAAAGGCGTGGCCGGCCTCGCCGACGCCGCGCGTCCGACGGTGTTCCTCGAGGCGCACGCCGGTCGCACGGGCGATTGCTGCAGCGCGCCCGGCAACGGCAACGTCGGCGACTACATCACGTTCGTCGGTGGCCACAACATCGCCGCCGACGTGCTCAAGGGGCCGTTCGGCAAGGTCAACATCGAGTACATCATCGCGCGCGATCCCGCGGTGTACATCGCGACCGGCGGTCCGCATCTCGCCAAGAGCGGCGGACTCGTGCTCGGTGTGGGCTACGACGCCGCGGCATCGCTCGCGTCGCTGCATAAGATCGCGGCACGCCAGGGCATCGCCGAGCTCGGCGCCGTGAAGCACAAGCGCTTCCATGGCCTGTCGCACCAGCTCATCAACTCGCCGATCGACATCGTCGCGATCGAGGCGTTCGCGAAGTGGATCCATCCCGATCGCTTCGCCGACCTCGATCCGGCGCGCACGCTCGAGGCGATCAACACGCGCTTCCTCGCCGTGCCGTACGGCGGCACGAGCTGGATCGACCTCGAGTGAGCGAGGCGACCCGCAGGCATGGCGCGCACGTCGCGGGCCTCGACGCCGAGGCCGTGCTCGGAAGGTACCGCGCGCTCGTGCGTCGCCGCGTCGTCATCGTCGCCGGCATGGCGCTGGTGGGCCTCGCGGCGTTCGCCTGCGACCTCGTCACCGGGCCGTCGGCGCTGACGCCGGTGCAGGTGATCGCAGGCCTGCTGTCGCCCGAAAGCCTCACGCCGCCGCAACGTGCGATCGTGTTCCAGGTGCGCCTGCCGTACGCGCTCATGGCCGTGCTCGTCGGTGCCGCGCTGTCGCTGGCCGGCGCCGAGATGCAGACCATCCTCGACAATCCGCTCGCGAGCCCGTTCACGCTCGGCGTGTCGTCGGCGGCGTCGTTCGGCGCGGCGCTCGCGATCGTGCTCGGCATCGGCATTCCGGGACTGCCGACCGACTGGATCGTGCCGATCAACGCGTTCGTGTTCGCGTTCGGTTCGGTCATGCTGCTGCAGGCGATGGCCGCGCGTGCGCGTGGCAGCGGTGTCGAGACGGTCGTGCTGCTCGGCATCGCACTCGTGTTCGCGTTCAACGCGCTGGTCGCGTTCGTGCAGTTCCTGTCCTCGCAGGAGGCGCTGCAGCAGCTCGTGTTCTGGAGCATGGGTTCGCTGTCGCGCGCGACCTGGGGCAACGTCGGCGTCATGGCGCTCGTGCTGCTGCTCGTCGCGCCGTTCTCGTGGCTCGCGGCGGGGCGGCTGACGTCGCTGCGCCTCGGCGAGGATCGCGCGCGCAGCTTCGGCGTCGACGTCGGGCGGCTTCGCTTCGCGACCCTGCTGCGCGTCAGCGTGCTCGCCGCGACCTCGGTCGCATTCGTCGGCACGATCGGTTTCGTCGGCCTGGTCGGCCCGCACATCGCGCGCTTGCTGATCGGCGAGGACCATCGCTTCCTGCTGCCGGCCAGCGTGTGCAGCGGTGCGGTCGTGATGTCGCTCGCCTCGGTGGCGAGCAAGACCCTGGTACCGGGCGTGCTGATGCCGGTCGGCATCGTCACTGCGATCGTCGGCGTGCCGGTGTTCCTGCTGCTCGTGTTCCGCAAGCCGGGGCGCGCATGATGACCGGGCAGAACGGCATGCTCGAGGTCGTCGACCTGCACGCGGGGTATCCGCGCCGCAAGGTCATCGACGGCGTCACGCTTCCGCCACTCGCGCGTGGTGGCGTGCATGCGCTGGTCGGTCCCAATGCCGCCGGCAAGAGCACGCTCATGCGCGCGCTCGCGGGCCTGCAGCCGGCCAGCGGCAGCGTACGCCTCGACGGCGAGGAACTGCTCGGCCTGCCGCTCGCCGCGCATGCGGCACGCGTCACCTACATGCCGCAGACGCTGCCGTCGGGTGTCGGCCTCAACGTGCTCGAAAGCGTGGCCGGTGCCGTGCGCGCGTCGGGCAAAGGGCAGGATCCGCGTACGCCCGAGCAGCGCGCGCTCGGCGTGCTCGAACGCGCCGGCATCCTCGCGCTCGCTCTCGAAGGCCTCGATCGCCTCTCGGGAGGCCAGCGCCAGCTCGTCTCGCTCGCCCAGTCGCTCGTGCGCGAGCCGCGCGTGCTGTTGCTCGACGAGCCGATCAGCGCGCTCGACCTGCAGCACCAGATGCGCGTGATGCGCCTCGTGCGCGAGCTCGCGCGCGAACGCGGCATGATCGTGCTCGTCGTGCTGCACGACCTGCAGATCGCCGCGCGCTGGGCCGACGGCATCGTCATGCTGTCGAGCGGCGCGGTCGCGGCCACCGGCACGCCGGCCGAGGCGATCACGCCGATGACGCTCGCGCGTGTCTACGGCGTCGATGCACGCGTCGAGCGCTGCTCGAAAGGCAGCCTGCAGATCATCGTCGACGACGACCTCCACACCGCGGTGCCACGCACGTGAGCGAGGCACAGACGATGGGCGACGATCGCTGGCCGGCGGTCACATGGTCCGGCACGCAGACGAGGCGACTCCGCGCGGCGTCGAACGGTACCTCGTACCGTGTCGACGTCTGGATCCCCGAGGTCACACCGCCGCCGTCCGGCTTCCCGCTCGTGGTCGTGCTCGACGGCCAGGCGATGTTCGGCACGTTCGTCGAGGCGATCCGTCGTTCGAGCCGGAGGCCCGACGCGACCGGCATCGGCCCTGCGGCGGTCGTCGCGATCGCGCACGACGACGCGCTCTACGACCCCGACCGTCGTCGTCTCGACTACACCGAGGGTCCGGCCGGCATCGAGGGCACGGGCGGTGCCGACGCGTTCCTCGCGTTCCTGCTCGACGAACTCGTGCCGTCGCTGCAGGCGGAATGGCCGCTCGATGTGCGGCATCGCGTGCTGTTCGGACATTCGATGGCGGGCTACTTCGCCTTGCTCGCGCTCGGGGCACGTCCGGAGGCGTTCGATGTGGTCGCAGCGATCAGCCCGTCGATCTGGTGGGACGAGCGTGCCCTGCGCGCGCGCCTCGCCGACCTGCGCGGCGCGGGTCGCGTGTTCATCGCGGTCGGCGAGTGGGAAGACGAACTGCCGCCGTGGCAGGCTGACGCCAAGGATTGCGCCGACGTCGTCGCACGGCGTCGCGAGCGCGCGATGATCGAACGCGCCGCATCGCTCGCGACGACGCTCGGCTCTCGCCTCGGCGCCGGGCGTGTTGCATTCCATCGCTTTCCCGAAGAGGACCACGCCTCGGTGCTCATGATCGCGATCCAGCGCGTGCTGCGTTTCGCGTTGGCACCGCGCCGTATCGACTGAGCCCGAGGCAGCACGCCGTTCGCGCAGCGTGCCTGCGGCTTCCGTTCGCGTTCGCCACGCTGTGTCGATCCCGACACATTGCATCAATGTCGTTATGAATCAATGATTTGATTGATAGCGATAATGAGAATCACTATCGTTGTCGGGCTCGATGTCGATCGCCGGACACGCCTCGCGTGTCCTCGTCGAAACGCTGCACGGGCCGCCTCTCGCGCCGCCACGCGACGCGGCCCGCTCTTTCGACCCTCCGCCATTCGACACGCCATCCAACGTTCCCGCGCGATTCGCGTCGACGGGGGAACGCACGCCATTCCGCTGACCTCCGAGGTTCCATCGATGTCCATGTCCATCGAAGCACGGCTGCGCACGCGCGCAGCGCCCCGTTCCATCCGACCCGTCGCATCGCCTGCGCGTCGTCCGCTCGTCGTGGCGCTCGCCGCGGCGTGGATCGCGCTCGGCGCGGCGACGCCCGTGTTCGCGCAGTCCGTCTCCGAGGCCGACACACGCAACACGGCGAACGAGGAGGAGGACGACGCGGAGGCCCTGCAGGCCGTGCGCGTGACGGCGGCCGAGATCGCACGCCAGGCACTCGGCACCTCGACGATCACCGCCGACGACATCGCGCGTCGCCCGCCTGCGAACGACCTCTCGGAACTGCTGCGCACGATGCCGGGCGTCAACCTCACCGGCAACAGTGCCTCGGGCCAGTACGGCAACAACCGCCAGATCGACCTGCGCGGCATGGGGCCCGAGAACACGCTCGTGCTCGTCGACGGCAAGGCGATCGGTTCGCGCAACGCGATCCGCATGGGACGCAGCGGCGAGCGCAACACGCGCGGCGACACCAACTGGGTGCCGGCCGAGATGATCGAGCGCATCGAGGTGCTGCGCGGTCCCGCGGCGGCACGTTACGGCTCGGGTGCGTCGGGTGGCGTGATCAACATCGTCACGAAGCGTCCGACCGGCGAGTTCAAGGGCTCGGCCAACCTCTACATGCTGTCGCCACAGCACGACGAGGAAGGCGGCAGCGAGCGCGCCGGCGTGCAGATGAGTGGCCCCATCAGCGAGAACCTGTCGTTCCGCTTCTACGGCAACGCCAGCAAGACGGAGGCCGATGCCCTCGACCTCAATGCCGACTACGCCACCGGCGTGACGCCGCCGGCGGGTCGTGAAGGCGTGCGCAACAAGGACGCCAATGCACTCGTGCGCTGGGACCTCGATGACGACCACGTCGTCGAGTTCGAAGGTGGCATGAGCCGCCAGGGCAACATCTACGCGGGCGATCGCGCCGTGAGCGGCGGCGGCAGCGACCTGCTGACCGAACTCGCCAACGCGGGCGCGGAAACCAACGTCATGCTCCGCAACACGGCGTCGGTGACGCACCGCGGCCAGTACGGCGAGATGTCCTCACGTCTCACGCTGTCGGGCGAAGCGACCAACAGCAAGCGCCTCAACGAAGGCCTCGCCGGAAGCTCCGAGGGCAGCATCTCGGGCGGCGTCTGGTCGACCTCGCGCCTGCGCAACACCGCACTGGACGGCGAGTTCAACCTGCCGACGACGATCGCGGGCGCGAGCAACATCTGGACCTTCGGCTTCGAAGTCGCCGACAACCGCCTCGAGGATCCGTTCTCGGTGTCGCAGACCGGCGGCAACGGCGGCGGCATCGGTGGGCTCGATCCGGATCGCGCCGGCGGCAAGGCCGATGCGCAGACCGCCGCCGTCTACGTCGAGGACAACATCTACGCCGGCGACGACTGGATCATCACGCCGGGCCTGCGCGCCGACCATCACAGCCAGTTCGGCAACAACCTGAGCCCGAGCCTCAACGTGCAGTACCGCTTCGCCGACGACTGGATGGTCAAGGGCGGCGTCGCGCGCGCGTTCAAGGCGCCGAACCTCTACCAGTCGAATCCGAACTACCTCTACTACACGATGGGCAACGGCTGCCCGAACAGCTTCCCGAGCATGGGCGCGGGCTGCTACGTGCAGGGCAACGCGAACCTCGATCCAGAGACCAGCGTCAACAAGGAAATCGGTGTCGAGTGGGCGCCGGCCAGCGGTCACCATGCGTCGCTGACCTATTTCCACAACGACTACGACAACAAGATCAGCGCGGGCTACGTGCCGATCGGCGTCACGATCGGCGGCACCGGCCGCATCTTCGAGTGGGAGAACGCGCCGAAGGCCGTCGTGCAGGGCTTCGAGGGCAACCTCGTGATCCCGCTGCTCGGCGATGCAGGCGACGTGCTCAAGTGGAACACCAACGTCACCTACATGATCGAGAACGAGAACAAGACCACGGGCCAGCCGCTGTCGGTGATTCCCGAGTACACGGTCAACACCTCGCTCGACTGGCAGGCCACGGCGAAGCTCTCGCTGCTGCTGACCGGCACGTTCTACGGGGAGCAGGAACCGGCGGGCGCGAACATCAACAACGACCCGCTGACCGGCGACTACCTGAGCACGCGCGGGCCGTACAGCATCTGGGGCGTGAGCGGCCGCTACCGCATCAACGAGAAGCTGAGCATCGGTGCGGGCGTCAACAACCTCGCCGACAAGCGCCTGTTCCGCGAAGCCAACAGCAATGCATCGGGCGCGGCGACCTACAACGAGCCGGGTCGCGCGTACTTCGCCTCGCTCAACGTCGGGTTCTGACGACGCCTGCGACGGCGTTGCCCGGATCGCCACCCCGTGCGTGATCCGCGCAGCGTCGCCGCATGGTCGTCGCGACGCGACGCATCGCTGCAACGTGCGGCCGCAGGGTCGCGGGAGCCACGATCGATGCACGACATTCTCGCGGGCTACCCCGACGCGGTCGCCTATCCGGACACGTTCCAGCGCGAGCTCATGCCGACATGGCTGCGATCGGTCACCGCGGCGCTCGGCTTCGGTTGTCCGGATCTGGGCGCCGGTTACCACGTCCTCGAGCTCGGCTGCGGCGGCGGGCTGAGCACGCTCGTCGCGGCCGCGTGCAACCCCATGGGACGCTTCACGGGCGTCGACGTCGACGCGCGCCAGATCGCGCATGCGAAGGCACGTGCGGCGGCGCTCGGGCTCGACAACGTGGACTTCATCGCGGCGGATCTTCGCGACGCGTCGCTGCGCGAAGGCACCGAAGACGTGGACTTCATCGTGTCGCACGGCCTGTGGTCGTGGGTCGCGGCCGAGGTGCGCGAAGCCTTCGTCGCGATCGTGCGCGAACGGCTCGCGCCGGGCGGGCTTGTCGCGCTCGGCTACATGAGTCACCCCGGCGCGGCGCAGACGCAGGCCTTGCATCGCTTGCTGCGCGAGTGCGCTCGGCACGTGCAGGGCGATGCGGTCACGCAGGTGGTCGCGGGACTCGAGCTGCTCGGTCGTCTCGCCGATGCGGGAGCGGGCTTCTTCGCCGAGCATCCGGGTGCACGCGCGCAGCTCGACGCGATGCGCCGCGAGCGTCCCGAGTACCTCGTGCACGAGTTCCTCGCCGAGCATCGCGAGCCGCAGCACGTCGCCGACGTCATGCGCGCGTTCGCGGGCGCCGGCTGTGCGTGGATCGGTAGCGCGACGCCGCTCGAGAACATCGATGTGGTCTCGGTGCCCGGTGCCGTGCAGCCGCTGCTGCGCCAGTTGCCGCCGGGGCCGCTCGCCGAGACCACGCGCGACCTCGCGCGCAACCAGAGCCTGCGTCGCGACCTGTTCCAGAAGCGCGCCGAACGCCTCGCCCCCGAGGCGCGCATGGCCGCACTCGATGCGATCACCTATGCCGCCTTGCCCGGTGCGCCGCAGGGCGGGGATCTCGTGTTCGATACGCGCATCGGTCCCGTGCCGGGACCGGCCGAGCGCTTCGCTCCCGTACTCGCCGCACTCGCACGACGGCCGCACCGTTTCGGCGAGCTGCGCGCGCTGCCCGCGTACGCGGAGCGTCCCGGCGTGTTGAACCAGGTCGTGCAGATGCTGGTCTGGGCCGGCCTGGCGCATCCGTTGCGCGACACGCCGTCGACGCGTGCGCTGCCGCCCGATGCGCTCGACGGCGTGACGTTGCTCGATGCAGCGGGCACGGCGCTCGTGCGCGCTGCAGCGTGAGCATCCGGGCATCCGATGCATTCGCGTAGAACGGCGTGTCGTATCGCCGCATGCCGCGAGGCAGTGACCCCTGACACGCGACGCAGTCGCGCGCTGCGGGCACGGTGATCCCGACATCGCGCCGTACGCGGCACCGCTTTCCAACCTGCCAACGCGAGCCACACGCAAGCCATGCCATCGAACCCTGCCGACACGACATCCGCTTGGCGCGACACGCCAGAACGCTACGGCCGCATCAGCCGCCTCCTGCACTGGAGCATGGCGTTGCTGCTCCTGTGGCTGTTCACGGGCATGATCCTCAAGAATGCGCTGGGCCTGCATCCGCGTGACTCGTGGATCGTCGGTTCGCACGCGAGCTTCGGCGTGATCGCGTGGGGCCTCATGCTCGTGCGCGGCGCGTGGGCGCTCGCGAACCTGCGTCGCCGGCCGTCGTACGGCGAAGGGCGCGTCGCACGACTCGCCGGCCTCGGCCATCTCGGCCTCTACGTGCTCATGTTCCTCGTGCCGACGCTGGGTCTGCTGCGTCAGTTCGGCGGCGGTCGCGCATTCGCGCTGTTCAACACGATCCCGGTGTTCGGTGCGGGCGAGCCCGTGCAAGGCCTCGTCGACGCGGTCAACGCGACGCGCGATGCAATCGGCTTCTCCGTGCACGGCCTGCTCGCATGGACGATGCTCGCGCTCATCGTCGGTCACCTCGTGATGGTCCTCGTGCATCACGTCGTGTGGAAGGACGGCACGCTGCGTCGCATGGTGGGGCGTCTGCAGCATTGACCGGACGCTTGTGCCCGCGGCCCCCTGCGCGGTTGCGATGAGCCGCGCGCAACAGGCGCGGCGTGCACGCTGGAATCCGCTGCGCAGGTTCCACCATGAGCATTCCACCGCATCCGGTGCGGGGTGGAACCGTAACGGATGATTCCTCCGTGATCGCGTGCAACGCCGGTCGCATGAAGGACACGCGAGCCGGCTTGCGTCGCACGATGCCTCAGTCCAGCGTCGAACCTCGCAACGCGCGCACGTCTCCCGGCGCGATCGCGGTCGCCTCGTTGCCCCAGCTCGAGCGCACGTGGTTGAGCACGTCGGCGATCTGCGCGTCGTCGAGCACCTGCGAGAACGGCGGCATCGAATGCGGGCGCGGATTGCCGGGCGTGGTCGGCGGGATGCCGCCCGCGAGCACGAGGCGGATGCTGTTGACGGCATCGTCGGCGACGACGTGCGGATTGCCGGCGAGTGGCGGGTAGTCGAGTCCCCGGCCGCGACCGTCATCGCCGTGGCAGCTTTCGCAGTGCTCGGCGTAGAGGCGACGTCCTGCCGTACCGACCACGCGACCTGCGGCGTGGCGCTGGCGCAGGTCACGCTCGGTTGCCGACATCACCGGCGCCGGCGCTGCAGGCACGGTCTTGAGATAGGTCGCCATCGCGGCCGCATCGTCCTTGCGCAGATGGCGCAGGCTCACGTAGATCACTTCGGCCATCGGACCGTAGGCCGCGCCGTGTGTCGACACGCCATGCCGCAGGTAACCGGCGAGATCGTCGACGCTCCAGCGCGCGAGGCTGTTCGTGTCGAGCGGCGGTGCGTACCAGTTCTGGCCGAGGATGCGGCCGCCGGCGAGGTAACGGTCGGCCGGCAGCGAGGCCATCGCACCGCGGCCGCTGTGGCACATCGCGCAGTGGCCGAGGCCATCGACGAGGTAGCGGCCGCGATTCCAGGCTTCCGACTGCGACGGCTCCGGCGTGAACGGATGCGGGCGGTGGAACAGCATGCGCCACGCGAGCAGCAGGCGGCGCGAACTCGCCGGAAAGTCGAGGGCATTCGGTGTGCGCGGGGCGTCGACCGCGGGCAGCTGGCGCAGGAATGCGAACAGCGCGGCGAGATCCTCGTCGGTGAGGCGCTTGAAGTGGTCGAACGGGAACGCAGGGTAGAGCAGGCCTTCGCGGCTCGCACCCTCGCGCATCGCGTGGCGGAACTCGGCGAGCGACCAGTCGCCGAGGCCGGTCGTGGCGTCGGGTGTGAGATTGGTCGAGTACAGCGTGCCGTAGCCGGAGCGGAACGCGCGACCGCCGGCGTACGGCGTGCCGCCGCGCGTCGTGTGGCAGGTCACGCAGTTGCCGAGGCGCGCGAGGTATTCGCCGTGCGCGAGCGTGGCCGCATCGGTCGCGAGCGGTGTGGCATCGCCGTGCGGCACGCGCAGGGCCGCGAAGCCGCCCTGCGCCTGGAACAGCACGCCGCCGATGACCGCGGCGAGCGCGACGAACGGGAACAGGATCGCGAGCTTGAGCAGGCGCAGTTTCGTCGAGGCTTTCATCGTGCAGCCTCCACGGGGAGGTCGCCGCAGGCGAGCGGCAGCGCGCGCGTGCCGGCCGCTGCGGGACGTTCGCCGTCGGGAGCCGCCTGGCGCGACAGCCACGTCGCGACGATGCGCAGGTCGGTCGGCTCCAGTTTGCGTGCGATCGAGGCCATGCAGTCGGGCACGGTCGACTGGCGCACGCCGGTGATCCAGCCGCCGAACTGCGCAATGATGTACTCGGTCGGCAAGCCGACGAGCGCGGGCACGCCGGGCTCGAGCCCGGCCAGCGCGCGACCATGACAGGCCGAGCATGCGGTAAGCCCTTTCGCGGGATCACCGTCGAAAACCAGCTGGCGCGCGCGCGCGACGTCGACCTCGCGCATCGGCGTGCCCGATTCGGCCTGCTTCACGATCGGCGGCTGCGCCGCGTACCAGTCGGCGACCTCGGCGAGCCAGGCATCGTCGAGGTACTGCATGAGGTAGATCATCTGCGCGTAGTGGCGCTTGCCGTCGCGGAACGCGCGCATCTGCTCGAGCAGATAGCCGGCGGGTTTGCCGGCGAGGTGCGGGAAGTACTCGGCACCGTGCGCACCCTGGCCACGATCGCCATGGCAGACCGCGCAACCGGCGAGGCGCTCGCGCATGCCGGCATCGGCGTCGTCGGCGCGCGCACGACCCGGCATCGCGAGGGTGGTGACGACGATCGCGATGCCGACGAGAACGCTCGCGATGCGCGAAAGAGGGGGCAGGGAAGACATGGCGTGGAGAGGCTTCGTCATCGTGTCGGTGCGTGGTGGCGTCACGTCGCGCGCGAGGCGGCGGCGAGCCGGCCCAGCGTCGCGATCGCGGCGTCGACGCGGGCATCGAACGGATGCCCGCAGTTGAGGCGCAGACAGTGCCGGAAGCGGCCCTGCAGCGAGAAGATCGGGCCCGGCGCGACGCTGATGCCGTGCGACAGCGCATGGCGGTGCACGTCGAGCGCGTCGACGTGCGCGGGCATCTCGACCCAGATGAAGTAGCCGCCGGCCGGTCGCGTCGCGCGCGTGCCTTCGGGGAAGTGCCGCGCGATCGCGCGCATCATCTCGCCCTGCTGCACCGACAAGGCGTGGCGCAGCTGCCGCAGGTGGCGGTCGTAGCCGCCTTTCTCGAGGTAGTTCGCGAGAGTGGCCTGGGTCGGTGCCGCGGTAGCGATGCTGGTCGACAGCTTGAGGCGCGCGACATCGCGCACGTGGCGGCCCGCGGCGGCCCAGCCGATGCGCCAGCCCGGCGCGAGGCATTTCGAGAACGACGAGCAGTGCATGACGATGCCGTCGCGGTCGAACGCCTTCGCGGGCGTCGGCCGGCGTGCGCCGTAGTAGAGCTCGCCGTAGACGTCGTCCTCGATGAGCGGCACGGCGTGGCGCGCGCACAACTCGACGAGCGCACGCTTGCGCTCGTCGGCCATGAGCGCGCCGAGCGGGTTCTGGAACGTCGTCATGAGCCAGCAGGCCTTCGGCTTGTGGCGCGTGAACACGCGTTCGAGGGCGTCGAGGTCGACGCCCTCGCGCGGATGCGTCGGCACCTCGATCGCCTGCAGGCCGTTGCGTTCGAGCGCCTGCAGCGCGCCGTAGAACGTCGGTGATTCGATCACGACCGCATCACCGGGCCGCGTGACCGCCATGAGGCAGAGGTTGAGCGCCTCGAGCGCACCGTTGGTGACGACGATGTCGTCGGCGCGCACGTGCAGGCCGTCGGCGAGGTAGCGCAGCGCGATCTGGCGACGCAGTGCGGCGTTGCCGGGGCCGAGATCGTCGACGCTGGCCCAGGGATCGAGACGGTGCACGGTCGAGGCCATGACGCGCGCGAGGCGCGGCAACGGAAACAGCAGCGGGCTCGGGAACGCCGAACCGAGCGGCACGACTTCGCGCGCACGCGTCGCCTCGAGGATCTCGAACACCCGTGCGCCGAGGTCGACCGGACGGCTGTCCTCGTCGGGCTGCGAGGCCGTCTCGGGTTCGGCCGGCAGCGTGCGCGGGCCGGCGGTGACGTAGTAGCCCGAGCGGTCGCGTGCGCGGATCAGGCCGCGCGCCTCGAGCAGGTAGTAGGCATGGAACACCGTCGACGGGCTGACCTCGCGCGAGCGGCTGGCCTGGCGCACCGACGGCAGGCGGTCGCCCGGGCGCAGCACGCCGTCGCGGATCGAATCGGCGATTTCGTCGGCGAGGTGCTCGTAGCGCTTGGCGGCGGCGGTCGGCATGGCGGCATTGTCCGCGCATCGATCTGATCGGAACAGATGCAGGATCGGTGAAAAACACCATATCAGTTGGCCGCACGTCGCCTGGACGCCCCGATTCGCCCGCGTTTCGGCCGATCCCGCCGCGGCCCGGCCCGCCGCGCGCGCTGCAATGCCTCCATCCCGCCATCGGAAGAGGTGATTCATGCAGTTCAGAGACGGACAAGGTGCGACGCTCAAGGCGCTCGGCGTGGGGTTCCTCGGCCTGCTCATGCTGATCCCGCTTCTGCAGGTGCGCCTGCTCATCGAGGAGCGCGAAGGCCTCGAACAGGAATCGCGCGCGACGATCGCCTCGCGCTGGGGCGGCGAACAGGTCGTCGGCGGCCCCGTGCTCGTCGTGCCGGTGCGCACGCAGGTGCAGAACGACAAGGGCTGGAGCGCGGTCGTGGTCAACCACTACCTGCTGCCCGACACGCTGCGCATCGGCGGAAGCCTCGCCACCGAGCGGCGTCGCTACGGCATCTACGAGACGCCGGTCTACACGGGCGACCTCGAGGTGTCCGGGCATTTCGAGACGGCGGCGCTCGTCGCGCTCGGCAGCGGCGGTGGCGAGCCGCTGTGGGCCGACGCGCGGCTGCGCGTGCCCGTGTCGGACGTGCGCGGCATCCGGCGCATCTCGGCGATGCGCGTTGGCGGGCGCGAGTTCGCGTTCGGCCCCGGCGGCGACGTCGGCGGCATGTCGGCGACCGAGGTGGCGGTACCGCTCGCCGACCACGAGGCCGAGCGCATCGCTTTCGCCTACGACATGCGCCTCGCCGGCACCGCGCTCATGCGCTTCCTGCCGCTCGCACGCCAGACCGATGTCTCGCTCACGGCGCCGTGGCCCGATCCCGGTTTCACGGGCGCGTTCCTGCCGACGCGCCACGCGATCGACGAGAAGGGTTTCGAGGCGCAGTGGCAGGTGCTCGACCTCAACCGCTCGTTCGGCCAGCACTGGCGCGAGGGCACGATCAGCTTCGGCGCGCTCGATGCGGCTGCGTTCGGCGTCGAGCTTTACCAGCCTGCGGGCACCTACCAGCGCAACGAGCGCGCCGGCAAGTACGGCATCCTGTTCGTCGCGCTGACGTTCGTCGCGCTGTTCCTGTTCGACGCGCTCGGGCGCTGGCGCGTGCATCCCGTGCAATACCTTCTGGTCGGCCTGGCGCTGTGCACGTTCTACGTCGTGCTGCTCGCGTTGTCGGAACAGATCGGCTTCGGTCCTTCCTATGCGATCGCGGCCTGCGCGGTCATCGGCATCGTCGCGGGCTATGCGGCTGCGGCATCGCGGCGGCGCAGTGCGGGTGCCGCGCTCGGCGCACTGCTGGCCGGTGTCTACGTGCTGCTGTACGGGCTCGTCATCAGCGAGCAGTACTCGCTGCTCATGGGCGCAATCGCGCTGCTCGCCGCCGTCGGCCTGCTCATGTACCTGACCCGCCGCGTGGACTGGTACGCTCTCGGCCCCGTCGTCGCGCCGCAGCCGGTGCCGCCTCCCGCCCCGCGCGCCGCCATGGAGTCCGCATGAACCTCCTCGCCATCGAAACCGCCACCGAGGGTTGCTCGGTGGCCTTGCTGGCCGGCGACGAGCTCGTCGTGCGCAGCGAGGTCGCGCCGCGTCGCCACGCCGAACTGCTGCTGCCGATGTGCGACGCGGTTCTGGCCGAGGCGGGTCTGTCGCGCCGCAGCCTCGATGCGATCGCGGTCGGCCGCGGACCCGGTGCGTTCACGGGTGTGCGCCTCGCGATCTCGGCCGCGCAGGGCATCGCGCTCGCGCTGCACCTGCCGGTGGTGCCGGTGTCGTCGCTGGCCGCGCTCGCGATGGATGCACCGATAGAACACGGCCACATCCTCGCCGTGATCGACGCGCGCATGGGCGAGATCTACGCGGGCACGTTCCGCCGCACCGCCGACGGGCTCGTCGAGGCAAGCGGTCCCGAGACGGTCGGTCCTGCTTCGGGCCTCGCCGTGCACGGCCACCACGCCTGGGCCGTCATCGGCACGGGTTGGGATACCTACGCCGAAGTGATCTCGGGCCGGCTCGACACGCCGCCCGCGTGGACTGCGGGCCAACGCTTCCCGCAGGCCGCCGCGGTCGCCCGTCTCGCCATGCCGCGCCTGCGTGACGGCGAAGGCCTCGCCCCCGAACTCGCGTTGCCGGTCTACCTGCGCGACAAGGTCGCGCTCACGAGCGAGGAGCAGCGGCGCGCGCGTGCGAATGCGTGAGCGACGCTGGGGTCAGGTTCATTTTTCCGGATCCCGTCGTCGCAGCAGCGAGTGCCGCGGCGGAAAAATGAACCTGACCCCAGATCTGGACGCCGCGAGTCGCAGGCGTCACGCCCGCGGATCGCGCACGCACTGTGCGGGCGGCAGGCCGGGCAGGTGGGCGCAGGTGCCCGCGAACGGGCGCTTGCGCATCGCGGCCATGATGTGGGTCGGCTTGATCGTGCCGGCGAGCATCTCGGCCTCGTCGCGCGCATGCACGCGGTCGATGAAGTCGCGGTCCCATTCGCGGTCGGGATCGAAGTGCCCGCCGAAGCTGCGATCGACGAACGGATCGATGACGTTGCCGTAACCGAGAAAGAACTCGAAATCGAAGCGCTCGACCAGCAGCGGCAGGATGTCCTGCGCGCGGATGCCTTCGAAACCCTCGCCCGAACAGTCCCAGTTGCCGTGCGACGCTTCGTGGCGTTTGAGCTGCCGGTTCCAGCGGTAGGCCTCGGGCAGCTCACGCCAGAACTCGTCGACGATCGCGAGCGCCTCGGGCCAGCGCATGTGGCCGTTGCGGCCGATCATGTCGCTGGTCAGGAAACGCCCGTCGTCGTCGAGTCCGCGCGTGATCGCGTCGAACAGAGTCTCGAGCTGCACGACGTGGTGCAGGCTCTGGTTGGCCATGATCGCGGCGAACGATCCGGGGCTCGGCTTCCACGCGTTGAAATCGGTCTCGTGCGTGCGGATGTGCGCGCCGACACCCGCCTCTTCCGCAAGGGCATGGCCACGCGCGAGCATCGTCGCGTTGATGTCGATGCATTCGATCGTGAAGTCGCGCACGCCGAGATCGAGCAGGCGCTTCGCGACGCGGACCTCGGTGTCGCAGTTGCCCGCGCCGACGCTCGCGAAGCGCGCCGTCGTGCCCTGGTGGTCGTGCACGCTGCGCGCGAGGAAGGTCGCGAAGAAGCCGTCGGGGTCGCTGAAGCCGAAGCGCTCGAGCTTCGGACGCAGGTAGGTGTTGGACCAGTAGTGGAAGATCGCAGGCAGGTCGTTGACCTCGACCTGGTCCTCGAAGATCTGCTTCTCGGCGGCGAGGCGCGATGCGTAGGCCGCGTCGTTCGTGCCCGTGCGTGTCCTCGCGCCGGACGACGAACCGTCGAGCAGATAGCGCCTCAGCAGGCGCTTGAGGGGCTCGGGCATCCGCCGTGCTGAAGGAAACCTTTCGGCGATGCGGGACGTGAGGCGCGCGATCGAGGTCTTCATCGTTGCAGCGTGCTCCTTTCGTGGAAGTGCACGGACGACGCAGAGGGTACGTCAGCCAGATGGCGAGCCGGCGTCGGCTGGAGCCAGACACGCAGCATACCCATCCAGGGTCTCGCAGGCCAAACGCTCGCGCGTGGCGGGGAACTGGTCCATCCAGGCTTCATCGACGATGACGTAGAGATCGTCCGCGGAAACACGACCACTCCCCAACTGCGCGCGCAGGTCGTCGCAGTAGGCCACGACGCGTCGGGCGTCCGAGCGTGCGAGATGAGCGGTATTCACGGTCAGATGGTGCTCCGAGGCCAGTAGCACGAACGGCAGCCAAGACTCGCTCGGCCCGCAGCCTCTGGGAGGCAACACCGTGAGGTGTCGACGCCCGACGACGAGGTCGAGCCATCGCGGTGATGTCAGGCGCGAACCGGGAGGTGCTTCGACGGTCAGCGCGCGCTGGCCGGCGAAATGCGCATGAATGAGCGATGCGTCTGCAAACTGGACGATGCATGCGAACACGAGCGTGGCCATCGCGACGACGGGTTTCAGATGGCGCGCGACCAGAAACAGCGAGAGTGCGAACAGCGTGTAGTAGAGCGGCCAGATGAATCGGCCCGAGCTCCTGAACGCGCCGATGATCGGATGCTCGATCGGATGATCCACGAGCACGGTCGTGCCGACCATGATGACGCTGCTCGTCGCGAACACGGTCATCGCGGCGAGCACGGCCAGCAACGGCATGTGCCGCCGCCATCCGCCGCGATGCTGCCGGCGGAACACCAGTCCGACCACGAGTGCGATCGCGAACACGAGCCACATGCCGAGGCCCGGCCATGCGAAACCTTCGTACTGGCCGGGACCCACCTCGAAGGCCGGGACGTAGCGCGAGAAACCCATCGAGTCGAACAGGCCGAGCAGGTTGAACGAGTAGTGACCGTACGGCACGCCCGAGATCGAGCGTTTGTCGCCGATGATGAAGGCGCCACTGAGCCACCAGAGCACGATGACGATGGCGATCGCGGCGACGAGGGCGACGGCGGCCGTGGCCTTCGTCATGCTGCGATCGACGAGCACGCGGCGCCCCAGCGAAGCGACGAACATCGCGAGCACCATCGTGGCGAGATAGGGATGCACGAGTGCAGCGGTCGCGGCGAGCAACCACCACGGCGGCATGGTCTTCACGAGCGTACCGATGGGGGCGTGACGCGCATACAACCCGATCGCGGCCAGCAGCAGCCACTGCGCGGTGAGCGTGTCGTGGCCGAAGCGGTTGAGCAGCATGGGCGCCGACACGAACAGCGCTGCGTAGGCGAGGACGATCGCCGGGTCGCGGGAAAACCCCCGTGCGAGCAGTGCACCGAAGCCACCCTGCAGCGTGAAGCCGATCGCCATCCACAGGCCGATGTACTGGAAGGTTCCGGGCAGCAGCGGGCCCAGGAGCTTCATCGGAAACGCGAGCAGCGGCAGCGAATCCGTGTAGACGATCGACGTGCCGACGGGATGCGACAAGGTCGTGGTGAGTCCCGGTGGCCATGCCCAGGGCGACTCGCGGAACATGGCCCAGCCGCTGTAGTGCTGCGCGAGATCATCCCTCAGCAGCCAGTTCACCGACGTGGGATCGAGCAGCGGCGTACCGAGGATCGCGATGAACGTCATAGCCCCGAACAGGGCACCACCTGCGAACGCGCTCGCCGGTGCGAAGCGTCCCGTGCGGTGGATCCACGCGCCGAGGACCGCGAGCAGCACGGCCAGCACGCAGACGATCGCGAAGTCGATGCGGAGCGGGGCAGCGAGCCCTGGGTGCTGTACCACCAGCGACTGGAACAGCCGCCATGCCGTGATCGGGACGAACGCGCACACGAGGCACCAGGTGATCACGGACGCGAGTGATCGGTCGGTGGTGTCGAGCGGCCGGGTCGAGCTGGACATGCGGCTTCTGCTTCCTTGCAGCGTGGTCGGGAGGGGATGGTCTGGACAGGACGCGTCGAGCAGGCGCAGCGTCGCGCGGATCAGTTCGCCTCGAGTGTCTCTTCGGCATGCCGCAAGGCGTGGAGGGTCTCGAGCCCGTCGCGGATGCCTTGCCTGTCCTGCGCCCGCAGCAGCGCCGGTGCGTGCCGGCGCAGTTCGCGCCGATCCAGCGCATTGACGGCTTCGCGGACCTCGAGAATGAGGCCCGGGTGCATGCTGAAACTGGTGAGGCCGAGTGCGAGCAGCAGCGCGGTGTGGCGTGTCTCGCCGGCCATCTCGCCGCACAGCGTGACGGGGCGGCCCGCGCGGCGGCCGACCGTGATCACGTGGGCGAGCAGCTTGAGCACGGCCGGGTGCAGCGGATCGTACAGCGTGCCGAGTTCGTCGTTGTTGCGGTCGACGGCGAGCGTGTACTGCACGAGATCGTTGGTGCCGATCGAGACGAAGTCGAGATGCCGGATCATCGACGGCAGTGCGATCGCCGCGGCCGGCACCTCGATCATCGCGCCGAGCTCGACGTGGTCGGCGATCGCGTGGCCCTGGCCGCGCAGCTCCTGCGCACACTCGCCGAGCATGCGCCGCACGGTGTGGATTTCCTCGATGCAGCTGATCATCGGCACAAGCACGCGCACGGGGCCGTAGGCGGTCGCGCGCAGGATCGCGCGCAGCTGCGTGTACATGAGCTGCGGCGTGCGCAGCGACAGGCGCACCCCGCGCACGCCGAGCGCGGGGTTCGGCTCGTCGCGCAGCGCGAGGCCGGCGCCGTCGACCTTGTCGGCGCCGAGGTCGAGCGTTCGGATCGTCGCGGGCAGGCCGCCCATGCCGAGCACGACGTCGCGGTAGGCGAGGAACTGTTCTTCCTCGCCGGGCGGATCGCGGCGCTGCAGGAACAGGAACTCGGTGCGGTACAGGCCGATGCCCGAGGCGCCGCAGGCACGTGCCTGGGCGACGTCGGAAGCGAGCTCCGCGTTGGCGTGCAGCTGGATCGGCACGCCGTCGAGGGTGCGTGTCTCGGCCGTGCGCAGGCGCGACAGGCGCTTGTCCTGCTGCGCCATCTCGCGCTGCCACTGGCGATAGCCGGCGAGGTCCTGTGCGGTCGGATGGACGATGACCTCGCCGCTGTCGCCGTCGACGAGCACGAGGTCGCCGTCGCGCAGGTGCGAGAGCGCGTCGTGCGCGCCGACGACCATGGGCAGGCGCATCGAGCGCGCGAGGATCGCGCTGTGCGAGAGGGTGCTGCCCGCACTGAGCACGAGGCCGAGCAGGCCGTGTTCGGCCAGCGGCACGAGTTCGGCCGGCGCGACGGTGTCGCTGACCAGCACCTCGCCGACGCGCGAGGCGAGCTTGCGCTCCTCGACGCTGGACTCGCGCGCGAGCGCACCCTGCACACGACCGATGACGTGTTCGATGTCCTCGCGGCGGCTGCGCAGGTAGGCGTCGTCCATCGCCTCGAATACGGCAACGAGGCTGTCGCGCTGCAGCTTGAGCGCGGCGCTGGCGCGGTAGTGGCCCTTGCCGATGAGGTCGTGCAGGCCGCGCACGAACTCCGGATCCTGCAGGATCAGGCTGTGCGCATCGATGAATTCGGCGACCTCGCGTGCGAGCGGGCCGTCGAGCTTGTCGCGCAGCGCGCGCAGCTCCGCGAGCGCGACCGTCAGCGCGGCGTCTAGGCGTTCGAGTTCGTCGGCGACCTCGGCATGGTCGAGCGGGGTCTCGTCGACGAGGAATCGGCTGGGCTGCTCGAGGCGAGCGCGTCCGAGCGCCTTGCCACGCGATGCACCGCTGCCGGTGAGAATGAGTCGCACTCGCGGTCCTTGTCCGTTGAGCCGTGCGCTCCCTGTACGCGCGGCGGGTCGGGAATGTCGTTCGTTACTGGCCCTCGTCGAACTTGCGCTCGAAGAGGTCGACGAGCGCCGCGATCGCGGCTTCCTCGTCGGGACCCTCGGCGCGCAGGCGGATGACCGAGCCGAGCCCGGCGGCGAGCATCATGACGCCCATGATGCTCTTCGCATTGACCTCCTTGCCGCGGTGGATCATGAACACGCTGGACTGGAAGCCGTGCAGGGTCTGCACGAGCTTGGCCGAGGCGCGCGCGTGGAGGCCGAGCTTGTTGCTGATGGTGATGTCCTGTTCAAGCATGGTCGATGAAGATTCCTCCGCGCCCGCCGGTGGCCGCCGTCTGGGCGAGCTCGTCGAGTGACTGTTCGGGATAGTTGAGCACGCGCAGCAGCATCGGCAGGTTGAGGCCGGAGACGCAGTGCGTATTGAGGCCGAGCGACGGCATGCGCTGGGCCACGTTGCATGGGGTGGCACCGTAGAGGTCGGTCAGCACGAGGACGCCGTCGCCCTCGTCGAGGCCGCGCGCGTGCGCGGCGGCATCGCGCAGCGTGTGTTCGGGATCGGCGCTCGCGCCGACCTCGAGCACGTCGAGCGGCATCGGCAGCTTGCCGAGCACGTGGCGTGCGGCACCGACGAGCGCCTCGCCCATCGCCTCGTGCGTCATCAGGAGAACGCCAACACTCATCGCCATGCTCCCGGGACGCCACCGCCCAGTGGTGCAGCGTACCCGAGTGCGTGCACCGGCGGGAGGGGGCTGCGACGGCGGGTCATTCGAGCTCGCGGTGGTAGGTCAGCACCTGCTCGTAGCTGCCGCGGAAGTGTTCGGCGAGGCGTTCGACGAGATGGACCGAGCGGTGGCGGCCACCGGTGCAGCCGATGCAGGTGGTGACGTAGCTGCGGCCTTCGTTGCGGAAGCGTGGCAGCCAGGTGTCGAGGAACGTGCGCAGCTGTTCGAGGAACAGCGCGGCGTCGTCCTGCGCCTCGAGCCAGGCGCGCACGGGCGCGTCGCGGCCCGTCAACGGACGCAGCTGGGCGTTCCAGTGCGGATTGGGCAGGCAGCGCGCGTCGAAGACGAAATCGGCGTCGGTCGGCACGCCTCGCTTGTAGGCGAACGATTCGAACAGCAGCGTCAGCATGCCGGCCGACATGCCGAGTTCGGCGATGACGAGGCGGCGCAACTGGTGCACGTTGAGTTCGCTCGTGTCGATGACGCGGTCGGCGATCGCCGCGGTCGGCTGCATGAGCTTGCGCTCGACCGCGATCGCACCGGCCAGGCCGAGGCCGTCGCCCGACAGCGGATGGCGGCGTCGCGTCTCGGAGTAGCGCTTGATGAGCACGTCGTCGCGCGTGTCCAGGAACACGAGCTCGTACTCGATGCCGACCTCGGCGAGGCCGGCGAGCACGCCGGGCAGGCGATCGAGGTCGTCGGCGCGGTTGCGCACGTCGACGCCTACCGCGAGCTTGGGGTGCAGTCCCGCATCCTCGCTGACGGCGCGCACGAACGCGGGCATCAGCGCGCTGGGCAGGTTGTCGACGCAGTAGTAGTCGAGGTCCTCGAGCGTGCGCAGCGCGACCGACTTGCCCGAGCCGGACAGGCCGCTGACGACGATGAGGCGGGTCTTGCCGGTCGTTTCGCTCATCGCGTCACCAAGGCGGCAGGCGGCGCAGCTGGTGCGCCTGGCGGTCGACGAAGGTCTGCGCGGGGTCCAGCCCCTTGGACTTGAGCATGTGGCTGCGCACCGCGGCTTCCGCGAGCACGGCGATGTTGCGGCCCGAGGCGACCGGGATGACGATCTGCGGGATCTGCACGTCGAGCACCTCGCGGTAGCCGACGTCGCCGTACAGGCGCTTCATGGCGTCTCCGGTGCCGAAGTTCTTCATCGGCTCGAGGTGGACGATGAGGCGAAGGTACTTCGAAGGCTTGACCGCGGTGTGACCGAACATCTCGCGCACGTTGAGCACGCCGAGGCCGCGCACCTCGAGCAGGTCGCGCAGCATCTCGGGGCAGGTGCCGTCGACGACGTCCGGTGCGATCAGGGTGAATTCGGGCGCGTCGTCGGCGACCAGGCGATGGCCGCGCGTGATGAGTTCGAGCGCGAGCTCGCTCTTGCCGGTGCCGCTCTCGCCGGTGATCAGCACACCGATCGAGTTCACCTCCATGAGCACGCCGTGCAGCGTGATCTGCCGCGCGAGCCCGCGCGCGAGGTGGTACTGCAGGTAGGTCAGCAGTTCGTGGCCGCGCTTGGGGCTGATCCACAACGGTGTCTGCGATTCCTCGGCCGCTTCGCGCACATCGCCCGGGATCGCCTGGTCCTTGGTGACGAGGAGCGCGATCGGCTTGTAGGCCATGATCTTCTCGACCGTCTCCCAGCGTTGGCGCGGATCGAGGCTGTCGAGGTAGTTGAGCTCCTCGGTGCCGATGATCTGCACCTTGTTCGGGTAGATGATGTTGAGATAGCCGATCTGCGAGGGGCGCCGCGACTGGTTGTCGCCGGGCTCGATCGCGCGGTTCTCGCCGCGCATGCCGGCGATCCAGCGCAACTGCATGCGTTCGCCGACGGTGTCGTAGAGTTGCCGGGCGGTCAGTCGATCCATCAGGGGCCTCGCACGCGGTTGGCGCTGAAGGTGGCCAGCTCGCTGCGCAGCGTGGCGGCATCGCCGGCCTCGCGCAAGGCTCCGGTGACGCCGGAGTCCGAGAACATCTCGGCGAACTCGGCGAGCAGGGTCAGGTGCTGGTCGGTGAAGTGGCTCGGCACCACGAGCGCGGCGACGAGGTCGACCGGCTTGCCGTCGATCGCGCCGAACTCGATCGGCGCGGCCAGGCGGACGAACGCCGCACGCGGGGCCGGCACGGCCTCGAGGCGTCCGTGCGGAATCGCGACACCGTGGCCCAGTCCGGTCGACACGAGGGCCTCGCGCGCGACCAGTGCGTCGCGGATCGGACCGATGTCGTCGGGCGAACCGGCGAGGATGCGGGCGAGCGTGTCGAGCAGGGTGGCCTTGTCGGGCACGTCGAGGCACGCGCGCACGCGTTCGACCGGGAGGATCTCGAGGAAGGGCATCGCGGGCGGTCTTGCGGAATCAGCCGGAAGTATTGCATCGGCATGCGCGCGTTGTCGCGCGTGGACCACCGTGCCGCGGTGTCCCGCCGCACGGGGCGGCGGGACGGGTCGGTCGTCAGGCGTAGCGCGCGTCGCGCACGTCGTGGTTGTGGTGGTCGGTGACCTTTTCCTTGTGCTTGCGCACCTGGTTGGTCAGCTTGTCGGCGAGTGCATCGATCGCGGCGTACATGTCGGGGGCGACGGCATCGGCGTGCAGCGCCTTGCCGGAGACGGTCAGTGTCGCTTCGGCCTTGTGCAGCAGCTTCTCGACGCTGAGCACGATCGAAAGGTCATGCAAGTGATCGAAATGCTTCGTCAAGCGCTCGAGTTTCGCCTCGGCGTGCTCGCGCAGCGCGGGCGTGACGTCGATCTGATGGCCTTTGACGGTGATCTGCATGACTGCCTCCTTCGTGGTTCGCCTCGGCAGGTGCCTCGGCGTTTGAAAAAGCGTTGCGCTGATCGTGTGACCGGCGATGGGCCCGAGTGTTCCCCAGACGACATGATCGTCGTGTGAAGAAAATGCTCAGCCGAGTCGGCAGCGGTCGTTGGATGACGGAATATTCAGGGCTTCCCGGTACTTGGCGACGGTGCGGCGCGCGACACTGATGCCGCGGCGGTTCAGTTCGGCGGCGAGTGCCTGGTCCGACAGCGGGCGCGCGGCCTTCTCGTCGTCGATGAGCTTGCGGATCATGGCCTGGATCGCGGTGGCCGAGGCGGCGCCGCCGTCGACCGTCGACACGCCGCTCGAGAAGAAGTACTTGAACTCGAACGTGCCGCGCGGCGTATGCAGGTACTTGCGCGTGGTGACGCGCGAGACCGTCGACTCGTGCATCTCGATCTCCTCGGCGACGTCGCGCAGCACGAGCGGCCGCATCGCCTCGGCGCCGAACTCGAGGAAGCCCTGCTGCGCGCGCACGATCGCCTGGGCGACCTTGAGCATCGTCTCGGCGCGCGTCTTGAGGCTCTTGATGAGCCAGCGGGCTTCCTGCAGCTGGCCGCGCAGGTAGTTCGCGTCGTCGCGGCGCGCACGCGCGATCAGGCTCGCGTAGTGCTCGTTGATCGCGAGACGCGGCTGGCAGTTGGCCGACAGAGAAACCTGCCAGCGCCCGCCCACCTTGACCGCGTAGGCATCGGGCGCCACGAACTCGGACGGGCCGCTCGAGAAGCCGGCGCCGGGCTTGGGCGTCAGCGAACGCACGAGCGCGATCGCGACGTCGAGCTGCTCGGGCGTCACGCGCAGCTTCTGGCAGAGCCTCGCGCGGTCGTTGCGGGCCAGCGTCTCGAGGTGTTCCACGACGATCTGGCGTGCGGTATCGAGGCCGGGCGTATCCTTGTCGAAACCGTCGAGCTGGACCTCGAGGCATTCGCGCAGCGAGCGCGACGCGACACCAACCGGGTCGAAGCGCTGCACGAGGTGGCGCACCGCCTCGACCTCGTCCTCGCCGACCGCGAACAGGCCGGCGAGGCTGCCCGCGATCGCCTCGTTGGGCTCGGACAGGTAACCATCTTCGCCGATCGCCTCGATGATCGACGTGGCGATCGCGCGGTCGCGTGCCGACAACGGCGTCAGGTTGAGCTGCCAGAGCAGGTGGTCGCGCAGATCCTCGGCCTCGGCGTCCTGCGACTCGAGGCCTTCGTCGTCGGTCCCCGCGGCATTGCGGTGCTCGTTGCGCTCGGCGCCGAGGTCGAGCGGGCCATCGTCGAAATCGGGTGTGGCATCGATCGGTTCGGCGTCGGGCGCCGTTTCGACCGGCACGCTGTCGGTGTAGTCCTGCAGCGCGGCCTGTTCTTCCTCGGTGGTCTCGTCTTCCTCGGCTTCGGCGAGATCGAGCAGCGGGTTCGATTCCAGCGCGAGGTTCAGTTCCAGCTCGAGCTCCATGCTCGACAGCTGCAACAGCTTGATCGCCTGCTGCAGCTGGGGCGTCAGGGCCAGTTGGGACTGGACGCGGAGTTGTAGCGCGGGTTTCATGCCCCAGCGGTCTTCAGTGCGGTTGCATGCAATCCTAACGCCAAGGCAGCGGGGCGTCATGTCTTGACGACGGGGCGACACGGGTCCAACCTCCGGGGCTGACCGCGGCCGGAGCCGTCTCCGCCCCGAAGGCATGGCGTTGCACAGGCGCCTGCAGACGCCCTCGCGAGGCGCGGAGGTCGTCCTGTACCGATCGTGCCGGAAACGGCGCTCCCGCCGCTTCGGGCCGCGCGCTGCGGTCCTTCGAAGTGGTTTTTCCGCGCCTGCCGGCGCGGGCGTTCACATGCGGAATTCGCGTCCGAGGTAGACGTCGCGGACCTGTTCGTTGGCGAGCACCTCGTCGGGCGCGCCCTCGGTGAGCACGCCGCCACCGCTCATGATGTAGGCGCGATCGCAGATGCCGAGGGTCTCGCGCACGTTGTGGTCGGTGATCAGGATGCCGATGCCGCGCGCCTTGAGCTGGCGCACGATGCGCTGGATGTCGACGACCGAAATCGGATCGATGCCCGCGAACGGCTCGTCGAGCAGCAGGAAGCGCGGCTTGGCCGCGAGTGCGCGCGTGATCTCGACGCGGCGGCGCTCGCCGCCCGAGAGGCTCACGCCCTTGCTGGAGGCGATGTGGGTGATCTGCAGCTCGTCGAGCAGCGCGTCGAGTTCGGCCTTGCGCCCCGCCGCATCGAGGTCCCGGCGCAGCTCGAGGATCGCCATGACGTTGTCGGCCACCGACAGGCGCCGGAACACCGAGGGTTCCTGCGGCAGGTAGCCGACGCCGAGTCGCGCGCGCTCGTGCATCGGCATCGAGGTGATCGGGCGATCGTCGATCGCGATGTCGCCACCGTCCGCCGCGACCAGGCCGACCACCATGTAGAAGCAGGTCGTCTTGCCTGCGCCGTTCGGACCGAGCAGGCCGACCACTTCGCCCTGGTCGAGCGAGAAGCTGAAGTCGCGGACGACCGTGCGGCCGCCGTAGGCCTTGCGCAGGTGGCGCGCGGTCAGCATCAGGGCGTGCCGCCGGACGAGGCGGGCGGCTGCTTCGGCTTGGGTTTGAAGATCAGTTCGACCTGCTCGCCGCCGCCGGCCGACGAGCCGCCTTCCATCGCGCCGGTGTTGGTGTTGTAGACCATGTGCGGGCCGCGGAACTGGCTCTTGCCTTCCTGCACGACGACGACGTCGCCGGTCAGTTCGGCGATCCCGGTGCCGTCGTTGTAGTCGATCGTCGCGGCTTGGGCGCTCATGGCGCCGCCATCGTCGAGGCGCTGCTCCATGCGTGCCGGCGTGCCGGTCAGCACGAGACGGCGCGTGGCGGTGTCGGTCCCCGGCGCGCTGACGTCGAAGATGCGCGCTTGGTCGCCGCGTGCCTTGAGCGAGCCCTGGGCCATGTTGACGTTGCCGGTGAGCAGCGTGTGATCCGGCTCGCCACCGGGGTTGCGCGTGCCGCCGAGCATGCTCTTCTGGTGGTTCGCGCGCACGGTGAGATCCTGCTCGCGGTCGCTGCTCAGTGCGAATGCGGGCGCCGACGCAAGGATCAGCAGCAGGCACGGTGCCAGCACGCGCACCGCATGGTCAGCGGCGCTTGCGGGTCGGCTCGAAGGTGTTCTGGACATCGGACAGGAACTCCATGGTTCGCGTGTTCAGATCGCCGCGCAATCCGGTGCCGCTCAGTATAGAGCCGGGCTGCGTGATGCGTGCCGGCGCCTCGGTGGCGAGCGTGCGCGCCTTGGGATGCACGGTGAGGTCGGCCGTCTCGATCGTTGCCGGCTTGAGCGTGGGCGTCGGCGTGCGACGCATGCGTACGTCACCTTCGAGGCGCATCGTCGAGCCGTCGCGATTGACCCAGGCCGACTGCGAGGTGCCGATCCACGGGTTGCCGTCGTTGTCGACGAGCACGTAGTCGGGCGTCGTGACGAAGATCGAGCCGTCCTCGGCACCCCGCACGAGGCGTGGACCGCTGACCGTCATCGCGAGCTTGCCCTGGTCGTCGAGCGCGTGCAGCGTGAAGGCCTCGAGCGCATAGCCCGAGCGCGGCGGGCCGCGGAACGGCTCGGGTTCCGGGCGCGGGCGCGTCAGCCACAGCAGGATCTGCGTCGCCGCGGCGACGAGCGCGAGCACGACGATCACGAGGCGGCGGCGCCCGCTCACCACGGGATCAGCGCGTTCCGAGGTGATGGGCGAGCTCGCTCTCGCCGCGACCCTGCGCGCAGAGGAGCAGGTCGCAGACCTCGCGTACGGCACCGTGGCCGCCGGCGAGGCGTGTGCGCCAGTTCGATCGTTCGCGCACCCAGGGATGGGCGTTCGCGACCGCGATCGAGAGGCCGACCGCCTGCATGACCGCGAGGTCGGGCAGATCGTCGCCGGTGTACGAGCATTGCGAGGCGTCGAGGCCGAGCGACGCGAGCATCGCCTGCAGGCAGGCGCGCTTGTCCTTCTGGCCCTGGTGCACGTGGGTGATGCCGAGCTCGGCCATGCGCCGGCCCACCAGCGCGCTCGTGCGTGCCGTGATGATGGCGACCTCGATGCCGTTGGCCTGCAGGCGCTTGAGGCCGAGGCCGTCGTGCACGTGGAAGGCCTTGGTCTCGCGGCCGTCCTCGGTGTACCAGAGCTTGCCGTCGGTCAGCACGCCGTCCACGTCGAACACGGCGAGCTTCACGCGCGCGGCGCGCTCGCGGAGATCGGCGGGCAGGTCGTCGAGGTGGCTGTAAGGCATGCGTGGCAGAACCGCGTGCGAAAGGGCGCGCAGTCTAGCGCGCCGGGCGTGAACGGGCGTTCAGACGACGCGCGCGCGCATGAGGTCGTGGATGTTGAGCGCCCCGACGACGCGATTCTCCGCGTCGACCACGAGCAGCGCGTGGATCTTGTGAGCTTCCATCACGCGCGCAGCCTCGACCGCGAGCTTGTCGGCGGTGATGGTCTTGGGGTTCTGCGACATCAGGCGGCCGACCGGGGTGTCGCGCAGGTCGATGTCGTCGTCGTCGACGGCGCGGCGCAGGTCGCCGTCGGTGAAGACGCCGGCGAGGCGGCCCTCCTCGTCGACGACCGCCGTCATGCCGAGGCCCTTGCGCGTCATCTCCACGAGCGTCGCGGTCAGCGAGGCGTTGCGGTCGACGACGGGCACGCGGTCGCCCGAGTGCATGATGTCGCTGATGTGCACGAGCAGGCGGCGGCCAAGCGAGCCGGCCGGGTGCGAACGCGCGAAATCCTCCGACGTGAAGCCACGCGCCTCGAGCAGCGCGATCGCGAGCGCGTCGCCCATCGCGAGCGCGGCCGAGGTGCTCGCGGTCGGCGCGAGGCCGAGCGGGCAGGCTTCCGCCGGCACCGCGACGTCGAGATGCACGTCGGCGAGGCGCGCGAGCGAGGAGTATTCATTGCCGGTCATCGCGATCAGCGGCACGTTCTGGCGCTTGATCAGCGGCAGGATCATGAGCAGCTCGTCGGTCTCGCCCGAGTTGCTCAGCGACAGCACGACGTCCTTGTGCGTGATCATGCCGAGATCGCCATGGCTGGCCTCGGCGGGATGCACGAAGAACGCCGGCGTGCCGGTCGAGGCCAGGGTCGCGGCGATCTTGTTGGCGATATGGCCGGACTTGCCCATGCCGGTCACGACGACACGGCCCGGGCAGTCGAACATGAGCTGGCAGGCACGCAGGAAGCTGCCGTTGATGCGGTCGCGCAGCAGTCCGATCGCGCGCGCCTCGGTGTCGATGACGGCCAGCGCGCTGCGCCGGATCGCCTCGGCGTCGAGCAGGGGGTGGGACAGGGAGAGCGCCGCGGCGTGGGTAGGGTTCATCGAAAGGGTCGGATCGAGCAGCCAGAGGGCCCGGTCGGCCGGGTCGAGTTTTCGGCGCCGGAGGATTTTGAGTACCATGTCGCCCCCCCAAGTGTAACGGTAACCCGCGTCCGTGCTAAGACGGACGCGCACGGCCAGCCGTCGCAAGCCCGCCAGGATTCCGCCCCATCGTGGACACCCGAACGATCCAGACTCTCATCGAGCAAGGCCTTCCCGGCGCGGAAGTGCTCGTCGAAGGCGCCGACGGCGTGCATTTCGAGGCTCGCGTGGTCAGCGCGGCGTTCGCCGGCAAGCTGCCGCTGGCGCGGCACCGCATGGTGTACGCGACGCTCGGCGAGCTCATGGGCGGCGCGATCCACGCGCTGTCGCTGCGCACGCTGACGCCCGAAGAGGCCGCGCGCGCGGGCTGACATGATGCCGGTGCGCCATCTGGCGCACCGATCCCGGGTGTCCTCGGCCTGCCGCGGATCCCTCACTTACCTACAGCGACCCGACATCCCATGGCCAAGATCGTGATCAACGGCGGTGCGCCGCTCCAGGGCGAGGTGCAGATCTCCGGCGCCAAGAACGCCGTGCTGCCGATCCTCGCCGCGAGCCTGCTCGCCGACGAGCCCGTGCTGATCGGCAACGTGCCGCACCTGCACGACGTCACCACGACGATGGAGCTGCTCGGCCAGATGGGCGTGCAGCTGGTCGTCGACGAGCGCATGAAGATCCACGTCGACCCGCGCACCGCCGACCGCTATTTCGCGCCGTACGACCTCGTCAAGACGATGCGCGCGTCGATCCTCGTGCTCGGTCCGCTGGTCGCGCGCTTCGGCGAGGCCGAGGTGTCGCTGCCGGGTGGCTGCGCGATCGGCTCGCGCCCGGTCAACCTGCACATCCAGGGCCTGCAGGCGCTCGGCGCCGACGTGCGCGTCGAGAACGGTTACATCAAGGCACGCGCCAAGCGCCTCAAGGGCGCGCGCATCAACCTCGATCTCGTCACCGTGACGGGTACCGAGAACCTCATGATGGCCGCCGCGCTGGCCTCGGGCACGACCATCATCGAGAACGCCGCGCAGGAGCCCGAGGTCGTCGATCTCGCCAACTGCCTCAACAGCATGGGCGCCAAGGTCTACGGCGCCGGCACCAACACCATCACGATCGACGGCGTCGAGCGCCTGCACGGCACCACCTACGACGTGCTGCCCGACCGCATCGAGACCGGCACATTCCTGGTCGGCGCCGCGATCACGGGCGGCAAGGTTCTCGCGCGCAACGCGCGCCCGAAGACCCTCGACGCGGTGCTCGGCAAGCTCGAGGACACCGGTGCGCACGTGTCGACCGGCGACGACTGGATCGAGGTCGACATGCGTGGCCGTCGTCCCAAGGCGATCAACATCACGACCGCGCCGTACCCGGCGTTCCCCACCGACATGCAGGCGCAGTTCACCGCGCTCAACTGCGTCGCGGAAGGTGTCGGCGTGATCACCGAGACGGTATTCGAGAACCGCTTCATGCACGCGCTCGAACTGCAGCGCCTGGGCGCGGACATCCAGCTCGAGGGCAACACGGCGATCATCAAGGGCGTGCCGACGATGACCGGTGCGCCGATGATGGCGACCGACCTGCGTGCCTCGGCGTCGCTGGTGCTGGCCGGCCTCGTCGCGACCGGCGACACGATCGTCGACCGCGTCTACCACATCGATCGCGGCTACGAGAACATCGAGGAAAAGCTCGGTTCGCTCGGCGCGCGCATCCGCCGCCTGCCGGCCTGAGTCCCTCCATGCGCGTCACCGGCCCCGCACGACGGGGCGGTGACCTCACCTTGTGGGACTACTTGAGCGACGCCAGGCGCAGCGTGATGGTGTCGCCCTTGTTCTCGACCTGCTCGATCTGCACCGGCACCCAGCCGGTCTTCGCCGAGAACCAGCTCGTCGAGGTGCGCTTGGCGCGCTTGCGCTCCAGGCACGCGGTCGCGTAGCGGCCGGCCGGAACGTCGAGCTGTGCCTCACCGCACGAGGCGTACCGCATGTCCTCGATGCCGTCCTTCATCGCCACCTTGTAGTCGTGCGAGGAGCGCCCGCGCGCGAGATCGCTGGCCAGCGCGAGCATGACGGCGTGGCGATCGATCGTGCCGGGCACGAGCGCATAGGTCGCGTCGTCGTCGCCGTCCTGCATGCTGACCTGATTCGCCTTCCAGTCGAACTCGGCATGGCGCTTGCGCGACTTGAACGCGGCATCCTGGCGGAAGTCGTAGCGCACGGATTCGGGCTTGTCGTCCTGCCAGCGCACGGTCGATTCCTCGACGACGTCGAGGCCGGCCATCTTGGCGAGCCCCTCGGTGCCGCGGGTCGTCGTCTTGAGCGTCCACGTGGCGTCGGCGTTCTCGCGCAGTTCGATGGTGGTGCGGCCGAGCGGCTTGCCGTTGCGCAGCACCACGTAGTCCGCGGTGAAGGGGCTCAGCGGGGACGCAGCGAGGGCAGGCATCGCGGGAAGAACGAAGGCGAATGCGGCAAGGACGAGACGGTTCAAGCGGTTCTCCGGGGTTCCAGGCGCGCGAGTGTGCGGGCGCGCGCATGAACGCCGGCCCTGATGCGCGTTCAGGTGTGTCCGCGCGCCGACCAGCCCGACGGGCTCCACTGCAGGGGTGAATCGAGTCGCTCGCCATCGACCAGGGGCACGCTGCCATCCCAGCCCAGCCGGCCTTCGGCGGCCAGCCCGACACAGGCGACGAGCAGTCGGTGCTCGAGCGGCAGCAGGCGGCGCGCGAGCGTCTCGGCCGTGTCCGTGGCGAGGATCGGCAGCGTGACCTGCGCGATCACGGGGCCGCCGTCGAGTTCGCCCGTGACCACGTGCACGCTCGCGCCGTGCTCGCGGTCACCGGCATCGAGCGCGCGCTGGTGCGTGTGCAGGCCCGGGTGGCGCGGCAGCAGCGACGGATGGATGTTGAGCATGCGCCCGATCCATGGCGAGAGCGCGTCGGCATCGAGGATGCGCATGAACCCCGCGAGCACGACGAGATCGGGCTGCAGGCCGGCCACGCGCGCGAACAGTTCGCGGTCGTAGGCGGCGCGATCGCGCTGCGCACGGGCATCGAGCGCGACCGCGGGTATGCCGGCCGAGCGTGCGAGCTCGAGTGCCGGCGCGGCCGGGCGGTCCGACAGCACGCCGGCGAGTTCGATGTCGAGGTCGCCCGCATCGCGGGCCGCCACGAGCGCGGCGAGGTTGCTGCCGCGCCCCGAGGCGAGGACGACGACGCGCACCGTCGTGCCGCTCAGCGGATGTGCACGCGCTCGTCGCCGCGCGCGGGCACGACTTCGCCGATCGTCCAGGCCTGCAGGTCGAGCGTCTCGAGCGCGTCGAGCGTGGTGCCGACCTGGTCGCGCGCGACGATCAGCGCGTAGCCGATGCCGCAGTTGAACGTGCGCCACATCTCCTCGCGCGCGACGTTGCCTTCGCGCTGCAGCCAGTCGAACACGGGCGGCAGCTTCCACGCCGAGCTGTCGAGCTCGATACCGAGCGCATCGGGCACGACGCGGATGATGTTCTCGCGCAGGCCGCCGCCGGTGATGTGCGACATGCCGTGCACGCTGAGCTGCTGCATGAGGCGCAGCACCGGCTTGACGTAGATGGTGGTCGGGGCCATGAGCGCGTCGGCGAGCGTGGTGCCGCCGAGGTCGAGGTCGAACGGACTGCCGGCGCGCTCGACGATGCGGCGGATCAGCGAGTAGCCGTTCGAATGAGCGCCCGACGACGCGATGCCGATGATCGCGTCGCCGGCCTGGATGCGGCTGCCGTCGATCAGCGCGAGCTTCTCGACCGCGCCGACGCAGAAACCGGCGAGGTCGTACTCGCCCGGCGGGTACATGCTCGGCATCTCGGCGGTTTCGCCGCCGATCAACGCACAACCGGCCAGTTCGCAACCCTTGGCGATGCCGCCGACGACCGCGACGGTGGTGTCGACGTCGAGCTTGCCGGTGGCGAAGTAATCGAGGAAGAACAGCGGCTCGGCGCCTTGCACGAGCACGTCGTTGACACACATGCCGACGAGGTCGATGCCGATGGTGTCGTGGCGATTCAGGATCTGTGCGAGCTTGAGCTTGGTGCCGACGCCGTCGGTGCCCGACACGAGCACCGGATCGCGGTAACGGCCACCGAGTTCGAACAGCGCGCCGAAGCCGCCGAGACCGGCCATGACTTCCTTGCGGAACGTGCGCGCGACCAGCGGCTTGATGCGTTCGACGACCGCGTTGCCGGCATCGATGTCGACGCCTGCGTCGCGGTAGGTGAGGGCTTCGTTCTCGTTCGACATGCCAGAAAGCCGGTGCGCGGGGCCGCGCATCATACCAGCCCGGATGGACGCGGAAGCGGGCGTTCGGGCAGACTGGCCCGCCTTCCGTCGCCCGGATTCCACGTCATGCGCGCCATCCTGCCATCGCGCCTGCCGGCCTTGCTGCTCGTGCTGTCGAGCGCTTTCGCGTCGACCGCGCACTCGGCGCCGGCCACGTACACCGGCGAGGCGCCCGTGACGAGCCAGTCCGAGGGCGAGCGTGCCGAAGCCCTCAAGACCGCGCTCGCCGGCGTGGTCACGCGCCTGAGCGGCGATCCGGGCCTGCTCGCGCGTTCCGATGTCGCCCAGGCCGTCGCGACCGCCTCGCGCGACGTGCTGCAGTACCAGTACCGTCGCGACGTCGTGAACGATCCCGGCGCGCCGCCGCGCGCGGCACTCACGCTCGTCGCCGAGTTCGACAGCGGCGCCGTCGACGCGATGATGGCGCGCCTGGGCGTGCTCGGTGCCGGCCCGACGGCGGCGATCGATGCGACGCCCGGCGAGAGCCGCCTGTGGATCAGCGGCATCCGTTCGGCCGGCGACTACGCGCGCGTGGTCGGCTACCTGTCGCGACATGCCCTGCTGCGTGGCGTGCAGCCGCAGGAAGCCCGCGGCGACGGCCTGCTCGTGCAGGTGCGCACGAGCGCGGGCCTGCACGCCTTCCTCGAGCTGGTTCCCGGCGAGGGCGTGCTGCGCGTGGCCAGCGCGAGCCCGCCGGTCGACGGCATCGACGCGACCCTGATGCTGTCGCCGTGAGATGTGGAGACACCTGCCCAACCTGATTTCGGGACTGCGCCTGCTCATGGTGCTGCCCGTGTTCTGGCTGGTCACGGGTCGCGACTACGCGGCCGCCCTCGTGCTCGCCGCGATCGCCGGCGCGAGTGATGCGATCGACGGCTGGTTGGCCCGCCACTTCGGCTGGCAGTCGCGCCTCGGTGGCATGCTCGATCCGCTCGCCGACAAGCTGCTGCTGCTCGCAGGCTTCCTCGGCCTCGCGCTGATCGACGAGCTGCCGTTCTGGTTGTTCGTGCTCGTCATCGCACGTGACGTCGTCATCGTGGGCGGCGCCGTCGCCTACCACAACCTCGTCGGGCCCTTCGACGCGCAGCCCAGCCTGCTTTCGAAGGTCACCACGTTCGTGCAGATCGCCTGCGTGCTCGCCGAGCTGTTGCGGTTGTCGGGCCTCGCTCCGCTTCCGGTCGGAGCGCTCGTCTGGCCGGCGGCCGTCCTGACGATCGCGAGCGGGCTACACTACGTCGTCGCTTGGTCGCTGCGCGCGCGCCGCGACCTTTCCCGCCGCCATCCCTGAGGACCGCCCCGCATGAGTACGGTCGCGCTCGACCTGCGCCTGAAATGGATCATCACCGTCGCCTTGATCGGCTGGGTGCTGTACCTGCTCGGCCCGGTGCTGGTGCCGTTCGTGGCCGCGGCGCTGTTCGCCTACCTGTTCAATCCGCTCGTGCAGCGGCTCGAGCGCCGCGGCGTCGGTCGTGCGCTCAGCGTGAGCCTGCTGTTCCTCGTGCTCACGCTCGCGCTGGTCGGCATCGTGCTCGTGCTGATCCCGTTCATGGAGCGCCAGGTCGCGAACTTCCTCGAGCAGCTGCCGCGCTGGACCGAATGGGCGCAGACCAAGGCGGCGCCGTGGATCGAGCAGCGCTTCGGCATCAGCCTCGGCACGTTCGACACCACCAACATCGTGCCGATGCTGCAGGCGCACTGGAAGGAAGCCGGCGGTTTCGCCACGACGGTCGTGGCGAACGTGTCGAAGTCGGGCTTCGCGATCATCGGCTGGATCATCAACCTCGTGATCGTGCCGGTCGCGGCGTTCTATCTCCTGCGCGACTGGAACATCGTGGTGGATCGCGTGCACGCGCTGATCCCGCGCTCGATCGAGCCGACCGTCGTGCGCCTGGCGCGCGAGTCCGACGACACCCTCGGTGGTTTCCTGCGCGGCCAGCTCAGCGTCATGATCGTGCTCGGCGTGATCTACGGCCTCGGCCTGTGGGCGGTCGGCCTCAATGTCGGCCCCTTGATCGGCATGATCGCCGGCCTGATCAGCTTCGTGCCCTACCTCGGCGCGATCGTCGGCGTCGGCATGGGCATCATCGCCGCGCTCGTGCAGTACCAGGACTGGTTCCACGTCATGCTGGTGCTGATCGTGTTCGGCGTCGGCCAGACGCTGGAAGGCTACGTGCTCGTGCCCAAGCTCGTCGGCGACAAGATCGGCATGCACCCGGTCGCGGTCATGTTCGCGATCCTCGCCGGCGGCCAGTTGTTCGGCTTCGTCGGCGTGCTGCTCGCGCTGCCGATCGCGGCGGTCGTGATGGTGCTGCTGCGCTACGCCTACGAGCGCTACACGCAGAGCGAGATGTACCAGGACACCGACGGGCCGCAGATCGTCGTGGATGCCGGTGCGGCCCGCGTCGTCGCCGAGCCGGGCGAGCGCGTGATCGTCGAGGCACGCCCGGGCAGCGCGCGGCGCATCATCGATCCCACCGACGGCGCATGAGCGCACAGCTTCCGCTGGCCCTGCGCTGGCCTGCGCACCAGCGTTTCGAGACCTTCGTGGCGTCACCCGGCGACGATGTCGTCGCGGTGCTGCGTGCCGCGACGGCGACGGAGGTCGCCTCGCGCGTACTGGTCAGCGGCCCGGCGGGCAGCGGGCGTACCCACCTGTTGATCGCCGCATGCGCGGCGGTCTCGGCAGCAGGGCGTCGCGCGCAGTACGCCACGCTCGCGGGCGCCGCATCCGAGCGCATCCGCGCGCTCGGCGGCAGCGACGTGCTCGCACTCGACGATGTCGACGCGATCGCCGGCCGGCGTGATGCCGAACACGCCTTGTTCGACCTCTACAACCGTTGCATCGCCGAGGGCGCGACGTTGGTGTTCGCCGCGTCGGCGCCGCCCGCCCAGCTCGGCATCGGCCTGCCCGATCTCGTGTCGCGGCTAGGTGCGTGTACGCAGGTGACCCTGCGCGCGCTCGACGAGGAGGCGCGCAAGGCGCTCGTTCGCGAGCGCGCCGCGTCGCGCGGCATCGAGCTCGACGACGGCGTCGTCGACTGGCTTTTCACGCGCCATTCGCGCGACCTCGGATCCTTGCTGCAGCTGCTCGACCGCATCGACCGCGAGGCGCTCGCCGCCCGCCGTCGCGTCACGCTGCCATTCGTGCGTGCACTGCTCGCGCAGGATGCGTCGCAAGGGCAACACGCCGGCTGAGCCGCGTTGCCGGCGGCATCGGTCCCGATCAGCCTGCGTGACGCGCGCGCAACCGTGTTTCGAGTTCCGCGAGCCTCTGCGGCGTGCCGACATCGGTCCATGCGCCGCGGTGGTGCACGCCGTCGACCTCGCCGCGCGCGATCGCCGCGCGCAGCAGGTGCACGAGTGCGAACCGGGGCGGCTCACGGCCGTCCCAGGGATGGCCTTGCGCGGCGAGATCCTCGCGCCAGCGCGCGAAGAGGGCGGGGTGGTAGGTGGCGATTCCCGAATACGTCAGGCGTACATCGTCCGCGTCGCCTTCGACGATGCGGCGATCGTCGCGCAGCACGAAATCGCCGCGCGGGTGGTGCGCGGGATTGTCGACGAGGACGAGATGGGCGAGCGCACGCGGTGCCGGCAGCGCCGCGACGTCGACGTCGGTCCACACGTCGGCATTGACGACGAGGAAAGGCTCGCCCTCGAAGTGCGCGAGCGCGTACAGCATGCCGCCGCCGGTTTCGAGCGGCTCGTCGCCTTCGTGGCTGTAGCGGATGCGCAGGCCGCGCGCGTGGCCGTCGCCGAGGGCGGGTTCGAACTGCGCGGCGAGATGCGCCGTGTTGACGACGACGTCGACGATGCCCGCCGCGGCAAGGCGATCGAGATGCCAGTCGACGAGTCGCTTGCCGCCGACGCGGATCAGCGGTTTCGGCGTCGTGTCGGTGAGCGGACGCAGGCGTTCGCCTCGTCCCGCGGCGAGCACGAGGGCGCGGCGGATCACGGCGTCGACTCCTCGCGCGCCATGGTGAGGTCGCGTTCGCCGCGCACGCGCTCGAGCAGGTCGACGAATCCGTGCAGCTCCGGATACCGGCGTGCGACGTCGACCGTGTAGCGCCACACGAGCGGCAGGTCGGCGAGGTAGCCGGGCTTGCCGTCGCGGTAGCAGAGGCGGCAGAAGATGCCGAGCACCTTGATGTGGCGCTGCAGGCCGACGAGATCGAATGCACGCGTGAACGCTGCAGGGTCGATGGTCGCACCGATCACACCGGCTTCGACGAGGCGCAGGCGATGCTGCTCGCGCCAGTCCTCGATGCGCGCCTCCGGCCAGGCGATGTAGCAGTCGCGCAGGAGGGAGACGAGATCGTAGGTGACGGGCCCGACCAGCGCGCCCTGGAAGTCGATCACGCCGGGATTGCGCGCCGTCGTCACGAGCAGGTTGCGGCTGTGGAAGTCGCGGTGCACGAAACCGCGCGGTGCCTGCATGAACGCGTTGGCGAGCAGGTCGAACGCACCTTCGACGACGTCCCATTCCTCGCATTCGGGCACGTAGCCGAGGTGACGCTGCAGGAACCAGGTCGGCATGAGCTCGAGCTCGTCGACGACGCGCACGCGGTCGTACGGCGCGATGCCTGCCGTGTCGACGCGCGACTGCATCGTCGCGAGTGCGTCGAGCGCATCGCCGTAGAGTCCATCGACCGTCGCGTCGTCGAGTTCGGGCAGGTAGATGCGCGTGCCGAGATCCTCCATGAGCACGAAGCCGGCCTCGACGTCGCTCGCCTCCACTGCCGGCACGTGTACGCCTGCGGCGTGCAGGCGCGCACCGATCTCGAGCCAGGTGACGATCTCGTCGCGGTCGCGCGGCGCGTCCATGAGGATGCGCGTGGCGCCGCCCGCGTCGACGCGCCAGTAGCTGCGGAAGCTCGCATCCTCGGAGGCGCGCGCGATCGCGGCGTGTGCGTGGCCGAAGTGCCGTTCGAGCCAGTGCAGGCGCTCGGTCTCGCGCGTGGCGTGGGAGTGGAGGGTCATGGCGTGCGGCCCGACGTGGGCTGGAGGGTTGCCGGCCGGGCTCAGAGCGTCTCGAAGCCGTTGCGGAACAGGATGTCGTTCGGACAGGCGAGGAACCATGGACTGGAACCCGTCGCGGCGTCCCACGCGCCGGATGTCGCAGGTGTGAGCAGGTTCGGGCACAGGCTGCTCGCGCCGGCGACGAGCGCGCTCGGCACCGGAACCGCAGGTGCCGGTCCTTCGAGCGCGTTGCGCGCGACGAGGAACGCCTCGAGCGACGACAGGCCGTCGAGCGACGGGATCGTGCCCGTGAACGCGTTGTCGGTCACGTTGAACACGGACAGGTCGGGATGTCCTTCAAGCGACGGCAGCGAGCCGGAAAGGCGGTTGTCGCTGACGTCCAGGCGCAGCAGCAGCGTCAGCGTCGCGATCGACGGCAGCGGTCCCGACAGCAGGTTGTTGCCGAGGTCCACGTCGCGCAGCTCGACCAGCGTGTCGAGGGACGGGATCGGGCCTTCGAGCGCGTTGCTGCCGAGCGCGAGATCCTGCAGGTCGACGAGGTGCGGCAAGGCCGGTATCGAGCCGCCGATCGCGTTGTTGCCGAGGAACAGCAGGCGCAGGCCGGTGAGGTTGTCGAGGGTCGCCGGCAGCGTGCCGGCGAGGCCGTTGCCGGCGAGGTCGAGCGCCACGACCGACGACTGCGCCGCGTTGCAGGTCACTCCGTGCCAGCTGCATTCCGTGCCTGCGGCACCGCCCCATCCGGTCGCGTCGGTCCATCCGGCGCCATGCGTGGCGGCGTGCAGGTCGAGCAGGGCGGTGCGCTGAATCGCGGGGATCGCGGCGAGGACGGTGCCGGGAAGGAGCGCGGCGAGCAGTGCGGCGATGCTGCCGAACAGGCGAGGGCGGGCGCGCCGGGCGGCGTGGAGGGGGTGAATCACGGTCACGAACGGTTCCCTGGTGGACGCGGCGCGCGCGGTCGCGCGGCGGGTGTGTCGCCATCGTAATGCCTGTGTCACGCGAAGTCGCCTGCGCCAGCCCGCATGCGTCGCCTTGCCCGGACGTCCATAAAACAGTACCATTTCAGTACCGATTGCCGTTCCGGACTTCCGCATGCTGCGTGTCAGCAAGCTCACCGACTACGCCACCGTCGTCATGACCTGCCTCGCGGCGGCCGGCGACGACGTGCTCAGCGCGCAGCAGCTCGCCGAGCGCGCGCAGCTGGAGGCTCCGACGGTCAGCAAGCTGCTCAAGCAGCTCGCGCACGCCGGCCTCGTGGCCTCGTTCCGCGGCGTCAACGGCGGTTACCGCCTCGCGCGTCTGCCGTCGGCGATCACGGTCGCCGAGATCGTGACGGCCATCGAAGGCCCGATCGGCATGACCGAGTGCAGCGTGCACAGTGGCCAGTGCGGCCGCGAGCCGCATTGCGGCGTGCGCGTGAACTGGCAACGCATCAGCCATGCGATCACGGCGGCGCTCGAGAGCGTCACCCTGGCCGACATGGTCAAGCCTCCACCCCGGCGCGGCACGGCGATCCCGTTGCGCGTCGCCGTCACCTGACCTGCAAGGCAGCCCGAATGGCCACCGAACGCAGCGACATCCAGCACCGCCTGCGCGACCGCGAACCTCCCGCGGCCGCCGGTAACGAGCGCCTCGTCGAGGCGATGAACCGGCGCTACGACGCCGGCTTCATCACCGACATCGAAACCGAGTACGCGCCGGCCGGACTGTCCGAAGACATCATCCGTTTCATCTCGGCCAAGAAGGACGAGCCTTCGTGGATGACCGACTGGCGCCTCGCCGCCTACCGTCATTTCCTCACGATGGTCGAGCCGCACTGGGCCAAGCTCGAGATCGCGCCGATCGACCTGCAGGCGCTGAGCTACTACGCCGCGCCGAAGAACCGCCCGAAGTCGCTCGACGAGGTCGACCCGAAGCTGCTCGAGGCCTACGACAAGCTCGGCGTGCCGCTGCACGAACGCGCCAAGCTCGCCGGCGTGGCCGTCGACGCGGTCTTCGATTCGGTCTCGGTCGGCACGACGTTCCGCAAGGAGCTCGCCGAGGCCGGCGTGATCTTCTGCTCGATGTCCGAAGCCGTGCGCGAGCATCCCGAGCTCGTGCGCCGCTACCTCGGCACGGTCGTGCCGGTCGGCGACAACTACTTCGCCGCGCTCAACTCGGCCGTGTTCTCGGACGGCAGCTTCGTGTTCATCCCGAAGGGCGTGCGCTGCCCGATGGAGCTGTCGACGTACTTCCGCATCAATGCCGGTCACACCGGCCAGTTCGAGCGCACGCTGATCATCGCCGAGGAAGGCGCGAGCGTGTCCTACCTCGAGGGCTGCACGGCGCCGATGCGCGACGAGAACCAGCTGCACGCGGCGGTCGTCGAGCTCGTCGCGCTCGACGACGCCAACATCAAGTACTCGACCGTGCAGAACTGGTACCCCGGCGACGAGAACGGCGTCGGCGGCATCTACAACTTCGTGACCAAGCGCGGCGACTGCCGCGGTGCGCGTTCGAAGATCAGCTGGACCCAGGTCGAGACCGGCTCGGCGATCACGTGGAAGTACCCGAGCTGCGTGCTGCGCGGCGACGATTCGGTCGGCGAGTTCCACTCGGTCGCGCTGACGCATCACCGCCAGCAGGCCGACACCGGCACCAAGATGATCCACATCGGCCGCAACACGAAGTCGAAGATCATCGCCAAGGGCATCAGCGCGGGGCGTGGCCAGAACACCTACCGTGGCCTCGTCAAGGTCGAGAAGGGCGCGGCCGGTGCGCGCAACTACACGCAGTGCGACAGCCTGCTGATCGGCAAGCAGTGCGGCGCGCACACGTTCCCGTACATCGAGGTCAAGAACCCCGGCGCGATCGTCGAGCACGAAGCGACCACGTCCAAGATCTCCGAGGATCAGCTGTTCTACTGCCGCTCGCGCGGCATCGGCGAGGAGGATGCGGTCTCGCTCATCGTCGACGGCTTCTGCAAGGAAGTGTTCCGCGAGCTGCCGATGGAGTTCGCGGTCGAGGCGAAGAAGCTGCTCGAGGTGTCGCTCGAGGGAGCTGTCGGATGAACTGGAAGCCCGGCCAGCGCGAACGCTGGGAGGCCGAGCTCGCCGCAGCGGGCGAGGCGGAAGCCGGCGGTTCTCCCGATGTCGCGTTCGCGCACCTCGAGCGCGCCCACATCCTCGGCCAGCGCAAGGTGTTCGCGCACACGTTCGTGCACTGGCGCATGTTCGTGCACGGCCTGCGTCGCCGCGACCTGCGCGAGGTCGTCGGCCAGCTGCCGCGCATGCTCGCGGCGCTGACCAAGACGCTCGTGTGGGTGCCGAAGGGCAATACCGGCGGCGCGCGCGTGAGCGCGTTCAAGCCGATGCCGGTGCCCGTGGACCTGCGGCGTTTCGTGGAGTGAAGGGACAGGCTGCACAGGGAGTCGCCGTGTACGAACACTTCGAGCAGAGCCGCAGCTTCCACAACGCGCTCGCGACGTGGCTGCTCGTGCCGCTCGTGCAACTGGTGGGCGTGCCGGCCGCGGTCTTCGCCTATCTGCGGCCCGATCAGCACACGAGCTACCTGATTCTGCTGGCACCGTTCGTGCTCACGCTCGTGATGCTGGCCGCCTCGCTGGTCATGGACACGCGCGGTGACCCGGGTGCGTTCCGGCTGGTTGGATTCAGATGGCTTCAGGCCGGCATGTACGCGATCACGGCGGGTGTCGTGATCGCGAAATTTCTTTGAGGCGTCGCGCCGCCGTGGACACGGCAGGCGTGATGCAGGGAATCGTTTGGGATGGCAAGCATGTTGAAGATCGACAACCTCCACGTCCGCGTCGCCGGCAAGGACATCCTCAAGGGCCTTTCGCTCGAGGTGAATCCGGGCGAGGTGCACGCGATCATGGGCCCCAACGGCGCCGGCAAGTCCACGCTAGGCAATGTGCTGGCGGGCCGCGACGGCTACGAGGTCGTCGAAGGCTCGGTGACGTTCGAGGGCCGCGACCTGCTCGCGCGCGAACCCGAGGAGCGTGCCGCGGACGGCGTGTTCCTCGCGTTCCAGTACCCGGTCGAGATCCCGGGCGTGAACAACACCTACTTCCTGCGTGCCGCGCTCAACGCGCAGCGCAAGGCGCGCGGCGAGAGCGAGCTCGATTCGATGCAGTTCCTCAAGAAGGTGCGCGAGAAGCTCGCCGTGCTGCACCTCAAGGACGAGCTGCTGCACCGCGCCGTCAACGAGGGCTTCTCGGGCGGCGAGAAGAAGCGCAACGAGATCTTCCAGATGGCGCTGCTCGAGCCGAAGCTCGCGATCCTCGACGAGACCGATTCGGGCCTCGACATCGACGCGCTCAAGATGGTCGCCGACGGCGTCAACGCGATGCGCGACCCGGCGCGCGCGTTCCTCGTCATCACGCATTACCAGCGCCTGCTCGACTACATCGTGCCCGACGTGGTGCACGTGCTCGCCGACGGTCGCATCGTCGAGAGCGGCGACAAGTCGCTCGCGCTCAAGCTCGAGGAGCACGGCTACGCGTGGATCGCCGAGCGCAAGATCGCCGGGGCGGCCTGATGGCTGCGGTCCTGCTCGATCGCCTGCTCGACGCGGGCGCGGCACCCGCCTCGCAGGCCGCGTGGCTCGACGATGCACGCCGCGAGGCGCGCGAGGCGCTCGTGCGCGACGGTCTTCCCGGCGCACGCAGCGAAGCGTGGAAGTACACGAGCCTGCGCGCGCTGGCCCAGCGTGCCTATGCGCGCGGCGACGCCGGCGCGGCCGGGCGGGCGGTCGAGGCCTCGCTCGTCGCGTTGCCGGGCGTCGACGGTCCGCGTGTCGTGTTCGTCAACGGCCGTTTTCGAGCCGACCTTTCGCAGCTGCCCGCGACCTCGGGTCTGACCATCGCGCCGCTCGTCGACGTGCTCGACGACACCGGCGTGCACGCACTGCTCGCGCGTCGCTTCGACGATGCGTCCCAGGCGTTCGCGCGCCTCAACACCGCGCTCGTCGACGACGGCGTGCTCGTGCGCGTCGCGCCCGATGCGCAGGTCGACGTACCGGTGCACCTCGTGTTCGCCGGCGTGCCGGCCGACGGTGACGTCGCCTGGCAGTCGCGCGTGCTCGTCGAGCTCGGCGAGAGCGCGTCGCTGCGCCTGATCGAGAGCCACGTCGGCACGGACGGGCAGGCGCATCTCGGCAACCATGTCGCGCAGGTCGCCGTGCGCCGCGGCGCCACGCTCGACCTGTTGCAGATGCAGGTGGCGGCCGAGGCCGGCGTGCTCGTGCGGCGCAGCGACGTCGTGCTCGACGAGGACGCGCGGCTCAACCTGCGCACGCTCGAACTCGGCGGCCAGCTCGTGCGCCACGATCTCGTCGTCGATCTCGCGGGCGACCGCGCGCAGCTCGAGTCGCGCGGCGTGTTCGCGCTGCACGGCCGTCAGCATGTCGACACCCATCTCGACATCCGCCATCTCGCGCGTGACACGCGCAGCGACATGGTCTGGCGCGGCGTCGCCGACGCGCGTTCGCGCGGCGTGTTCCACGGCGCGATCACGGTCGCGCCGGGCGCCGACGGTACCGACGCGAGCCTCGCCAACAAGAACCTGCTGCTGTCCGACCAGGCCGAGATCGACACGCAGCCGCTGCTCGTGATCCACGCCGACGAGGTCAAGGCCGCACACGGCGCGACGGTCGGCCAGCTCGACGAGCGCGCGCTGTTCTACCTGCGCTCGCGTGGCCTGCCCGAGTCCGAGGCGCGCGCGCTGCTGACGCTCGCGTTCTGCCGCGTGGCGATCGACTCGCTCGAGAATCCCGCGCTGCGCGACCACATCGACGCCGTGCTGCTCGACCACCTGCCGCGCGACGTCGCGGCACCGACCGCGCAGGACGCGCCGAACCGACCGTGATGCACGCCGCCGCGCCCGCGTGCGCGGTGGGCGGCCCCGACACACGAGCGCTTTCGCCATGACCACGCTGCCCACCCACGCCATTTCCGATCCGATCGACGTCGAGCGCATTCGCGCCGACTTCCCGCTGCTCGCGCGCGAGGTCCACGGCAAGCCGCTCGTGTACTTCGACAACGCGAACACCGCGCAGAAACCGGCCGTCGTGATCGAGGCCGTCGACGATTTCTACCGCCGCACCAATGCCAACGTCGCACGCGCGATGCATGCGCTCGGCGAGGAAGCGACCAACGCCTACGAGGGCGCACGCGATGCGATCGCGCGCCTGCTCGGCGCGTCGTCGCGCAACGAGATCGTGCTCGTCTCGGGCACGACCCAGGCGATCAACCTCGTCGCCTACAGCCACGCGATGCCGCGGCTCGGTCCGGGTGACACGATCCTCGTCACGCAGATGGAGCACCACGCCAACATCGTGCCGTGGCAGCTCGTCTGTGCACGCACGGGCGCGACGCTCAAGGTCGCGCCGATCACGCCGCAGGGCGAGCTCATCGTCGAGCGTTTCGTCGAGCTGCTGACGCCCGACGTCAAGCTCGCCGCGGTCACGCATGTCTCGAACGTGCTCGGCACGATCAATCCGGTCGCCGAGCTCGGCCGCGAGTGCCGCCGGCGCGGCATTCCGCTGCTCGTCGACGGCTCGCAGGCCGCGCCGCACCTGCGCCTCGACGTGCGTGCGCTCAACTGCGATTTCTACGCGATCACGGGACACAAGCTGTTCGGGCCGACCGGTACCGGCGCGCTGTGGGCGAAGCGCGAGCATCTCGAGGCGATGCCGCCGTTCTTCGGCGGCGGCGAGATGATCCGCGAGGTGCGCTTCGAGGGCACGACCTTCGCCGATCCGCCGCACCGCTTCGAGGCCGGCACGCCGAACATCGCCGGCTTCGTCGGCCTCGCCGCGGCGATCCGCTACGTCGAGGCACTCGGCATCGAACGCATCGCTGCGCGGGAGCGCGAGCTGCTCGCCTACGCGACCGCCGCGCTGCGCGAGGTGCCCGGACTGCGCATATTCGGCGAGGCGCCGGACAAGGCTGCCGTGATCGCGTTCCTGATCGACGGCGTGCACGCGCACGATCTCGCCACGCTGCTCGATCACGAAGGCGTCGCGGTGCGCTCGGGCCACCACTGCGCGCATCCGCTCATGCAGTTCTACGGCGTGCCGGCGACCCTGCGCGCGTCGTTGGCGTTCTACAACACGCACGAGGAGATCGACCGCTTCGTCGCGGCGATCGGCCGCGTGCGCACGCTGCTGGGCTGACCCGATGACATCGGCACCGCTCGCCTTCCGCTTCGCCACCACGGCCGACGTGCCGGTGCTCGTCGCGCTCGTCGAATCCGCGTACCGCGGCGACGCGAGCCGCCAGGGCTGGACCACCGAGGCCGACCTGCTCGACGGCCAGCGCATCGACCCCGAAGGTCTGCGCACGCTCGTCGCGAGCGACACCGCGCGTGTGCTCGTCGCCGAGCGCGATGGCGCGATCGTCGCGTGCTGCGAGCTGCAGCTGCAGGGGCGCACGGCCTACTTCGGCATGTTCTCGGTGCGCCCGGAGGGGCAGGGGGCTGGCACCGGCAAGCACGTGCTCGCCGAGGCCGAGCGCATCGCGCGCGAGGACTGGGCCTGCACGATCATGGAGATGACCGTGATCGACGTGCGCGCCGAACTGATCGCGTGGTACGAGCGTCGCGGCTACGTGCGTACGGGCCTGCACAAGCCTTTCCCGTACGGCGACGAGCGCTTCGGCATCCCGAAGCGGGACGACCTGCGTTTCGAGATCCTGCGCAAGCCGCTGTGAGATCGCCTTTCGGCGCCTCCCGCGGCGTGTCGGCGAGTGCGAGGTTGCGACGTTCCGTCGCGATGTAAACCGTTGCAAGCTCAATTGCGACTGATTCTCATTATGTGATGTAATCGCCGGCTTCCCGCCCCGCGTTTCCCGACACCACGCCCGATGGACAGCAAGCCGGATCCCAGGCGTCGGTCGTACTGGTTGAAGACGCTTCACCAGTGGCACTGGATCAGCTCGGCGATCTGCCTGATCGGCATCCTGCTCTTCAGCATCACCGGCATCACGCTCAACCATTCCGGCCAGATCGAGGCCAGTCCGAAGGTCACCACGCTCAAGGGCGAGTTGCCCGCGGACGTGCGCGCCGCGCTCGCGACGGTCGAGGCCGACAAGGCGCCGCTGCCCGAACCCGTACGCGCCTGGCTCGCGAGCGAACTCGACGTGCGCGTCGGTGCGCGCGAGGGCGAGTGGTCCGAGGCCGAGGTCTACGTGTCGATGCCGCGTGCCGGCGGCGACGCCTGGCTCAGCATCCAGCGCGAGGACGGCGCGGTCGAGTACGAGCGCACCGACCGCGGCTGGATCTCCTACCTCAACGACCTGCACAAGGGCCGCAACACCGGCACCGCGTGGAGCTGGTTCCTCGACCTGTTCGCGGTCGCCTGCATCGTGTTCTCGATCACCGGCTTCTTCCTGCTCCAGATGCATTCGCGCCAGCGCCCGATGACGTGGCCGCTGGTCGGCCTCGGCGGCGTCGTGATGCTGCTCGTGGCGATCCTTTTCATCCATTGACGAGGTTGATCATGTCCAGACGCCTTCTCGCCCTGCTCGCCGTCCTGGCCAGCGCCCCCGCGTTCGCGGCCGGACTCGACGTGACCGTCGAGATCCCGCGCATCGACGCTTCCGAGTACCACCGCCCCTACGTCGCGATCTGGATCGAGAAGCCCGACCAGAGCGTCGCTGCGAACCTGTCCGTCTGGTACATGCAGAAGGACACCAGCGAGGGCAAGGGCACCAAGTGGCTCGCCGACCTGCGCCAGTGGTGGCGCCGCAGCGGCCGCGACCAGACCTTCCCGATCGACGGCGTGACCGGCGCGACGCGTCCGGTCGGCCAGCACCAGCTCTCGTTCGATGCGGCCAAGGCGCCGCTGTCGACGCTGCCGCCCGGCAAGTACGGCCTCGTCGTCGAGGCCGCGCGCGAAGTCGGCGGCCGCGAACTGATCCGCATCCCGTTCGACTGGCCCGCCGCGCAGAAGCAGAACCTGCAGGCCAAGGGCGAGCACGAACTCGGCGTCGTCAAGCTCGACCTCAACCCGTAACCGCCCGGAGATCCCGAATGAAGATCACGATGAAGTGGAGCGCGCTCGCGCTCGCCCTGGTCCTGCCGATGTCCGCGCATGCGCACAAGGCCTGGCTGCTGCCGTCCGAGACGGTCCTTTCGGCGAAGGATCCGTGGATCACGGTCGACGCCGCGGTGTCCAACGACATCTTCTACTTCAACCACGTGCCGCTGCGCCTGGATTCGCTCGTCATCACGGCGCCCGATGGCACGCCCGCCACGCCCGAGAACAGCGCGACCGGCAAGTACCGCAGCACGTTCGACCTGCACCTCACGCAGCAGGGCACGTACCGCATCGCGACGGTCAACGCCGGCCTGTTCGCGAACTGGGAAGAGGACGGCAAGCCCAAGCGCTGGCGCGGCAACGCCGAGACGTTCGCCAAGGAAGTGCCGAAGGGTGCCAAGGACCTCAAGGTGACGCAGTCCAACGGCCGCATCGAGACCTTCGTGACGGCCGGCAAGCCGAGCGACGGCGCGCTCAAGCCGACCGGGCAGGGCATCGAGCTCGTGCCGGTCACGCACCCGAACGACCTGTTCGCGGGCGAGGCGGCGACGTTCAAGCTCGTGCTCGACGGCAAGCCCGCTGCCGGCCTCGAGATCGAGATCGTGCCGGACGGCATCCGCTACCGTGACCGCCAGAACGAGATCAAGGCGACCACCGGCGCCGACGGCAGCTTCAGCGTGACGTGGCCGAACGCGGGCCGCTACTGGCTCGAGACCTCGTTCCAGGACGACAAGGCGACCACGCCGCCCGCGACGCAGCGCCGCGCGAGCTACGTCGTGACGCTCGAGGTGCTGCCGCAGTAAGGTTCGCCCGGGCTCGCCCGGGACGGTTCGCGACGGGCGGCCCTCGTGCCGCCCGTCGCGTTTTCCGCGCCACGCGCCACCGCCCGCCTCGATCTCCTCGCTCCCGACACGCCATGACCGCTTTCCGCTTCCTGCTCGCCTTCGTCGTGCTCGCCTGCGCCGGTTGCGGTTCGCCGCGCCTGCAGGTTCTCGAGGGCGAGACGATGGGCACGACGTGGTCGGTCAAGCTCGCCGCGCGCGACGATGCCGACACGACGCTGCGCGCCGGCATCCAGGCCGAGCTCGACGAGGTCGTCGCGCAGATGAGCACCTGGGAAGCCGACGCCGACCTCACACGCTACAACCGTTCGCCCGCAGGCACGTGGTTCGCGTTCCCGGCCGAGGCGAAGCAGGTCCTCGACGCCGCGTTCGCGCTCGCGCGCGACAGCGGCGGCGCCTACGATCCGACCGTCGGCCCGCTCGTGTCGCTATGGGGTTTCGGCCCCGACGGCGAGCGCCACGAGGCGCCGTCGGCGGAGCAGATCGCCGCCGCACGTGCGCGCGTCGGCTGGCAGCGTGTCGCGTTCCGCGACGATGGTCGCGTGCTGCAGCCCGGCGACACGATGATCGACCTCTCGTCGATCGCGAAGGGCTTCGGCGTCGACGAGGTCGCGCGCCATCTCGATCGCGCCGGTATTGCCGACTACCTCGTCGAGGTCGGTGGCGAGCTGCGTGCGAAGGGACGACGTCCCGACGGCACCGACTGGCACGTCGCCGTGCAGCGCCCGGTCGAGAACGACCGCACCGACGGCGTCGACGCGCAGCACGTGCTCGTGCTGCGCGATCTTTCGCTCGCGACGTCGGGCGACTACCGCCATTTCTTCGAGCAGCGCGGACGGCGCTACTCGCACACGATCGACCCGCGCACGGCCGAGCCCGTTGCGCACGCCCTCGCTTCGGTCACGGTCGTGCACGCGGACTGCATGCAGGCCGATGCGCTCGCGACCGCGCTGACCGTGCTCGGTCCCGACGAAGGCTGGGATTACGCGCAGCGCCTTGGCCTCGCGGTGCTGTTCATCACGCGCCATGGCGAGGGTTTCGAGGAACGCATGACACCCGCATTCGAGAAGGTGGTCGCACGATGACGACGCCACGTGCCGTACGTCCGAGCCGCCACCTGCTCGGCCATCTCGCGACGGGCGCCGTGCTCGTCGGTATCGCGTTCGCACTGCTCGCGTGGCAGCGCGGTTCGCTGGGCTGGGGCGATCCGGGCCCGTCGCGCATCCTCGGTGCGGCGATCGTCGCGCTCGTCTACGTCGCGGCGTGCGCGCTGTTCGCGTTGTACCGTCGTCGCGCCGCGCGTGCGTCGGCCACGGGCAGGGACGTGTCCATCGCGGTGAAGCCTGTCGCGGTCGCGGCGAGTGCGTCGACACCTGCAACGATCGCAACGACGTCGGGTGTTGCGGTGGCCGGCGTTGTCGCATCGCAGGCCGTCGAAGCGACGGAACCTCCGTTGCTCGTCGCCTACGCGAGCCAGACCGGCTTCGCCGAGCAGATCGCGGGACAGACCGCCGACTCGCTGCGCGAAGCCGGCGTCGAGGTTCGCCTCGTGTCGTTCGCGCAGCTCGACGAGGCGATGCTGGTCGCGGCACGCCGCGCGCTGTTCGTCGCGAGCACGACCGGCGAGGGCGATGCGCCCGACAGCGCGATCGGCGTCGTCGGCACGCTCATGCAGGCCGACCTCGATCTCTCGCAGCTGACCTGCGGCGTGCTCGCGCTCGGTGACAGCGAGTACGTCAACTACTGCGCGTTCGGCCACCAGGTCGACCAGTGGCTGCGCCGCTGCGGCGCGACCGCGCTGTTCGATCCGGTCGAGGTCGACAACGGCGACGACGGCGCACTGCGCCATTGGCAGCACCAGGTCGGTCTGCTCGCCGATCGTACCGACATGCCGGACTGGGAGACGCCGCGCTACGCCTCGTGGCACCTCGTCGAGCGCGTGCACCTCAATCCAGGCAGCCTCGGCGACCCGTGCTTCCACCTCGCGCTGCGTCCCGACGATCCCGCACAGTTGCGCTGGGACGCCGGCGACATCGCCGAGATCGGTCCGCGCCACGGACCGCAGGCCGTCGCGGCGTGGCTCGCCGCGGTCGGTCTCGACGGTGGCGCGAGCGTGCCCGACACGGAGGGCGCCGCGACGACGTTCGCCGAACGTCTTGCCGCGAGCGTATTGCCGACCCTGCCGCTGCCCGTGCCGTTCGACGCCGCGAGCGTCGCGTCAGGTCTCGTGCCGCTGCCGCATCGCGAGTACTCGATCGCGTCGATGCCGGCCGACGGTGCGATCCACCTGCTGCTGCGCCAGATGCGCCGCCCTGACGGTTCACTGGGCATCGGCGGCGGCTGGCTCACCGCGTACGCGCCGATCGGTGCATCGATCGCGCTGCGCCTGCGTGCGAACTCGAACTTCCATGTGCCCGGCGACGCGCGTCCGCTCATCCTGATCGGCAACGGCACGGGCCTCGCGGGCCTGCGCGCGCTGCTCAAGGCACGCATCGCCGCGGGTCATCGTCGCAACTGGCTCGTGTTCGGCGAACGCAACGCGGCGATCGACTACCACTACCGCGACGACCTCGAACGCTGGCAGGCCGAAGGCGCGATCGAGCGCCTCGATCTCGCGTTCTCGCGCGACGAACCCCGCGGCACCTACGTGCAGCAGCGCCTTCGCGAGGCCGCCGACACGCTGCGTACGTGGATCGACGACGGCGCCTCGATCTACGTCTGCGGCAGCCTGCAGGGCATGGCACCCGGCGTCGACGCCGCGCTGCGCGAGGTGCTCGGCAGCACCCGCGTCGATGCGCTGACCGCCGCGATGCGTTATCGACGCGACGTGTATTGATTTCCGGCGGCGCCTACAGCCGATGATGGAATCCGCCGTGCGGGTTCCGTCGCGCAGGCGTGCGCTGCGTCGGAAGATGGTTCCCGCCTATGCCTACGCCTACGCCTAGGCTTCCGCGACAGCCCGCCTCGAGTCGAAGGGGCTGCCGCTCACGATTCACCCGAGGCGGAGTCGATCCTCACGACACGTCGCCCCGGCGCAGGCCGGGGCCCAGCGCCTCTCCGGGTGACGAGCAGGACCCGATCCACGACGCGGCGCTACCGACGTCCCTGGTCTCTCTTCCAGGCCCACCACGGCATCGAAAGGCACTGGGCCCCGGCCTGCGCCGGGGCGACGGGGTTCTTGTTCGAGGGACGATGCAGGTCGGTGACGGCTCCACGTCGCAAGGCGCAACCGCCGCAGGCAATTCGGCAGTGATCCCTGTGATGCCTCGCACCACGCGCTTCTCCGGAACGGAGGGCGGACTGATGCCACCGCGAACGTCTATCGCGCGACTCCGATGCGGTGAGGCCACTGCGCCAATCCGCCGCATGTCCCCGGCATCAGGACGCAAACGAATCTTTACATTCTTTATTGCGAATCATTCTCGTTAATGGTTAAATTCGCATTACGCCACGCGCTGCCATCGCGCGCCGGGGCGCCTCCACACCGTCGACCCGCGCCGTTCCTCGCGCGGGTCTTTCATGTCCGCTTCCTGTACTTCCCTGGAGATCCCCCATGACGCTTCCGTCCTCGTCCGTCGGCACCGCGCCGACCCGCAAGGTGCTGATCGCCGCGATCGCGCTCGCCCTCGTGTCGGGTGTGTCCGCCTCGCATGCCGCCGATGTCGTGTCCGACGACGCCGATGCGCAGTCGTCGCGTCGTTCGACGCCGCGTGAAGACGCCGAGCTCGACACGGTCCACGTCGAAGGCCAGCAGGTGAAGAACTCGCCGAAATACACCGAGCTGCTTCGCGACACGCCGCAGACGATCTCGGTGGTCACCGAAAAGACGATCAAGGAGCAGAACCTGCTCACGCTGCGCGACATCCTCAGCACGCTGCCGGGCATCACGTTCGGCGCGGGCGAGGGCGGCGGCGGCTACGGCGACAGCATCAACCTGCGCGGCTTCTCGGCCAGCAACGACATCACGGTCGACGGCGTGCGCGACAGCGCGCAGTACACGCGCACCGATCCGTTCAACCTCGAGCAGGTCGAACTGACCAACGGCGCGAACTCGGTCTACTCGGGCGCGGGCTCGGTCGGCGGCACGATCAACCTCGTCAGCAAGGCCGCGAAGGAAGGCGATGCGACGACGATCAGCGCCGGCCTCGGCAGCGACGCCTATCGTCGCCTGACCGCCGACACCAACCACATGGTCGGCGAACACACCGCGGTGCGCCTCAACCTCATGGCGCACGAGAACGACGTGCCGGGCCGCGACGTCGAGAAGTTCGAACGCTGGGGCTTCGCGCCGTCGATCGCGTTCGGCCTCGGCACCGACACGCACGTCACCCTGAGCTACCTGCACCAGGAAGACGACAACATCCCGCAGTACGGCATGCCGTTCTTCAACGGCCGTCCGCTCGACGGCGTCGATCCGTCGAACTTCTACGGCTACCGCAACATCGACAAGCAGGAGATCGAGGTCGACGCGTTCACGGTCGTCATCGACCACCAGTTCAACGAGACGATGTCGCTGCGCAACCTCGCGCGTGCGCAGACGGTCGACCAGCTCAGTGTCGTCGACGCGGTGCAGGGCACGTGGTGCCTGCCGAACAACCTCACGCCGACGGGCACCAGCTGTACGGCGAACGGCATCACCACGCCGGTCGGTTCGTACCTCCCGAGCGGCCCGCGTGGTTACGTGCGCGATACCACCAACAAGACGCTCTACAACCAGACCGACCTGACCACGACCTTCTCGACCGGTCCGGTCCAGCACACGCTCGTGACGGGCTTCTCGTTCATGCACGAGACGTTCGAACTCGACGTGTCGAGCCTGTTCCGCAACCCGGACGGCACGAACCCGTACGCGGCCCCCGCGCACCTGCCGTTCATGGACATCTACAACCCGGATTCGTACTACACGGGGCCGATCAACAGGACGCTGACCGCAAAGACCGACGGCGAACTCGACAACCGTGCGCTGTACGCGTTCGACACGCTCAAGTTCGGCGAGAAGTGGATGCTGAGCCTCGGCGCGCGCTACGAGCGCAATGAAGGCAGCTCGACGGCGTACACGGTTTCGTCGACCGGCACCAACATCGGCCAGATCACCGGCGCGGGCGTGCCGACCAAGAACGCCGACGACCTGTTCTCGTACCGCGCCGGCCTCGTGTTCAAGCCGGTCGAGAACGGCACGGTGTACTTCGCCTACGGCAACTCGAAGACGCCGTCGAAGGCTTCGGTCAACGGCTCGTGCACCGCGCCGCCGACTCCGCTGCCGAACCCGCCGACCGGTACCGCGAACTGCTCGGTCGATCCGGAATCGGCGATCAGCTACGAGCTCGGCGTGAAGTGGGACCTGTTCGACAGCCGCCTCTCCTTGACCGGCTCGGTGTTCCGCAACGACCGCGAGAACTACCGCGTCAACGACCCGGATCCGACCAACGTGTCCGGCTACCAGGCGCTCGACGGCCAAGCACGCGTCGACGGCATCCTGCTCGGCGTGTCCGGCCTGATCACCGACCAGTGGGCCGTGTACGCGAACCTCGCGCTGCTCGACAGCGAGGTGCTGCAGGGTGTATCGGACTACGTCGCCGGCCTCGGCCAGGACTACACCAAGGGTGATCCGCTCGTGAACACGCCGGAGCGTTCGCTCAGCGTGTGGACGACCTACGACATCACGCGTCAGTGGCAGGTCGGCTACGGCGCCACCTGGCAGGCCGACAACACCGTGCAGCAGCATTCGGCGACGTACCAGAACGGTCCGCTCGTGCAGTCGCCCGACTACTGGGTGCATCGCGCGATGGTCGCCTACCGCGTCAACCGCAACCTCGGGTTCCAGTTCAACGCGAACAACCTGACGGACAAGGAGTACTACACGCGCATCCGCAACAACGGCTGGGCGACGCCGGGCGACGGCCGCTCCTACACGCTGACGGCCACGTACGCGTTCTGATCTCTCCACGAACTCGGCGCATCCCTTGCCGACCCCGCCCCTCTCGGGCGGGGTTTTTTCGTTTCGGGCCGTACGCTGCGGGACGGCGAGTCGGCGTCGATTGCTGCATGCAGCTCAGGCACCCGATACCCCGCCATGCGACGTGCGGGACAGACAGGCCCGTGAAGTACCACGTCCGAGTCCCGTCACCTGGCCGGCCTCTCCACCACACCTTCTTCAGTGAGGGATGGCGGCACGTCGTGCTTCGACGACCGGGGGCGTGCGCACACCTTCCCGTCATTGCGCGGTTCGAGCCGCGACGCTCGTGATGAAGCGCCGCGTCGTCGCGATATCGTCTTCCGTCGGCCTCAGTCGAGTTCGTCGAGCGGTCGCCGTTCGCGGCCCGGCTTCTTGGCGAGCTTGCGTTGCAGCGAGCGGCGATGCATGCCGAGCAGGCGTGCGGCGGCCGAGACGTTGCCGCGCGTGTCGACCATCGCCTGCTGGATGTGCTCCCATTCCAGGCGGCTCAGCGGCACCATCGATGGCGCCTCGTCATCGGGTGCGGGTTCGCCGCGCAATACGCGCAGCACCGAGGCCAGGCTCGCCGGCTTGGCGAGGTAGTCGTCGGCACCGCGCTTGATCGCCTCGACCGCGGTCGCGACGCTCGCGTAGCCGGTCACGAGCACGATGCGCATGTCCGGATGCAGGGCACGCAGCGGGCCGACGAGATCGAGGCCCGAGTCGTGCTCGAGGCGCAGGTCGACCAATGCGAACTCGAACGCACGTTCGTGGGCCAGCGCGAGCGCGCTCGCCGCATCGTTCGCGGTCGCGACGACATGGCCGCGCTTCTCGAGCGAGCGTTGCAGCGTGCGCAGGTAGAGCGCATCGTCGTCGACGAGCAGGCCGTTCATGCGCGGCCTCGCGAGGACATGCCAAGCCTGCGTCGCGATGCGCTCATGCGGCCTCCGCCATCGGCAGACTGAAGCGCACGCAGATGCCGTGGCCGTCAGCGGCCGGCTGCATCGACAAGCTGCCGCCGAGGCGTTCGACCGTCGCGTGCGAGAGCGCGAGGCCGACGCCGAGCCCGCCGGGCTTGCTGCTGCCGAATGCACGGCCGGGCAGGAAGCTGTGCGCAGGATCGAAGCCCGCGCCGAAGTCACGCACCTCGCCGTGCAGGCCGTGTGCATCGCGGTCGAGGCGCAGCTGCACACGCGGGCGACCGGCCGCCTCGCCCGCGTCGGCCGCATTGTTGAGCAGGGCCTGCAGCAGGTGCCCGATGGCCGCATCGACACGCGTCGACGCCGGCATGTCGCCGTGGCGCTCGAGGTCGATGGCGGGTCGCACGAGGGTCCAGCGTTCGATCTCGGCGTCGAGGTCGACGCGTGCCGCGCCGGCGCGTGGGTCGACGCCGGCGGCCGGTACCGCGAGCGCCTGCACGCGGTCGCGGCAGACGTCGACGAGCTGGCGCATCGTGCGGTGCTCCTCGTGCAGCGAGGCGGGCACCGTGTCGTCGTCGAGCAGTTCGTCGAGCATGAGCATGAGCGTGGCCAGCGGCGTGTTGAGTTCGTGCGCGACCGAGGCCGCGTGCGTGGCCAGCGCGACGATGCCCTCGTTGCGCGCGAAGCGTTCGCGCAACGAGGCGAGCTCGCGTTCGCGTGCGCGCAGCAGCGAGGCGAGGCGCGCGAAGAAGTACAGCACCACGCCGGCCGAGACGAGGAAGTTCACGACCATGCCGATCAGGTGCAGGTCGAATGCGTCGCCGATCGGGCCGTGCACGTGCGGCAGGCCGCGGCCGAAGATCGCCGATGCGGCGTAGCCGAGCCCGCAGGCGATCGCGGTCGCGTGCATCCAGCGCAGCGGCAGGGCGAGCGCGGCGAACGCGATCGGCAGCAGGAACAGCGACGTGAACGGATTGGCGATGCCGCCGCTCCAGCCGATCAGCCAGGCCAGCACGACGACGTCGACCACGATGTGCGCGAACAGCTCCGGCGCCGCGATGCCCTCGCCGCGCCGCGTGCGCCAGGTCGCCCAGGCGTTGAACAGCGCCAGCAGCGCGATCGCCGCGGCCATCGGCGCGACGGGCAGGGCGACGCCCATGACCAGCGTGACGACCGCGACCGTGGCGGCCTGCGTGACCACCGCGAGCCAGCGCAGCGCGCACAACGTGCCGATGACGGAAGGAGCGATGCGGCCCATCGCGGCAGTATGCGCGCGGCCTCACGTGGCGACGCGCGACCGGGCGTCGCAGGGGGCGCGCTTGAATCGGCTGCGGGGTTCGGGTTCCATGCCCGGTTTACGCGGGAGACCACGATGGGCGACTGGGTGCGCATCTGCCACATGGCCGAGCTGCTGCCGGGCGAGTACCAGACCGGCTGGGACGGCGACACGCCGATCGTCGTGTTCAACGTCGACGGCGAGCTGTACGCGCTCGAGGACGTCTGCACGCACGACGGCAGCGAACTCACCGGCGGTCCGCTCGACGGCCACGAGGTCGAATGCCCTCGGCATGGTGCGCGCTTCGACGTGCGTACGGGCGCGGCGCTGTGCCCGCCCGCCTACGAGCCGACCGCGAAGTTCCCCGTTCGCGTCGACGACGGCTGGGTGTATTCGCGCGACGATCGCTGAGCATGTGGTGCGACGCGAGGCGAGTGGAAGCGTCCTTGGATTCGCAGACGCTCATGCGGTGCAGGCGACTCTGCCCTACCGGTGGTCCGCATGTCGGCGCCGGGTGGAAGCCGCAGAGCGGACTCTGCCGGTGCACACGTCAGATCTCGATGTCCTCGGCGACGACACGGTCGCGTCCTGCGCGCTTGGCGCGGTAGAGGCGCCGGTCGGCCATCGCGAGCAGGTCGCGTGGCGTCGTGGCTTCGGTCGAGTGGGCGACGCCGATGCTGACCGTGCAGCGTACGCCGCCGGCGACGCCACTCGCGGCGATGCGCGAGCGCACCTGCTCGAAGCGCTCGAGTGCCTGGTCGGCGGTGAGGCCGCCCAGCACGATCAGGAATTCCTCGCCGCCGTGGCGCGCCGCGAACACTTCGTTGCCGAAATCGCGGCGCAGCATGTCCGCGACGGCACGCAGTACCGCATCGCCGACCGCGTGGCCGTGCTCGTCGTTGATGCGCTTGAAGTGATCGATGTCGAGCAGGCCGATGCTGACCTTGCCGCCATCGTGTCGTGACTTCTCGATCGCATCGGGCAGGTAGGCATCGCCGGCGCGGCGGTTCGGCAGGCCAGTGAGCGAGTCGTGCAGGGCGAGGTGGGCGAGCTGCTGCATGAGCTTCTCGCGTTCGAGCGTGGCCTGTTCGAGCGCCTCGTTCTTGGCGCGCAGTTCGCTCGTGCGCTGTTCGATGATGTCGGCGAGGCGGCGCTGGCGGCTGCGCATGGTCGCCGAGCGCCAGCGGTAGAGGCCGTCGAGCAGCAGCAGCACGCACACCGCGACGAGGCCGATGAACCAGCCGCTGCGCCAGAACGGTGTCGCGACCACCACGTCGAGTGTGGTCGTCGCGTGCGGTGTCGCGTCGCTCCAGTCGACCGGGGTCAACGCGGCCTGGACTTCGAAGCGGAACGTCCCGGGTGGCAGGTTCGTGTAGACCGCCTCGGTCGTCGTGCCGGCGTCGAGCCAGTGGTCGTCGAAGCCGACCAGCCGGTAGCGGTAGCGCAGGTTGCCCGGTGCGCGGAAGTGCAGGCCCGTGTAACCGATCGCGAGGCGGCGTGCGTGCGTGTCGAGCGCGACGGTTTTCGCCGTCGGTTGCACGGTGGCGTCCACGCCGATGCGCTCGATCGCGACCGGAAGGTCGCTGTCGGAGGGCTTGCCGACGCGCTTCGGGTCGATCACGGCGACGCCGGCCGCGGTCGGGAACCAGATCGTGCCGTCCATCGTCGCCCAGCCGGCCGGCGAGCTGCCGCCGTTGGTCTGGCTGCTCGGCATGCCGTCGTTGCGGTCGATCACGTCGACGACGAGCTGCTGGCGCGTGCCGGCGTCGACTTCGTCGATCGAGCTGCGTGCGACGCGGAACACGCCATGGTTGCTGGACAGCCACAGATGGCCCTGGCGGTCGTCGAGCACGCGGAACACCGTGTTGCGCGGCAGGCCCAGGCGGTGGTCGTAGACACTGAAGCGGCCGTCGCGCAGACGCAGCAGGCCCCCGTCGCTGGCGACCCAGAGCGTGCCGTCCGGATCCTCGAGGAAGTCGAAGCTGCCCATGGCGGGGAAGCCGTCGCCGGGCTTCCAGCTGCGGAAGCGCCCGTCGGGTGAACGCGCGGCGATGCCGGTCGGCGTACCGATCCACAGCGTGCCGTCGGCGCTGCGGTGCAGCGCGCGCACGAAATCGGCCGGCAGGCCGTCATCGACCGTGTAGGTCTGGAATGCGCCGTCGCGCCAGTGCGTCAGGCCTCCGGTGCTGCCGATCCAGAGGCTGCGGTCGGAGTCTTCGAGCACGGCACGCACGTGGTTCGACGGCAATCCTCCGGCCTGGTCGATCACGGTCGGCGCATCGCCGGGATGCGCGCTGTCGCCCGGGATGCGCAGCACGCCGCGATCGTAGGTGCCGAGCCAGGCGCCGCCGTCCGATGCCGCGCCGAGTGCGAGCACCGATGAGCCCTTGGTGCCCGGGCCGGGCAGGGCGATGCCTTCGATCCTGCCGTCGCGCATGCGATCGAGACCGTCCGCGTGGCCGATCCACATCGTGTGGTCGGCGGTCTCGAGGATCGTGCGCACGTAGCCGTGGCCGAGGCCGTCGTTGCTGACGATGCCGTGCGCCGGGCCATCGGTGACGCGGCGCAAGCCATTCGTCGTGCCGAACCAGACCAGGCCTTCACGGTCCTGCATGAGCGCAGTGCTGCCGCGGCCGTCGTTGAGCGCGCCGGTCGTGAAACGATCGAAACGTCCGTCGACGAGACGCAGCAGGCCTTGCGATGCCGTCGAGATCCACAGGGCGCCTTCGCGATCCTCGATCATCGACTCGACGCGGATGTCGAGCAGGCGCGTGGTCTGGCCATCGGGATCGATGCGCCAGGCGCCGCCGTCGCCGCCCGCGATCACCATGCCGTCGCGCGAACCGACCAGCGTGCGTACCTGGCCTTGCGGCAGGGCGTGCAGGTTGCCCCAGCGTTCGATGGTGTCGCCGACGACGCGCAGGAGTTCGCGGTACGTGCCGACGAGCAGGCTGCCGTCCGGCCGCTCGAGAAGACTGAAGATGTGCACGGCATCGAGCGCCGAGCCGGTTTCGGGGTCGTGCAGCACCCCTGCGGTGTCGAGTCGGTGCAGGCCGTGCTCGGTGCCGATCCAGAGGTCGCCGTTGCGCGCGCGCAGCAGCGTGGTCACGCGCAGCGCCGCGCCGGCGGTGCCACCGAGCGTTTCCCAGGTCGTGCCGGCATGCCGGATCACGCCGTACTGCGCGGTGCCGAACAGCATCGCGTCGTCGCGGTCGCGCACGATGCTGCGCACGCCGAGCAGGCGCATGTCCGGCACGGTGTAGGCGTCGAGCACCGTGAACGTGCGGCCGTTGAAGCGCGCCGCGCCTTCCCACGTGCCGACCCAGATGAAGCCCTCGGCGTCCTGGGTCATGCCGAGGATGAGGTTGTGCGGCAACCCGTCCTCCATCGTCCAGCTGGTCACCGTGTACTCGTCGAGCGCACGTCCCGGATCGAGCGCATGCGCGCCCGAGCACGCGGCGAGCGCGAGCAGCACGGCGAGGAGCAGGCGGACAACGAGCATGGCGGTGCGTTCAGGGGAGCCAGGGGTGCCGTCCACGTGCCCGCGGGTAATGCTCGCGGAAACGCGTCCGGATCAGTGAGATAAGCACGCTTGATGCCAAGTTGCATGAACGGGGGGCGGGATGGGTGGAGCGGAACCCCCAAGGGTTCCGTACGCCAGCGGACGTTGGGGCGGCGTGTCGCTCAGCGCGACGATGGAGGCGGATGATCTGGCGCGACGCCGGGCTTGGCGGGTTCGTCAGATTGTGCCAATCGCGGGCGCAGGTGCCTGCTCGCGGTGTGAGGCTCAAGGGGATGACCAGCGCTTCGCGCTGTTGTGAAGCTCCTCCGGCTTCCGCCGGGATGACGGCGTGGGGATCCGGCGAGGTTTCGGTTGGCTCGCTTACGGTTTCAGCACGCCACAGTCAGCGAAGACTGGACGAGCTGATGAGTATGGGATCGCTGGAGCGATGACACTTTCAGCCGTCATCCCGGCGAAGGCCGGGATCCCCTTGGGCGTGGGGCGAAGAGGCGAGGCTGCGCCACTCGCGACGCGAATCGGGGATATAGCGAACAGCAACGGCAGCCACGCAGGACGTGAAACGAGCGGCCCTCGGAGCGGACGCGTACATCCCCTGACCTCGCGATCCCCTCAGCCCAACCCCGCCGCGTCAAACCGCCACATCGCCCGCCACCGCGCGCACGGGCCGACTTGATTCACGTCAACGGACCCGTGGAGGACCGACAGCAGACTGCAGCCGCCCCACCACGAAGGGATGGCCATGCAGCCCCGAGACACCTACAACGACCGCGTCGTACGCCAGTTCACGATCGCCACGATCGTGTGGGGCGTCGTCGGCATGGCGGTCGGTCTGCTCCTCGCCGCGCAGCTCGCGTGGCCCTCGCTCAACTTCGGCGTGCCGTGGCTCAGCTACGGCCGCCTGCGTCCGTTGCACACCAACGCGGTGATCTTCGCGTTCGGCGGCAGCGGCCTGTTCGCGACCGCGTACTACGTCGTGCAGCGCACCTGCCACGTGCGCCTGTTCGCGGAGAAGCTCGCCGCATTCACCTTCTGGGGCTGGCAGCTCGCGATCGTGCTCGCCGTGGTCACGCTGCCGCTGGGCCTCACCCAGGGCAAGGAATACGCCGAGCTGATCTGGCCGATCGACATCCTCATCGCCGCGGTGTGGGTGGCCTACGCGATCGTGTTCTTCGGCACGATCGCCACGCGCCGCGTCAAGCACATCTATGTCGCCAACTGGTTCTACGGCGGCTTCATCCTCGCCGTTGCGGTGCTGCACATCGTCAACAGCATCGCGATCCCGGTGTCGCTCACCGAGTCGTATCCGGTCTACGCGGGCGCGGTCGATGCGATGGTGCAGTGGTGGTACGGCCACAACGCGGTCGGCTTCTTCCTGACCGCGGGCTTCCTCGGGATCATGTACTACTACGTGCCCAAGCAGGCGCAGCGGCCGATCTATTCGTACCGCCTGTCGGTCGTGCACTTCTGGGCCCTGATCTCGATCTACATGTGGGCGGGCCCGCACCACCTGCACTACACCGCGCTGCCGGACTGGGCGCAGTCGCTCGGCATGGTGTTCTCGCTGATCCTGCTCGCGCCGAGCTGGGGCGGCATGATCAACGGCATCATGACCCTGTCGGGTGCGTGGCACAAACTGCGCACCGATCCGATCCTCAAGTTCATGATCGTCTCGCTGTCGTTCTACGGCATGGCGACCTTCGAAGGTCCCATGATGTCGATCAAGACGGTCAACGCGCTCTCGCACTACACCGACTGGACGATCGGCCACGTCCACGCCGGCGCGCTCGGCTGGGTCGCCTTCATCACGATCGGCGCGATCTACAGCATGTTGCCGCGCCTGTACGGCGTCGAGCGCATGCATTCGATCAAGGCGATCGACGCGCACTTCTGGATCGCCACGATCGGCATCGTGCTCTACATCGCCGCGATGTGGATCGCCGGGGTCATGCAAGGCCTCATGTGGCGCGCGACCAATCCCGACGGAACGTTGACCTACACGTTCATCGAGTCGGTGCGCCAGACCTACCCGTACTACGTCACGCGCTTCGTCGGCGGCCTGCTGTTCCTCGCCGGCATGGGCCTGATGGCCTGGAACGCGTGGAAGACGATCGCGCAGTCGCGCGGCGTGCCGGTCGTGCGCATCCCCGCGCCGGCGCACGCCTGAGGAGATGCATCGATGAAACACGAGATCCTCGAGAAGAACGTCGGCCTCATGGCGATCCTCATCGTCGTCGTCATCGCGGTGGGAGGCCTGGTCGAGATCGTGCCGCTGATGTTCCAGGCGCAGACGATCCAGCCCGCGCCGGGCGTGAAGCCGTACCCGGCACTGGAACTGGCCGGCCGCGACCTCTACATCCGCGAGGGCTGCTACGGCTGCCACTCGCAGATGATCCGCACGCTGGCCTCGGAGACGCAGCGCTACGGCGCGTATTCACTCGCCGGCGAATCGGTCTACGACCGTCCGTTCCAGTGGGGGTCCAAGCGCACGGGGCCGGACCTCGCGCGCGTCGGCGGCCGCTACTCGGACGACTGGCACCGCGTGCACCTGAACAACCCGCGCGACGTCGTGCCCGAGTCGAACATGCCGTCCTACGCGTGGCTGTCGCAGGCGCTGGTCGATCCGAAGCTCGTCGAGACCAAGATGCGCACGCTGCGCTGGATGGGCCATCCCTACAGCGACGAGGACATCGCCGGCGCGCGCGCCGCGGTCACCGGCCAGACCGAGCTCGACGCGATCGTCGCCTACCTGCAGGGCCTCGGCGTGAAGGCGCCCGAGGTCGCGAAGACGGAGGCCGCGCCGTGATCTCCGGACTCTTCACCGCGGTGCTGCTCGTGATGTTCACGGGCCTGTGGGCCTGGGCCTGGAGCCGCCGCCGCCAGCAGGACTTCACCGAAGCCGCCAGCCTGCCGCTCGACGACGGGCTGCGCATCCAACCCCGGGAGCCGCGTGCATGAACACGTCATGGAGCGGGTACGTCATCGCGCTGACGGTCGCCAACCTCGTCGGCCTGGTCTGGCTGCTGTTCGCGACCGCGCGCGCACCGCGTGACGGCCGTGCCGCGACCGACACGATGGGCCACGTCTGGGACGGCGACATCGAGGAGCTCAACCATCCGCTGCCGCGCTGGTGGCTGTGGATGTTCGTGCTGACGATCGTGTTCGGCATCGGCTACCTCGTGTTCTACCCGGGCCTCGGCAACGTCGCCGGCAGGCTCGGCTGGACCTCGCCCGGTGAAGTGGAGCGCACGCTCGCCGATACGAACGCGCGCCTCGAGACCCTCTACGCGGGCTTCCGCGATCGCCCGCTCGAGGACCTCGCCGCCGATCCCGCGGCGACCAAGGTCGGGCGCAACGTGTTCGCGAACCACTGCGCGGCCTGCCACGGTTCCGACGCACGCGGTGCGGACGGCTATCCGAACCTCGTCGACGACGACTGGCTCTACGGTGGCGAACCGCAGACCGTGCTCGCGAGCATCCTGCACGGCCGCAACGGCATGATGCCGCCGATGGCCGCGACGCTGCCCGGCAACGGCGTCGACGAGGTCGCGAACCACGTGCTGGCGCTGTCGGGCCAGCCGCACGACAAACGTCTCGCCGCCGCCGGCAAGCCGAAGTTCGAGACGATCTGCGCGGCCTGCCATGGCGTCGCGGGCAAGGGCAATCCGGCGCTCGGTGCACCGAATCTCACCGACGAGGTCTGGCTGCACGGGCGTGGCGATCTCGCCATGATCCGCGCGGCGATCACCCAGGGGCGGCGCGGCACGATGCCGGCGTGGGAAGGCATGCTCGGCGTCGACCGCTCGCGGCTCGCGGCGGCGTGGCTGCTCTCGCAGGGAGCCGCGATGCCCGACGCCGATGCGCCTAGCGTGGAGGCAGGCGCACCGTGACACCGAAGCGGCCCGGTGCACGCCAGGCCCGCACGGCCGTCGCCGTGCCGACCGACGACGCGCGCGTACGACGCCTCGGCGCGATCGTCTGGCCGTCGTTCTTCTCCGCCGGTGTCGCGACCACGGTGTTCTTCGCGATCGTCGATCCGGTCGATCTCGCCGGCATCACCTGGCCGCGCCTCGAGATCACGCGCCTCGGCGGCTACACGATCGGCTTCTTCATGTTCTGGCTGTGCACGTTCTCGGCGTGCGCGTTCACGGCGCTGCTCGTGGTGCCGCCACGTCGACGCCGCACGGAGCGCGCGCGATGAGCACGCCACGAGACGACAGGGGCGGTACGTCGGCGACATCGCCGGCGTGCGGGGCAGGGCGGGTGGCGCGTGATCCTGCGACGCGCGTGTGCGGCCGGCCGGGGAGCGGCAGGCACCGCGTGTCCGCGCCGCCCGCCCCGTGCTGCCTGTCGAACCTTCGATGGGGTGAGTGCTCGGCTGCGGCTTTCGGGGAGGAGTGTCGGTGCGCCGACTCGTCATCCAGTGATGCGACGTGGCGCGATCTTTTTCCTTCTCCCCTCGGGAGAAGGTGGCCCGAAGGGCCGGATGAGGGTCCGGATTCGCGACGAGCTTCGGACGTTTTCACATCGCCGCACCCTCTCCCCAACCCCTCTCCCGGAGGGAGAGGGGCTCAAGAGAGGTGTGTATTCGTTCCGGCCAGCAGCACGCCGCCCGCCCGGGCCCGCGTCGGCGCGATGCCGTGAAAGCCGATCGCAACATCCCGGTGCGTGTCGTCGACAGCGGCGGCGCGCTCTATGCGAAGGAGCCCAAGGTCTATCCGCGCGAGGTGACCGGGCGTTTCCAGCGCCTGCGCGTGGCCAGCGTGTTCTGGCTGCTCGGCATGTTCTACCTGTTCCCGTGGATCAGCCTCGGCGGGCAGCAGCTCGTGCTGTTCGATCTGCCGGCGCGCCGCTTCCATCTGTTCGGTCTCACGTTCTGGCCGCAGGATTTCTACCTGCTGACGATGCTGCTCGTGATCGCGGCGGTGACGCTGTTCTTCTTCACCGCGCTGGCCGGACGGCTGTGGTGCGGCTACGCCTGCCCACAGACCGTCTGGACCGAGGTGTTCCTGTGGATCGAGCGGCGCATCGAGGGCGACCGCAACGCACGCATGAAACTCGACAAGGCGGCGTGGACGCGCGCCAAGCTCGCGCGCAAGGCGGCCAAGCAGGCCGCGTGGATCGCGTTCGCGGCGTGGACGGGTTTCACCTTCGTCGGCTTCTTCACGCCGATCCGCGAGCTCTCGCACGAGGTCGCGACTGCGTCGCTCGGCGGCTGGGAGGCGTTCTGGATCGTGTTCTACGGCTTCGCGACCTACGGCAACGCGGGCTTCCTGCGCGAGCAGGTGTGCAAGTACATGTGCCCATACGCGCGCTTCCAGGGCGCGATGTTCGACCACGACACGCTCGTCATCAGCTACGACAGCGTGCGCGGCGAACCACGCGGGCATCGCAAGCGTTCGAGTGCCTTGCGTGCGGTCGATGCGGTCGCGCGCAGCACCACCGCGAAACCGCTCGGCGACTGCATCGACTGTCTCGCCTGCGTGCAGGTGTGCCCGACCGGCATCGACATCCGCAACGGCCTGCAGATCGAATGCATCGCCTGCGCGGCATGCATCGACGCCTGCGATGCGGTCATGGACAAGATGCAGTACGCACGTGGCCTCATCCGCTACACGACCGAGCACGCGCTCGCCGGCACGCCGCGGCGTGTCCTGCGTCCGCGCACGCTCGCCTACGCGGCGATCCTGGTCGGGTTCGTCGGCGCGTTCTTCTGGGCCGTCGCCGCGCGCGCACCGGTCATCGTCGAGGTGCTGCACGACCGCAACGCGCTGTTCCGCACCGTCGCGCACGGTGCGATCGAGAACGGCTACAGCGTCAAGCTCGTCAACAAGACCGATGCGCCGGTGACCTTGTCGGTGCGGCCGTCGACCGACTTGCCACTGCGCCTCGTCGGCCGCCCGTCGGTGACGCTGTCGCCGGGCGAGGTGTTCTCGCTGCCGATGACGCTGCGCACCGCGGCCGACGGCGTGCACGGCCGCCACGCGATCGATGTCGTCGTCAGCGATGCGCAAGGCTCGACGCTCGCGCACGGCAAGGCCCATTTCTTCGCCCCGGAGGCCCCATGACACCGAACGCTCCCGCCACGCCACGCACGCCCTGGCATCGCGTGCCCGAGGTGTGGCTGATCCTCGTGCTGCTCGGCGCGACCGTGGTCGGTTCGGTCTCGCTCGTGGTCACGGCGACGCGCGAGCGCGACACGCACCTCGTCGTGCCCGACGACGTGCCGCGCCCGAGCCGCATCCCGCCGATCCACGGCGCACAGGCGCCGCACGCCGGCGAGGTGCCTCCCGCGTCCTGAGCGCGGTTCCACGTGCCGTGCGTGGCGTGCACGTTCGGCGAGTGACCCCGCGTACGGCTTTCGTTCCGCCACCGCTGCGCGTGGCGCGGTATCGTCGGCGTCCTTCCGCCTCGCGATCCGTGCATGACCACCGCCCTCGTCTGGTTCCGCCGCGACCTGCGCCTCGCCGACAACCCTGCGCTCGATGCCGCGCGGCATGCGCACGAGCACGTCGTGCCGGTCTACATCGACGCGCCCGACGAAGAGGCCCCGTGGGCGCCCGGTGCGGCGAGCCGCTGGTGGCTGCACCACGCGCTCGCCGCCCTCGATGCCGATCTGCGCAAGCGCGGCGTCGCACTGCATGTCGCACGCGGTGACTCGCTGGCGACGCTGCGCAGGCTCGCGCGTGCGACCGGCGCGAGAGCGGTGTACTGGAACCGCCTCTACGAACCCGCGATCGTCGCGCGCGACAAGCACATCAAGGCCTCGCTCGCCGAGGACGGCCTCGATGTGCACAGCAGCAAGGCCTTCGTGCTGTTCGAGCCCTGGGAGATCGAGACCGGGCAAGGCGATCCCTACCGCGTGTTCACGCCGTTCTGGCGCAACGCGCGCGCGCGCCTCGAGCCGCGGCCGCCGCTGCCCGCGCCGCGCAAGCTCGCCGGTGTCGGGATCGACGGAGGTCTTTCGATCGACGACCTCGGCCTGTTGCCGCGCATCCCCTGGGACGAGGGCATGCGCAAGGCGTGGACGCCCGGCGAGGCCGGCGCGCACGAGGCGCTCGACGATTTCCTCGACGCGGCGGTGGCGAAGTACCCGGGCGATCGCGATCGCCCGGACCGTCCCGCCACGTCGCGGCTGTCGCCGCACCTGCACTTCGGCGAGATCGGGCCGATGCAGATCGCGTGGGCCGTGAACGAGCGCACGCGCGCAGGGGCGTCGGCGACGTGGCGCGACGGCAGCGAGTCCTTCCTGCGCGAGCTCGGCTGGCGCGAGTTCTCGCAGCACCTGCTCTACCACTTCCCGCACATGCCCGAGCGCAACCTCAATCCGAAGTTCGACACGTTTCCGTGGGCGCGCAAGAACCGGCGCGTGCTCGAACGCTGGCGACGCGGCCGCACCGGCATCCCGATCGTCGACGCGGGCATGCGCGAACTCTGGGTGACCGGCACGATGCACAACCGCGTGCGCATGCTCGTCGCCTCGCTGCTGACCAAGAACCTCGGCCAGCACTGGCTGCACGGCGCGCGCTGGTTCTGGGACACGCTGGTCGACGCCGACCTCGCCAACAATGCGCAGGGCTGGCAGTGGACGGCCGGCACCGGCGTCGATGCCGCGCCGTATTTCCGCATCTTCAATCCGGTCACGCAGGGCGAGAAGTTCGATCCCGACGGCGCCTACGTGCGCACCTGGGTACGCGAACTCGCCGACGTGCCCGCGAAGCTGATCCACCGGCCGTGGACCGACCCGGCCATCCTCGCGCGCACGGGCTATCCGGGGCCGATCGTCGACCTCGCCGACTCGCGCGGCGATGCGCTCGCGAAGTACCAGTCGCTGCCGAAGGCCTGACGTGCGGCGGCGGGGCATGCCGGCGCTTCGGTCGGAACTGCGCACGGCATCGGTTCCGCGTTAACGTCCGATCACGCGACGGCGGCGCATCGGCGTGCGCGTGCGTGCATCCAGCGGGGAAGGCGATAACGATGGATCGAGGAAGCAGCGACGCGCACGGCGCGGCGGCGACCGTCGCGGCCACGGGCGGCTTCGTGCTCGTGACGGCGGCGACGATCGTCGGACTTGCCGGTACCGATCTCGTGCTGCCTGCGGTGCCGTCGCTGCCGTCCGTGCTCGGCGGCGACACGGCGCAGGCGCAGCAGGTGCTCGCGGCGTTCGTGCTCGGCTCGGCGGTCGGCCTGCTGCTGTTCGGCCGGCTCGCCGCGCGTTTCGACGCGCGCGACGTGCTCGCGTGGTCGCTCGCGGCCTATGGCGCGAGTTCGCTGCTGGCGCTCGCGTGCACGTCGCTCGAGGCGCTCGTGGCCTTGCGCGTCGTGCAGGGCGTAGCGGGATCGGCTGCGGCGGTGCTCGCGCCGGGCTTCCTGCGCCGGCTCTACGACGGTGATGCCGCCGTCGGTGCGCTGGGACGGCTCGGCAGCATCGAGGCGCTCGTACCCGCGCTCGCACCGGTGCTCGGCGCTTGGCTGCTCGCACGCGGAGGATGGACGTCGTCGTTCGTCGTGATCGGCGTGCTCGCGCTGCTGCTCGCGGGGATCGTGGCCGCGCTGCGTGCGCGACTGCCGGTGCCGGCGCGTGCCGACGGCGGCGGAAGCTATGCCGCACTGCTGCGCGACCGCACCTACCTGCGCTACGCGACGAGCCAGGCGCTCGTGCTCGGCGGCCTGCTCGTGTTCGTGTTAGGTGCGCCGGCCGTCATGACCGGGCACATGCGCGGCACGCTCGACGACTTCATCGTGCTGCAGGTGACCTGCATCGCCGTGTTCGTCGTCGCGGCGAACCTCGCCGGCCGTCTGGCACGGCGTTTCGGCACCGAGCGCATGATCGCGACCGGCACCGCGATCGCGGCGGCCGGTGCGGGCGCGATGACGATCGCGTCGATGCTCGCCGAGCCGGGTCCGCGCGTGCTCGCGGCGCTGTTCGCGATCGTGGGCCTCGGACTCGGCCTGCGCGGGCCACCGGGCTTCCATCGCGCGATCGTGGCCGCGCGTGGAGATGATGCGCGCGGCGCCGCGCTCGTGATCGTGTTCGTGCTCGCGGTGGCAGGCGGCGGCACCTTGCTCGTCGCGCCGTGGATCGCCACGGGGCCCGCACCGCTCGCCGCCGCGACGGCCGTGGCGACGCTCGCGGCGCTCGTCGTGCTGCGCCTGTTGCCGCGGCTCGAGGACTGAGCGCAGCGTCCGGCGTTGCGTTTTGCACGGCGGACCCGGATGCTAGCCCGTCGTCCGCCACGGCGCGCGGCGTGTTGCGATGCAGCGCCGGACGCGGTCACGGGAGGAACGCATGTTCGAAACGAAGGGTCGTACGCGCGAGGCGATGTCCAAGGTGGACACGGCCTGGCTGCGCATGGAGCGTCCGACCAACCTCATGATGATCACCGGCGTGTTCATGTTCGCCGGTCATCTCGACCTGCCTGCCGTGCGCGCCTTGCTCGGCGAACGCTTCCTCGCCTACCGCCGTTTCCGCCACAAGGCGGTCAACACGCCGTCGTCGGCGTACTGGGAACTCGACGCCGACTTCGACCTCGACTGGCACGTGCGCCTCGCGGCGCTGCCGGGCGCGGCCGACAAGCCCGAGCTCGAGGCCTTCGTCGGCGAACTCGCCTCGACGCCGCTCGATCATTCCAAGCCGCTGTGGCAGTTCCATCTCATCGAGAACTACCGCGGTGGCAGCGTGCTCGTCGCGCGCATCCACCACTGCTATGCGGACGGTCTCGCGCTCGTGCAGGTCATGCTGTCGCTGACCGACACCGCGCCCGATCCCGAGAAGCACGCCGAACTCGCGCGCACCTGGCTCCAGCGTGACGGCGGCAACGTCTGGCAGCGCATGCTCGAGCCCGCGCAGGCCGGCCTCGGCAAGGCCATGAAGATCGGCAACCGCGTATGGGAGAAGGCGGCCGCGATGCTCGCCGACCCTGCGGTCGCGGCCGATGTCGCGCGCGAGGGCGGCGAGATCACGCGCGAACTCGCGATCGCGCTGAGCCTGCCCGACGATCCGCCGACGCTGCTCAAGGGGCCGCTCGGCGTGGTCAAGCGCGTCGCTTGGGCCGATCCGCTGCCGCTCGAGGACGTCAAGACGCTCGGCAAGGTGCTCGGCTGCACGGTCAACGATGTCTTGCTCGCCTGCGCGACCGGCGCGCTGCGCGGTTACCTGCTCGATCAGGGGCAGGATGTCGACGGCCTGACGATCCGCGCGACCGTGCCGGTCAACCTGCGTCCGCTCGAGCACGCCAAGAAGCTCGGCAACCACTTCGGCCTCGTCTTCCTCGACCTGCCGGTCGGCGAAGGCAATCCGCTGCGGCGCCTGCAGCGCATCACCGCGAGCATGCAGGAGCTCAAGCGCTCGCGGCAGGCCTTCGTCACGCTCGGCCTGCTCGCGCTGCTCGGCATGGGGCCGCAGGCGCTGCAGGGTCCCGCGCTCGAACTCTTCAGCCGCAAGGCCACCGCGGTCGCGACCAACGTGCCGGGCCCGCAGCAGCCGCTGTACCTCGCCGGTGCCGAGGTGCGCGAACTCATGTTCTGGGTGCCGCAGTCGGGCTCGATCGGCGTCGGCCTGTCGATCCTGAGCTACAACGGCAACGTGCACTTCGGCCTGATCGGCGACGCCAAGCGCGTGCGCGATCCCGATGCGGTCGCGCAGCGCTTCGCGGCCGAGTTCGAGAAGCTCGTGATGCTCGTGCTCATGGAAGACTGGGACGACGACATCGAACCGGCCGGCGCGGCCGCGACGCTGCAGCGTTACGCCTGAGGCGTCACTTGGCGTTTCCCTTCTCCCTCCGGGGGAAGAACCTGCCCCGTACGCGATACGAGGTGGCGCGAAGGGCCGGATGACGGTGCGGGCTCGTGGCGAACGCCGGACTTCCGCACGTCGCCCATGCTTCGCATCGGCTCGGGATTGCTCGTCGACGTGCTGGGCAGCATCGAGATCGACGCAACGCGGGTGGCCCGTCACGGCGTGATGGCGGAATCCGCTGCGCGGGTTCCGCCCTACGTCACCCATGCTTCGCATCGGCCTGCATCGCGGTCGACGCAACGTAGGTCGGTCGCCGCGGACTGACGGCGGAATCCGCTGCGCGGGTTCCGCCCTACGTCACCCATGCTTCGCATCGGCCTGCATCGCGGTCGACGCAACGTAGGTCGGTCGCCGCGGACTGACGGCGGAATCCGCTGTGCGGGTTCCGCCCTACGCATCGTGCACACTACAACGCGGCCACGCCATGCAGGATGCGCGGCCTCACAGCATGCGCAGCAGCTCCGGCATCAGCGGCAGCTTGCGCACGCGCACGGTCGTGGTCGCGAAGATCGCGTTGGCGAGCGCCGCAGCGACGCTCGACGTGGCGAGTTCGCCGACGCCGACGGGATCGAGCGTCGACGGCAGCGCATGCACCTCGACCTTCGGCGGCGCGCCGGCGGCCGTCAGCAGGCGATAGTCCGGGAAGTTCTTCTGCTGCACCTGGCCGGCCTTGACCGTGACGGCGAGGTTGAGCGCGGTCGAGAGTCCGTCGACGACGGCCGACGCGACGCGGTTCTCGAGGCCGAGCGGGTTGATCACGCGACCGACGTCGACGACGCAGACGGCGCGATGGATGCGCACGCGCTCGCCGTCCATGCCGATCTCGAACGCATGGGCGACGTAGCCGCCGCCCGTTGCGTGGCAGGCGATGCCGAGGCCGTGGCCGTCGGTGCGCTTCGTCGACCACTGGATGCGCTCGGCACAGGCCGACAGCACGGCCGCCATGCGGCCGGTATCGAACATGATGCCGCCTTCGCCGGCCGGCACCTCGCGCGGCTCGCCGAGCATGTCCAGGCGCAGGCGCACGGGGTCGCGGCGTGTCTCGAAGGCGATCTCGTCGAGGAAGCACTGCGTGGCGAACGTGTCGAAACCATGCCGCAGCTTGCGCATGTCGTGTCGCGGCAACCCCGATTCGAGCGCGTGGAACTGCGTGTCGAGATGCTCGACGAAGCCTGCGGGGAACGCCTCGGCCGACACGCAGCCGCGCCACGCCGGTGCGCCGGGTTCGCGGCCGCTGGCCGGCGTCGCGGCGCAATGATGCGACCAGCCGGCGATGCGGTTGGCGCGGTCGAGCGTCGCCGTCATCGCATGCAGGCCGAACGGGCGGTAGCGGTCGTTGGCGAGATCGTCCTCGCGCGTCCACACGAGCTTGACCGGCTTGCCGACCGCCTTGGCGACCTGCACGGCTTCGGCGACGAAGTCGTTGCGCAGGCGGCGACCGAAACTGCCGCCCGAGCGTGGCAGGCGGATCTCGATGCCCGCACGCGGCAGCCCGGTGAGTTCGGCGATCAGCGCCGACGCCGCATCGGGGTCCTCGATGCCGGCGATCAGCAGCGCGCCGTCCTGGCGCAGCTCGATCGCCGCGCTGGGCGGTTCCATCGTCGCGTGGGCGAGGAACGGCAGCTCGTAGCGCGCCGACAAGGCGAGGCGTGCGCGCTTGCGCGAGCCGGCCATGTCACCTTCCTGGCGAACGACGACACCGTCGGTGGCCGCGTCGAGCAGCGCGTGCGCGGTCGCGGCGAGCGTGGCGTTGGATTCTTCGGGAAAAGGGCCTGGCGTCCACACGGGCACGAGTGCCGCGCGGCCCTTCAGTGCTGCCCAGGTCGACTCGGCGACGACGGCGATGCCCGCGGCAGAGGGGCCGTCGCCGCTCGCATTCGCCGCGGCCGGCTCGAGCACGACGATCTCGCGCACGCCGGGGACCTTGCGTGCGGCGGCATCGTCGACGCTCTCGAGGCGGCCGCCGAGGTGCGGGCAGCGCAGCACGACCGCGATCAGGCCGCCGGACAGGAAATCGTCGCTTGCGTAGCGCGTGCGACCCGTGACGACGTTGCGCACGTCGGTCGTGCGCACGGGCGTGCCGAGCAGCGTGAACGTCGCCGGATCCTTGAGCGCCGGCGCCTGGGCGGGCGGCGGTTGCGCAGCGGCACCGCGCGCGAGCGCGCCGTAGCTGATGCGGCGATCGTCGGGTGCGATCACGTGACCTTCGGCCGTGCGCAGCTGCTCGACCGGCAGGTTCCACTCGCGCGCCGCGGCCGCGACGAGCATCGCGCGTGCGGTCGCGCCGGCCGTGCGCAGCGCTGTCCACGCTTCGCCGATCGGGTTGGCGATCGCGCCGGACTGGTTGCCGAAACGGTTCGAGGCGTTGCCGTCGGTTTCGCGGTAGCCATACGGCAGCTGGGTCACGCGCACCTGCGGCCAGGCCACGCCGAGCTCCTCGGCGACCAGCATCGGATAGGCGGTGATCGCGCCCTGGCCGGTCTCGCAGGCGGGTGCGCCGATCACGATGCGGTTGCCGCGTTCGATCATGACGAACGCGGTGAGTTCGGTGAGTTCGTCGCCGAGCAGGTCGGGCGGCACCGACGACGATTGCGCGAAGGCCTCTTCGAGGCGGAAGCCGACGACCAGCGCGCCGGAGGCGGTCAGGGCGATGCGCAGGAAGCGTCGGCGCGAGGCATCGAAGGCGCCGCTCACGTGCGCTTGGCCCGCGTCAGTTCGGCGGCGCGCTGGATCGCGCTGCGCACGCGCGGATAGGTGCCGCAGCGGCACAGGTTGCCGATCTGCGCGATGTCGTCCTCGCTCGGGCGAGGCTTGCGGCGCAGCAGGTCCACCGCGGCCATGATCTGGCCGGACTGGCAGTAGCCGCACTGCACGACGTCGTTCTCGATCCAGGCCTGCTGCACGGGATGCAGGCCGTCGCGCTCGAGGCCTTCGATCGTCGTGATCTCGCGGCCGGCGGCTTCGAGCATCGGCACCATGCACGCGCGCGCGGCCTTGCCGTCGACGAGCACGGTGCAGGCGCCGCAGGTGCCGACACCGCAGGCGTACTTGGTGCCGGTCAGGCGCAGCACGTCGCGCAGGAACCAGAGCAGCGGCATCGTCGCGTCGCCGCTGTGGAAATACGGTTTGCCGTTGATGCCGAGCTGGAGGGTGCCGGGCTCGATGCCCGCATCGATCGGTGTCGCTGCTGCAGCGCGGTTCTCGGGTGTGTCCTGCATGCCTGTCCGCCGTGGGAGGCGACCGTGGAGGGCGCCGAAACGGCCTCGATTGTCGCATCGCAGCGCGGTCGTGCACAGGCAGGCCGCAGGCGCCGTTCAGGCGCGTGCGGTCCGGATCAGGCGCAGGCGCCGCGTACCGCGTCGGGCAAGGCGACCGAACGGCCGTCGGCGGGGTCGATCCAGACCATCACGACGTTGCCGTCGCCGTACAGCGTGCCGTCGGCATCGACGAAGCGGTGCGCGATCGTCAGCGACCGGTTGCCGAGGCGCTCGACGGCGAGTTCGACGACGACCTCGCCGGGCCACTGCAGCTGGCGGCGGAAGTTGAGCGTGGTCGCGGCGACGACGGGTTTCATCGCGTCGCCGAGCCACGTGCCCTCGAGCGAGGTCAGCCAGTGCAGGCGGGCCTCCTCGAGGTAGGTCAGGTAGGTCGCGTTGTTGACGTGGTCGTAGGCATCGAGGTCGCGCCAGCGGATGCGGATCGGCACGCGCGCGAGCGCCTTCATCGGGGTGTCGCTCATGCGGCCTTCGGCTTCTTCTTGGCGTCGGCCAGCGTGCGCGCGAGGAAGCGGCCCGTGTGCGAGGTCTTGGCCTTGGCGATCTGTTCGGGCGTGCCGGTCGCGAGGATCGTGCCGCCGCCGCTGCCGCCTTCGGGGCCGAGGTCGACGATCCAGTCCGCGGTCTTGATCACGTCGAGGTTGTGCTCGATCACGACCACCGTGTTGCCGTCTTCGGACAGGCGGTGCAGCACCTCGAGCAGCTGCTCGATGTCGTGGAAGTGCAGGCCCGTGGTCGGCTCGTCGAGGATGTACAGCGTGCGGCCGGTATCGCGCTTGCTGAGCTCGCGCGAGAGCTTGACGCGCTGCGCCTCGCCGCCCGACAGCGTGGTCGCACTCTGGCCGAGCTTGATGTAGCCGAGGCCGACGTCGAGCAGCGTCTCGAGCTTGCGCGCGAGCATCGGAACGGGCTTGAACAGCGTCGTCGCGTCCTCGACGGTCATGCCGAGCACGTCGGCGATCGTGTGGCCCTTGTAGGTGATCTCGAGCGTCTCGCGGTTGTAGCGCTTGCCGTGGCAGACGTCGCAGGGCACGTAGACGTCGGGCAGGAAGTGCATCTCGACCTTGATCAGGCCGTCGCCCTCGCAGGCCTCGCAGCGCCCACCCTTGACGTTGAAGCTGAAACGGCCCGGGCCGTAGCCGCGTGCACGCGACTCGGGCACCTGCGCGAACAGTTCGCGCAGCGGCGTGAACAGGCCCGTGTAGGTGGCCGGGTTCGAGCGCGGCGTGCGGCCGATCGGCGACTGGTCGATGTCGACGACCTTGTCGAACAGCTCCAGGCCCTGCACCTCGCGGTACGGCGCCGGTTTCTCGTTGGCGCCGTTGAGCTCGGCCGCGGTGATGCGGAACAGCGTGTCGTTGACGAGCGTCGACTTGCCCGACCCCGACACGCCGGTGACGCAGGTGAACAGGCCGGCCGGGATCTCGAGGTCGACGTCCTTGAGGTTGTTGCCGGTCGCACCGACGAGACGCAGCATGCGCTCGGGGTCCGGTACGCGGCGTTGCTTGGGCACCTCGATGCGGCGCTTGCCGGACAGGTACTGGCCGGTCAGCGAGCGCGGCGCGGCGAGCAGGTCGGCGAGCGTGCCCTGGGCGACGATCTCGCCGCCGTGCACGCCGGCACCGGGGCCGATGTCGACGACGTGGTCGGCGGCGCGGATCGCGTCCTCGTCGTGCTCGACGACGATCACCGTGTTGCCGAGCCCGCGCAGGCGCTCGAGGGTGCCGAGCAGGCGCTCGTTGTCGCGCTGGTGCAGGCCGATCGAGGGTTCGTCGAGCACGTACATCACGCCGACGAGGCCGGCGCCGATCTGGCTGGCGAGGCGGATGCGCTGCGCCTCGCCGCCCGACAGCGAATCGGCCTGGCGGTCGAGCGTGAGGTAGTCGAGGCCGACATCGACGAGGAAGGTCAGGCGCTCGCGGATCTCCTTGACGATCTTGGCGGCGATCTCGGCGCGCCAGCCGGCCAGCACGAGGCCGTCGAAATAGGCCAGCGAGCGGTCGATCGGCAGCGCGGTCAGCGTGGACAGGTTGCTCTCGCCGACGAACACGTTGCGCGCGCTGCGATTGAGGCGCTGGCCGCCGCAGTCCGGGCAGGCGCGCGGGCTGATGTACTTGGCGATCTCCTCGCGCACGGCCGGCGATTCGGTCTCGCGGTAGCGCCGCTCGAGGTTCGGGATGATGCCCTCGAACGCGTGCTTGCGCTGCACCTTGCGGCCGTTCTCGGCGACGTAGTTGAAGGTGATCTGTTCCTTGCCCGAGCCGTTGAGCACGGCCTCGCGCGCGGCCTTGGGCAGCTTCTCCCACGGCGCGTCGACGTCGAAGCCGTAGTGCTTCGCGAGCGACTGGATCATCTGGAAGTAGTACATGTTGCGGCGGTCCCAGCCGCGCACCGCGCCGGCCGACAAGGCCAGGTTCGGATGGCCGACCACGCGCTGCGGATCGAAGAACTGGGTCACGCCGAGGCCGTCGCAGGACGGACACGCGCCGATCGGCGAGTTGAACGAGAACAGGCGTGGCTCGAGCTCGGGCAGCGAGTAGTCGCAGACCGGGCACGAGAAACGCGACGAGAACGTCGTCGGTGCGGCGGCTTCGTCGTCGTTGTCGACGAGCAGGGCGATGCCGTCGCCGAGGCGCAGCGCGGTCTCGAACGATTCGGCGAGGCGTTGCTTGATGTCCTCGCGCGCGCGGAAGCGGTCGACGACCGCCTCGATCGTGTGCTTCTGGCGAAGCGCGAGCGGCGGCACCGCATCGAGCTCGTAGGTGACGCCGTCGACGCGCGCGCGCACGAAACCCTGAGCGCGCAGCTGGTCGAACACCTGCACGTGCTCGCCCTTGCGCTCGCGCACGACCGGCGCGAGCAGCGCCCAGCGCTTCTCCGGATCGAGCGCGAGGGCCGCGTCGACCATCTGGCTCACGGTCTGTGCCTCGAGCGGCGTGCCGTGGTCCGGACAGCGCGGCGTGCCGACGCGCGCGTAGAGCAGGCGCAGGTAGTCGTAGACCTCGGTGATCGTGCCGACCGTCGACCGCGGGTTGTGCGAGGTCGACTTCTGCTCGATCGAGATCGCCGGGCTCAGGCCCTCGATGTGGTCGAGGTCCGGCTTCTCCATGACCGACAGGAACTGCCGCGCATACGCCGACAGCGACTCGACGTAGCGGCGCTGGCCCTCGGCGTAGATCGTGTCGAACGCGAGCGAGGACTTGCCCGAACCCGACAGGCCCGTGATGACGATGAGCGCATCGCGAGGCAGGTCGATGTCGATGTTCTTGAGGTTGTGCGTACGCGCGCCGCGGATGCGGATCGTGTCCATGGGCAGGAGTCGGTACCGATGCAGGAGGAGGGCCGAACTCGTCACTATAACGCGGCGGCCGGGCGACGGATCTGGGGGCGCAACGTCGCGGATTCCAGTCGCGCGGTGTGAGACGCACGGCCGGGTACGTTACGATCGCACCCTTCCGGCGATCGACCGCACGGATGCAACAGGGGACAACGGAATGATGAACGGCATGCGGGGCCTGGCCTCGATCTTCGTCGCGTGCGCGCTCGCCAGTGTGGCCGCGCCCGCCAAGGCCCAGCAGGTCGTTCCTTCGGCGACACCGGACGTATCGATCGTCGCGCGCGGCTCGGTGTACGCGATCGCGAAGGATCCGTCCGGCGGTACGATCATCGGCGGCCTGTTCACCGGCGTGGCCGGCGTGCCGCGCTCCAACCTCGCGCGCCTCGCGCCGGACGGCTCGGTGGATCCGGCGTGGGCACCGTCCGTCCATGGCGCCGTGCGCTCCATCGCCGTCGATGCGTCGGGCAACGTCTTCGTGGCGGGCGATGTCACGAGCATCGATGGAGTCCAGCGCTCCAGATTGGCCAAGATCCGGCCGTCGGGTGCCGTCGATCCGGATTGGGCACCGTCGGTATCGGGACAGAAGGTGCGCGGTGTCGCGGTCGACGGTCGGGGCGGCTTGATCGTCGTGGGCAGCTTCTCGGCGATCGATCTCTTCACCCGATACAACGTTGCGAGGCTCGACGCCGAGGGGGCGGGTGCACTGGACCTTTCCTGGGCTCCCGAGGTCTCGGGAGCGAGCGCGGTCGTGGTCGGTTCCGACGGAACGGCTTTCGTCGCCGCGAGTGTCGGTGAACCGGCCCAGGGCATGCGTCGCATCGCGCGCATCACCACGCAAGGTACGGTCGATGCCGATTGGGGACCGTCGATGAATGATCCGGTCCAATCGCTCGCGCTCGGTGCGGACGGACGACTCTATGCGGGCGGCGGGTTCACCTCGGTGGACGGACTTTCGCGCTCACGCCTTCTGAGGATGTCGGCAACGGGTGGCGAGGTGGACCCCGAGTGGGTCCCCTCGGTTCCGGGTACACCGAACGCGATCGCCGTGGCCGGCGACGGAACGGTCCATGCTGCCGGCAGGGGGTTTCTCGCCACACTCGACGGCTCGATTGGCAGCAGTCCTTCGGGTTCGACGGCGTTGCCGGGGGAGGTGTTCGCTCTCCTGCCCGACGATACGGGCACCGTCCTCGCGGGAGGTGACTTCTTCACGCTCGCCGGTCACACGCGGCTCGGTCTGGCACGGCTGGCAGGCGGAATGCTCCTCGACGGCAGTCCCGATGTCACGTCGCCAGGCTCCGTCAACGCACTCCTGGCTGCGCCGGACGGAAGCACGTACATCGGTGGGTTCTTCCACAAGGTCGCCGGCGAACCGCGTCACCACGCGGCACGCCTCGATGCTGGCGGGCGTCTCGATCCGCAATGGCGGCCCTCGTTCAACGACACCGTCAACCTGTTGGCGCACGCCCCCGGCGGGGGAATCTACGCCGCTGGCTATTTCGTCCGTGTCGGTGACGTCGAGCGATGGAGGATCGCCAGGCTCGATGGGGATGGCGTTGTGGATGCTTCATGGCGCGCCGACATCAGTGGCACACCCTACGCGTTGGCCGTGGGGCAAGAGGGGGGCGTGTTCGTGGGAGGCCAGTTGTATGCCGTGCAGGGCATCCCGAGACGCTTTCTCGCGAAGGTGTCGGGGGCGTCCGGAACGCTCGATCTCGAATGGGATCCGGCGCCAAACGACCTCGTGACGCATCTCGCCGCACATGGTGAATCGGTGTACGCAGCGGGTTACTTCGAGCCTCGTGACGAAGAGAATCCCGTGTCGATCGGTGGCCAGCCGCGTTCACGGATCGCCAAGCTGCACGCGTCGGGGGCGGGAGAGGCGCATGTGGACTGGCACCCCGGATTCTCGACCTTCATCCATGCCCTCGCGGTCGATCCGACCGGCCGTTTGCATGTCGGCACAGGGGACGGTCCTTCGGCGTCGGGCGTCGTGCGGATCTCCGACGCGCCTGGAGCTCCCATCGACGCAGCATGGCCCGAGCAGCCGTTTTTCCGCAGCGTCGATGCGCTCGCATTCGACACCAGCGGTGCACTTCACGTGCTCGGCGTACCCACGGGAAGTCCCGTAGGCCTGTCGCAGTTCGTTCTGGCACGCATGGCGGCCGACTCCGGCGGCGTCGTCGACGCGGGCTGGCGGATCACCTCCGATGATCGGATCTGGGCGCTCGATACCGACTCGGCAGGCGGCCTGTGGGTGGGTGGCCAGTTTTCCTTGATCGGCGGCGAACATCGTGACGGACTCGCCCGCTTCTCCGGGAAACTGTTCGCGGACGGATTCGACGGGCCCTGACGTCCCGTTCGACGTGCACGCCGCCGTGGGTTGCGGGGGATGCCCGGGCAGACAACGCGTCACCCCGATGGCACTCTTGGTGGCCACGAAAGGACGGGGAGCGGCCATGCGCACGATTCGGCGATGGAGCGGGGCAGTGCTGGCGGGACTCGGCTGGGTCGGTGCGGCCTGGGCCGTGCCCGCGCATTACGTGGTGTTCGAGCTGGACCATGCCGGACAGGCCGTGCCGGTGTTCCATGCGCAGGTCGAGATTGCGGCCGACGCGAGCGCGCGGCGTGATGCCTGGCGTGCCTCGGACACCGAGACCGAGCGCGTGACCTGGCGCCCCGTGCGCGACGGCGTGCGTGGCGCGGACCGCCAGGTCGAGGTGCCGCGCTTCCTGCGTGCCGAGTTCGCGGGCCACGACGGCGAGACGATCGAGCACCACGCCAATGTCGAGGACGATGCGCGTGCGTTCGTGCTGCGCGTGCCGGTCGCCGAGGGCGATGTCATCGAGATCGTGACCGACGCGGGCCTGCAGCAGCTCGATCTCGCCGCGCTCGCGCGCGAGGCCGAGCGCCTGCCGCTCGCGGGTACGCCGCTGGCGCGTGTCGAGGCGACCGAAGGCGATCCGTCCGGCCCGTCCGGCAACCGCGTCGACGTGCTCGTGCTCGGCGACGGCTACACGGCCGCGCAGCAGGCCACGTTCAACACGCAGGCGGCCAACCTGCGCACGGCGATGTTCAACGTGTCGCCGTACAAGGAATACGCGAACTTCGTGAACTGGCGCACCGGCTTCGTCGCTTCGGTGCAGTCCGGTGCGGACCACCCGCCCTACCAGGCCGGCTGCACGACCGCGACCTGCTGTGCCGACACGACCGCGCAGAACGATCCCGCCGCAGGCACCTTCGTCGACACCGCGTTCGATGCGAAGTACTGCACCTCGCAGATCCATCGCCTGCTCACGGTCAACGGCACCAAGCTGTACGCGGCCGCGGCCGGCTATCCGGACTGGGACCACATCCTCGTCACGGTCAACGATCCCGTCTACGGCGGCGCGGGCGGCAGTTTCGCGGTCACGTCGGCCCACGGCGAGGCGCCGAAGGTCGTGATCCACGAGTACGGACACAGCTTCCATCGCCTGGCCGACGAGTACGACTCGCCGTATCCGGGCTTCCCGGCCTGCAGCGACACGGGCGCGACGCCGAACTGCGAAGCCAACGTCACCAACCAGACCGATCCCGCGCTCGTGAAGTGGCGCACCTGGTTCACGCCGGGCATCGCGATCCCGACGCCGTCGGGCACGCCCGGCACGGGCCTGTTCCAGGGCGCGCGCTACCAGACCAGCGGCATGTACCGGCCCGTGCACAACACCTGCCTCATGCGCTCGCTGATCACGACGTTCTGCACGGTGTGCCGCCAGGAGTACGTCAAGCGTCTGTACCGCGGCGGCTTCGGCGTGCCGGCGGGCGGCATCGACCTGATCGAGCCGGGCAGCGAAGTGCCATCGCCGGCCGCGTCGGTGTCCTACCAGGCGGGCACGCAGGCGACGTTCTCGGCCGACATCCTGCGCCCGGTCACCGGCAGCGTCGCCCTGCAGTGGTACCTCGACGGTGCGCCGATCGCGGGCGCGACCGGCGAGACCTACCTGTTCCAGCAGATGGGCGCGACGCCGGCCACGCGCACGCTCGAGCTGCGCGCGACCGACCAGACCCCGTTCGTCGCCGCATCGATGGCCGACGGTCTGGTCGTGCATGCGCGTACGTGGACGATCCAGATCGGCAACGACCGCGTGTTCGCACACGGCTTCGAATGAGGGCTCTTGCCCGTCGTCCGGCGGACGGCGGGCATGCCCGATGGCCCTTGCATTCCGGCCCGGCCCGCATTGCAGCACGGCCGGGCTCGCGACAAGGCCACGCCGGGGCCTCGCGGGTTTTGCTTTCGCAGCAATGAGGGGCCAAACTATGCGGCGCTTTGTCCCGGGTCGGCGCCTCGCCGGCACGGGTTTTCCCCGCTTCCGGCCGTGCGTGGTCCGCCAGGATCGCGCCGGCGGCACGTCTTCCAAGAAGGTGCATGCATGAACTTCCACGAGTATCAGGCCAAGGAGTTGTTCGCCAGGTATGGCATTCCGGTTCCGGCCGGAAAGGTCGCTTCGACGCCCGAACAGGCGGTCGAGGTCGCGCAGTCGCTCGGCAACGGGCCCTGGATGGTCAAGGCGCAGATCCACGCCGGCGGCCGCGGCAAGGCGGGCGGCGTCAAGTTCTGCAAGACGGTCGACGACGTGAAGACGGCTGCGGCCGGCATGCTCGGCCGCAACATCGAGACCTACCAGTCGGCCGGTCGCGCGCTGCCCGTGAACCTCGTGCTCGTCACCGAGGCCGGCGAGATCGCCAAGGAGCTGTACCTGTCGATCCTCGTGGATCGCGGCAGCAAGACGATCTCGTTCATCGCCTCCGCTCAGGGTGGCGTCGACATCGAACAGGTCGCCGCCGAGACGCCGGACGACATCCACACCCTCGAAGTCGACTTCGTCGAAGGCGTGCAGCCGTATCACGCGCGCCGCCTCGCGTTCGACATGGGCCTCAACGCCAAGCAGGCCGGCCAGCTCGCCAAGATCATGAGCGGCCTCTACCGCCTGTTCAACGAGCAGGACCTCGCCCTCGTCGAGCTCAACCCGCTCGCGATCCTGACCGACGGCAACCTCGCCGCGCTCGACGGCAAGGTCGATTCGGACGACAACGCCGAGTTCCGCCACGCCGACCTCGCCGCGATGCGCGACGAGACGCAGGAAGACCCGGCCGAAGCGGCCGCGGTCAGGAACAACCTCAACTACGTCACGATGGACGGCAACATCGGCTGCATGGTCAACGGTGCCGGCCTCGCGATGGCGACGATGGACGTGATCAAGCTGGCCGGCGCCGAGCCCGCCAACTTCCTCGACGTCGGCGGCGGCGCGACCAAGGAGCGCGTGACCGAGGCGTTCAAGCTGATCCTGTCCTCGGACAAGGTCGAGGCGATCCTCGTCAACATCTTCGGCGGCATCGTGCGCTGCGACCTCATCGCGGAAGGCATCATCGCCGCGGTCAAGGAAGTCGGCCTGACGATCCCCGTCATCGCGCGCCTCGAAGGCACCAACGTCGAGAAGGGCCGCGAACTGCTCGCCAACTCCGGCCTCAAGATCACGCCGGCCATTGATCTCAACGATGCCGCGCAGAAGGCGGTTGCCGCGGTCAAGGCCGCCTGAGCGAGGACGAATCCATGAGCGTTTTGATCAACAAGAACACCAAGGTCATCACCCAGGGCTTCACCGGCCAGCAGGGTACGTTCCACTCGACGCAGGCGCTGGACTACGGCACCAAGCTGGTCGGCGGCGTCACGCCGGGCAAGGGCGGCACCACGCACATCGAGCTGCCCGTGTTCGACACGGTCGCCGACGCGGTCGCCGAGACCGGCGCCGACGCGTCGATGATCTTCGTGCCGCCGCCGTTCGCGGCCGACGCGATCCTCGAGGCCGCCGACGCGGGCATCAAGGTGATCGTCGCGATCACCGAGGGCATCCCGGTGCTCGACATGCTGCGCGTCAAGAACGTGCTCAAGCGCTACCCGGACACGGTGCTGATCGGGCCGAACTGCCCGGGCGTCATCACGCCGGGCGAGTGCAAGATCGGCATCATGCCGGGTCACATCCACAAGCCGGGCAAGGTCGGCATCGTCTCGCGTTCGGGCACGCTCACGTACGAAGCGGTGTTCCAGACCACGAACGAAGGCCTCGGCCAGTCGACCTGCATCGGCATCGGCGGCGACCCGATCAACGGCCTCAACTTCATCGACTGCCTCAAGCTGTTCCAAGACGATCCGCAGACCGAGGGCATCATCATGGTCGGCGAGATCGGCGGCAGCGCCGAGGAAGAAGCGGCCGAGTTCATCGCCGAATACGTCAAGAAGCCGGTCGTGTCGTTCATCGCCGGTGCCTCGGCTCCGGCCGGCAAGCGCATGGGCCACGCCGGTGCGATCATCTCGGGCGGCAAGGGCACGGCCAAGGCCAAGTTCGAGGCGCTCGAGAAGGCCGGCGTGACGACGGTCAAGTCGCCCGCCGACCTCGGCAAGACGCTCGCGGGCCTGCTCAAGTAAGCCCTCGCGCCACGTGACGAAGGCAGAAGCCGCCGGAGCGATCCGGCGGCTTCGCCGTTTCTGCGACCGCGCGCATGCCGCGTGCACAGCCGCCGTTCACGGCGGCGTCGCGGGACTGCGCTAGGCTGCGCGCCAGGGGATCCACGCTGCCGTCATCCGATTCGCGCCGTTCGTGTCCCCGGCCACCCGGACGTCCAGGCCATGCCGTGATCGCGATCGACCCCGAACGCACGATCGAACCGCCCGACGCGATGCCCCACGCACCGCGCATCGCGGGCTATCGCGTCGTGCGCCGGCTCGGCCTCGGCGGCATGGCGATGGTCTACCTTGCCGTGCAGGAATCGCTCGACCGCGAGGTCGCGATCAAGGTCATGCGCCCGCTGCGCCACGTCGACGAGGCGCAGGTGCTGCGCTTCGAGCACGAGGCGCGCATCATCGCCAAGCTCGAGCATCCCGGCATCGTCGGCATCCACGAGGTCGGCCGCACGCTCGACGGCGAGCTCTACTACGTCATGCCGTACCTCGCGCGCGGCGACCTCAGCATGCGCGACTACCGCGACGACGAAGCCGGCCTTGCCGCACTCGTGTCGGCGCTGCTCGACGCGCTCGGCTACGCACACGCGCGCGGCATCGTGCACCGCGACGTCAAGCCCGAGAACGTGCTGTTCGACAACGCCGACCGCCCGCAGCTGGCCGATTTCGGCATCGCGCTCGCGCACGACCAGGCGATGTCGCGCGTGACCGGCGACGGCCTCGTCATCGGCAGCGGCGCGCAGATGAGTCCCGAGCAGGCGCGCGCGGGCACGGTCGACGGCCGTGCCGACCTCTACAGCCTCGGCGTGCTGACCTACGAACTGCTGACCGGCGTGCTGCCGTTCCATTCCAGCGATCCGCTCGCCCTCGCGCTCATGCACGCGCAGGATCCGGTACCCGACCTGCCGCCCGAGAAGGCGCACTGGCAGTCCTTCGTCGACAAGGCGATGGCGAAGAAACCCGAGCAGCGCTTCCGCAACGCGCAGGCGATGCAGCGTGGACTCGAGCCGGTGCGTCGCCACCTGAGTCGTGCGCAGGGTCCGGTCGGTCGCGCGCGCAGCTTCGTGCGCGCCTCGCCGCCTGCGCTGCTCGTCGCGTTCGGTGCGCTGGTCGCCGTCTCGATCGTCACGCTCGCGCTGCCGCAGGCGTGGCGCTTGCGTCAGCCGCCGCCCGAGCCGGTCTCGATCGGCCTCGTGCCCGAGGCCAACGCGGCAGGCGGGTCCGCCACGGATGACACGTTCGCGGCGGAACTCGCTGCTGCACGCTCCCATGCCGAGGCGGGCGCCTGGTTTGCTCCGGCCGGTGCGAACGCTTCCGAAACCTACCTCGACATCCTGCGTCGCGCGCCGGGCCACGCCGGCGCGACCGCCGGCCTCGACGAGGTGTTCACCGCCGCGGCCGATGCGCTCGTCGCCGCCTTGCCGCGCGAGAGCCTCGCCAAGGTGCGCGAACGCCACGAGCAGATCGGACTCGTCGCCGATGCCGCGGGCCGACGTGGATCACCCGCGCTCGAAGCCTTGCCCGCGCGTGCGGTGCCGCTCGCCGTCGAGCGCGCGCGTGCGCAGGTCGCCGCGTACGATGCCGATGACGGGACGGCGTGGCTCGCGTTCGCGGCCACGCTCGGCGCGACCGATGACGTGCTCGCGCCCGTGCGCACGGCGCTCGCGGCGATGCCGCGCACCGGCGTCGTCACGCGTGACGGCAACGGGCCTTCGCTGCTGTTCGTACCGCCGCGCAAGGGATCGTCCACCGGCCTCTACGTCATGCGCGACGAGGTGCTGCTCGGCGACTACACGACCTTCGCGACGCAGACCGGCCGCGCGGCCGGGCGCTGCCGCAGCATGCTGTCGCCGCTGCGCCTGCTCGACCGCCGCGACTGGAAGGACCCGGGCTTCACGCAGGGCAGGGACGAGCCCGTCACCTGTGTCGCCCATGAGGATGCGCAGGCCTATGCGGCGTGGCTGTCGCAGCGCAGCGGCAAGCGCTACCGCCTGCCGACCCTCGCCGAGTGGCGCCATGCCGCACAGCTGTCCGCCGCGCGAGGCGGTGCCTGCGAGCTCGGCAATGTCGCCGACCGCAGCGCAGCGGGCGGTACGCGACATGCCTGCGGCGACGGTCGCGCGCACACGGCGCCGGCGGGCCGTTTCCGTGCGAATGCCTACGGCCTGCACGACGTGTTCGGCAACGTCGCCGAATGGACGGCCGATTGCGCCGATGCGTCGTCCGGCAAGGCCTGCGCGCGCCGCCTCGTGGTCGGCCGCTCGTGGCGCAGCGGCCCGGACGACGCGCTCGACGCGACGCGCGCGATTCCCGCCGAACGCGGCTTCGACGACGTCGGCTTCAGGCTCGTGCGCGAGCCCTGATCCACCGCGCACGCTGCACGCGTCGACGATGCCGAGCGTCAGTCGACGCCGGATGCGAACACCTGGTCGTTCTCCCACGCGCCGACATCGCAGATGCCCCAGCGGTCGGGTTTCAGCTCGTCGCGGCAGCGCGGCTGAAGGTCGCGGTCGAGGTACTGAGGCGGCGCGTTGAGCGTGTCGCAGACGTCGGTGATCGGTGAATCGAAACGTGGCCGCCAGTCGCGCCGCCCCGGTGCGAGGAAGATGCCTTCGGGCGGACGGTCGGTGGTCGAGCGGCGATGGATGATGCCGTTCGACGAGAACGACGTGCCGAGGCTCGCGATCAGGCAGTCGCCACTCCACTCGCTGTACATCGTGATGCCGGCATCGTGGAACGTGGAGCTGACGACCAGAAGGCTGACGCCTTGCACGCCGATGATGTCGAGTGCGGGCTTGAGGGTGTTGTCGGTCGCGCGCCGCGTGTTGCCGGCGAACGTCGAGTAGACGATGCGGGTCTTCGGTACGACGTTCGGCGACATGTAGCGCATGCGGATGACCGCGCTGGCCACGCTCGGCGAGTCGTACGAGAGGTTGCCCGTGAACACGGCGCCATCGGTGCGCAGTTGCGCGTTGGCACCGTCCACGAGTGCACCGGAGGCATCCTGCGCGCGATTGTCGCGCACGATGGTCTGGACGAGGTTGGCGATCGCGTTCGCGTACACGGCGATGCCGCCGCCCAGCGTGCCGATCGCGGTGCCGTCGCCGACCTGGTTGTTGCTGATGCGCGTGCATTCGGTCGCGGCCGGGCAGTACCAGCCGAACGCATTCGAGTACTCGCGCACGAGCGTGAGGACCGCGTCGTTGGCGACCGCGATGCCGCCACCCCCGCTTTCGGCGCGGTTGCCGTCGACGATGATCTCGTGGGCCTCCATCGTCGTGCCGGCACCGGCGAGGTAGAGGCCGCCGCCGATCGTGCCGGCGCGGTTGTTCTCGAGGCGTGCGCCGTCGACGTCCCTGCGTGGCGGGTAGCGATCGATATCGGGGTTGCCGGTCGCGATGAACGTGTCGCCCATGGTGGCGATGCCGCCGCCCGCACCGTTCGCGCGGTTGTTGTCGATGCGCACGTCGTCGGCGGCGATGAACGTGTTGCCGCCCCACAGGCTCAGGCCGCCACCGTTGCTCGCGGCCGTGTTGTCGTGCACGCGCGTGCCGGGGTGCAGCGTCACCGAGAAGTTGCCGGCCGGGCTGCCGCCGCGTTGCGCGTGCAGGCCACCGCCCGACTGCGCGCGGTTGCCGGTGATCTCCGCACCCTCGAGCGACAGGCGCACGTGCGCGTTGGTCGAGGTGGCCACGCGCACGCCGCCGCCGTTGGCGTCGTTGCGTCCGCCGCCGCGCACGCGCAGCTTGCTCAGGCGCACCTCGTGGTTGCCGGCGGCTATCGGTTCGATGCGGATGACCGGATCGCTCATGTTGCCGACGATGTCGGCGTAGGGCTGCAGGTCGTCGAGATCGAGGTCGCAGTTCGCGTAGCCGCCTTCGATCAGCACCGACTGCGCGCCGACCTGCAGGGCCTGGCCCGCGTAGGCGGCGTTGTTGGCGACCATGACATAGTCGAGGCCGGGGCCATTCGCCGCGGCCGCGTTGAGCGCGGCCTGGATCGAGGCGTACTGGCAGCGCGAATCGGGCCCCATCGCGCCGACGAGCAAGTACTGCGCCGCGTGCACGGGCGCTGCCGCGAGCATGGCGAGCGGGATCAGCAGGCGTCCGAGGCGTTGCGGCCGGACGGGGGAAAAGGGCATGCGCAGGCTCCGCTGCGAGGGCGTTGCCGGCTTCTTACGCGGTTCCGCGTCCGAAACCCGCGCCGCGTGCGTCGGTACGCCTCAGGCCGACAACGGCTTCTCTTCCATGAGTCCGACGAGGTTGCCGTCCGGATCGCGCAGGAAGCCTGTCCAGAGTTCGTGGTCGGGCATGCGCGCGGCGGGCTGCGGCGCGCGTTCGGACACGGCGCCTTTCGCGACGAAGGCGTCGTGCGCGGCGACGATGTCCGTCGCGCGGAAGTAGAGGATCGAGTTCGCGCCGACCAGACCCGCGCCTTGCGGCGTCGTCAGCATGAGGCGCACGCCGTCCGCGTCGAGGAACGCGAGCTGCGGCCCCGCACGGAACAGGAACGCGAGGCCGAGGATGTCTCGGTAGAACGCGAGCGCGGCGTCGACGTCGGCCACGGTGATCGCGATCTGGCGGATCGAGGACAGGGCAGGTCCGGAAGTCATCGCTGCGGTCGCCGTGGGGAGTCCGGCGACGATCATCGCATGCGGCCGATCGTGAGAGGCAGGCGCGGCGCATGACCGCGCTGGCGAGGAGGTGGAGGCGATCGGTGGCCGCCATCCGGACACATCGTCCGGATGGTAGGCTCTGCCCCGACAGGGAGGCGCGCTCGGCCGCGCAGGAGTCACGCGTGACATTTTCGATACTGCGACCGGCGCTCGCCGTTGTGCTGGCGTTTTGCGCCGTGTTCTGCGTCGGCTCAACAAACGCGAGCGATGCCGACGACACGCTGCTGGACACACCCGACCTCAGTCTTCTCGAGTCGGGATTCATCCACGCGATGGCCTATCTCCCAGACGGCTCGCTGGTCATCGGCGGAGGGTTCTCGCGCGTCCAGGGGCGTGAGATCAGGAATCTCGCGAGAATCCTTCCCGATGGCGCGGTGGACACGTCGTGGACGCCCAACCCCAACAACATCGTCACGGCGCTCGCGGTCGATGCGGTAGGCAACATCTACATCGGCGGGTACTTTTACCGGGTCGGTGGTGTGGAACGTCCTGGCTTCGCGAGGTTCAAGGCGGCTGCTCACGGTTCGGTCGACCCGAACTGGCCTGCATCGAATCCAGAAATGTATAGCCCGCGCCGCATCGTGGTGAGCAAGGACGGATCGGCGATCTATGCCGGGAATAGCTCCGCGTACTCCTTCAAGAGGATATCGGCCGACGGTGTCGTCGATCCGTCGTGGCGTCCCACGATCAGCGGCGGCATGCTTCGCGACATGGTGCTCGACGAGGCGGGTTGGCTCCATGTCGGTGGCAAGGACCTCTACGATCCGGGATCCGGCGAAAGACGTCCACTGTGGAGGATCGATACACGTCGTGGCGGCGAGGTGGACTTCGGATGGAACCCGCTACCCTTTGGCCATATCAACGGTCTGGCGTTGGATCCCGCCTCGGATTCGCTTTTCATCGGTGGCATGGATTTCACCCGGGGGGCGGCAACCGGACGCGAGCATCTCGCCCGCATCCCGCTCACCTCCGGAAGTGCGGTGGACCCCGGCTGGACATCCGGGGTCGATCAACCCGTGGGCTCGTTACGCATCGTGGACGGCGCGTTGCGTGTCGTCACGCACGCGACGGTCGCCGAGGGCGGCAGCGTGGATCGAGGAGAGGTGCTGAGCCTCGATCCGCACTCCGGAACCATGGACACGGCGTCGAGGAAACTCATCGACGGCGGCGTCGCCGAAACGGCGGGTGGCATGGGGCACCCGCTCGCTCTGGGCGGTACCTTCAAACGCATCGGCGACACTCCTTCGTTCAACGTCTTCCGTGAGCCGGAGGATGCAGCCGGTTCCCCGCGATCCATCGAAGTGGGGCACCCGGGATGGGTGAGCGACATGGTCAGGCTCGCCGATGGAAGCCTGATTCTTGGAGGGTACTTCGACTGGGCGGCGGGGGCTCCGGCCTCCCACCTGCTCAAGCTCCGCCCGGACCTCACCGTCGATCCCGTCTGGAATCCTGCACCCGACAACAGCGTGAGACTCATCGAAGCCGACGACGAGGGCAGCATCTATGTCACCGGTTACTTCCGTAATATCGGTGGTCGAGCCGAAATACGTCTGGCAAAGCTCCAGGCCTTCGGCGAGGGTCTTGCCGATCCAAACTGGGATCCGGGCCTGATTCGCCAACCGGATGGTCACATCAACGCGTTGCTGTTCGATGGCGAAGATCACCTGTTCGTGTCCGGATACTTCGACCGGCTTCCCGATGCTGGCGATCGTCGCATCGTGAAGGTCGCTCTTTCCGGTAAAGGCGAGGGGCGAATCGTGCCCGAGTGGAAGCCGGCCCTGAGGTCAGGCGGAAATGCGATGGCGTTGGATTCCCGCCGCCAGCTTTACGCCCATGTGGGGTTCGGTGTGGAGCGCATGGCCAGTACGGGGACGGGGGACGTCGACGCGGCGTGGAAGATCGTGATGCCGGAAGCCGCCGACGGATACATCGGAGACATCGCGATCGACCGTCAGGATCGGCTTTATGTCGGGGGGCGGTTCGAGGCCATACAGGGGCAGCGTCGTGCCAACGTCGCACGCGTGCTCACAGGTGAACGGGCGGAGGTCGATCCGACATGGCGCGCTGGCGTGGAGGGCCACGTCAGTGCGATCGCGCTGGATCACGAGGGCCGGTTGTACCTCGCTGGTGGCATGACATCCGTTTCGGGAGTTCCTGCCAGTGGACTCGTTCGATTCCAGGACGACGTCGGGAGCGTGGACGCAGGCTGGATGGCGAAGGTCGGTGTCAGTCCCGATTGGGAGGGGGCCTCGAATCTCATCGTCGACTCGGCCGCGCGCGTCTTCGTCGGGGGGACGTTCTACTCTGCGGAAGGTATCCAGCGACACGGATTTGCCGTGTTCGGCGATGGAATCTTCCGCGACGGCGTCGAGCCTGCGGATCCCGCGAACTGACCTAGCTTTCGACGCGATACGGATCCGCGATCCCGAGCCTCTCAAGGATCCGCCGTTCAAGCGCTTCCATGCGTTCGGCATCGGTATCGTCGATGTGGTCGTGGCCGACGAGGTGCAGCACGCCGTGCACGGTCATGTGGGCCCAGTGGTCGCGCGAGCGCTTGCCCTGCGCGATCGCTTCCATCGCGACGACGGGTGCGCAGATCACGAGGTCGCCGATCAGCGCGGTCTTCTCGTGCGGCATCGGTTCGTACGGGAAACTCAGCACGTTGGTCGCGTAGTCGCGCTGGCGGTACTGGCGGTTGTAGGCGCGCCCGCGTTCACCGTCCGTGACGAGGATATTGACCTCGGCGCGCTTGCGCCGGCCGGCACCGCGCAGTGCGGCCTCGATCCAGCGTGTGAACGTCGCGGTCAGCGGCACGCCGGCGCGCGCGGTCTCGTTGCGCACGAACACGAGCGGTGTGGTCGCGGCGGGCTTCGCGTCGCGTGCGGCGGATACGGGCTTGCGCGTAGCCATCGCGTCAGCGCTCGAAGTCGCCGTGGAACACGCTGCCTTCGCAGGCGTCGCTGATGATCGTGACGCGGTTGGCGCTCGACTCGGGCACGGCTATCTGGCCGTGTCGCCACGAAAATCGATGTCGGCCGGATTCGAAAGGCCGTTCGCGACGACCAGCGCCGGCGACGTCGTCGTGAACGGTGGATCGAAGCGGCGCAGGCAGCCGCCCGACGTGCCGCAACCGCTCCATGCGGCGACGACGATCGAGCCGTTGCAGTCGAGCGTGATGCCGTCGATGCTGGTGAGGGAGGTCTGGATCAGCGTGGTCGGCGTGGATCCGGCGACCGGATCGAACGCGAGTATGCGAGCCGAGCCGTTCCACGTCGCAACGAGCACGCGGTTGCCGGCGCGGTCGTAGACGAGGCCGTTCGGCGTGAACGAGCCGGTCGACACCGGTGCCGACACGACCGGTGCCGCGAGGTTGGCCACGTTGATCGTGTAGAGCTGGCGACCGCTGAAATCGCTCACGTACAGCGTGTCGACACCGTTCGAGGTGATGCCGTTGAGGAACGACGCGCCGGTCAGCGGAAGATCGAGCACGGGCGCGGCCGTGTCGATGTCGTAGCCCTTGACGCGGCCGCTGTCGAGCGCGAACAGCGTGCCGGCGAGCAGCTCGATGCCGTACGGCGACGCCGGGGCATTCGTGAACGTGGACAGCGTGCCGTCGGCCGCACGCGCGAGGATGCCGCGGCCGCCCGAGGTGTTGCTGACGAGGTGGCGATCCAGGCGCGCATGGTATTCCACGCTCTCGGGACCGCTGTAGGTCTGCGCCACCGCGATGGCCGGCACGATCGAAATCAGCGCGGCGAGCAGCGATGCGCGCCTCACGACGTCGTGTTCCCGGCCAGCGCCTTGGCCGCCTGCACGGCGTCCTCGCGCGACTCGTAGGCACGCACGATGCGCTGCACGAGCGGATGACGCACGACATCCTTCGCGTTGAAGAACGTGAAGCTGATGCCGTCAACGTCGCGCAGCACCTCGATCGCGTCGCGCAGGCCCGACTTGATGTGGCGCGGCAGGTCGGTCTGGGTCACGTCGCCCGTGATCACCGCGACCGAGCCGAAGCCGATGCGCGTGAGGAACATCTTCATCTGCTCGGTCGTCGTGTTCTGCGCCTCGTCGAGGATCACGAACGAGTCGTTGAGCGTGCGGCCGCGCATGTAGGCGAGCGGCGCGATCTCGATGACGTTGCGCTCGATCAGCTTGGTCACGCGCTCGATGCCGAGCATCTCGTACAGCGCGTCGTACAGCGGGCGCAGGTAGGGATCGACCTTCTGGGTGAGGTCGCCGGGCAGGAAGCCGAGCTTCTCGCCGGCCTCGACCGCGGGACGCACGAGGATCAGGCGCTGCGCACGGTTGTCGTTGAGCGCATCGACCGCCATCGCGACGGCGAGGTAGGTCTTGCCGGTGCCGGCCGGGCCGATGCCGAAGTTGATGTCGTTGGTCGCGATCGCGTGCAGGTAGCGCGCCTGGTTCGGGCCACGGCCGCGGATCGTGCCGCGCTTGACCTTGACCGCGACCTCCTGCGCGCCTTCGGCCGCTTCCGCGGCGATCGCCTCGACGCCCGATTCCTGCAGATGCAGGTTGAGCGCGTGTGCGTCGAGCACGTCGGTCGCGGTGAGCGCGTAGAGGTGGCGCAGCAGGCGTGCGGCGATCTGCACGGTCTTCGGGTCGCCGGTCACGCGGAACACGTTGCCGCGGTTGGCGATCTCGACGCCGAGGCGCAGCTCGATCTGGCGCAGGTGCTCGTCGAACGGGCCGGCGAGGTTCGAGAGGCGCTCGCCGTCGTCGGGCTCGAGCGTGAAGTCGGAACGGTTGGAGTCGGTCATAGGCGCGCGAGGGTAGCGCGCCGCCCCGGGAGCCGCCAGCGCGGCGGTCCCGGGGGGATGCATGGCATGGCCCTCAGAGCTTCGGGGCCGTGACGCCGGTGTAGCGGAAACGGACCTTGTGGTCGCCCGACGACAGCGCATGCACGAGGCCGTCGTCACCGACGAACAGTCGAGCCTCGTCCTGCACCTGCCCACGCAGTGCGACGCGGTAGGCGAACACCGACGTCTGGATCCCGTCGACCGTGGCGCGCCCATCGGCACGGCAGTCCGACAAGGCGATGCTGCCGTCGCGCATGCCTGCGTTGATCTTGCGCTCGGCGGCGCGCAGGTCCGTCGGCATGCGCCGCCACGTGCCGTCGACGGAGACGTAGAACGAGCCATCGAGCACGACCGCCTCCATGCGCGTGCCGTCGCCGTCTTCGGCGACGCTGTGGCGTGCGGGCTGTGCCGCGGTGCGTTCCGAAGCCGCGACGATCGGTTCGCAGGCGGCGTCGAGGGCGAGGGCGGAAGGGCTCGCGAGTGTCAGGGCGAGCAGCAGGCTGTGCTTCATGTGCAAGGTGGATGTCCTCGTGGCGTAAACATGCGGAAGGTGGCTGGGTACGTCATTGCTCGAGGTGCGACACGTCGAAACCGTCCCAGAACAGCCGGTCGGCCGGCTGCAGGCGTGCGGATACATAGCCCGATCCCACGAGCGGGACATCCGTGAGCTCACCCGACACGATGTATTGCCGCTCGCCGACCGGACTGATGCCGATCAGGCGTACGCGACCGAAGCGCCCGTTGGCGTCGCCGGCGGGAATCGCATCGAGACTGCGCAGGGCGCCGCTTGCACGATCGATGCGAACGAGCAGTCCGTCGGTGTCGATGCCGCCGCCCTGGTTGGGGGTGTCGACGAGTCCGGCGACCGCCAGCTCACCGTCCTGTCGCGTGAGCGACCAGACCGTGTGGGCAGGTTCCTGCGCGCACTGCGAGCCGGTCTCGTTCGAGCCTCCGACCACGACGCGGCCGTTGTTGCCGAAGCCGCCGAGATCCAGCCCGTCGGCGGTCAGGCCGACGATGCCGATGCCGTTGGTGCAGCTGCGGTGCACGTTGCCGGCGACGAACAGCGTGTCCTGGGGATTGAACCCGACGCCACCGTCGACATGCAGCGCGCGCCCGAAGTCGCCGCGGTCGCTGCCGGCGTCGTCGAATGGCACATAACGCACGCCGCCGAAGCCGAAGCTCGTGTCGAGCGTGCCCGAGGCGGTCACTTTGGTGATCGCGTAGTCCCAGTCCGCGCCGTTGCGCTGGACTGCACCGACCGCGTAGATCGGCATCGCATCGCCACCGCTGATGCGGAACGGTCGCGCCATGTCCGCGGCCTCGAGGTTGCAAAGATTGGTCCCCGCGCAGGCCGTGCCGATCGGAACCTCGAAGGGAGCCCCCGAGTTGAATCCCGGATCCGCGGCGAGCAGGCCGTTGTTGCCGAGGTCGTACTTGGCGATGACCATGCGCGGCCCGGGCGCCTGGCGCTGGGCGAGGATCGTCACCGTGACGGGCTTGGCGACGAGGTTGGTCGTGCGCACATCGAGCCTGCGTCCGAACTCGTCGACGCTGGCGGCGATGACACTCAGGTTCTGCTGGAACGAACCGTCGCCGTTGAACACGACGATCGCCGCGTCGCGGTCGAGTGGCGACGCGCTGAACACGCGCGTCACGAGCACGAAGATCTTGTTGTCTGCGTAGGCGATGTCGTCGACGCTCTCGATCTTCGTGTCACCGGTGCCGCCGTTGGGCAGGTTCGGGTAGACGATGTGGCTTTCATCGTGGCGGTACGGATTGGCCGTGTGCCCGTTCCAGAACGCGAGGCCACCCAGCCGCTTGTAGCGCGCAAGGCCGATGTTCCAGTACGGCTGCACGGTGTCGCCGGGCACGCGCACTCGCCCCGCGACGACGATGTCGCCGTCCGGCAGCACGACATGGCGGTTGCCCGCGCCGAGCGAGGGAGTCGAGCCCACTCCGAACGCGTCGTAGGCATAGCCTTGCTCGGCGTAGCGGAGATCGAAGCCGTACTGGGCGTTCGAGGCCGAGGGCCATGCGAGCAGCGCGAGCAGCAGCATGATCAGGCTCGGTGCAAGGGCTCGCGATGGACAGGTGGGGAATGGGTTGCCGCGCGTCATGGCGTCGTCCTTCGTGGCTTGGGATCGCGGTGTGCGTTCCGGTCGACATGACGAAACGACAATCCGCGCGCTACCGGTCCATGCAACGTGCAGTGGACGGTGCGCGCTAGACTCGATGCTTTCTTTCGCGAGGCGGCTGGGCATGACGAGACGGCGCGTGTCGGCACATGTGGTCATGTCGGTGTTCGCCATCGTCGCGACGTTCAGTCATGCCGCGACGTTCGACGTGCGCGACTGGCCGATGCCGCCGGCCGCGTCCGCGAGCTCGCAGCCCGATCTGTCGATCACGCCGCGTGGCGATGTGCTGCTCGCATGGACCGAGAAGTCCGGCGAGGGTGTGCACGCCCTGCGCTTCTCGCGCCAGGCCATCGCGTCGGGTTCGACCTGGTCGGCGCCGCGCACGGTCGCGCAGGGCAGCGGCTGGTTCGTCAACTGGGCCGACACGCCGCATGTGCTCGCGCTGCCGGACGGCACGTTGTGGGCACACTGGCTGCGCCGCAACGGCAAGGCCGTGTACGACTACGGCATCGCACTCGTGCAGTCGCGCGACGACGGTGCGAGCTGGTCGGCGCCGATCCGCATCGAACCCGACGGCGCGCGCAACGATTACGGCTTCGTCGCGATGTGGGCGGGCTCGCGCGACACGCTCGGGCTCGCCTGGCTCGACAGCCGCGCCAAGCCGGCACCCGACGACGCGCACGCCGCCCACGATCACGGCGAGGGTGCCGGCCGCATGATGCTGCGCACGGCGACGTTCGGCGCGGACACCGCACGCTCGGACGACCGCATGCTCGATGTCTCGACCTGCGACTGCTGCACGACCGCCGTGGCGCCGACCTCGCGTGGTCCCGTGATCGTCTACCGCGGGCGCAGCGACGGCGAGATCCGCGACACACGGATCGTGCGGTTCGAGGGCGGGGGATGGACCACGCCACGCGATGTTTACGCCGACGGCTGGCGCTTCGCGGGCTGCCCGGTCAACGGTCCGGCCGTCGCCGCGAAGGGCGACGAGGTCTGGGTCGCGTGGTACACCGAGGCCGATGGCGCGCCGTCGCTGCGCCTCGCGCGCTCACGGAATGCCGGCGACACGTTCGATGCGCCGACATCGCTCGCGAAAGGCGAGGGCGTGCTCGGTCGCGTCGCGCTCGCGCTCGACGGCGATCACGTGTGGGCCGCCTGGCTCGCCGAACGCGACGGTGGTCGCGATGGCCAGCAGCTGTGGCTCGCGAAGCTCGCACGAAAGGACGGCCGCATCGTGCAGTCGAATGTCGTCGCGTCGCTCGCCGCACGCGGACGCGCGAGCGGCCTGCCACGCCTGGTCGCACACGACGGTGCCGCGTGGCTGGTCTGGACCGATGTCGTCGACGGTGCGACGCGCGTGCGTGGTGCGTCGGTACGTTGACGAGACCCTCGTCGCCTCGGCGCAGACCCACTACTGTCCGGGAGACCGTTGGAAGCGAGTGCTGGAGAGCATTGCCGTGTCAGGCCTTCGACGACGAATGCCGGGATATCGGCACGTTCTCTCGGCAACACGGCATCGCGCGTGTTCTCCCTTCTCCCTCCGGGAGAAGGTGGCCCGCAGGGCCGGATGAGGGTCCGGGATCGCGACATTAATCGGAGGTGGTCACGATCCCGCACCCTCTCCCCAACCCCTCTCCCGCAGGGAGAGGGGCTCAAGTGCAACGCCACTGCGGGAGGATGCATCGAGTGTGTGAAGTCGCACGCCGCCGAGCGCCGGGAACCACCACCCGACAGCTTCGCTGAAGGCGCGACGCGATGCGTGGATGTTCCCCGGACAGCAGTGGGCGCTTGCCGGAATGACGAGCGGGTTGCTCTCTCGCGTTCGATGAACACGACGCGATACCCCATTTCGGGCGTCACTCGAACCCGGTCGCGAACAGGTGCTCGCCACCGAATTCGCTCGTGTTGCCCGAGGCGTCGGTGGCCGACAGGATCAGCGCACCCTGCAGCGCGGCCGACGCGAACGTGACGGTACGCGTCGTGCCCGCTTCGGCGGCGAGCACGGTGTCGGTCGCGACGGAGGCTTCGGGCTGGCCGCCGCGACCGACCATGACGTCGACGCGCAATGGGTAGCTCGCGTTCGTCACGGTGGTGTCGACGCGGTAGCCGAGCGTGCAGGTGCCCGCGCTGCATGCGAACGACGTCATGACCGGGTGGTTCTGCAGGCGGTTGCCGCCCTCGTCGGCGTCACCGGCGTCGTTCGGCGTCGGGCCGTCGCCGTTGCTCGAGAGCGAAAGGTCGAGCGCGCCACCCCGGTTGCCCGTGAAGCGGTTGCCGAGCACGCGGGCATCCGTGCAACTCGCGACGAGCACGCCGGCTGCGCCGCCGTTCGCGATCCGGTTGCCTTCGCCCGGTGCGTCGCCACCGATCGCGACACCGCAGCGGCCGCTGCCGAACACGAAGATCGTCGACTGCGGCTGGCTCGGTGATCCGGGATTGAGGCCGTTGCCGAGCGACGCGGTGCCGGCGAGATCCGTTCCGAAGACGTTTCCGAGGATGCGCAAGGGCACCGGATTCGCCATGCCGGCCGGAACCTGCGAGTTGACGTAGATCGCGCCGAAGCGGTTCGCGCCGAACAGGTTGCCGGCGCCGGCCGCGCTGCCCCCGATGGTCGCGCCGAGGCCCGTGGCGCTGAGCTGGACGCCATAGTCCTGGCGCGGCAGGTCGGCGGTGCCCGTGGCTGTCGTGCCGAACAGGTTGCCCTGGACCGTGAGCGGATTCGCCGCCGTCTGCCAGAGGCCCATATAGAGGTTTCCCGACACGAGGTTGCGTGCTGATGGCATGGTGCCGCCGAGCTGAAGCGCGCCTCCCCCTTGCACGATGCCCATCCAGCTCGCCTGGGCAGGGTCGAAGCCGGTCGTTCCGGTGATGTCGCTGCCGATGAAGCAGCCCTCGATGCGATGGCTGCCGGCGTTGTAGAGCGAGAGGTTGCGGAAGAACCGGTTGATGGCGAGACCGCGAACGGTCAGTGCGGCACTGCTGCCGACGCCGTTGATCGCGCTGAGACCGTCGATCTGTGCCGCGCGGCCGGGTCCGGCGATCTCGATCCTGAGCACGGCGTTGCTGCCGCCCTGGGCCGTCGTGTTCGTGTTCGGTACGGCGCCGGGCTGTGAGTAGCCGTCGATCAGGAGCTCGCGCGTGATGTAGGGATAGGCCGTGGTCGGGCTGAAGCGCCAGTGCGCGGTGGCCGCGACGTAGCCGGGATCGGCCTGCGGGATCGCGAACGTGATCGTGTGCGGTCCGGCGCTTGCGTTCATCGCGGTGATCGCGCCGCGCAGCGAGCAGTTCGCATTGGTCGCGTCGGCGTCGCAGAGCTGGAACGCCACGCTGCCGTCGTCGCTGGTCGTATCGACGAGGAACGTCGCCGCCTGCGCGGCGGGCAGGGTGGCGAGTGCGGTGCCGGCGAGCACGACGGCGGCGCGAAAGCCTGGCGTCGCAGGGCCGCGCATGCGGCGCGCGGGATGGATGATCGACATGGTGTGGTCCTCCGGCCCCCTGTGGGCTGGAGACGGAAACGCGGTTCAGTGCGCGACCGGTCCATCCGGCCCGGCACCGTCGCCGAGCCATACCAGCAGCAGCGCACGCGCTGCGGCGAGGTCGCGCTTGACGGTCTGCTCCGACACCGCGAGCAGGCCGGCGATTTCGGCGTAGGTCGCGCCGCCGAGTGCATGCAGTTCGATCGCCTCGGCCTTGCGCGGGTCGATCGCGCGCAGCCGGTCGAGGGCATCGAGGATGCCGTGCTCGTCGACGCCGGCGCCGACCGCGCCGGTCAGGTTGGCGGTCAGGGTGACCGGAGCGAGATCGCCGCCGCGCTTCTGTGCGTGGCGCGCACGCGCGTTGTCGACGAGCAGCTGGCGCATCGCGAGCACCGTGGTGCGCACGAGATGCTCGCGATCGTTGAAGCGGCCGCTGCGCGGCGTGACCTTGAGCCAGGCCTCGTGCACGAGCGCGGTCGTGTCGAGCGTCTCGCCGAGCTGGCCGCGCCGCACGAGGTGCGCGCGCCGCTTGAGCTCGGCGTAGAGCTCCTCGAACAGGCCGTCGTCGATGGGGGCGTCCATGCGCGGCATTCTAGCCGTTGTGCGCGGCTACACTGTGCGCCGCTCGATCGTCCCCGGAAGCCGCCTTGACACCGCAAGACCCATCGCCTCCGCCCACCGGCGACCCATCGCCCGCGTCGCCCTCCCGGGTTGCCTTCGAGAGCCTGCGCGAGCGCACCGATGAGCTCGAGCTCATCATTTCGGGTATCAGCCTGGTCGCGCTCGCGACCTTCCCGGGCTGGCTGTTCGCGCGCTGGGTGGCGATGCAGGTGCACTTCGAGGGCAATCGGCTCAGCATCGTCGAACTGGTCTTCCCGATGGCCATCGGTCTCTCCTACACGCTGGCCGGGGCCTTCCTGCTGCATCTCGTGGCGCGTGCGTACTGGGTCGGCCTGATCGGCCTCAAGGCGGTGTTCCCGCACGGCATCCGCTGGGACCGCATCACCAGCATCGGGCCGCTGTCCCGCGACTACTACCGGCGTGGTGTCAGCGACCTCGGTGCGGCGATCGACGGTGCCGACCGTTTCGCCTCGGTGGTGTTCTCGGTGGTCGGCCTCGTCGCGATCTCGATGGCCTGGATGGCGACGCTGCTGGTCGGCATCTTCATCGCCACGATGCTCGTCGTGTACCTGTTCGACCTTCCCGAAAGGGCCGGCAACATCGTGCTCGGCGTGATCGCCGGCGGGGTCATGCTCGTATCGCTCGGCGTCATGCTGATCGAAGGCCTCTGGCAGGTGGCCGGGCGTGTGCGGCGCGAGCTGCCTGCGGGCCTGCAGCGCGTCGTGCGCGTCCTGCTGCGCGTGCAGGGCTGGTACCTGCCGCAGCATCTGATCCTTCCGGTGCAGCTGTCGCTCGAGGGCAACATGCCGCGTCGCACGTTCTCGATCATGTTCGGGTTCGTGATCATGTCGACCGTGCTCATCGGCACGGTGCAGATGGTGCTCGCACGCGAGTTCGCGCCGTTCGGCAGCTACACCTGGCTCGACGACACGCGTGCCGAAGCCGGCCAGCGCAGTGCCTACTACGAGAACCTGCGCGGCCACGACGACCTGCTGCTGCGCGTGCCGGTGATTCCTTCGGATCTCGTCGCCGACGCCTACCTGCGCGTGTTCCTGCCGCATCTGCCGGATCGCGACGCGCGCGTGCTCAAGGAGCGTTGTGCGGGTGCGGACGACAGTGCGGCACGCCGGGCCTGTCTCGCCGGGTTGTGGGAGGTACGGCTGGATACGCGCACCGCCGACGTCGCCACGTTCGAGGATGCCGAGCGTCGCGACCTCGGCATGCGCGGACTGCAGGGCTATCTCCCGCTCGATCGCCTCGCACCGGGACGCCACGAAGTCGTGGTGACATGGAACGCGCAAGGCGAGGACAAGGGGCGCAACCGCAGGCGCGAGTACCGCATTCCGTTCTGGTTTGCGCCGCCGTACCAGATGGATCTCGCAGAGCCGGAAGTCGCCACGGATCCGGCCGACGACACGTCGTCGGCCGCCGCGCCACCGACGCCCTGACGCTCAGCGCACGCCGAGGCGTGCGAGCAGGATGACCGCGTACGGCGTGCCGAGCGCACGCAGGCGCGGGACGAGGACCTCGCGCATCGTGGCGGCTTCGTCGTCGCGATGCAGGTCGGCGAGGGTCGCGGCGAGTTCGGTCTCGATCTCGAGGATGCGCGGATCGTCGGCGCCCATCGGCGGCATGACCATGGACACGGCCTCGCGCAATGCGGCTTCGGCGCCTGCTTGGTCCCCTGTCGCGCGCAACGCGCGCCCGAGCGCGAACAGCGGCGCGCGATGGCCTGGCGAGCGCTTCGACGTGACGGCGCGCGTCATGGCGACGGCCTCGCGGGCCCGTGCGAGCGCGCCGTCGGGGTCGCCCGCGTCGAGGCGCGCGTCACTCGCCGTCGCCTGCAGGAACACCGTGATCGGCGTCGCCCGCTTTGCGGTCTCGCCGATCTCGGCGATCGCCGTGTCGATCTCCCGCAGCGCGTCACTCGCGCGGCCCTCCATGCGCAGCGCGCCGGCGAGCTGCGCACGATACATCGCACGCCAGTGCGAGGTCGGTGCCTGGTGCTTCGTGGCGATCGCGATCGCGCGTCGCAAGGTGGCCTCGGCTTCGGCGTGCAGGCCCAGCATCGCCTGAGCGGTGCTGAGGCTCCACAGCGGATCGGCGAGCTCGACCGCATCGGGCGATCCCTTGATGCGCTCCCACGTCGCGACGGCATCGCCAGCGGCCTGCGCCGACTCGGCGAAACGGCTCACGGCGCGGTACTCGGTCGCGAGCGCACCGTGGATGAAGGCGACCTGCTCGGGGCGCGTGTCGGCCATCGTGCGCTCGACGATGTCGAGCAGTTCGATGTGGCCGCGCAAGGCTTCCTCGGGACGCCCCGCGCGATTGAGCGCGAGATACAGGTTCGAGCGCTGCACGATCGTCTCGCGATGCTCCGGGCCGAAGATGCGCTCGGCGATCGCGGCGGACTCGCGCAGCGTTGCGATCGCGGCATCGGTATCGCCCTTGTGCGCGAGCGCCGAGGACAGCACGCCGAGCGCACTCATGACGCTGCTGTGCTCGTTCCCGCGCACGCGACGCAAGCCGTCGACAGCGCGGCGCGCGGCGTCGATCGCCTCGTCGTGGCGCGAGAGCTCCTTGTAGGCCTGGCCGTACAGGTCCCAGTCGAGCGCGACCGCCTCGCTGGCGTCACCGAACGTCGCGCGATCGGCCGCCATGGCCTCCTCGATCAGCGGCAGGGCGAGCTGCGCCGAACCTTGCGTGGTGATGATCTCGGCGACGAGCCGGCGCGCGTGCGAGAGCTCGTCGCGGGAGTCGGCACCGGCGCGCCGCGCGGCATCGACGGCAGCGCGTGCGTAGGCGAGCGCTTCGTCGTGCGCGTTGCGGCTCAGCTCGGTCCTCGCGAGCCGACGCAGGGCCGAGGCGCGTACCGCGTCGGGGACGTCGCCCGGATCCGCGGCGTCGACCGCGCGCTTGAGCAGGGTCTCCGCGCGCACGAAGTCGCCGATGCTCCAGTACAGCTCGCCGATCAGGCTGGTCAGGTCGACCTGCAGCGCTGCGGGGCGCGATGCGTCGCTGCCGAGCAGGCGCTCGCCCTTGGCGAGCAGTTCGGCGGCCGTGAACGGCTTGCCGAGGTTCTCGTCGGGATGGGCTTGGGCGAACACGCCGACGAGGAAGGCGCTGGCCGCCTCGGCACGTTCGCGTTGCGCACGTTCACGCTGCGCGGTGGCTACGGCGACGATGCTGCTCGCGACCAGTGCGGTGACGAGCGCGGTGACGACCGTCGACGCGACCGCATGGCGGCGCACGAAGCGCCACGCCGCGAGCAGGCGGGACGGGCGGCGTGCCCGCACCGGGTGGCCTTCGAGGTGACGCCGCAGGTCGTCGTGGAAGGCCTGCACGGTTGCGTAGCGCTGTGCAGGTGGAGTCGCCATGGCCTTGGCGACGATCGCCTCGAGGTCGCCGCCGAGTCGACGCCGCATCGCGCGCGCATGGCGCAGCCCGAGTGCGGCGGCGCGCTCGTCGCTTGCGGCGCGCACGAGTGGCGCTCGCGCACCCTCGGTGATCGCGTGCTCGAGTTGCGCGGCGGAGGCGGAGGCGAGTCGGTACGGCCGTGTGCCGGCGAGGAGTTCGTGCAGCACCACGCCGAGCGAGAACACGTCGGTCGCGGTCGTCAACGGCTCCCCGCGCACCTGTTCGGGACTCGCGTACTGCAGCGTGAGCACACGTCCGCCGTCGCGCGTGAGCGCGGTCTCGGCAGCGCTCGATCCTTCCATGTCGAGCAGGCGCGCGATACCGAAATCGAGCAGGCTGACCGAGCCGTTCGTGTCGACGAGGATGTTGCCGGGCTTGAGGTCGCGATGCATGACGAGGTTCGCGTGCGCGAACTGCACCGCGTCGAGCACCTGGCCGAACAGCTGCAGGCGCTCGCGCACGCCGGCACGGCGCGTGTCGCACCAGCGCGTGATCGGATCGCCCTCGACGTACTCGAGCGCGAGGTAGGGTTGGCCGCCCGCGTCGAGGCCGGCGTCGTAGAGGCGCGCGATGTGCGGATGCACGAGCCGGGCGAGGATGTCGCGCTCGCGTCCGAAGCGCTCGCCGAAACCGTGGCGCGCGTATCCGGGCAGCGGCAGCTTGAGTGCTACAGCGCGCTGCAGCGAACCGTCGGCGCGTTCGGCGAGCCACACGCAGGCCATGCCGCCGCGCCCGATCTCGCGCACGAGGCCGTACGGACCTATCGACTCGCCTGCATGGAAAGGTCCCTCGGCGGATTCGGTCGTGGCCGGATCGAGCGCGGCCTGCACGTGACCGGCGAGTGCGACGCCGGCATCGCCGGCGTGGGCCGCGCGCATGCGGCGGACCTGCTGCGCGACGGCGGGAGACTCGCCGGCGAGGGCCGCGTCGACCTCCGCTTCGGCAGCGTCGAGCAGTGACGCGAACACGTCGAGTGCGCGTTTCGTGACGTCCGCGTGGTCCAAGGCCGCTTCCCTCCAGCGTGGCGCGCGCAGCGTAGCAGGGCGCCGGGCGGACGGTCAGCCGGCCGTGATGGTGGTGTCGTCGGGGAGCGGGAAGCGCGCGGGATCGGAGATCGCCAGCGCACCGAGCAGCAGGCTGGCCTGGGTGCGGTTGCGCACGCCGAGGCGCTCGAAGATCGCGGTCAGGTGCGCCTTGACGGTGCGTTCCTGGATGCCCAGGCGGTCGGCGATCTGCTTGTTGAGCAGGCCTTCGGCGACGAGCACGAGCACGCGCAACTGCTGCGGACTCAGCGTCGCGAGGCGTGCGGCGAGCGCGCGGTCCTGCAGGTCGTCGGCGGTCGCGGCGGCGGGCGGCGGTGCCGGCAGTTCGCCGTCGAGGATCGCGCGCAGCGCGCCCTGCAGGTCGTCGAGGCCCGTGCGCTTGGGCACGAAACCGGCCGCACCGTAGGTCAACGCGCGGTGCACCACGTTCGGATCGTCATGGGCCGACACCATGAGCACGGCGACCGCAGGGAACGCGCTGCGCAGCGTGACCAGGCCCATGAGGCCGTGGCTGCCCGGCATGTGCAGGTCGAGCAGCACGAGGTCGGTGTCGGGTTGCGCGCGCAACTGCGCCATCGCGGCCTCGAAGCCGTCGGCTTCGACCACCTCGGCCGCATCGACGACATTGCGCACGGCCTGGGTGAGGGCGAGGCGGAACAGCGGATGGTCGTCGACGATGAGGATGCGCGGCATGCCCGCAGGGTAACCGCTCGCGCGCACGGCTTCACGCCGGGCCAACGGGAAGGCAACGGGATTGCGGGTACCATCGCGGCTCCGCGCCGTCGGCACGCATGCCGCCCGGCGTCCTCCATCCCGATCCGCGAGCGAGCGAATGAATGCATGGCGTCTGGTTCCCTCCGTCCTCGTCGCGAGCCTGCTCGCCGCCTGTTCCAGCTCGCGTGAGCGCCCGGACGAACCCGTGACCGAGCCGTCGTCCACCGCCTCGCCGGCGCCCGCGAAGAAAGCCTCCGCCGACCGTTTCGGCGAGATCCGCACGACCACGCATCGCGACGGCGACGACCTGCTCAGCGCCGGCCTCGGCCTCGGCGGGCTGCGCGCGACGCCGCCGGCCTTCGCGAACCCCGCGTCGCCGACGCCGGCTGAACTGCGCCGTCGCGCGATCCATTCGAGCTGGCGTGGCATCGCCGATCTCGGCCCGCTCGGCGGCTATGGCGAGATCTACGGCGCGGTACCGGTCGTGACGGGACGCGAGTACACGGCGTTCGCGACGCTCGACGGCCGCCACGCGCCGCATCGCGTGCTCGCGCAGGTGCCGGACCTGTTCGACCGCCAGAAGCGCTGCGTCGTCGTCACGGCGTCGTCGGGCTCGCGCGGCATCTACGGCGGCATCGCACTCGCGGGCGCCTGGGGCCTCGCGCGCGGCTGTGTGGTTGCCTACACCGACAAGGGCGCCGGCACGGGTTACTTCGACGTCGCCTCGGGCACCGGCGTGCGCCTCGACGGCACGCGCGGCACGCAGGCCGACGGCGAGCTCGAGTTCGTGCCGTCGCAGGAACCCGTCTCCAACGGCGTGCTCGTCAAGCACGCGCAGTCCGGCGACAACCCCGAAGCCGACTGGGGTCAACACGTGCTGCAGGCCGCGCGCTTCGCGCTGCGTGCGCTCGACGAGGCGTTCCCTGACGAGGCCCCGTTCACGCCCGACAACACGCGCGTGATCGCGGCAGGCCTTTCCAACGGCGGCGGTGCGGTGCTGCAGGCGGCCGGTCTCGACGACGGTCTGCTCGACGGTGTCGTCGCGCTCGAACCGAACGTGCTGCCGGGCCGTGGCGGCCGCGCGCTCTACGACTACGCGACCGAAGCCGCGCTGCTGATCCCGTGCGCGCTGCTCGATTCGCGCTACGACGGCGTGCCGTTCGCACGCGTCAACGGCCAGCCGCTGCCGATGTGGAGCGCGCGCTGCCGCGCCCTGCATGCCGCGAGCCGCCTGACCGGCGACGACGACGAGGCCCGTGCACGCGAGGCGCACCAGCGCCTGCGCGACACGGGCTGGACCGAGGAGGCGCTGCGCAGTGCGGCGTCGACGAGCGCCCTCGATCTGTGGCGCGCGGTGACCGTGACCTATGCGGCGGCCTACGCGCGCACCGGCGTCGCCGCGATGCCGTGCGGCTACTCCTTCGCGGCCACCGATGCGAACGGCCGTACGCGACTCGCCGACGACATCGCGCGGGCGACCTGGTGGTCCGATGCGAGCGGCATCCCGCCCGGCGCCGGCGTCGGCATCGTCGATGCACAGGCCGGTGGCGACGATCCGACCCTGGCCGGCCTGCTGTGCCTGAGCCAGCTGTGGAGTGCGTCCGACGACACCGCCAAGCGCCTCGCCGGCGAGGTCGCGCGCACGCGCGCCGCGCTGCCGCGCACGGGCCTGCCGATCACGATCGTGCACGGCATCGACGACGGCCTCGTGCCGATCGCCTTCAGCTCCGATCCCTACGTGGCATGGCTCGCCGCGAACGGCCGAAAGGCCAGCCTGTGGCGCGTCGGACACGCCCAGCATTTCGACGCGTTTCTCGCGTTCCCGCAGTTCGGCGACCGCTACGTGCCCTTGATGCCGTACGGCTATGCCGCGCTCGACCACTTGTGGAACCACGTCGCCAACGGCGCGCCGCTGCCGCCCGGCAAGGACATCGTGACCACGCCGCGCGGCGACGGTCCGCTCGGCGCGATGCAGCTCGGCGCGATGCCGGGCGACTGATCGCGTCGCCGGGACGACACCTGCGCCGTACTATGATCGAGGCCTTGCGCCGCCACCGCTGCCGGAGACCGACATGAGCGAACCGTTCGACATGAGCCAGTGGGCCCGCCAGTGGGAGGCCTTGTCGAAGCAGGCCGCCGCGGCGATGCCGGGTCTGAACGCGTTCGGTGGCGGGGGCTCGCCGTTTCCGGGCATGGGCGTGCCGTTCGGGATGCCGCCGGGACTCGGTGGCCTGTTCGGCGGCATGCCCGGCTTCGGTGGTGCGATGCCCGGCATGATGTCCGGAGCCATGCCCGGCATGACACCGGGGGCGATGCCCGGCATGGGCGCACTCGGCGGTGACCTGCTCGAACGCCTCGCGACCGCCTCGCAGGGCTACCTCGGCCTGCTGCAGTCGATGGGCGGGCAGGGCGGCAGTTCATGGGCCGACCTCATGCAGTCGGCGGCGGCGCCGATGCAGGGCGCCGCGAATCCGTTCGCGAGCTTCCTGCGACAGAGTGGCAGCCATGGCGCGGCCGGTTTCGACGCGATGATGCAGCGCTTCCTCTCGGTCGCCGGTCCGATGCTCGGCCAGGCCAAGGATGCGCTCGGCACGCCTGCGTTCGGTTTCCTGCGCGAGCACCAGGAGAACGCGCAGGCCGGCGTCCTCGCGCTGATCGAGTACCAGGAACAGAACGCGCGCTACCAGCGCCTCATGCTCAAGGTCGCGGAGCAGGGCTTCGCGACGTTCCAGCGCAAGCTCGCCGATCGCGAGGAGCCCGGTCGCCAGATCGACAGCGTGCGTGGCGTCTACGACCTCTGGGTCGATGCGATCGAGGAGGCCTACGCCGCGGTCGCGCTGTCGGAGGAGTTCCGCGAGGTCTACGGCGCGCTCGTCAATGCGCAGATGCGCGTGCGCGCGCACGTGCAGCGCGAGGTCGAACGCATCAGCAACGACCTCGGGGTGCCGACGCGCAGCGAGATCGACAGCCTCGGCGAGCGCCTGCAGGCGTTGCGCCGGCAGTTCCGCGAGGCGCAAGGCGGCGAGGATGTCGCGAGCCTGCGCGCCGAGGTCGACGCGTTGCGCGATGAAGTCGCCGCGCTGCGCAAGGCGCAGGAGATGCGTTCGAACGTCGTCGCGTTCCGCCGCGACGCCTCTCCCGCGGATGCGGCGCCTGCCGCGAAGCCACAGGCTGCCGCACCGGCGAAGGCCGCCAAGCCGGCCCGCAAGCCGCGCAAACCGGCCAAGAAGCAGCGTTCGGTGCCGCAGGTCGCACGGCCGAAGAAGGCCAGCGTCGCGACACCCGCTGCACCCCGCAAGGTGTCCGCGAGCAAGGCACGCACGACGGTCGCGACGGCGACCGCCGATGCGCCGCAGGCCGCCACGAGTTTCGCCGACCGCATCGCCCGCTTCGCGCGTACCGCGCGCGGCGACGCCCCTTCCACCCGACCGGCGGCCGCACGCGCGCGCCGCGGCAAGCGCTGAGGTAGGCCGCCATGGGTCCGCTCCGCATCGATCCCGCCAAGGCCGCCGGCGAAGCCGCGGCTTTCCAGCGCAAGCTCGCCGCCGGCGCGCAGGTGCTGCGCCAGCTCGACGACGTCACCTACGGCGTCACCGACAAGGAAGTGGTCTACCGCGAGGACAAGCTCGTGGTCTACCGTTTCCGTGGCGAGCGCAAGCCGACCGCGAAGACGCCGACGCTGATCGTCTACGCGCTGGTCAATCGCCCGTACATGGTCGACCTGCAGGAGGACAAGTCGCTCGTGCGCAACCTGCTCGCGCAGGGCGAGGATGTCTACCTCATCGACTGGGGCTATCCGGACCGCGCCGACCGCTGGCTCACCCTCGACGACTACATCAACGGCTACATCCGCCGCAGCGTCGACGCGGTCGCGCGCAAGGCCGGCGTGAAGAAGATCAACGTGCTCGGCATCTGCCAGGGCGGCGCGTTCTCGCTGTGCTTCGCCGCGATGCATCCGGACAAGGTGAAGAACCTCGTCACGATGGTGACGCCGGTCGATTTCCACACGCCCGACAACATGCTGTCGAACTGGACGCGCAACCTCGACGCCGACCTGTTCGTCGACACGATCGGCAACGTGCCGGCCGACCTCATGAACCTGTGCTACCTCACACTCAAGCCGGTCCGGCTCATGCAGCAGAAGTACATCGGCATGGTCGACATCCTCGACGACAAGGCCGAGCTCGAGAACTTCCTGCGCATGGAGAAGTGGATCTTCGATTCGCCCGACCAGGCCGGCGAGGCATTCCGCCAGTTCCTGCGCGATTTCTACCAGGGCAACAGGTTCGTCAAAGGCGGTCTCGTGATCGGCGAACGCGAGGTCGACCTCGCCAACATCACGATGCCGGTGCTCAACATCTTCGCCGAGCAGGATCATCTCGTCCCGCCCGATGCCTCGCGCGCACTCGGCGGCCTCGTCGGTACCGACGACTACACGCAGATCGCGTTCCGCGGCGGCCACATCGGCATCTACGTGTCGGGCCGTGCCCAGCGCGAGGTGCCGCCCGCGATCCACGACTGGCTCGCCGCGCGCGACTGATCGCGTCGCGCCACCTGCGCGACCTGCCCGTACGCGGGTCGGTCGCGCGGGCGGCCGGGCGTGGCCTCCGACGGCGCTCCGACACGCACAAGGCTAGAATGTCGCCCTTTTTCGCGTGCGGGGGGCGTCATGAACGAGGTGCTTTTCAACATCCACAGCATCGGCGTGACGCCGTGGAAGCTCATCGGCTACCTCGGCGTGTTCCTGTTCACGAGCCGCTGGTTCGTGCAGATGTACGCGACCAAGAAGCTCGGCCGCGTGCACATGCCGCAGGCGTTCTGGTGGCTGTCGGTGGCCGGCAGCATCATGCTGGTCAGCTACTTCACGTTCGGCAAGAACGACTCGGTCGGCATCCTCTCCAACCTGTTCCCGGCCTTCGTGTCGGTCTACAACCTCGTCGTCGACCTGCGCCACCGGCGCTCGGACGCTGCCACCGCCTAGGCCCGGCGCCCGCCGGCTGTCACCCGGCGCCCCCGTTTCCCGTAGGAGTCTGCGGCCGCGCATTCCGCTGCGGCACCGACGAGGGGAATGGGGATGGACAATCGCAACGACGTCGCACCGGTGGTCACGCTCGGACAGTGGATCGTCACGTTGATCGTGCTCGCGATCCCGCTGGTGGGTTTCGTCATGATGCTCGTGTGGGCGTTCTCGAACGGCACCAACCCGAACAAGGCCAACCTCTGCAAGGCCTACCTGATCATGACCGTGGTCGCGATCGTTTGCTTCATGCTGTTCGGCGGGCTCGCGTTCCTGTCCGCGATGGGCGGTGCGTCGCAGGCCGGCATGTAGCGCCGGCATTCCCGCAGGCGGCCAGCACTGTCCGGGGAAAAATCGCACCTCGTGCCGTGCCGTAAGCGGAGCTGTCGTCTGGAGGTTCCCGGCGCTCGGCGTCGCGCGGTTCCACAGGTTCGACGCGTCCGCTCACAGTGGCGTTGCGCTCGAGCCCCTCTCCCTCCGGGAGAGGGGTTGGGGAGAGGGTGCGGGATCGAGACCACGTCCGATCATCGTCGTGATCCCGAACCCTCATCCGGCCCTTCGGGCCACCCCGTATCGGGGTACGGGGCAGGCTCTTCTCCCGGAGGGAGAAGGGAAGAGCGTGCGCAATGCCGTGCTGCCGAGAGAACGAGGCGGCATCCCGGCATTCGTCGTCGGAGACGTGATGCGGCAACGTTCTCGAGCGTTCGCTTCGAACTTTCCCAGGACAGCAGTGCACCGGCGGCCGCATGCCGCCGGCGGGATCATTCGGGATCGTAGTCGAGGTTCGGGGCGAGCCAGCGCTCGGCCTCTGCTAGCGACCAGCCCTTGCGCTTCGCGTAGTCCTCGACCTGCTCGCGGGTGACGCGGCCGAGCACGAAGTACTGGCTGCGCGGGTGCGAGAAATACCAGCCCGTGACCGCCGCGGTCGGCAGCATCGCGAAGCTTTCGGTGATCGAGATGCCCGCGTTCGCGGTCGCGTCGAGCAGGTGGAACAGCGTGTCCTTCTCGGTGTGGTCGGGACAGGCCGGATAGCCCGGCGCGGGACGGATACCGCTGTACTTCTCGTCGATGAGGGCGTCGTTGTCGAGGACCTCGTCGGGCACGTAGCCCCAGTCCTCGCGGCGCACGCGATGGTGCAGGTACTCGGCGAAGGCCTCGGCGAGGCGGTCCGCAAGTGCCTTGAGCATGATCGAGGAGTAATCGTCGTGCTCGCGTTCGAAACGCGCGACATGCTCGTCGATGCCGATGCCCGCCGTGACCGCGAAACCGCCGACCCAGTCCTCGCGGCCGCTGTCGGCCGGCGCGACGAAGTCGGCGAGGCAGAAGTCCGGTCGCTCGACCGGCTTGTCGGCCTGCTGGCGCAGGAAGTGCAGCGTCGCGAGCGGCGCGCCGTCGGCATCGCGTAGCTCGACATCGTCGCCGACCGCGTTGGCGCGCCACAGGCCGAACACGCCGCGCGCACGCAGCCATTTCTCGGCGACGATGCGGTCGAGCATCGCGCGTGCATCGCGGTAGAGCTCGGTGGCCTGGTTGCCGACGACGTCGTCGTCGAGGATCGCCGGGAAACGCCCGGCCAGTTCCCAGGCGTTGAAGAACGGCGTCCAGTCGACGAACGGCACGAGGTCGGCGAGCGGCACGTCGTCGAGCACGGTGATGCCGGGCTTGCGAGGGATCGGAGGGACGTGATTCGCCCAGTCGCCGTCGAAGCGCTGCGCGCGCGCCTTGGCCAGCGTGACGAGCTTCTTCGCGCCGCTGCGGTCCTTGTGGCGCTCGCGGATCTCGCCGTACTCGGCGCGGATCTTCGTCATGAACGCGTCGACGAGGTCCTTCGAGATCAGCGACTGCGCGACGCCGACCGCGCGCGAGGCGTCCTTGACCCACACGGTCGGCGCCTTGTAGTGCGGTTCGATCTTGAGTGCGGTGTGGGCGCGCGACGTGGTTGCGCCGCCGATCAGCAGCGGCAGGTGGAAATCCTGGCGCTGCATCTCGCGGGCGACATGGGTCATCTCGTCGAGCGACGGCGTGATGAGGCCGGACAGGCCGATCATGTCGGCGTTCTCGGCGCGCGCGGCGTCGAGGATCTTCTGCGCCGGCACCATGACGCCGAGGTCGACGACGTCGAAGTTGTTGCAGCGGAGCACCACGCCGACGATGTTCTTGCCGATGTCGTGCACATCGCCCTTGACGGTCGCCATGATGATCTTGCCGTTGGATTTGCCCGCATCGCCGGTGCGCGCCTTCTCGGCCTCGATGTACGGCAGCAGCCAGGCGACCGCCTTCTTCATGACGCGCGCCGACTTGACCACCTGCGGCAGGAACATCTTGCCCGCGCCGAACAGGTCGCCGACCACGTTCATGCCGTCCATGAGCGGGCCTTCGATGACGTCGAGCGGACGTGTCGAGCGCAGGCGTGCCTCCTCGGTGTCGGCGTCGACGTGGGCGTCGATGCCGTGCACGAGGGCGTGTGCGAGGCGTTTCTCGATCGGCAGGCTGCGCCACTGCTCCTCGCGCGCGTCGCCGCCGGTGTCCTTGCCACCCTTCTTGTAGCGGTCGGCGATCGCGAGCAGGCGCTCGGTGGAATCGGGGCGGCGGTTGAGGACGACATCTTCGACGCGCTCGCGCAGCTCGGGATCGAGTTCGTCGACGATCGGCAGTGCGCCGGCGTTGACGATGCCCATGTCCATGCCGGCCGCGATCGCGTGGTACAGGAACACCGAGTGGATCGCCGCGCGCACGGGCTCGTTGCCGCGAAACGAGAACGACACGTTGGAGACGCCGCCCGACACGTGGCAGTGCGGCAGCGTCGCCTTGATGATGCGCGTCGCCTCGATGAAGTCGACCGCATAGTTGTCGTGCTCCTCGATGCCGGTCGCGACCGCGAAGATGTTCGGGTCGAAGATGATGTCCTCGGGCGGGAAGCCGACCTCGTCGACGAGGATGCGGTAGGCGCGCGTGCAGATCTCGACCTTGCGTGCGCAGGTGTCGGCCTGGCCGACCTCGTCGAATGCCATCACGACCGCGGCGGCGCCGTAGCGCAGCACCTTGCGTGCGTGCTCGACGAACAGCGCCTCGCCTTCCTTGAGCGAGATCGAATTGACCACGCCCTTGCCCTGCAGGCACTTGAGGCCGGCCTCGATGACAGTCCACTTCGAGGAGTCGACCATGACCGGGATGCGCGCGATGTCGGGCTCGGACGCGATCAGGTTGAGGAAGCGCGTCATCGCCTTCTCGGAGTCGATGAGGCCCTCGTCCATGTTCACGTCGAGGATCTGCGCGCCGTTCGCGACCTGCTGGCGCGCGACGTCGACGGCTTCCTCGTAGCGCTCTTCCTTGACCAGCTTGCGAAACTGAGCGCTGCCGGTGACGTTGGTGCGTTCGCCGACGTTGACGAACAGCAGGTCGGGCGTGACGACGAGCGGCTCGAGGCCCGAAAGGCGCGTGTAGCGTGGTGGCGTGCGGGTGTCGGACATCACCAGACCTTGAAAATCTGGCCGGTCTGCACGCCTTCGATGCTGCGCTCGAACGCGATCGCGGCGCGATCCGCACCGACCGGCTCGAAACCGGGGAAATAGGGGCCGTAGGCGTCCCACGCCTCGCGCAGCACGCTCGGGCTCACGGCGTTGATGCGCAGGCCGCGCGGCAGCTCGCAGGCGGCCGCGCGCACGAAGCCCTCGATGCCTGCATTGACCGCGGTCGCGTTGGCGCCTTGCGCGATCGGTTGCTCGGCGAGGATGCCGGTGGTCAGCGTGATCGAGCCGCCGTCGTTGAGATGGTGCTGGCCGATGAGCGCGAGGCGGACCTGGCCGAGCAGCTTGTCGTGCAGGCCTGCGGTGAAATCCTCGGTGGTCATCTGCGCGAGCGGGCCGAAGTGCACGTTGCCGGCCGTCGCGACGATCGCGTCGAGCGGGCCGGTCAGTTCGAACATGGCGTGCACGCTGGCCTCGTCGCGCAGGTCGACGCGCACGTCGCCGTGCGAGCGTCCCGCGGTCACGATCGTGTGGCGCTGGCCGAGGCGCGCGGTCACGGCGCGGCCGAGCGTGCCGCCGGCCCCGACGACGAGGATGATCATGCAGCGTCCTTCAGAAGGTGGGGCAGGCGGCGCGGCGGCAGGCCGCGCACGGCTTCGGCGATCGCGCGGATGTGCGCCGGCGTCGTGCCGCAGCAGCCGCCGACGAGGTTGAGCAGGCCCGACGTCGCGAACTCGCGCAGCGTTTCGGCCATTTCCTCGGGCGTCTCGTCGTACTCGCCGAACGCGTTCGGCAGGCCGGCGTTCGGATGGGCGCTGACGTGCGCGTCGGCGACGCGCGCGAGCGTCTCGACGTGCTCGCGCATGTCGGTCGCGCCGAGCGCGCAGTTGAGGCCGATCGACAGCGGCCGGCTGTGCGCCATCGAGGCGTAGAACGCCTCGGCGGTCTGGCCCGACAGCGTGCGGCCGGAGCGGTCGGTGATCGTGCCCGAGATCATGATCGGCAGGCGTGCACCACGCGCGTCGAAGACCTCCTCGATCGCGAACAGCGCGGCCTTGGCGTTGAGCGTGTCGAAGATCGTCTCGACCATGATCGTGTCGGCGCCGCCGTCGATGAGGCCTTCGATCGCCTCGCGGTAGGTCTCGCGCAGTTCGTCGAAGCTCGTGTTGCGGAAGCCCGGGTCGTTGACGTCGGGACTGATCGAGGCGGTGCGGCTGGTCGGGCCCAACACGCCGATCACGAAGCGTGGCTGGTCCGGCGTCTTCGCTTCGGCCGCGTCACAGCAGGCCCGCGCGACGCGCGCACCTTCGCGGTTGAGCTCGTAGACGAGGTGCTCGAGGTGGTAGTCGGCCTGACTGACCGAGGTCGCGTTGAACGTGTTGGTCTCGACGAAGTCGGCGCCGGCCTCGAGGTAGGCCGCGTGCACGCCGGCGATGATCTCGGGCTTCGTCAGCAGAAGCAGGTCGTTGTTGCCCTTGAGGTCGTGGCCGCAGGCGCCGTCGTGCGCATGCGTGGCGTCGAAGCCGTCGACGAAGCGCTCGCCGCGGTAGTCGGCTTCCTCGAGGCGATGGGTCTGGATCATCGTGCCCATCGCGCCGTCGATGATCAGGATGCGCGAGGCGAGCGCGGCCTCGAGCGCGGCGACGCGGGCCGGGTTCAGCCAGGGCAGGGAGTGGCTCATCGTTTCGTCGCCAGCAGGGAGATCACTTCGAAATGGGGGGCCTTGGCCTCGCGCGTGATGCGCCCGCAGCGCTGCACCTCGAGACCGGCGGCCTCGGCGAAGCCGCGCAGGTCCTCGGGCTTGAAGCCGAGGTTGCGGTGGTCGAACGGCTCGACCGCGGTGCGGTGAGCGTGGCGGCCGAGCGTCGCGGCGACGAGGCGGCCGCCCTTGCGCAGCACGCGCGCCGCTTCGGCGACGACCACGGCGGGACGGTCGCTGTAGGTCAGCGCGTGCATGAGCAGGACAAGGTCGAACGTGCGCCGGCCGAGGTCGAGCGCGTGCATGTCGCCGGTGGTCACCTCGACGTTGTCGAAACCCTTGAGGCGTTCGCGTGCCGCGCCGACGACGCGCGGACTCGCGTCGATGCAGACGATCGAACGCGCGCCGGGCGCGAGCAGTTCGGCGAGTACGCCGTCGCCCGAGGCGATGTCGAGCACGTCGCCGGTGCCGACCAGCTGGGTCATCGAGCGCGCCAGCGTCTCCCAGGTGCGCCCAGGCGAGTAGTGGCGCTCCATGTCGCCCGCGACCGTATCGGCCCAGCCCTCGGCGCGCGCGCGCTTGGCGAGCACGCCGGGCAGGCGGCGCTCGTCGTCGTCGAGCAGGGCGTCGTCGACGCTGGCCTTGAGCGCGTGCAGCAGCGCGCTCTCGCGCGCGTCGAGCTCGCCGTTGAAGCGGTAGTACGACGACACGCCGGAACGGCGGTCGCGCACGAGATCGGCCTCCTTGAGCTTGGCCAGGTGCGTCGACACGCGTGGCTGGGCCAGGCGCAGCACGGCGGAAAGCTCGGCGACCGTCAGCTCCTCGCGTTCCAGCAACGCGAGAAGGCGCACGCGCGTCGGGTCCGAGAGCAGCCGCAGCAGCGCCGAGGTGGCGGCGAGATCCACGGTTATCCTTTCATCTTGATCGAAGGATGGATGACCAGCGTAGCCAGCGTGCCGCGGCGCGTCAACGAGCGCAGCGTCGCGATCCGGGGCGATCGGGGACGTGCTGGAGGGTTTGCTCGGGCGCGCTCGGCTATCATGCGCGGTTTCCCGTACAGCCAGGCCCGAGTCCATGGATTTCCGCCTCAGCGACGACCAGCTTTCGATCCAGTCCATCGCGCGCGACTTCGCCCAGAAGCGCATCGCCCCCGCCGCGGCCGAGCTCGACGCCAAGGGCGAGTTCCCGCTCGACAACATCCGCGAGATGGGCCAGCTCGGCCTCATGGGCATCGAGGTGCCGGTCGAATACGGCGGCGCCGGCCTCGATCCGGTCGCCTACGCGCTCGCGATGATCGAGATCGGCGCGGCCGACACGGCCCATTCGACGATCATGTCGGTCAACAACTCGCTGTACTGCAACGGCATCCTCAAGTACGGCACCGAAGAGCAGAAGCAGCGCTACGTGCGCGCGATCGCCTCGGGGGAGCACATCGGCGCCTACGCGCTGACCGAGCCGCAGTCGGGTTCGGATGCGTCGGCCATGCACACGCGTGCGACGAAGAACGACGACGGCGACTGGGTCATCAACGGCAAGAAGAGCTGGATCACCTCCGGCCCGGTGGCGAAGTACATCATCCTGTTCGCGATCACGACGCCGGGCATCGGCGCCAAGGGCATCTCGGCGTTCATCGTCGACACCGCGCGCGAGGGTTTCCACGCCGGCAAGACCGAGCCCAAGCTCGGCATCCGTGCCTCGGCGACCTGCGAGATCGAGTTCCGCGACTACGTCTGTCCGGCCGCCGACATGCTCGGCCCCGAAGGCAAGGGTTTCGCGATCGCGATGGGCGTGCTCGACGCGGGACGCATCGGCATCGCCTCGCAGGCGGTCGGCCTCGCGCGTGCGGCCTACGAGGCGAGCCTCGTCTACGTTCGCGAGCGCAAGGCCTTCGGCCAGGCGATCGGCTCGTTCCAGATGACCCAGGCCAAGATCGCCGACATGAAGTGCAAGCTCGACGCGGCGACGCTGCTGACGCTGCGCGCGGCGTTCGCCAAGGGCGAGGCCGAGAAGAACGACGGCCGCTTCAGCACCGAGGCCTCGGTGGCCAAGCTGTTCGCGTCCGAAGCGGCGATGTGGATCACCCACCAGGCGGTGCAGATCCACGGCGGCATGGGTTATTCCAATGAAATGCCGCTCGAGCGCTATTTCCGCGACGCCAAGATCACCGAGATCTACGAAGGCACCAGCGAGATCCAGCGCCTTGTGATCGCGCGCAACGAGACCGGCTTGCGCTGAGTCCGGAACGGGTGGCGCGCCGTCGCGGCGGGCTCAGCCCGCCAGCACGGCGCGGTCGCGGCCCTGATGCTTGGCCGCGTAAAGCGCGCGGTCGGCGCTGCGCAGCAGGTCTTCGGGCGTGAAGCCGTGCTGCGGATACGTGGCCACGCCGATCGAGACCGTGACCTGGCCGAGCGACTGGCGGCGATGCTGCACGTCGAGCGTGCGCACCGCCTCGACGATGCGTGCCGCGCGCTGCATCGCCTGTTCGGCGTCGGTTTCCTGCAGCAGCACCGTGAACTCCTCGCCGCCGTAGCGGCAGGCGACGTCCTCGCTGCGCACGAGGCGCTGCAGCAGCGCGCCGAACTGCGACAGCAACGCATCGCCGCCGTCGTGGCCGTGCAGGTCGTTGAAGCGCTTGAAGTGGTCGAGGTCGAGCATCATGACCGCCATGGGCAGGTTGCGGCGCATCGCGCGCTGCAGCTCGCGCTCCAGCGAGGCCTCTAGGTAGCGGCGGTTGAACAGTCCGGTCAGCGGATCGCGCAGCGACTGCGTGCGCAGGGTTTCCTGCAGGCGAAGGTTGGCGATCGCGAGCGAGATGTGCTCGCCGGCCGCGATCGCGATCGAGCGATCCTCGCTGCGGATCGGCAGCTTCGACGACATCGACATCACGCCGAGCATCTCGCCCTGGGCGACCATCGGCACGCACAGCGCGCGGTCGATCGCGGTGGCGCTGGCGTCGCCGAGGTGCTTGCAAGGGAAGCCCGCGAGGCCGTCGGTCGGCGGGTGCGCGTGGCCGCGGCGCATCGCCCAGCAGTCGTCCGGACCGAACAGCGCTTCGCTCTGCAGCTCCGGCTCGCCGAACGTGGCGTAGGTTTCGACGAGGTCCTGCGAGGCGTTGACGAGGTGGATCGAGCCGCCGATGCCGGGCAGCAGGTGCGCCAGCGCGGTGCGCAGGCCGGTCAGGGCCTCGTCGAGGCTGCGGCAGCCCTGCAGCATTTCGCCGAGCTCCGACAGCTGGCGCAGCGTGCGCGCGAGGCGTTGCGATTCCTCGAGGCTGCCGGCGAGTTCGGCGTTGCTGCGCTGCACGTCGCGCTCGCTGGCGAGGCGGCGGCGGTGCTCGCGCAGGACCACGGCGAGCGCGAATGCGAGCAGCACGATGCTCAGCAGCGTCGCGCCGCTGGTCAGATTGCGGGTCACCGCACCCTGCGTCAGGGTGTGCGCGCGACGGTCGTCGAGAAGGTCGTCCTCGATCTGCAGCATGCGCTGGCTGAGCGCCTCGATCGCGAGGTCTTCGTCACGCGAATGGTTGGTGCGGATCGCCTGCTGCGCGGCGTCGAAGCCGCCGTCGTGGTAGCGCGCGAGCACGTCGGTCATGCCGGTCGTGCGCTTGTGCAGCAGTGCCTCGAGCTCGTCGACGTTGGCGATCTGGGTCGGATTGTTGCGCACTTCGTTGCGCAGGCGCGCCATGTGCGTCGCGATCGCGGGCATGCTCGCGTAGAAGTCCGAGAGCCGGTCGTCGGCGCCGGTGATGATGTAGGCGCGCTGGTTGGCTTCGGTCTCGCGCACGCGCGCGACGATCGTGGTGATCTCGTTCTTGACCTCGAGCGTGTGGGTGACCCACTGCGTCGCGTCGATGAACTCGCCGACCGCGCGGTAGACCTGCAACGCGACGCCGAGCAGGATCGCGCCGATGACGATCGAGACGCCGACGAGGCGCCCGGCGAAACGGTTGGGCGGCGCCTCTGACGGCGGGTTTTCGGGAGCGGGCGTACGGGTGGCGGGCATTCAGGGGGGCCTGGTCTCGCGACGGTGAAGCAAGACGCGCGCCATCCCGGGCGGTTCGATCCGGCGCGGACCGTAGCAAGCCCGCGACACGACGTGTCGACCTGCGATCGATTTCGAGAAGCCGGTCACACTGCGGCCCGGCGTGCGCGGCAGCCCGCGATTCACGGCTCGCGATCATGGTGGAGGCGGATTGCGTGCGGCGGCGTCGAGGCCGCCATCCGTGCGGTCCCGATGCCGCTGTGCGCACGCGTTGGCACTATCGCGCGGTTTCCGCCGCCTCGCAGGTTGTCGGGCTCAGGAGGATGAGGCGACCCTGCGCCACGGCTCGAACGCCCTCAGCACCCAAGGTTTCTGCGCGATCACGAGGCTGATGCCCATGCGCTCGCTCGCCGGCAGGCCGGCGTCGCGCGCGAGCAGCGCGTCGAACTCCCGCGCGACGGCGTTGAGGTGCTGGCGCATCTGCGCGGCGCCTTCGATGCTGAGGCTGCCGCTGAGCAGCAGCAGGGCGTCCTGTTCGCCGTCGAACGGATCGGCGAAGTAGTCGGACAGGAGGTGATGGCGGAAATGGCGCTCCATCGGGCCGTCGGCGCGCCAGCGGAAGTTGCGCGCGGTGCGCGTTCGCACGCGGTCGCCGGGCTGGAGCTCGATGATGCCGAGGCGGTCGAGGCGGGCCAGCAGGGCCGACCACTGCGCCCGCGTGAACGCGAACTGCGCGATGACGTCGTCGGCGCGCCAGCGGTTGATGCACAGGAACAGTGCGAGCAACAGGCGCGGATCGTCGACGAGGGCTTTCTCCTGTGCGACGTCGAGCTGCACGAGCACGCCACGATCACGCGAGGCCTCATCGGCGAGTTCGGCGATGCCGACCCCCAGGACGTCGCAGACCTGCTCGAGCCTCGCGAGGCTCAGGGCACGCAGCGAGAACATGCGCTTGACGGCCGCCTCGCTCAGCGCGAGGCGGCTGGCCAGCTCGCGATACGTGATGCCGCGTGCACGCAGCAAGCCCTTCAAGGCGGTGACGACGTCGACGGCGATGGACATGATCCGCTCCGGAAGTACAGTAAAACGATACCTTCAATCGACATATACGATACATGGTCTATGAAAGTTGACGATGCTGCTGTCGCTTCGCAAGGCTTACCTGCACAACGGAGGGAGATCGGGGCCATGGCGAGTGGGATGTCGGCAAGCGTCGCGGGAGTCGTGTTGGGGTTGGGGCTGGCATTCGCCGTACCGGTCGCGTCGGCCCAGTCGGACGTGTCGCAGGTGTCGGGTGCGAGTGCCCTCGCATCGGTGTTCGTACCGATCGCGGCGGCGAACGCGTTGTCGGAGGGGGCCGGTTTCGTCGTGTCGGGCGTGAGGGCGAGCGGCCGGGTGGTCCACGTGACGCTCACGGCGTCGGCGGAAGGTGCTTCGATCGTCGTGGAGGTCTCGGCAGCGACGCTGGCCGCCGCGGGTCTCGCGGTCGGCACGGTCGTGGCGGTTACGGTGCTGTCGACCGGATGGCTGATCCAGGCCGGCGGCGAGACGATCGCGTTCATCGCCAACGAGGCGACGCGCCGCCACGTGCATTCGCGCAGGCTCGCGTCGTGAGGCGCCTCTTCGTGCTGCTTCTCGCCGGCATGGTCGCGCTGCCGGCGATGGCCGGCACGTCCTGCGATCCGCGACCGATGTCGCCGGGTGACCTCGCCGCGGCGGCGGACACGGCGCTGCGGGTCGTCGCCGAACTCGATGCGGCCGACGCACCGGTCGCGATCGTCGCGCGCGTCGGCAAGGACCTGTCGCGGCACGGACTCGTCTACAGCCATGCGGGATTCGCGGTACGCGACCACGTCGACGGACGCTGGAGCGTCGTCCACCTGCTCAACGACTGCGGCAGCGACCGTTCGGGCATCCACGTGCAAGGCCTGGTCGACTTCTTCGCCGACGACCTCGCCGAGCAGGATGCACGCATCGTGTGGCTGGAGCCCGTGCTCGCCGGGCGTCTCGCGATGGCGTCGACAGGGACGACCGCCACGCGCCTGCACGACGCGCACTACAACCTCATCGCGCGACCCGGCAGTCGCGACTTCCAGAACTCGACCGCGTGGATGCTCGAGATGCTCGGTGCAGCGGTCGCCGGTGGCGATGCCACGACACGCGAGCGCGCGTACGCGACGACGGTGGGCGAAGGCTTCACGCCCGACCGCGTGCGCATCGCCTACTCCAGGCGCGTGCTCGGCGGCATGTTCTCGGCCAACACGCACTTCGCCGACCATTCCGTCGCGACACGCCTCTCGGGCGACTACCCGGTCGTCACCGTCCGCTCGATCCTGCGTTACCTCGAACAGGCCGGCCACGTGGCGCGCCAGGTCGAGTGGCGCCACGGCGTGCGCCGCGACACCCCCGGCCCGGCGTGAGTCGCGCTACTCGCCGATGTCCTCGTTCCACAGCGCGGGGTTCGCGGCGATGAAGTCGCGCATGAGCGCGATGCAGCGCTCGTCCTGCACGACCTCGACGCTGACGCCGCGGCTGCGCAGGAGGTCTTCCTCGCCGAGGAAGGTGCGGTTCTCGCCGACGATCACGCGCGGGATGCCGTAGAGCAGGATCGCGCCCGAACACATCGAGCACGGCGACAGGGTCGTGTAGAGCACGCTCTCGCGGTACACCGAGGCCGGATGCCGGCCGGCCTGTTCGAGCGCGTCCATCTCGCCGTGCAGGATACTGCTGCCGCGCTGCACGCGGCGGTTGTGGCCGCGGCCGATCACGACGCCGCGGTGCACCAGCACCGAGCCGATCGGGATGCCGCCTTCGGCGAGTCCGGCGCGCGCTTCGTCGAGGGCGGCGTCGAGGAACGGATCCATGCGGTGCTCCGGCGTGGGGAAGGACCCGCAACGATAGCCGCTCGGGCGTCGTCGCACACGCGGGCTCAGCCGCCGCGTCGGCTCGCGGCGAGGCGCGTGAGCGCGTCGGCGTGGTCGTGGCCCTGGCGGCGCAGGTTCGCGTAGTGCTGCACGTCGGTGGCGACATCGCGGCCGCCGTGCCCGACCGGCATTGCCGCGAGCGCGTCGAGCAGGGTGACCGCATCTTCGGCCGGGGCGAGGTCGTCGAGCATCTGACGCAGCTGCACGGCGCGGTTGGCGAGCATGCGTGGCGGATCGGTGTAGGCGCGCGCCGCCGCCTCGAGCGTGCGCGCGGCGCGTGCGATCGCGGCCGCGTCGGCCTCCCTGTCGTCGCCCTCGGCATGGCGGGCGAGCCAGACCGCGGGCGTCGTCGCGTCGGTGTGTGGCAGCCAGGCGCGTGGCGTGGCGGCGGACGTGGCCGGTGCCGTCGTGTCCGCGGCACGCCGCGAGGGCGCCTGCGGTGCCTCTTTGGAGCAGCCCGCGAGCACGGTGAGCAGCGCGGGCAGGGCGAGGCGGCAGGTTCTCGTCATCGTCGGGCGCCGGCAGGATGCGATGACGGCCATGTGACGACATCGGGTGGCGGGCGTGCAAGCGCTTCGACGTCCCGCGACGCGCGCGACCTCGCTGCGTTGCAGCGCATCGCGACCCTTGCTCACGACATGCTCGCGAACGGCTCACACGACGCCTGAACATTGCCGCAACGCATCATGATCGGATGCGCATTTTTCCAGTCGCGGCGGCAGCTTGCGGGTGGCCAATGCAAGGGGCGGGGCGTATCCTCCGCGCCCACTGAAATCCTTCCAGACCTTTGTGATGAATGCACAGAATGCCGTGTCCGAACACAGCCGCCTCGATGCCATCCTGAGTCAGATCACCGCGCAGCCGGGCTCGTCCCGCCAGCGCGAGACCACCGCGTTCGCGAGCCACTTCTTCCGCCACGTCCCGGCCGACGACATCTCCGGACGCGAGCCCGTGGAGTGGGCGCGCATTGCGCTGTACATGTTCGAGTTCGTGCGCCAGCGCAAGGCCGGTGGCGCGAAGATCCGCGTGTTCAATCCGCACGCGGCGCAGGAAGGTTTCGACAGCGGCTACACGATCATCGCGGTCGCGACGGACGACATGCCGTTCCTCGTCGACTCGGTCTCGATGGTCGTCAACCAGGCCAACCTGTCGACGTACTCGGTGATCCATCCGATCTTCCGCGTCGAGCGCGATCCGGGCGGCCACGTGCTGTGGTTCGGCGACGAGCAGTCCGACCGCGGCGCGGCCGAGTCGGTGATGTTCTTCGAGATCGAGCGCGTGGCCGAGGCCGACGAGCTCGAATCGCTGCGTCGCCAGGTCGTCGCCGCCGTCGACGACGTGCGCGCGGCCGTGACGGACTGGGCCGCGATGCGCGTCAAGATGCTCGAGATCGCCGACACGCTGCCCGAGCGCAAGCTGCCGTTCGACGCCGAGACGCTCGACGAGGCGGTGGAATTCCTGCGCTGGGTCGCCGACGACCACTTCTCGTTCCTCGGTTACCGCGAGTACCGCGTCACCGGCGAGGGCGAGTCCGAAGTGCTGACCGCGGTCGACGGTTCCGGCCTCGGCATCCTGCACGCGGGCGAGCGCGGCGTCGCGCCGCGTTCGCTGAAGACGCTGGCCGCGCGCGACCTCGATCGCTCCGGTGCGGTCGGCGCGCTGATCCTGACCAAGACCAACGCGCGCTCGCGCGTGCACCGTCCGGGCCACATGGACTACCTCTCGGTGCTCGCGTTCGACGACACCGGCAAGCCCGTCGTCGAGCAGCGCTTCCTCGGCCTGTTCACCTCGTCGGCGTACATGACGCCGCCGCGCGACGTGCCACTGGTCCGCCGCAACATCGAATCGATCATGCGCCGCTCGGGCCTCAAGCGCGATTCGCACTCGGGCAAGGCGTTGCGCCACATCCTCGACACGCTGCCGCGCGACGAGCTGTTCCAGTGCTCGGTCGACGAGCTCTACGACATCGCGATGGCCGTGCTCGACCTGCGCGAGCGCGCACGCACGCGCCTGTTCGTGCGCCGCGACCGTTACGGCCGCTTCTTCTCGGTGCTGGCCTACGTGCCGCGCGACCGTTTCAACACCGACGTGCGCGAGCGCATCGAGGCGATGCTCAAGCGCCAGTTCCGCGGCGAGCGCGTCGATTCGAGCGTCATGCTCGACGAATCCCCGCTCGCGCGCGTGCACATGATCGTGCGCCCGAAGGCCGGCGACCAGGTCACGTTCGAGGTGCCCGACCTCGAGTCGCGCATCGCCCAGATCGTGCGCAACTGGCAGGACGATCTGCGCGAGACACTCGTGCAGAAGCACGGCGAGGAGCGCGGCCTCAAGCTCGCCAGTCGTTACGGCAAGGCGCTGCCGGCCGGCTACATCGAGAAGGTCACGCCGCACACGGCCGCGGTCGATGTCGAGCTCGCCTCCGAACTCGGCGACAACGACGACATCCGCCTGCACCTGTACCGCTCGCGCCGTCACGCCGACGCGCTGCACTTCAAGGTGTTCCGCCTCGGCGGCGACATCACGCTGTCGGAAGTGATCCCGCTGCTCGAGAACCTCGGTGTCAGCGTGCTGACCGAGAACCTCTACGAGATCGCGGCCGGCGGCAACGCGATCACGATCCAGGACATCCTCGTGCGCCCGGGTCGCCTGCAGTTCGACCTCGACAAGGTGCGCTCGCCGTTCGAGGACGCGTTCGAGCGCGTCTGGCGCGGCGACGCCGAGAACGACGGCTTCAACCGCCTCGTGCTCGGTGCCCAGCTCGACTGGCGCCAGGTCAGCGTGCTGCGCGGCTACGCCAAGTACCTGCTGCAGACCGGCGTGCCGTTCTCGCAGGCCTACATGGAGCAGACGCTGGTCAGCTACCCGGACATCGCCGGCCTGCTCGTCGAGCTGTTCGAAGCCAAGTTCGACCCGCACCGCCTCGACGGCGGCAAGGCCGCGACCGAGCACGCGCGCAAGCGCCTGCGCTACGAGATGGACACGCTGATCCCGGCCGAGTCGCTCAAGGAGCACGCCACGCTGATCGACGACCTCGTCGCCGCGCGCGAGCTCGACCGCGACGCCCAGGTCGACACGGTCATCACGACGATCAAGGTGCTGCTCGAACGCGTCGCCAGCCTCGACGAGGACCGCATCCTGCGCAGCTTCATGGCGGTGATCCGCGCCACGCTGCGCACCAACCACTTCCAGTCGCGCGACGGCAAGCCGCATCCGTACACGAGCTACAAGTTCGATCCGGCCCAGCTCGCCGAACTGCCCAAGCCGCGCCCGTACCGCGAGATCTTCGTGTACTCGCCGCGCGTGGAAGGCGTGCACCTGCGCTTCGGACCCGTCGCGCGCGGCGGCCTGCGCTGGTCGGACCGCCGCGAGGACTTCCGCACCGAGGTGCTCGGCCTCGTCAAGGCGCAGATGGTCAAGAACACGGTCATCGTGCCGGTCGGCTCGAAGGGCGGCTTCTTCGTCAAGCGCCCGCCGGCCAGCGGCGAGCGCGATGCGGTGCTCGCCGAAGGCGTCGCCTGCTACCGCATGTTCATCAACGGCCTGCTCGACGTCACCGACAACCTCGTCGAAGGCGACCTCGTGCATCCCGAGGACGTGGTGCGCCACGACGGCGACGATCCCTACCTCGTCGTCGCCGCCGACAAGGGCACCGCGACGTTCTCCGACATCGCCAACGCGGTCAGTGCCGACCACGACTTCTGGCTCGGCGACGCGTTCGCGTCGGGCGGCTCGGTCGGCTACGACCACAAGGGCATGGGCATCACCGCCAAGGGCGCGTGGGAATCGGTCAAGCGCCATTTCCGTGCGCTCGGCCGCGATTCGCAGTCCGAGGACTTCACCTGCGTCGGCATCGGCGACATGTCGGGCGACGTGTTCGGCAACGGCATGCTGCTGTCGAAGCACATCCGCCTTCTCGCCGCGTTCGATCACCGCCACATCTTCCTCGATCCGGATCCGGACGCGGCGCGCACGTTCGTCGAGCGCGAGCGCATGTTCAAGGTGCCGCGCTCGTCGTGGGCCGATTACGACGCCTCGCTGATCTCGGCCGGCGGCGGCATCTACCCGCGCTCGGCCAAGACGATCGCGGTGTCGGCGCAGGCCGCGGCCGCGCTCGGCATCGACGGCGGTGCGCAGGCGATGACGCCGAACGAGCTGCTCACGGCGATCCTCAAGGCGCCGGTCGACCTGCTCTGGAACGGCGGCATCGGCACCTACGTCAAGGCCGAGGCCGAGACCAATGCCGACGCGGGCGACCGCGCCAACAACGCGATCCGCGTCAACGGCAGCGACCTGCGCTGCCGCGTGGTCGGCGAGGGCGGCAACCTCGGCATGACCCAGCGCGGGCGCATCGAGGCCGCGCTCGCGGGCGTGCTGCTCAACACCGACTTCATCGACAACTCGGCCGGCGTCGACACCTCCGACCACGAAGTCAACATCAAGATCCTGCTCAACGACGCCGTGCAGCGCGGCGAGATGAGCGTGGCCCAGCGCAACGATCTGCTGCGCGAGATGACCGACGAGGTCGAGCGCCTCGTGCTGTTCGACAACTACCGCCAGAACGACGCGATCAGCCTCATGGAGCGCATGTCGGTCGCGCGCCTGGGCTCCAAGCAGCACTTCATCCGCACGCTCGAGTCGCAGGGCCTGCTCGATCGCCAGATCGAGTTCCTGCCGAGCGACGCGGAGATCGCGCAGCGCAAGGCGCGTGGCCTCGGCCTCACGCGTCCCGAGCTCGCGATCCTGCTGTCGTACTCGAAGATCGTGATCTTCCAGCAGCTGCTCGATTCGGACGTGCCCGAGGATCCGTACCTGTCCAAGGAGCTGCGCCGCTACTTCCCCGAGCCGCTGCGCGAGCGCTTCGCCGAGCACATGGAGCGCCACCGCCTCAAGCGCGAGATCATCGCCACGGCGATCACCAACTCGATGGTCAACCGCATGGGCGCGACGTTCATGCTGCGCATGCAGGAGGACACGGGCCAGACGCCGGCCGCGGTCGCCAAGGCCTACAACATCGCGCGCGAGGTGCTCGACGCGCGTGCGATGTGGGCCGGCATCGACGCGCTCGACGGCCGCGTGCACGGCAGCACGCAGATCGACGCCGAACTCGCGATCTGGCAGCTGCTGCGCAACATGACGCGCTGGCTGCTCAACCATCCGGACGGCGTGCAGGACATCGCCGCTTCGGTCGAACGCTTCCATCCCGCGATGGTCGAGCTGCGCGCTCGCCTGGACGAGGTCACCACCGAGACCGATCGCGCGCGCATGCAGCAGGCGCGCGAGGGTTGGCTCGAGCAGGGCTTCCCCGAGGAGCTCGCCACCGATCTCGCGAGCCTGCCGCTGCTCGGTGCCGCGCTCGACATCAGCGTCGTGTCGGCGCAGGGCGATCGTGCCGTGGCCGATGTCGCCGAGACCTACTACGCGGTCGGCGAAGCGCTCCATCTCAAGTGGCTCATGGAGAAGATCGAGGAGCTGCCGGTCGAGACGCGCTGGCACGCCCACGCGCGTGGCTCGCTGCGCGACGAGCTCAACGTCCTGCAGCGCACGCTCGCGATGCAGGTGCCGCAGGGCGAGGGCCGTGCGGCCGAGCGCGTCGCGACGTGGCTGGATCGCGACGATCCGGCGCTGCGCTACACGCTGAGCATGTTCGCCGACATGCGCAGCCAGGTCGTGATCGACTACCCGATCGTCTCGGTCGCGGTGCGTCGCCTCGCCCAGCTCGTCTGACGAGTATCGGCGGGATCCGGCCGCGTGCCGGATCCCGCCTCGCGGCGAAGGCACGGTCTGCTAGAGTCGGGCTCCACGCCGCCGCTACGGGACCACCACGTGAGTCGACGCATCGCCTTCGTCGCGAGTCCCTCCGACGAATCGCAGGCCGCGCTGGCCGACCTCCGCAAGCGTTACGGCGAGACGCCGGTCGAGGAGGCGGACGTCATCGTCGCGCTCGGCGGCGACGGCTTCATGCTGCGCACGCTGCACCGCCACATGGCGCGCAAGCTGCCGTTCTACGGCATGAAGCTCGGCACGGTCGGTTTCCTGCTCAACCAGCACCACGTTGACGACCTCGAGGCGCGCATCGAACGCGCGCAACCGGCCGTGCTGCGCCCGCTCGTGATGCGCGCGAGTACCGAGGCCGGTACCACGATCGAGGCGCTCGCGTTCAACGAGGTCTCCTTGCTGCGCCAGACCAAGCAGGCCGCACACGTGCGAGTGTCGATCAACGGCGTGGTCAAGATCGACGAACTCATGTGCGACGGCGTGCTCGTCGCGACGCCGGCCGGCTCCACAGCCTACAACCTCTCCGCGCACGGCCCGATCCTGCCGTTCGGCTCGCAGCTGCTCGCGATGACGCCGATCAGCCCGTTCCGCCCGCGCCGCTGGCGTGGCGCCGTGCTGCCCGCGCGCCTGGAGATCCGCTTCGACGTGCTCGACCCGTACAAGCGCCCGGTCAGCGCGACGGCGGACTCGAACGAGGTGCGCGACGTCGTCGAGGTCGTCGTGCGCGAGTCGACCGAGCAGACGGTCACGTTGCTGTTCGACCCCGAGCACAACCTCGAGGAGCGCATCATCAACGAGCAGTTCACGTTCTGATCCCGCGAGGGATTTCACGAAATCTGCATGATCGGCCGCGTCCCGCGACGCCCACGCGGGACGCACGGACGCTAGTCTTGGAAGGCTTCGCGACGGGAGGGTCACGAAGCCTCGTCCATCATCACCGGGGAAATCCACCATGCGCCATCGCGCTCCCGCTCCGCACCCGCTCGCGCGGGTCATCGCGCTCGCCCTCGTCGTCGGCTCCGTGCCGGCTCCCTCGTTCGCGGCCGAGGTCGCCGACGGACTCCGCGCGAAGGCGTCGCGCGACGGCCATGCCGATGCGCTCATCGTGCTCGAGGCGCGCGCGCCCAAGCAGCTGCTGCGCAACGACGGCACCTACCTCGAGCGCCGACGCGTGCTCGTCGACACGCTGCGTGCGACCGCCGACGTGAGCCAGGCGCGCTGCGCGCATGGCTCGAGGCACAGGGGGTGTCCTATCAGCCGTTCTGGATCGTCAACATGATCCGTGCCGAGCTGACCCCGGCGCAGATCGATGCCCTCGCCACGTTCGAAGGCGTCGAGCGCATCGGCGACAACGGGCTGCAGCGCCGCCTCGCGGTCGCCGACACGGCGAGCGAGCCGGGTCCATGGCCCGATGCGGTCAACGCGATCGAGTGGGGCGTCGACAAGATCCGCGCGCCGCTGGTCTGGGCGGCCGGCATCACCGGCGCCGGCGTGATCATCTCGGGGCAGGACACCGGCATCCGCTGGACCCACTCGGCGATCAAGGCCAAGTACCGCGGCTGGGACGGCACCGCCGCCGACCACAACTACAACTGGCACGACGCGATCCACGGTACGGGCAACGCGACCTGCGCCGGCGACCAGCAGGAGCCCTGCGACGACAACGGCCACGGCACGCATACGATCGGCACGATGGTCGGTGACGACGGCGGCACCAACCAGATCGGCGTCGCGCCCGGCGCACGCTTCGTCGGGTGCCGCAACATGAATGCCGGCGACGGCAGGCCGTCGTACTACAACGAGTGTGCACAGTGGTTCCTCGCACCGACCAACCTCGCCGGAACCGATCCGAACCCGGATCTCGCACCCGACGTCATCGGCAACTCGTGGGGCTGCCCGCCCTCGGAGGAGTGCGTGACCGGCCAGGAAGTGCACGAGGCGATCGACAATCTCGTGTCGGCCGGCATCTTCTTCGCTGCGGCGGCCGGCAACGGCGGCACCACGTGCGGTGGCATCGTCGATCCGCCGGCGATCTACGATTCGGCCTTCGTGGTCGGTTCGACCACGAGCGGTGACCAGTTGTCGGGCTTCTCGCTGCGCGGTCCGGCGCCGGGCGCATCGCGCGTGCGTCCCGATCTTTCCGCGCCGGGCAGCAGCGTGCGATCGGCACAGCGTGCGAGCGACACCGCCTACGGCACGAGCAGCGGCACCAGCATGGCGACGCCGCACGTCGCCGGCGCCGCGGCCCTGCTCATGCAGGCCAATCCCGCGCTCAAGGGCGACCCCGAAGCCGTGGCGGAGATCCTGCGCACGACCGCGACCACGGCCGGCATCGCCACCACCAACACGCAGACCTGCGGTGGAACGGCCGTGACGACGTGGCCGAACTACATGGTCGGCCACGGACGCCTCGACGTGTACGCCGCGTTCCGCAAGGCCGAGGCGATCTTCGTCGACACGTTCGACGCCGTGCCCTGACGCGCTCCGCGGCGCGGTGCCCGATGCCGGCACCGCGCCGCCTCGCGTAGACTGGCGCGGATGGCCACCGCCCCCGCACCCCCCCTGCCGCGAACGGCACCCGCCGCATCCGACAAGCTCGTCGTCGCGATCTCGTCGCGCGCGCTGTTCGATCTCGGTGACAGCCATGCCCTGTTCGAACGCGACGGCCTCGATGCCTACGCGCGCTACCAGATCGCCCACGAGGACGAGCTGCTGGCACCGGGCATCGCGTTCCCGCTCGTGCGCAAGCTGCTGCGCCTCAACGCGCTCGCACCGCAGGCGCCGCGCGTCGAGGTGATCCTGCTGTCGCGCAACTCGGCCGACACGGGCCTGCGCATCTTCAACGCGATCGAGCACTACGGCCTCGACATCGTGCGCGCGGCGTTCACCAACGGTGCGCCGACGGCCGCCTACGCGCATCCGTTCGGTGCCAACCTGTTCCTGTCGGCCAACGTCGAGGACGTGCGCCGCGCGCTGACCGCCGGCGTCGCCGCGGCGACGATCCTTCCCTCGAAGGCGCCCGAGCTGCCGAGCGAGCAGCTGCGCATCGCATTCGACGGCGACGCGGTGATCTTCGGCGACGATTCCGAGCGTGTGTCGCACGACCACGGCCTCGACGCGTTCCACCGCAACGAGATCGAGCACGCGCGCGAGCCGCTCGCGGTAGGCCCGTTCCGCACGTTCCTCGAGGCGCTGCACCGCATCCAGGCCGCGTTCCCGATCGCGGGCTCGCCGATCCGCACCGCGCTCGTCACCGCGCGCTCGGCGCCCGCGCACAAGCGCGTGATCCTCACGCTGCGTGACTGGGGCGTGCGTCTCGACGAGGCGCTGTTCCTCGGCGGCCGCAGCAAGGGTCCGTTCCTCGAAGCCTTCGGTGCCGACATCTTCTTCGACGACTCGATGCTCAATGTCGAGTCGGCGCGCCAGCACGTCGCCACCGGCCACGTGCCGCACGGCGTCCACAACCCGGCGGACTGAGTCCGGCACACGACGGGGCAGGGACGCCGCATGCGACGACAGGCCTGGTGGTTCGGCATCGCGCTGGTCATGGCGGGCGCTGCCGGTGTCCTGTCGGGTGGACGCGAGCCACAGGACATGCCGCCCTCGGACGAGGCCTCGTCCACACCCGGGGTCGCCACCGCGCAGGCGGAGCTCGCCTCACGCGATGCCTGGCGCGCATCGAACGTGCCGGCGTCGACGACGAGCCTCGACGCCGCTTCGTCGACGCCGCTTCCGCAAGGTCCGTTCGGTCGCACGGCCGACCTGCTCCGCGAGCGTGCGCGAGCCGGCGATGCGGCAGCGGCACGCGCGCTGTACGAGGGTTTGCAACGCTGCGCCACGTATACGCCGCTGCTGGAAGGTGAGACGGTCGAACAGCGCGCCGAGATCATGACCGCGCAAGGCATCGACACCGTCCGGAGTAATGTCGAAACCCTGCGTGAAAGCCTGCGCAAGCGCGGCGAAGATGCCTCACGCGTGCGTGATCCCACGATCGTGTCGCTGTACGAGGTGAACCTCGACAGGCAGCGTGCGCGATCCGCGGAGTGCGAAGGTGCGGGCATCATTGGGCCGGGCGACGCCTTCGAAGTCCATGGCCTCGCCAGCGATCTCGACGATCCCGACATGCGCGTGTCGTACTGGTTGCAGGCGTTCGACCGGCGGGCGCCGCTGGCCGGGATGCGCTCGCAACGCGAGCGCGGACTCGCCGGCCTGCGCCGTGCGCTCGCTGCGGGTGACTGGCGCGCGCTCGCGGCGATCGGCGAGATCCATGAAACCGGCTGGCTCGCGCTGCCGTCGCCCGAACTCGCCTACGCCTACACGTATGCCGCATCGCTCGGCGCGCGTGGCGCCGGTCTGTCACCGCTGCCGTGGCATGGCCACGCGGGCGATGCCGCCGACGTGATCTTGCGCGAGCGCCTGGACTACCTCGGCGCCTCGCTCGATCCGGCTGCACGCGAGGCCGCACGCGCCTACGGTGAAGCACGTTACGCCGCCTGCTGCGTGCCGGGGTCACCGTGAATCGCGTCCTGCGTGCCGGCGCCTGTGTCGCAGCCCTGGGCGCGGCCTTCTGGGCAGGCCAGTGGGGTGCGCGATCGCAACCCGTGGCGACTCCGCCGCCGGCGCATGCCGATCCCGTCGATGCATCCCCCGCAGCGCGCGGGCGCACGGTCACCGGCGTGCCGGCGGTGGCCTTGCCCGAATCCCTCGACACGTTGCGCGGCGCGGATTTCGCGGCTGCCATGCCGACGCTCGAACGCCTCGCGCGGGGCGGGCGCGCCGATGCGTTGCGCGTGCTGTTCAGAAGGCTCGATGCTTGCGCATCCCATCATCCGGAGACCGCCGAGGAGATCGACGCGAAGGTCGACGACCAGTACCGGCTTGCGTTGTCGCGCGAACGCATCGATGCGGCGACCTGTGAGAGCCGCCGCGCCGAGGGAGGCGTTTGCCAGGCGGCAGAGTGGCGCGACGAGACGCTGCGCATGGCGCGCGATACCGGCGCGGAATGCGCAGCGATGTCGCCCGGGCAGATCGCCGCTCGCGTGGAATGGGCGAGGCTCGCGGTCGAGCGTGGCGACCGCGCGATGGTGACCGCGCTGTACGGAGGGGGGCACTTCCGCATGGACAGCATCGAACGCATGCGCCATCTCGATGCGCTCGTGCCGCTGTCGCGACGCCTGCGCGAGGAGATGGACCGTCTCGTCGATGCGGGCGACCTCGATGCCTTGCAGCGCATGGCCTTCGGTTCGATGTCGGGCGGCGTGCTCGTCGACCAGGATCCCGTGGCCGCCTACGCGGCCTATCTGGCGCTGCAGCGGGCGGCACCCGAGCGTATCGCGTCGCTGGGTGGTCGGAACACGTTCGGGCAAGGCCTCACGCCAGCCCAGCTCGCCGACGCGCACGCGCGCGCCGAGTCCTTGCATGCACGCTGCTGCGCACGCTGACGGATCCACGCAGCGCGTGCGCTGCTATCGTGATCCGTTATCCGCGCTGCTTGACGCCGCACGTCGCGAAGCAGGCGCGCCGCTGCCCGGCGTGAATCATCCTGCCGGCCGAGTCCGGCACACGACGGGCAGGGACGCCGTATGAGAACAAGCACCTGGTTCGGACTGGCCCTCGTGGTGGCGGCCGGAGCCTCAGGCTACATGGCCGGTGCGCCTGATCCCCGCGCCACGCCTCCCGTCGTGATGAGCGACGAACCAGGCGACACCGCTGCGCAGGCGGCGCTGGCCGCCGCCGACGGCTGGATGCGCACGCCTGGCACACGGGGAACGTTGCCGGCGACGTCTTCGGATCCGCTTCCGCAAGGCTCGTTCGGGACGACCGTGGACATCCTGCGCGAACGCACGCGTGCCGGCGATGCTGCGGCGGCACGCGCGCTGTACGAGGGCTTGAGGCGTTGCGACGGCTACGAACCGCTGCGCGAAGGCGAGTCGGTCGAGGAGCGCGCCGAGATCTCGACCGCCTCGGGTTTCGACACCGCCGTGCAGATCGCCGACGGCTTTCGCAGCTTGCTGCAGGAGCGCGGCGCCGATACGTCGATCGTGCCGCCCGTGACGCTCGAAGGGTTGCATGCAGGCCAGCTCGATCGCTGGGCGACACTGGCGGCCGACTGCGAAGGAGCCGGCCACGTGCCACTCGATGCGTGGCGCGATGCCCAGGCAGTCGCGAGCGATCTCGACGATCCCGACGCGCGCGTGTCGTACTGGTCCGAAGCGTTCCAGCGGTGGTCGCCGCTCGCGGAGATGCCGGCGAAGCGCGACCGCGCGCTCGCCGGCCTGCGCCGGGCACTCGCCGCGGGGGACTGGCGTGCGCTCGCCGCGATCGGCGAGATCCACGAGGAGGGTTGGCTCGCGCCGCCATCACCCGCGCTCGCCTACGCCTACCTACACGCCGCCATGCTGGGCACGCGCGGCGGCAGCTCGGCACCGTTGCCGTGGCGAACGGGATTCTGGACACCCTCGGCCGACGCCGACATCCGCCGTCGCCTGCGCCGACTCGAATCCACGCTCGACCCCGCGACGCGCGAGGCCGCGCGAGCCTACGGCGAGGCGCGCCACGCGGCCTGCTGCGCACAGGGTGCGCCATGAAGGCTGGCGTGCGTGTTCTCGCGTGGTGTGTCGTCGCGGCCTTGGCCTTCCGTCTCGGATTCGAGGCGGGCGACCGTCGGGATGCCATCGTGCAGGACCCCGTGCCCGTGGCGCCCGTCGAAGTGCCTCGGCCGCGCGCTATCGAACCGGCGCCGGTGCCCGTGGCGCTTCCGGACAAGCTGCACACGCTGGCCGGGCGGGAGTTCCTCGCCGCGATGCCGACGCTCGAGCGCCTTGCGCGCGGCGGCCGCGCCGACGCGTTGCGCGTGCTCTTCCAGCATCTCGATGCCTGCGTGGACTTCAAGCCGCCGCCCGGCGATGCGGTGCCGGAGTGGATCGACGTGCAGTACGCCAACGAGCTCGCGATCGAGAAACTCGATGCGGCGACCTGCGAACGTCGCCGCTCGGAAGGGCAATCCTGCGAGGCTGGTGAACTGCGCGAGCAACGCGTCCTCGCCGCGAACCAGCGCCGCGAGGAATGCACGGCGCTGTCGGCGGCACAGATCGGTTCGCGCATCGCCTGGGCGCGCCTCGCGGTCGATCGCGGCGATCGCGATATGGTGGTGCTGTTGCGCGGCCCGAACACGATGCGCGACATGCCGCGCACCGAGCGTGTTCGCGAGCTCGATGCCCTGGTCGCGCTGGAGCGGCGGTCACGCGAGGAGATGGATCGCCTCGTCGACGCGGGCGATCTCGATGCACTCTGGTCGTCGATGCTCGGATACAGGTCGGGCGGCAACCTCGTCGACCAGGATCTCGTCGCCGCCCATGCCGCGTATCTCGTGCTGCAACGTGCCGCGCCCGACGGCATCCATGGATCACGCCCTATGGACTCGACCAGTGACCGCCTCTCCGCTGCCCAGCTCGCCGAAGCGCAAGCGCGCGCGGATGCGATGTACGCGCGCTGCTGCGCCCGCTGACTGGCCCGCGCGGCGCGTGCGCTGCTATCGTCGCCACCTTTCCGCCGCACGATCCGCCATGCACGACGCCATCGACGATTTCATCCTCGTCACCGAGGTCGACCGTGGCCCGGCTTTCGCCGGGGCGCTGTTCGAGCGCAAGTACAAGGCCGTGCTGCCCGATTTCGGCCACCACGTGGTCGCGTTCTGGAAGCGCGGCGACGGCGCTTTCGTGCCGGCCAGCTACGTGCACTTCACCGACTGCGGCGATATCCATCTCGCCGGCGGAGCCTGCACCGACGGTGAGGTGCTCCGCGCGATGCCCGAGGCGCAGCGCGCCGCGGTCGAGGCCTACGGCGCCCTCATGCTGGCCACGCTGCGCTACGGCTTCGAACGCTGGGGTCCCGGGCGCGACGCGATCTTCACGTGCTGCGGCGACGCGCGTGCGCTGGAGACGACGCCGAAGGTCGGCTTCGAGCAGACCGGTGTCGACTACCTGCTCGTACGCTGGATGCGCGAGCTGCCGGCACGCCGGCGTGCTGAGCTGGTCGCCAAGGCCAAGAGCTTCATGCCGTTCTGAAGGAGCGATGCGCCCGATGTTTCCCGAACCGCTGCGTGGCTTCCTCTCGATCACCGAACTCGACGATGCGTCGCCGTTCTTCGGTGCGCTGTTCCAGCGAAAGTTCGGCCATCCGGTGCCGGACTACCCCGTGCACCTCGGCGTGTTCCACGATGCGGGCGACGGCAGCTTCCGCCCGCTCTCGTACCTGCACTTCCTGCCGTTCGGCGACATCATGCTGGTCGGTGGCCTGTGTACGGACGGTGCGGTGCTGCGCGGCATGCGCGAGGAGCAGCGTGCCGCGATCGACGCCGCGGGCGGCGTCATGGTGCATGCCCTGCGCTACGCGTTCGCGCGGCTGGCCGATCGCTGCGATGCGTATTTCGGCTACTGTGGCGACGCGCGTGCCTACGAGGTCGACCTGCAGGCCGGCTTCGAGCCCGCCGGGCACGACAAGCTGCTCGTGCGGTGGAACACGCCGCTCGATGACACGCGCCGCCGCGCGCTGGTGGCCAAGGCGCACGCGATCGGTCCGTTCTGATCGAGCCTTTCAGAATCCGGCACGCCGACGGCCCGCCGGCGTCGACCTCAGGCCGCTTCGCGCAGGATCGCCTCGAGCGCTTCGGGCGAGCGCCAGTGCCAACCGCAGATGTAGCGGGGCAGGTTCCAGCGGTCGCTGTCGCGCGTGACCGGTTGCGCGCCGTCGCCCATCGCGGCGCGCATGCGGTGCTCGGCCATGTGGCGCGGGAAGTACTCGCGCGGCAGGTAGTCGGGTACGTGCCCGAACGGGTAGCAGAAGATCGTCGTGCATGACGGCGCGATGCGCGCGTCGATGTAGTCGGTCGCCGCGGCGATCTGCGCGGTCGCGCGTGCGTGGTTGTCCACCGTGAAGAACGTGCCGCGCTCCATGCCGTCGATGCCGGGGCCGGCGATCGTCGGATGATTGTGGTCCCAGCTGTGGTTCTCGATCGCGATGCGGTGTCTTTCGGGCGCCTCGCGCCACCAGTCCTCGCGCATCCACCCTCGTCCGACCAGCGAGCCACGGTCGATGTCGGCACGCGCCTCGGCCGAAGCGATCACGAACGAGGTCAGCTCGAGGTGCGGCTGGGCATCGGCACCGCGTTCGTTCACGAAATCGTCCATGCAACCGGCGAGACTGCGCTGCGGGCCGTGGGTCGGATGGTCGACGTCGCGGAAATCGAAATCCGAGCCGTCGTCGCAGGTCAGCGCGACGCAGCGCGACAGGTCGCGATCGGCCAGGCCGAGGTTCTGGTCGACCACCCAGCGCAGCGGAACCACGCGCAGGCCGAGGCGGTCGATGAGGCGCAGGTCTTCGGCGAACGCGACGTGGTCGTTGCTCGCGTAGTCGTTGCCGTGGATGTTGACCGCGTGGTAAGTGAGGACGGGTATGCGCATCGATGATCGTGTGGTCGTGGACGGTTCCGCGTGAACGCGCCGGCTGGGCAGGGTACACGGCGCCGGCGCGTGTCCGGCGTGCTCGCGGCGATCGCCATTGTAGGCGTGCTGGCCGCCGCATGGCTGCGTTGGGGTGCGCCGGGCGGGGCGCCGCCGCCCGGATCGGTGACCGAGCCTGCGCCGACGGCCGCCGCCCCCGCGGCGGTGAACGAGTCGGAGGACGACGAGGATCCCGTCGCCGCCGCGCCGCCGCGCCGCGCGGATCTTCCGGATCCGTCCAGGCCGCTCGCCGAGACGATCCCCGAGCTGCTCGAACTCGCGAAGCAGGGGCGTGCCGACGCGATGCATGCGCTGTCGATGCACCTCATGCGCTGCCGCCGCGTCATGGACGTCGGCGACACCGAGATGCGCACCGAGGAAGTCAAGCGCTTCTACTGGCGCTACGGCCGCGAACCGTCCACCGACCGCGAGCTCGACCGCATCGCCGCGTCGATCGAGCGTGGCGCGACCCTGCGCGAAGCCTGTGCCGGCGTCGACGAGTCACTCGCCGACGACGGTGTGGCCTGGCTCGAGAAGGCCGCACTCGCGGGCGACACCGAGGCGATGCTCGACTACTCGCAATGGGGGCTGTCGGGCATGCGCGACGCCAACACGCTCATGCAGAACTTCGACGAGGTCGCGCGCCGCCGCGAGCTGGCGGGCACGTTCCTCAAGCGCGCGCTGGAGCGCGGCGACTGCCGCGCGCTCGGTGCGCTCGCGAGCGCCTACGCGGCCGACGGACGCGGCCGGCAGTGGATCTTCACGGCCGATCCGTACTTCGCGGTGGTGTACGCCGAGGCGCAGCGGCTGGCCGATCAGCGCAGCGGCGGCCTGACCGCGGAACAGGAACGCCGCCGCGAGGGCATGATCGAGCGGCGCGGCGAGGGTCTCGAGGCGGCTCGCCTCGACGCTGCGCGGCGCCAGGGTGCCCAGCTGTTCCAGGCCCGCTGCGCCGGCTGAACGCGGCGGCGCCGTGACCGGCCCTCGGGCCCGGCGGTACAATGCCGGGCTAACCCGAACCCGGATACGTCCATGGCCGCCACCCCGCTCAATCCCGTCGACCTCTACGATGTGCGTTCGCTGCTCTCCGAGGAGGAGCGCGCGGTGCAGGATTCGGTCGCGCGCTTCACCGACGAGCGTGTCCTGCCGATCATCGGCGACTGCTTCGACAAGGGCGTGTTCCCGACCGACCTGATCCCCGAGATGGCCGAGCTCGGCCTGCTCGGTTCGAGCCTGCCGACCGAATACGGTTGCGCCGGCCTCAACGGCGTCGCCTACGGCCTGATCTGCCAGGAGCTCGAGCGCGGCGATTCAGGCATCCGCAGCTTCGCCTCGGTGCAGTCCTCGCTGTGCATGTACCCGATCTACGCCTACGGCACCGAGGAGCAGCGCCAGCGCTGGCTGCCCGACATGGCCGCCGGCAAGGTCATCGGCTGCTTCGGCCTGACCGAGCCGCAGGGCGGCTCCGACCCGGGCAGCATGCGCACGCATGCGAAGAAGGACGGCGCCGACTGGATCCTCAACGGCTCCAAGATGTGGATCACCAACGGCAACCTCGCCCACATCGCGATCGTCTGGGCGCAGACCGACGACGGCATCCAGGGCTTCGTCGTCGAGAAGGACTTCGCCGGTTTCACCGCGCAGGAGATCCACAAGAAGATGAGCCTGCGCGCGTCGGTGACCTCGGCGCTGTTCCTCGACAACGTGCGCGTGCCCGAGGCCAACCGCCTGCCGAACGTGAAGGGCCTCAAGGGCCCGCTCGGCTGCCTCACGCAGGCGCGCTACGGCATCACTTGGGGCCCGATCGGCGCGGCCATCGCCTGCCTCACCGAGGTGCTCGAGTATTCCAAGAGCCGCATCCTGTTCAAGCAGCCGATCGCCGCGCGCCAGGCCGTGCAGATCAAGCTCGCCGAGATGGCCCGTCGCATCACGATGGCGCAGTTGCTGTCGCTGCAGCTCGGCCGCCTCAAGGATGCCGGCACGATGCAGCCGAGCCAGGTCTCGCTGGCCAAGTGGAACAACTGCCGCATGGCCATCGACATCGCGCGCGAGGCGCGCGACATCCTCGGTGGCGCCGGCATCACCACCGAGCACTGCCCGATCCGCCACGCGCTCAACCTCGAGTCGGTCATCACCTACGAAGGCACCGAGACCGTGCACCAGCTCGTCGTGGGCCGCGAGCTGACCGGCATCAACGCGTTCTGACCGCCCGCCGCGAGGCCTACCCCATGCGCAACGGCAACGGCATCCTGTTCTCGGCGATCGCCGTCGTCGTGGTGTTCGCGGGCCTCGTCGCGTACCAGCAGTTCCACCATCAGAACGAGGAGATCGCCGCGCTGCGCGATGCGGCCTCTGCACGCGACGAGGCCGTTGCCCGACTGCGGCGCGAGGTTGAAGCCTCGCGCGAGCAGATCGCGAAGGTCGCCGAGGACACGGCGAGCATCCGCGACACGCTCGAGCGCGCACCGCCGCCGGACGCGGCGCTCGGCAAGGGTGATGTCGCGATGCTCGGCGACCTCGCTGCCGCGGCCGGAATGCGGGTCGCGATCGTCGAGGCCTACCAGACGATGGGCGAGTTGCCCGCCGACAACGCCGCCGCCGGGCTGCCTGCACCCGAACGCTACCGCGGCGGCTCGCTCACGTCGGCGACCGTGCGCAACGGCACGATCGAACTCGTGTTCGATGCCTCGTCGGGCAAGGACGGTGGCCGCATCTCGCTCGTCCCCGACCTGTCGCGTGTCGACGCGATGGGCGTGCAGTGGCGCTGCGAGACGCGCGACTATCCCGACATCGCGCGCACGATGCCCTCCTGCACGTATGCGCCCTGACGCAGCGCCGGTTCACGCGGGCAGTGCATCCACTCCACGGACGAGGAACGCCGGATGCGGATCGCTCGTCGTCGGCTGCGAACTGACCGGCATCAACGCGTTCTGATCGTCCACGACGAGGCTCGCACCATGCGCAACGGCAACGGCATCCTGTTCTCGGCGATCGCGGTCGTCGTGGTGTTCGCGGGCCTCCTCGCGTACCAGCAGTTGAGTAAGCGGAATGACCAGATCGCGATGCAGGGTGAGGAGATCGCTGCACTGCGTGACGCCGTATCCGTACGCGACAATGCAAATGCCGAGTTGCAGCGCGAGATTGAGGCGTCGCGCAAGCGTGTTGCCGATGCCACCGCCGAAAGCGCGTTCCTGCGCGAGGCGATCGAAAACATGAAGCCGCCCGTCGTCGTGCGCGATACCTTGCAGACCCTGATGCTCAGCGACTTCCACGTAGCGTCCTCCCTACAGGTCGCGATCCTCGAGTCGTACATGGTCAGGGGCCAGTTGCCGGCCGACAACGAGGCAGCCGGGCTTCCCGCCCCGGATCGCTACCGGGGCAAGGCGCTCATGTCGGCGACTGTGCGGGATGGTTCGATCGAGCTCGTGTTCAATGCCAAGTCGGGCAAGGAAGGCGGTCGCATCCAGCTCGTGCCCGACGTGTCCCACATCGACGCGATGGGCATGCAGTGGCACTGCGAAACGCGCGACTACCGCAACATCGAGCGCATCCTTCCGGCCTGCACCTACAAGCGCTGAAGCAGTCGCGGTTCACGCGAGCGCGGGCATCGTCGTCCATCCCACGGACGAGGAGCGGGTATGCGGATCATCTGGCTGGGCATCACGTTCGCGGCGGCGTCGCTCGCGGCCTGCGCCGAGTCTCCTCCGTCACGCGACAACGTCGCCGATCCCTGGCTCGGCCGCCTGCAGGTCGGCGTGCGCGAAGCCGGTGCCAAGCGCGACATGCAGCGCGACCGCGGCGAAGGCACCGCGTACTTCGAACCGCTCGGCAACGGCCGCTCGCGCCTCGTCGTGAGCGGCATCGTGGAAGGCAAGGGCGACATGAGCTTCATGGCCGAAGGCCGCGACACTGCCGATGGCTGGGTCGGCGACGACGACATCACCCTCACGATCGACCGCGAAGGCCGCCTGCGCGGCGAAGGCGTCTTCAGCGAGCGCAAGGTGATGCTCGACGGTCGCGTGCTGCCGGAGCGCTTCGTGCTCACGGTCGACACCGAACTGCTGGCCGGCAACAAGGAAGCCCTGCCACCCGGCACGCGTTTCCGTTTCGACTACACGCTGTCGCGCGATGCCGCCGACGACAGCGCCGCCGGCGACGCGCAGGCGCGCAAGCTCACCTGCCGCAAGACCACGATGCAGCCCCGCCACATCGCCAACCTCGGCGGCGGCGCGATGACGATGATCATGGTGCCCGTGTGCGTGGAGTGAGGTGTCAGGGTGGCTGCGCCCGCGTTCGCTCAGGCCGGCTCGTCCTCGTCGAAGTAGTGCTCGCCGCCGGGCCAGTAGAAGGTGAATCGTGATTTCACGCCGCGCAGGAGCACGTCGAGATCACACGCTTGGGCCAGGGCGTGCAGGGTATCGATGCCATGCACGTCGAGAGACGGCAGATCGATGCCTTTGAAACATACGATGCAGACGTAGCCGCGGCTTCCATCGGATTCGCTGTCGGAGCCGGGATCGGGGCGAGGCGCATGGACCTGGAACACGGCGGCTCTTTTTTCGTCCGATCCCTTGCGGGAATAGAGAAGCGCGCGCTCGGCGACGAGCGGGCCGATGTCGATGGATCGGTCGCGAGGGGGCATCTTAGCCTCGGTTAGGTGTGTCGGACTTTCCGGATTCCCTGTGTCGACGATCATGCCTTCATTCCGGCATGGCGCGCAGGGTGAAAACCTACCTCGGGTGATCTCCCCGTGATGTGCGATCTCCGCGCCATCCGCGCGGCCCGCCCGGCGCTAGACTCGCCGTCCCTGCCCAGCGAGATCCCGCCATGTCGCTCCCGTCGATCCGGCTCGAGACCGAACGGCTCGTGCTGCGCCCGCCGCTTCCCGAGGATTTCGAACCCTGGGCTGCATTCTCGGCCGACGAGGAGGCGACGCTGCACCTCGGCGGCGTGCAGGCGCGTCCGGTCGCATGGCGTGCGTTCGCGACCGTCGCGGGTGCATGGTCGCTGTACGGTTTCGCGTTCTTCTCGGTGATCGAGAAGGCGAGCGGGCGCTGGGTCGGCCGGGTCGGCCCTTGGCAGCCCGAAGGCTGGCCCGGCACCGAAGTCGGCTGGAGCATCGCGCGCGATGCATGGGGCCGCGGCTACGCGCCCGAAGCCGCGGCGGCGGCGATGACGTGGGCGTTCGACACGCTGGGTTGGGACGAGATCGTGCATACGATCTCTCCCGCGAACGACAAGTCCAAGGTGGTCGCGGCCAAGCTCGGCTCGCGCCTGCTGCGCATGGGACGCCTGCCGGCACCGCACGACCTCGAGGTGGAAGTCTGGGGCCAGACGCGTGCCGACTGGCAGGCGCGCAGGGGGAGCCCGTGATGCGCGTGTACGGCATGGCCGCTTCGGGCAACTGCTACAAGGTGCAGCTCGTGCTCGCGCACCTCGGCCGCGAACACGCGTGGATCGAGACCGACAGCACCGCGGGCGCCACGCGCACGCCGGCGTTCCTCGCGCTCAATCCGAACGGCAAGGTGCCCCTGCTCGAACGCGACGACGGGCGCGTGCTCGCCGAATCGAACGCGATCCTGTGCTACCTCGCCGACGGCTCGCCGCTGCTGCCCGCCGACGCATGGCAGCGTGCGCTCGCGCTGCAGTGGATGTTCTTCGAGCAGTACAGCCATGAGCCCTACGTCGCCGTCGCACGCTTCATCCGCCGCTGGCTGCCGGCCGACCACGCGCGCCACGCCGACCTCCCGCGGCTGATCGAGCGCGGCACGCAGGCGCTCGACGTCATGGAAGGTCATCTCGCCCAGCACGCGTTCTTCGCGGGCGAGGCCTATTCGGTCGCCGACATCGCGCTGTTCGCGTACACGCACGTCGCCGCCGAAGGCGGCTTCGATCTGGTCCGGTACCCGGCGATCACGGCATGGTTCGACCGCGTGCGCACGCAGCCGGGTTTCGTGCCGATGCAGGCCTGAGCGCGCGGGACGCGATGCCGGGTATGCCTGGGTGCCGGGCCAGCCCCCGGTGTCGCGGAACGCGCGGACGTGCAGTGCACGGCGGCGGAGCGCCGCGCACCGTCAAGGCGTCGTCGCGGGAGGCTCCGCGTAGCGGGCAACCTCGTCGGTGCGGCCGAGCTTCGTGTAGAGCTCGCGCAGGGCTTCACGGCTGGCCGGCAAACGACTGCTGTCGGGTCCGCGCACGGCGATCTTCATGCGCATCGATTCGAGCAACGAGCGCTCGGCATCGTCGAGATCGCCCGCGGCGATCTGGGCCTTGCCGAGGCCGGTCAGGATCTCGGCCGTCACGGGATGGTCGTCGGGATACTGCCTGCGCATCGCCTCGAGCGCGCTTCGTTGCATCGCCAGTGCCTCCGCGATGCGCCCCGCGTCGAGCAGCCAGTTGGCGTAGTTGTGTGCGGCCTGCATCGAGCGCATGTGGTCCGGGCCGAACAGACGCAGGTAGTTCTCGTAGGTGCGCCGGTAGTACGGCCCGGCCTCCTGGACCTTGCCCTGCTGGCGCAGCGCGCCGCCGAGGTTGCCCTCGATCATCAGCGCGAAGCGGCCCCCGTCGCCGTACTGCCTGCGTACCGGATCGAGCAGGGCCTTGAGTTCGCGCTCGCCCTCGGCGAACTGCCGCGACTGCATGTGGAACACGGCGAGGCTGTTGCGCATCGTCAGCACGAGCGGGTGGTCCGCGCCGAGCGTGGACGAGCGGCGTGCGATGAGCTCCCTGATCATCGGGATCGCCTCGTCGAAGCGATCGAGGTCGGCAAGCAGGATCGCCAGCGTGAGACGTGCGTTGACCGAGGGCTCCGCATCAGGGCCGAGCAGGCGGTCGAGGCCTTCCGAGGCGGGTTGCGATTCGACGATCGCGTCGCGCGAGCGGCCGAGGTCGCGCAGCGTGATCGCAAGGTTGTGGCGCAGCTGCAGGATCTTCGCTTGATCGATGCCCGCGGCTCCGCCTGCGGCGATCGCGCGCTCGAGCATCGGCAGCGCCTGGTCGGCGTGCCCGGTGTTGACGAGTGCGGTGGTCAGCGACGGCAACGTGGCGTAGGCCGACGAACCCGACTCGCCGCCGCGCGCGACCGCGAGGTCGTACGCAGCGCGTGCGTGCGCGAGCGCGCGCTCGTGGTCCTCGAGTCCGGTGTAGCTGCGTGCGATGACGCCCTCGATGTCGATCAGGACGTCCGGCTGCGCGGCGAGCTCGCGGCCCGCACGCAAGGCGGCCTCGTCGAGCACCTTGCGCAGCAGCGTCTTGTCGAGTTCGCGGGCGGTGTCCGGATCCACGCCGGCGAGCACGGTCGAGAGGAAGTCGGCGGTCGCCCGCGCGCGTGCCGCCTCGCGCTCGGCGCGCTGCAGCGACCACGTCGTCGCGACGAGGCCCGCGAGGACGGCGAGCGCGATCGCCGAGGCCAGCGCCACCGGCACGCGATGGCGCTGCACGAACTTGCGCATCGCGTAGCGGCGCGTCGCCGGGACGGCCTCGAGCGGGCGTCCGTCGAGGAAACGCTGCACGTCGTCGGCGAGCGCGGCGGCCGAGGCGTAGCGATGCTCGCGGTCCGGCGCGAGCGCACGCGCGAGCAGGTGGCGCAACTCCAGCGGCACGGCGCGCAGGTCGGGATCGACATGGCCCTTGAGCGAGGCGCGCAGGCGCGCATGCAGCTCGGTCGGACGCAGCGTCGTGGTGCCGCCGCGCAGGACGCGCGCATCGTCGAGCAGGTCGAGCAGCACGGCACCGAGGCTGTAGACGTCGCTGCGCGCGTCGATCGCCGCGTGCTGCTCGGCGAACTGCTCCGGGCTCATGTAGTCCACCGTGCCGGCGCGATGCGCGGAGACGCTGCCGCTGCCGTCGACGCCGATTGCGATGCCGAAGTCGATGAGCTTGGGCTGGGCCTGGCCGTCGACGACGGTGACGAGGATGTTGTCGGGCTTGAGGTCGCGGTGGACGATGCCGCGCTCGTGGGCGTGCTGCACGCCGCGCACGAGCGTCGTGAACACGCGCAGGCGCGTGGCGAGGTCGGGTGAGGCCTCGCGGCGCCAGCGGCGCAGCGTGATGCCCTCGACGTACTCCATCGCGAAATACGGGAAGCCTTCCTCCGTGCGGCCGGCGTCGTAGACGCGCGCGATCGCCGGGTGCTCCATGCGCGCGAGCGCCTGGCGCTCGATCTGGAAGTAGGCCAGCGTGAGGTCGTCGGCGATCTGCCTGCGGATCAGCTTGAGCGCGACGCGGCGGCGGATCGGTTCGACCTGTTCGGCGAGGAACACCTGGCCCATGCCGCCTTCGCCGAGGTGCTCGACGAGCGTGTAGGGTCCGATACGCGAGCCCGGGCCGAAGTCGCTGCCGTCGGCGGGCGCGTCCTGGTCGTGGCCGAGCCATTCGGTGCGGTCGTCGGACGACGGGTCGTCGGGCGCGTTCAAGGCAGAATCCCCTTCGGCGCGAGCGCGCCGGTGCCTACGATAGCCGCCCGGGACGTCCGGGCCAATCGCGACCGCGTGTCGGTCAGCTCATGAAGCCGAGGTCGGCGCTCGCGAAGCGGCCGAGGTTCGGCAGGATCGTCGCGATTCCGGCCGTATCGACGCCGAACCAGCGCGCCAGCGTCGCCGCGTACTGGTCGACCGCGGTGGTCGGGATGACCTGGCCGTAGCCGGTGTCGTCGGGATTGCCGTTGGCGCGCAGCGACGGCATCGCGCCGTAGAAGCGCGCGCCGCGCACGGCGCCGCCGACGACGAGGTGATGGCCGCCCCATCCATGGTCGGTGCCGTCACCGTTGACACCGAGCGTGCGGCCGAAATCCGAGGCGGTGAACGTGGTGACGCGATCGGCCGTGCCGAGCTCGTCCATCGCGGCCTGGAACGCGGTGATCGCCCCTGACAGCTGGGCGAGGTTGGCCTGCTGGTCGTCGATCTGGTAGCTGTGCGTGTCGTAGTTGCCGACCGAGGCGAAGAACACCTGGCGCGCCATGCCAAGCGCACCTCGCACCTGCACGAGCTGCGCGGCCATGCGCAGCTGGCGGCCGAGCGGCGTGTCGGGAAAGCTCGTCGCGAGCGTCGGCGCGCCGCTCAATGCGGCGTCGACGACCTCGTAGTTGTCGACCGCCTTGCGCGAGCTGTCGGCGAACGCGCGCTCGAACAGGTGCGCCTGCGCACCTTCGGCGACGAGTGCCTGCCACGCGGCGATGCCGGCCGCGTTGGGGCCGATCACCCACGATTCCGGTCCTTCGCCGAGGTAGCTCAGCTTCTCGACGCCGGACGGATCGATCGAGTAGCTGTCCTGGGTGTCGCCGCGCTGGAACAGGTTGTTGTTCGACAGCGAGATGCACATCGGGATCGCGCCGCTGTTGGCCGCGTGCAGCAGGTCGGCGATGCGGCCGCCCCAGCCGTTCGCGTTGGCGTCGTCGGGGCGCGAGGTCTGCCAGGTCGTGGTCTGGTCCGAGTGCGAGAACAGCTGCGGCGGCACCGCGACCGTGCCGGCCTGGTAGGCGGCCTGGCTGGTCGGATGCAGCAGCGTGCCGACGTTGCCGACGATCGCCGCGCGGCCGTCGTTGAACAGGCCGCGCAGGCCGGCCATCGCCGGATGCATGCCGTAGTTCGCGCCGTCGCTCGGCGGCCCACCCGGCAGGCCGGCGACAGGCGCGCGCGGTACGAGCGCATTCGCCTGCAGCGTGGCCTGGTCGAACGCGAGGCCGCCGTTGGCCATGAGCACCGTGCGCGAGCTGCGGTAGTCGGCATAGGCCTGCGCGCTGTACGGCACGATCGTGTTGAAGCTGTCGTTGCCGCCGTTGAGGAAGATGCACACGAGCGCCTTGAAGTCGCCGGGCGGGAACGCCTGCTGCGACGTCGCCGCAGCGAACGCGCGCAGCGAACCGAAGGCGCCGCTCAGGCCTGCGCCGCCGAGCGCGGCGAGGCTGCGGACAAGGAACCGGCGTCGATGCACGTGCATGGCGGCCTCTACTTCTGGATCGCGTATTCGGGGCTGTTGAGGATCAGGTACAGCGCGTGCTGCACGCGCTGGCGCCCGCGGTTCGCGCCGGTGATCGCGACCAGCCGCGTGCGCAGCGTCGCGCGCATGAACGGCGACATCTGCCCGGACAGGAACAGCAGGTCGTAGCGCGCGAGCAGCGCGTCGGGATCGCTCGCGGCGAGCGTCGCGTCACGCGCGGTGTCGAGGTAGAGCGTTGCGCCGCGGCCGTTGGTCCAGCAGCTCTCGCCGTCGGAGTGCCAGCAGAACGCGAGGCTGAACAGGCGGTTCGGCGTGCCGACCGCCATCGTGTCGCTGAGGATCTGGAACTCGGGGCTGTACAGCCCTGCCGCGGCGATCTCGCCGTGGCGGCGGAAATCGGGACGGAAGAAGTTGAACACCGACGGCGAGCGCAGCGGGCCCTGGCCGTACCAGTCCTCGATCGGCGGATACGGGTTGATCGTGTCGATGCGGCCGCCCGTGCTCGCCGCGTTCATCGCGCGCCACAGGTGGGTCGTGCGCACGAGCGGTTCGCGCAGCTTGCCGAAGCGCGCGGTGTCGTTCCACTGTCCGAAACGCGCCTCGGCGTCGAGCAGCACGGCGCGCACGACCGCGCCGAGGTTGCCGCGCGTGCCCTGGCCGTCGTTCGCGAACACGGCGGCGACGCGGCCGATGTAGGCCGGGCTCGGGTTGCTCGTGACGAGGCGCTGGATCAGCCGGCGCGCGATGAACGGTCCGACGTTCGGATGCTGCGAGAGGTTGTCGAGCGCGGCCGCGAGTTCGGCGCGCGCATTGCCGCCCGCAGCGAGCACGCCGCCGGGCAGGGTGCTGCCGGGATAAGCGAGCAGCTGCTTGCTGCTCGTGGTGTCGTGGAAGGGTTCGATCGGCTGCATCGGCAGCTTCCACGCCGGCACGTTGTAGTCGTAAGGCCCGCAGTTCGTGTAGGTCTGCACGGTGCAGCAGGTATAGCTGCCGGGACCGCAGCCGGTGTTGTTCCAGTTCCAGCCCGTGAACACGGCCGCGAAACCACGCACGGTGGCCTGGTCGTAGGTCGGCACGGGTTGGCCGCCGGCGAGTACGGGCGTGCCGTCCGCGGCGAGCTGCACGAGGCCGACCGAGAACAGCTGCATGACCTCGCGCGCGTAGTTCTCGTCCGGGCGGATGTTGCGCGTCGGGTCGGCCTTCTGGTTCTGGATGTGGCTGAGGTAGATGCCCATCGCCGGATGCAGCGTCACGTCCTCGAGCAGCGTGCGGTAGCTGCCGAACGCGTTCGTGGCGAGCATGTCGTACCAGCTCGCGAGCGCCCACGGCTGGTAGGCCAGCGTGCCGTTCTTGTTCGAGACGACGAAGATCTCGCTCAGCGCGAACGCGACGCGCTGGCGCAGCGCGTCGCGCGGCCGCACGTTGCCGCGGCTCGGGTCGGGCGTGCCGAGGGCGTTGATCGCCCAGATCTCCAGGCGCGTGGCGTCGGTGACGTGGTTGTTGCCGTCGGGCTGCGACGGCAGCGTGGTGACCCAGTCCAGATACGGCACCTGGGTCGAGGCGGGCAGGGCGAGCTGCTCGTCGATCCACGCCGCGTAGCCGACCGCGCGCAGGTGGGCGATGTCCTCGAGCGTCGGGCCGAACGTGGCCTGGGCGAGGAAGCGTGCGGCCGCTGCGTCGGTGGCCGGTCCGGCATCGGCGCGTTCGAAGCCGTGGGCGAGCAGCGGGTCGGGGCGAGCGGACTGCGGCTGTGCCGAGGCGACGGCACCCGTGAGCATGAAGACGATCGCGGCCAGCGCACGCGCCGCGCGACAGGGGTCGATCCGCATGGCCATCCCGTCCCCTCCGACCGCGGCGGTGCCGCGACGCCGGCGGATCAATAGCAGAGCGCGAGATCCGCTTCCATGACGACCGCCACGGAAGCCGGGCGATCGGCACGCCGCCGCGCCGGCGCTACAATCGCCGGCTTTCCCGACCCCGAACGACCGCCATGGCCGCCGTACCGAACCCGCCCCCGATCGCCGCCCGTCACCGTGGCCTCAACCGCGCCGAGATCTGCGATCAGAACTTCGTCGAGTTCGTGCGCGACTGGCAGGGCACGCCGCGTGCGAAGCCCGCGCCGGGCGCACCCGTGCTGCCGGGCAGCGCGTGCAGCGCGCAGGCGTTCCTCGAGCTGTTCGATTCGCAGCTCGTCTCGCGCCACCTCGACCTCATGGCGCGCGTGCTGCGCGTGCGCAACAAGGTGTTCTACACGATCGGCTCGAGCGGCCACGAGGGCAATGCGCTCGTCGCGAAGCTGACGCGCCATACCGATCCGGCCTTCCTGCATTACCGCTCGGGCGCGTTCATGGCCGAGCGTTTCCGCAAGCTGCCGGACATGGATCCGGTCATGGATTCGGCGCTGTCGTTCGCGGCGAGCAAGGACGATCCCGCCTCGGGTGGCCGCCACAAGGTGTGGGGCAGCAAGCCGCTGTGGGTACTGCCGCAGACCTCGACGATCGCCTCGCACCTGCCCAAGGCGCTCGGCACCGCGCTCGCGATCGAGCAGGGCCGCCGCATCCGGCACGAGCTGCCGATCCCGTCGGACTCGATCGCGATCTGTTCGTTCGGCGATGCCTCGTCCAATCACGCCACCGCGCAGACCGCGTTCAACGCGGCCGCGTGGACGGCCTACCAGAAGCTGCCCGCGCCCGTGCTGTTCGTCTGCGAGGACAACGGCATCGGCATCTCGGTGAAGACGCCGGGCGGCTGGATCGCGCGCAACTTCGCCGAGCGCCGCGACCTCGACTACTTCTACGCCGACGGCCTCGACCTCGCTTCGGGTTACGCCGACGTCGAGCGCGCGGTCGAGCATTGCCGCACGACGCGCCGGCCGACGTTCCTGCACCTGCGCACGACGCGCATCATGGGCCACGCCGGTACCGACTTCGAGATCGAGTGGCGCAGCATCGAGGAACTCGTCGCCGTCGAGGCGACCGACCCGCTGCTGCGATCGGCCGCGATCGCGCTCGAGTCGGGCCTGTTCACGAAGGACGCCCTGCTCGAGGCTTACGAGGCGATGCGCACGCGCTGCTTCGAGGCCGCCGACGAGGCCGACCGCCGGCCCAAGCTCGAGACGCTCGAGGAAGTCATCGCGCCGCTCGCGCCGTACTCGCCCGCGGCGGTCGTCGCCGAGGCCGTGCGCGTGGCCGATCCCGCGCGCCGCCTCGCCGTGTTCGGCGGCGAGGACAAGCTGCCCGAGAAGCTGCCGGCGCGCCATCTCGCGATCCAGATCAACCAGGCGCTGCACGACCTGTTCATCAAGTACCCGGACACGTTGCTGTTCGGCGAGGACGTCGCGCAGAAGGGCGGCGTCTACACGGTCACCAAGGGCCTGCACAAGGCGTTCAAGGGCGCGCGCGTGTTCAACACGCTGCTCGACGAGACGACGATCCTCGGCCTCGCCCAGGGCTATGCGAACATGGGCATGCTGCCGGTGCCCGAGATCCAGTACCTGGCCTATTTCCACAACGCCTGCGACCAGATCCGCGGCGAGGCCGCGTCGCTGCAGTTCTTCTCGAACGACCAGTACCGCAACCCGATGCTCGTGCGCATCGCCGGCCTCGGCTACCAGAAGGGCTTCGGCGGGCACTTCCACAACGACAACTCGATCACCGCGCTGCGCGACATCCCGGGCCTCGTGGTCGGTTGCCCGAGCCGCGGCGACGACGCCGCGCGCATGCTGCGCACGCTCGCCGCGCTGGCCAGGGTCGATGGCCGCGTGACCGTGTTCCTCGAGCCGATCGCGCTGTACATGACCAAGGACCTGCACGAGGCCGGCGACGGCCAGTGGCTGTTCCCGTACCCGCCGCAGGACGAGGCGATGCCGCTCGGCGAGGGCCGCGTGTACGCGCCCGAGGCCGATGATCTCGTCATCTTCAGCTACGGCAACGGCGTGCCGATGAGCCTGCGCGCCGCGCGCGCGATCGAGGCCGCGCACGGCTGGAAGGTGCGCGTGGTCGACCTGTGCTGGCTGGTCCCGCTGAACAACGCGTTCGTCGCCGCACAGGCGGCCGGCGCGAAGCGCATCCTCGTCGTCGACGAGGGCCGCGAGGCGGCCGGCGTGGGCGAGGGCGTGATCACGGCGATCGTCGAGGCCGGCTTCGGCGCGACGCCGCTGCGCCGCGTGGTCGGCGCCGACACCTACACGCCGCTGGCCGGCGCCGCGCTCGCGGTGCTGCCCGGCGCCGCCGCCATCGTCGCCGCCGCGGCCG
>JASCPI010000019.1 GCA_029959555.1 Lysobacteraceae bacterium PS02065 | reverse complement strand
GCGCAGGCCTGCGTCGTGGCGACGGGCCCGCCGCCGACGCGCCGGCGCGTCCCGCGCCGGGCTTGTTGCCGCCGGCCGAGCGCCGCCGCGCGCCGGAACCCGTGCTGCTCGCCTGCGAGGTCGCGAGCCAGGCCTGCGAAGCGGCCGGTCGCGAAGGCGCCGAGCTGCCGAGCGTGTTCGCCTCGACCCATGGCGACCTCGCGATCACCGACTACATGTGTTCGACGCTCGCGACCGCGCCGCACGAGCTGTCGCCGATCCGCTTCCACAACTCCGTGCACAACGCGCCGGCCGGCTACTGGACGATCGCGACGCGCTGCCACCGGCCGTCCACCTCGATCAGCGGCTGGACCGCGAGCTTCGGCGCGGCATTGTTCGAGGCCGCCGTGCAGGCGGTCTCGGGCGACACGCCGGTGCTGCTCGTCGCCTACGACACCGAGTCGCGCGGCCCACTCGCGGACGTCTCGCCGAGCACGCCGCTGTTCGGCACCGCGCTCGTGCTCGCGCCGTTCGTCGAAGGCTCCGGCCTGTCGCGCCTGCGCATCGGCCTGGATCCCGACGGCGTCGTCACGCTGCCCACGCTGCCGCCCGCGTTCGCGGCGATCGCCGCGGGCAACCCGACGGCCGCGCACGCGCTGCCGTTCCTGTGCGCGCTGGTCAGCGACCTCGCCGGTCCGTTGCACCTGCCGGGCGGGCAGGGCGACGCGTTGCGCGTCGAATGTCCATGAGCGTGCCGTCGCGCGCGCCGCATCACCGCGCTGCGCCCTCGCGGCGCTCGGCCAGGGAATGACCGCCATGTCCACCGCTTCCGATTCGCCCCGCGTCGCCATCGTGATCCCCGCGCTCAACGAGGAGCGCGCGATCCGCACCGTCGTCGAAGCCGCGCTCGCCGTGCTTCCCGACGTGATCGTCATCGACGACGGCTCGACCGACCGCACCGTCGAGCTCATCGCCGACCTGCCGGTCACGCTGATCCGCCACGCGACCCCGCAGGGCAAGGGCGAGAGCCTGCGGGACGGTTTCCGCGAGGCGCTGCGTCGCGGCTTCGATGCCGTCGTCACGATGGACGGCGACGGCCAGCACGATGCCGCCGACATCCCGCGCATGCTGGCCGCTGCGCGCCAGTACCCGAACCATCTGGTCATCGGCGCGCGCATGCGCACGCGCGACAACCAGCCGACCGCGCGCCGTCGTGCCAACGCGGTCGCCGACTGGGGCATCTCGTGGGGCTGCGGCGTGCCGGTCGCCGACACGCAGAGCGGCCAGCGCTATTACCCGCGCGTCGCGCTCGAACGCGTCGACCTGCTGCAGCAGGGCTTCGTGTTCGAAGCCGCGATCCTGATCGCCGCGACGCGCGAATGCGGGCTCGGCGTGGTCTCGGTGCCGATCGACGCGCGCTACCACGCAGGCCTGCGCCGCAGCCATTTCCGCCCCGTCATGGATATCACGCGGATCACGTGGTACACGATCTGGCGCGTCGTCCACTACGGTCGCGTCGTCGACAGCTACCGTCGTTCGCACGGTTCGCCGCCGTGTGTCGTCGACCCGCCGCTGCTCGGCGTGCACGCCTGAGCGCGCCGGGCCGTCGATCCATCCCCCTGAAGGACACCGCATGACGACCGCTTCCTCCCACGATGTCGTGATCCTCGGCGGCGGCCTCGCCGGCCTCTGCCTCGCGCTCCAGCTTCGCCAGCGCTTCGAGGGCATCGACGTCGTCGTGGTCGAGCGCAAGCGGCATCCGCTGCCGCCGGCCGCGCACAAGGTCGGCGAATCGACCGTCGAGATCGGCGCACACTACTTCGCCGAGACGCTCGGCCTGCGCGACCATCTCGACGCCGAACACATCCGCAAGTTCGGTTTCCGCTTCTTCTTCAGCGAAGGCCGCGAGGATCTCGAGAACCTCACCGAACTCGGCGTGAGCCAGGTCATGCCGACGCCGACCTGGCAGATCGACCGCGGCATCTTCGAGAACCACCTCGGCGACGTCGCACGCGAACGCGGCATCAGCTTCCTCGACGGCGCCGTCGTGCGCGGTGTCGACATGGGCAGCGGCGAGGACGAGCACATCGTGCGTGCCACGGTCGACGGTGCCGAGCGCCAGTTCCGCGCGCGCTGGGTCGTCGACGCCTCGGGTCGCGCCGGCGTGCTCAAGCGCAAGTTCGACCTCGCCGAACCCGACAATGGCCACCACGCCAACGCCGTGTGGTTCCGCATCGACGACCGCCTCGCGATCGACGACTGGATCGGCGATACCGCCTGGGGCGGGCGCTGCACGCCGGCCGAGCGCTGGCGCTCGACCAATCATCTCTGCGGTCCCGGCTACTGGGTGTGGCTGATCCCGCTCGGCTCGGGCGCGCACTCGGTCGGCATCGTCTGCGACGCGACCATGCATCCGCTCGAGAAGATGAACACGTTCGAGCGCGCACTCGAATGGCTGCGCGAGTTCCAGCCACTCGTCGCGCGCCACTGCGAGTCGCGCCGCGACAAGCTCATGGACTTCCTGTTCTTCCGCGACTTCTCGTACGGCTGCAAGCAGGTGTTCTCGGGCGACCGCTGGGCAATCACGGGCGAGGCCGGCGTGTTCCTCGATCCGTTCTACTCGCCCGGCAGCGACTTCATCGCGATCGCCAACACCTACATCTGCGAGCTCGTCGCGCTCGACCGCGCACGCAAGCCGCTCGCCGCGTACGCGCGCCTGTACGAACAGTTCTACTTCTCGTTCTACGAGAACACGCTCAGCCTCTACCGCGACCAGTACGCGATCTTCGGCGATGCCGAGGTCATGGCCACCAAGGTGATCTGGGACTACACCTACTACTGGGGCATCCTCTGCCAGCTCACCTACCAGGAGCGCCTCGCCGACGTCGCCCTGCTCGGCGAACTGCGCGAGGACCTTCTCGCCGCGAGCCAGCTCAACCTCGACATGCAGGCGTTCTTCCGCCGCTGGTACGAACAGGGCTCGCGCCGCAGCGACGCGGTCATGTGGGACCAGGGCCGCATCGACTGGTTCCTCGACATGAACGCCACGCTCGCCGACCCGCTCGACGACGCCGGCGTGCGCCAGCGCCTGCGCGACAACGTCGCCCGCATGCGCGAACTCGCCGCGACGATCGTCTCGCGCGCCGCCGCCGCGTGCCCCGGGCTCGACGTCGAAGGCCTGCCGAACGAACCCGAGGCACCGCTGCCGTTGTTCGAGAAGGCGGCGTAGGGAGGGCGCTTCCGGCGTGGTCACGACGACCGGAGGATGTCGTCAGACGATCACGCCCGAGATGCCCGTGCCATGTCGAAGGTGGATCACATCACTTGATGACATCCGGTGACGGCGTACGGCTGATCTCGACCTGCAGAAAACGGGTATCGCGACACCCGTCAAGCCAAGATGCCGTCATCCCGGCGAAAGCCGGGATCCCCTTGAGCGTTGGTGATGTGATGGCTTCGGGGATCGATCGTGTCACGCAACGGAGGCGGCGCGCTGTTTCTATGCAGCCAACTCCCTTCCAACCGTAATGCTGCCGATGCAACGCCCAAGGAGATTCCGGCTTCCGCCGGAATGACGGTAGGTGAGGGTGGATTCGGGCTACCTATAACGGTCGTCGCGGTGCCGTTTGAATCCGAGTGGCCGTCATCCCGGCGAAGGCCGGGATCCAGTGCCTTCGACTTCGCATCGACATGTCTTCGCCATGGCAGGTGTGGGCGCAACTGCAAGGCGCTGGATTCCGGCCTGCGCCGGAATGACGATAGGAGAGAGCGAATCGATGCTGATGTGCCGGCGCTGGCCGGGGCGGCGGTGGTTCAGAGTCGAAGTCCCGCGTCGACGCGGGAAGCGATGATCCGAAGACTGAAGAAGCACACGCCATCATAGTCGTCACACGATGGTCGCCATGCCTTCAATCGCCGTGACAACCGCCGTCCGCTGCTCCCGCCCCCTCACCCCATCCCGCCATTCACCCCGATGACCTGGCCGTTGACGTAGCTCGCCGCGTCCGAGCACAGGAAGCCGACGAGGGCGGCGACTTCCTCGGGGCGGCCTGCGCGGCCGGCCGGTACGATCGCCTTGACGTGGGCGGTGTCGAACGTCGAGCCGAGCATCGCGCCTTCGACGAGGCCCGGCGCGACGACGTTGACGGTGATGCCGCGCGAGGCCATCTCGCGCGCGAGCGAGCGCGAGGCACCGTGCAGTGCGGCTTTCGCGGCCGCGTAGTTGGTCTGGCCGCGGTTGCCGAGCACGCCCGCCACCGACGACACGCTGACGATGCGCCCGAAGCGCGTGCGCGCCATCGGCAGCAGCAGCGGCTGGGTGACGTGAAAGAAGCCGTGCAGCGACACGTCGATCACGCGCCGCCACTGCGCGCTGGTCATGCCGGCCATCGGCGCGTCGTCGTGGATGCCGGCGTTGTTGACGAGCACCTGGATCGCGCCACCTTCGAGCAGGCCTTCGAGCGCCGTGCGCGAGGCCTCGCCGTCGGCGACGTCGAACGCGATCGCCTCGGCGGAGCCGCCGTCGGCACGGATCGCCGCGGCGATCTCCTCGGCACGCACGACGTTCGCATGCGCGTGCACGATCACGTGGCAGCCCGCAGAGGCCAGCTCGCGTGCGATCGCGCCGCCGATGTCGCCGCTGCCGCCGGTCACGAGGGCGCGCCGCCTGCCGGTGTCGTTCATGCGTGAGTCCTTCGCCACAAACCGCGCATGATGCCGCAAGGCGTCGCCGTGGTCCCGTGCCCGCCCTTGATGCGATGCGCGGCGCCGATCCCGATGGACAGGGAATGGCGGGCGTCGCCTGTGCCCCATGCACGAGCGGCGCTTGGGTACGGATCGCCCGACGCAGCAGTCGACCTCGCTCACGAAGATGACGTCGCCAGCTCGGGGCGCTTCTCGAAGTGCCGTGCATCCTCGCCATTCTCGCGATGGCCGCCGCGTCGCCCGAACGGTGCAGAGGGGCAGGCTGCCCTGCGTGGTCGTCGACCTCGCTTACGACGAAGGCATCGCCTCGTCGAGCCGCTTCTCGAAGCGCAGCGCGTCCGCGCCATCCTCGTAATAGCCGTCCCGTCGCCCGATCGGCGCGTAGCCGCGGCGTGCGTACAGCTGCTGCGCGGCGACGTTGTCCTCGCGCACCTCGAGGCGCATGCGCGCAGCGCCCCGCGTACGCGCGGCGTCCTCGGCAGCCTCGAGCAGGCGCTCGCCGAGTCCGAGTCCGCGCGTCTCGGGCGCCCGCGCGATCGAGTAGAGCCGGGCGATGTCGAGACCGGCACGGAAGAACACGACCGCTGCGCCGAGCAGCGCCTCGCCGCGTACTGCGAGGATCACGGCGGCGCCGGCATTGCCGACGTGCCGGCGCCATTGCCGCGCGCTGAGGCGATCGGCCGTGAACACGCGGTTCTCGAGCGCGACGAGCGCGGGCACGTCGCCCGCTTCGGCGCGGCGCAACACGATCGGCACATCGACGGACTCGGGGGCGGGCGGCGGCTCGGGTGTGGACATCATGCGGGGGAGCCTAGGCAACGTGCCGCGCCGCCGCAACGACACAGGATCCATTCAACCGGCCTTCAGGTGCCGGCCGCGATAAGTCGCGCGCCGCGCGGGCCGAAAGCACGCGCGTTCCCGACGTGACATGCCCGGCGCCCGCACCCGCACGCCATGCCCCGCGGATCCACCCGTACCGGAACGGTCACCGCTGCATGAGCCGCCTCGTCATCGTCGTCGAAAAAGCCTCCGACTGGGGCTCGTACTACCCGTCCGACAACGTCGTCTCCGCCCAGGACTACCTCAAGCAGCCGCTCAGCGACGACGACGAGCGCACCCAGGTCATCAACCTCTGCCGCAGCTACAAGTACCTCGGCACGGGCTACTACGTGTCGCTGCTCGCCGAGGCGCGCGGCCACAAGGTGATCCCGTCGGTGCGCACGATCAACGATCTGCGCCGGCGCTCGCTGTACGGCCTGGACATCGACGACCTCAACAGCCAGCTCGGCAAGTTCCTGCCGGCGGGCGGTCGTGACACCACCGATTTCGGCATCCTCGTCTACTTCGGCCACACCTCGCATCCCGCGCTCGAGGACCTCGCGCGGCAGGTGTTCGAGGCGTTCCCGTGTCCGATCCTGCGCATCGAGTTCGAGCGCGAGCGCGTCTGGCAGATCGGCGCGATCAAGCCGACCGGCCTGCACACGCTGTCCGACGAGCAGGAGGACGCGTTCGCCAAGACGCTCGACGCGTTCTCCAAGAAGCTCTGGCGCAAGCCGCGCGCGCGCCGCAAATTCCGCTTCGACCTCGCCATGCTCGTCAATCCCGACGAAGCGATGCCGCCATCGAACCGCAAGGCGCTCAAGCACTTCGTCGAGGCCGGCAGCGAGCTCGGCATCGAGGTCGACACGGTCGGCCGCAACGACTACCAGCGCCTCGCCGAGTACGACGGCCTGTTCATCCGCGAGACCACGGCGCTCGACCACCACACCTACCGCTTCGCCCACAAGGCGGAGAAGGAGGACATGGTGGTCATCGACGATCCGGGCTCGATCCTCAAGTGCACGAACAAGATCTACCTGCACGACCTCATGCTGTCGCGCAAGCTGCCGATCCCGCGCACCGAGATCCTCTACCGCGAGGACACGCGCAAGCTCGAGGAGGTCGTCGAGAAGCTCGGCTTCCCGCTCGTGCTCAAGATCCCGGACGGCTCGTTCTCGCGCGGCATCGTCAAGGTCGAGGATGCGAGCCGGCTCAAGGAGGCGGCCGACCAGCTGTTCCAGCACACCGCGCTCGTGCTCGCGCAGGAATTCATGTTCACCGAGTTCGACTGGCGCATCGGCGTGCTCAACCGCGAGCCGCTGTACGCGTGCAAGTACTTCATGTCGCGCGGCCACTGGCAGATCTACAACCACGGCGCGAAGGGCACGGCCAAGTCGGGCGGGTTCGAGACGCTGCCCGTGCGCGAGGCGCCGGCCGACGTGGTCAAGCTCGCACTGCGCGCGACCGCACCGATCGGCGACGGCCTCTACGGCGTGGACATCAAGAAATCGGGCGAGCGCCTCGCCCTGATCGAGGTCAACGACAACCCGTCGATCGACGCGGGCGTCGAGGACGCCTACCTCGGCGAGGACCTTTACCGCCGCATCATGGACGAGTTCCTGCGCCGCATGGAGCGCAAACGCCTCGGCTCGCGTGGCTGAGGTTCAACGCCTCGCGAGCACGTCGCGCAGCACCGCCAGCCAGCGCCGCCGCGTGAGCCAGGCGATGTCGACGAGGGGTGCGCCGAGCAGCCAGAACGGCAGCGTCGCACCGCCGAAGCCACCGCCACGCGTGGCCGGCACGAAGGCCAGCAGCAGCGCGCCGACGATCGCCCACGCGACCAGCCACGCGGGCACGCGTTCGGCCGGTACGGCCGCCTTTACGGTGGCACGGCGCGTGCGGCGCGGCGAACGGGTGGCGGGAACGTCGGCGAGCGTGAACGGGGCCAGCAGCATGGGGCGTCTCCTCGGGTGTCGGCGCGCAGCCTCGCGCGCCGCCGTCTCAGCGCCTGAGAAGCCCGCTCGTCCCAACAGGTCCTTGACGAACCGCGTGCCATAATCGCGCGCCGGAAACGGCGATGCGGCGCGCTTCGGCGCCGCCCGCCGACGCCGCGCAGGAGTCCTCGTTGCAGTCCGATGCCTTCCTCCAGTACGCCGTGGTGCTGCTGCTGGCCGCCGTCATCGCCGTGCCCCTCGCGCGACGCTCGCGCCTCGGCGCGGTGCTCGGTTACCTCGCCGCCGGCGCCCTGATCGGACCCAGTGGCCTGAACCTCGTCGGCAACGCCGAGGAGATCGCCCACGTCGCCGAGCTCGGCATCGTGCTCATGCTGTTCGTTATCGGCCTGGAACTGTCGCCGCAGCGACTGTGGGTCATGCGGCGCCAGGTGTTCGGCATCGGCAGCCTGCAGCTCGTGATCAGCGCGCTCGCGATCGGCGGCGTCTGCGAACTGTTCGGCATGGGTTGGAAGGCCGCGCTCGTGGTCGGCCTCGGCCTCGGCCTGTCGTCGACCGCGATCGGCCTGCAGATCCTCGCCGAGCGCAAGGAGCTGCAGTCGCCACACGGTCGTCTCGGTTTCGCGATCCTGCTGCTGCAGGACGTCGCCGCGATCCCGATCCTCGCGCTGATCCCGGCGCTCGCGATCCACAAGGCCACGGGTGACGCGGGTTCCGACACGCTGGTCGTCGCGCGCGTGATCGTCACGATCGCGATCGTCGTCGTCGGGGGCCGCTACCTGCTGCGTCCGCTGTTCCGCATCGCCGCGCGCTCGAAGATCCCCGAGGTGTTCACGGCGAGCGCGCTGCTTGTCGTGCTCGGCACCGCGATGATCATGGAAGGCGCAGGCCTCTCGATGTCGCTCGGCGCGTTCCTCGCCGGTGTGCTGCTCGCCGATTCCGAGTACCGCCACGAGATCGAAGCGCGCATCGATCCGTTCAAGGGCCTGCTGCTCGGCCTGTTCTTCATCGGCGTCGGCATGACCGCCGACGCCCGCCTGATCCTGTCCGATCCGCTGCGCGTGCTCGCGATGCTCGCGGTGCTGCTCGCGATCAAGGGCGCGGTGCTGTACGGCCTCGCACGCTTCATTGCGAAGCAGTCGCGCGGCAACGCGCTCGCGCTCGCCGCGGTGCTCGCACAAGGCGGCGAGTTCGCCTTCGTCGTGTTCACGCTCGCGCTCGAGCATCGGCTCATCGACGCCGCGCTGCGCGACCTGCTCGTCGTCGTCATCACGTTGTCGATGGCGTTCACGCCGCTGCTCGTCGCGCTCGGTGCACGCCTCGCGCCGAAGGTCGCGTCCGGCGGAGGCGACGTGCCGGCCTACGACACGCTCGACGGCGAGACGCCGCGCGTGATCATCGCGGGCTTCGGCCGCGTCGGCCAGATCGTCGCGCGCGTGCTGCGCGCGAGCCGCGTGCCGTTCACCGCGATCGAGAACTCGATCGAGCAGGTCGAGGTCTCGCGCCGCTTCGGCAGCCGCATCTTCTTCGGCGACCCGGCCCAGCCCGAGTTGCTGCGTTCCGCCAACATCGACCACGCGGAGATCCTCGTCATCGCCACCGACGACCCCGATACCAACATCCGCATCGCGCGCCACGTGCGCCGCCTGTACCCGCACGTGAAGGTGTTCGCGCGCGCGCGCAACCGCCAGCACGTGTTCCGCCTCATGGACCTCGACGTCGCCGTCGTGCGCGAGACGTTCCATTCGAGCCTCGTATTGTCGCGCGACGTGCTCGAGGCGCTCGGCCTCGAACACGACCTCGCCGCGCAGCGCGTCGAGACGTTCCGTGCCTACGACGAGAAGCTGCTCGCCTCGCAGCACCTCGTCTACGACGACGAGGCCGCGATCGTGAAGGCCACGCGCGAGGCGCTCGCGGAACTCGACAGCCTGTTCGAGGCCGACGAAGCCGAGCAGCAGCGCGAGGCCGGCGCATGAGCGTGTCGCCGCGCGGCTACGCGCTCGCTGATCTGGACCTGTCGACGTTCGATCGCTCCACGCGGTCCACCGTGCGCGTGCAGCGCCCGGACCGCTACCGGCTGCTCGAAAGCCTGCCCCCCGACGTGCCGCGCATCGCGCGTGGATCGGGCGTGTCCTACGTCGCCGCGAGCTTCGGCGACGGTGCGATCTCGCAGGAGCTCGGCGCGTTCGACCGCCTGCTCGGCTTCGATGCCGAACATGGCCTCGTCACCGTCGAGGCCGGTGCACGCATCGGCGACGTCGCGCGCTTCGTGCTGCGCCACGGCTGGTCGCTGCCGGTCGTGCCGGGTCATCCGCGCGCGAGCATCGGCGGCTGCATCGCCGCCGACGTGCACGGCAAGAATCCCGCGCGCGACGGCACGTTCCGCGATTACGTCGAAGCCCTCGGCGTATTCGATCCGCTGCACGGCTGGCTGCAGGCCAGTCCGCACGAAAACGCCGAGCGCTTCGCGGCCTGCCATGCCGGTTTCGGCATCGCCGGCACGATCGTGCACGCGACGCTGCGCCTCGCGCCGGCACCGGCCGCGTACACGATCCGCCGCCTGCCGGTCGCGAACCTGCGCGAGGCACGCGACGTGCTCGTCGCGCACGCCGGCGCGCCGCTGCTGTACGGCTGGCACGACGGTCGCGCACGCCATTTCGGCCGCGGCGTGATCCGCTTCGGCCTCGAATCGCACGAGGCCGCGCCGCGCGCGAAAGCCGGTGCCGACCTGCCCGTGCAGGTCGCGCCGTGGCGCGCCTGCGCGTGGACGCCCGCCGGCATCACCGCGATGAACGCGTGGATCCACCATCGTTGGTGCCGCGCGGGAAGCTCGCAGGTCGACGTCGCCTCGGCGCTGTTCCCGCTCAACGATGCGCGTGCCTACTACGGCGGCTTCGGTCCCGAAGGCTTCGTCGAGGCGCAGTGGCTCGTGCCGTACGCGACCTACGATGCCTTCGTCGACGGCCTCGAGGCCCTGGTCGCGAAACACCGACCCGCGATCACGCTCGTCGCGAGCAAGCTGTTCGACGGCGAACCCGAAGGCCTCGCGTTCGACGGCCGCGGCATCGCGTTCGCGATCCAGCTCGCGCGCCCGCGCGCGACGACGCAACGCGCGTTCCTCGACGCGCTGACCGCACTCGCGCTCGAACAGCGCGCGCGTCCGAACCTGATCAAGGACGCCTCGCTCGATGCGGCGACCGTGCGCCAGGCGATCAGCGGTTTCGAAGGCGCACGCGCACGCCTGCGCGCGTTCGACCCGCAAGGCCTGCACCGTTCCGACCTGACCCGGAGGCTCGACCTGTGACCGCCATCGTCATCGGCGCCTCGAGCGGCCTCGGCCGCGCCCTCGCCGAGGAACTCGCGCGCAACGGGCATGCGTTGCTGCTCGTCGCCTCCGACGTGCGCGACCTCGTCGCGCTCGCCGCCGACCTGCGCCTGCGCCACGGCGTCGCCGTCGAACCGCTCGCGCTCGACCTGTCGCGCGAACCCGATCCCGGCGCGCGCGTGCTCGAGGCGCTAGGCGAGGACGAGGCCAGCGCGCTGCTCATGCCGGTCGGCGTCTCGCGCGAGGACGACGCGTTCGGCCTCGGCGTCGGCGCGATCGGCCAGCTGCTCGCGATCAACCTGCACGCACCGCTCGCGATCGCACACGCGCTGCTGCCGCGCCTGCTCGTCGCACGCGGCGCGATCGTCGGCTTCGGCAGCATCGCGGCCGTGCGCGGCCGTGGCCGCAACGTCGTCTATGCCGCGGCCAAACGCGGCCTCGAGACGTTCTTCGAAAGCCTGCGCCACCGCCATGCGCCATCCGAACTGCGCGTGCAGTTCTGGAAACCCGGCTTCCTGCGCAGCAACCTCACGTTCGCGATGAAGTTGCCGATGGCGCCGGCAGAGCCTTCCGACCTCGCCGCGGACGTCGTGCGACGCCTGCCGAAGGGCTCGTTCGACCGCTACGCACCGGCCAAGTGGGCACTCGTCGCCCGTGTGCTGCGCGCGCTGCCGTGGAGCCTGTTCCGGCGTGTGAAGGCTTGAGGCGACTGCCGCATATCCCGTGTCGGCCCGCGGTGCTGTACCCGGCCGGATTCCCGCCTTCGCCAGCTTCGGACGTCGCTGCATCACCAACGCTCAAGGGGATCCCGGCTTTCGCCGGGATGACGTTATCGCGGTGATGAACGCCATCGTGCCGGCGCTCCGTCGACACGGCTACGTCCGACCCATATCACGTCATCCCGGCGAAAGCCGGGATCCCCTCAAGCGTCACAACGTGAGGTACACCCGGATCAAGGGACAACTTCATCGAGAACCGCAAAGCTCGCGCCTCTCCCGCGAAGCTGCATGAACCGGCCAGCGCTACGTTCGGCGGTGACGCACCTGCTCGGCCGGCCGCTTCATTGATAGCGAAGCGTCCCCATGCATCCAGGGATTCGCCGCCATCGATCCCACGACACGTCGCCCCGGCGCAGGCCGGGGCCCAGCGCCTTTTGACGGCATGACGAGCGACAAAGCTTGTCCTGTGATGCCGCACGTACGCGCTCCGTGCTTCGCACTTCGCCTTCACGCTGCATGGAAAGGCGCTGGGCCCCGGCCTGCGCCGGGGCGACGGGGCTGTTGCGAGGCTGGTGAACGATTCAGAACCGCCCCGCCTGGAAATCCTCGATCGCCTGCACGATCTCGGCCTGCGTGTTCATGACGAACGGGCCGTACTTGGCGACCGGTTCGCGCAGTGGCTTGCCTGCGACGAGGATGAGCCGCGTCGGCGCATCGCCTGCGGCGACGAGCACGCCGTCGCCGTACTCGAGCACGGCGAGCTGGCCGCGCGCGACCGCCTGCGGCGCGTCGGCCGGGCCGATCGCGGCGTCGCCGTCGTAGACGTACGCGAACGCGGCGTGTCCGGCCGGCAACGGCAAGTGCAGGCGCTTGCCCGCCTCGAGGCGCACGTCGAGGTAGAGCGGCTGGGTGACGACGCCTTCGACAGGTCCGGTGGCTTCGCCGAACGTGCCTGCGATCACGCGCACCTCGGCGCCGTCGGCGGCGGCCACGACCGGGATGCGCGCGGGCGCGATGTCCTGGTAGCGCGGCGCGGTCATCTTGTGCGCGGCGGGCAGGTTCACCCACAGCTGGAAGCCCCACATGAGGCCGTCTTCCTGCTCGGGCATCTCCGAATGCACGATGCCGCGCCCGGCGGTCATCCACTGCACGCTGCCCGGCTCGAGCAGGCCCTGGTTGCCCTGGTTGTCGCCGTGGCGCATGCGCCCGGCGAGCATGTAGGTGACCGTCTCGAAGCCGCGGTGCGGATGGTTCGGGAAGCCCGCGAGGTAGTCGCCGGCCTGGTCCGAACGGAATTCGTCGAGCATGAGGAACGGATCGAGCATGCCGAACGTGCGCGTGCCGATGACGCGGTTGAGCTTGACGCCGGCCCCGTCGCTGGCGGGTTCACCGCGCACGAGGCGCGTCACGCGACGCGAGGAGGTGGTGGTTTCGGTGCTGGCCATGGCGGGCTCCGGATCGTGGAATGCCGCCCAAGATGGCGTGCCGGGCCGATGCGGACAAGCCGGCGCGCGTGAACGTGCTGGGCGTGTCGCGTGAACAATGCGGCGTGTAAAGCGGCTTGGCGACCTTCGTGCACGCGGGCAGAATCGATGGCTCGCCAAGGCCACACCTCGAAGGACCGCGAGTCGTGAACGCCGTGGCTGCACGTGACGACCATCGTTCCGCCACCCGCACGCTGCTGTGCACGCTGGTCGTGACCGATCTCGTCGATGGACTCGCGCTGATCGAACGCATCGGTGATCGGCCCGCCGCCGAACTCATCCGTCGCCATGACCGCATGGTGCGCTCGGTGGGAGACCGCCACGGCGGCCGCGAGATCGACAAGACCGACGGCTTCCTGATGATGTTCGACCGCCCGATCCAGGCGGTCGCGTTCGCGCTGGACTACCAGCGCAGCCTGCGCCGGCTCAATGCGTCGGAGACCGCGACACTGGCCTCGCGCGTGGGCATCCACGTGGGCGACATCCTGGTCTGGGACAACGCGCCGGAGGACGTCGCCAGGGGGGCCAAGCCCGTCGAGGTGGAAGGCCTCGTCAAGCCGATCGCCTCGCGCCTGATGAACCTCGCGTTGCCGGGCCAGATCCTGCTGTCGAACATCGCCTACGCGCTCGCACACCGCGCGCAGGGCGAACTCGGCGTGCAGCTCGAGCGCGTGCACTGGCGCCGCCATGGGCGCTACCGTTTCCGCGGCATTCCCGATCCGATCGCGGTGGTCGAGGTCGGCGAGGAAGGGCTCGCGCCGTTGAAGACCCCTTCGTGGTCGGGCACGGCCCATCGCGAGATCCCGCTCTGGCGCCGGCCGGGCGTGATGGCCGCGGCAGCCCTCGCGCTCGCGGCCATCATCGCGGTACCGGTGTCCATGATCGTCAGGCCTTCGCCGTCGATCGCCTTCACGGGGCGTGACTGGGTGGTCATCGGCAGCCTCGACAACCTGACCGGGCAGACCGTGTTCGACGAATCGCTGCAGGGTGCCCTGCGGCTCGCGCTGGAGCAGTCGCGCCACGTCAACGTGCTGCCCGACCTCCGGGTGCGTGACACGATCAAGCACATGCGGCGCGATCCCGACGCGACGCGCCTGGATCGTGTCGTCGGGTCCGAGGTGGCGATCCGCGCGGGCGCCAAGGCGCTCGTGCTGCCGACGCTCGTGGAGGTCGGCGGACGGATGCGCGTCACGGCCGAACTGATCGACCCACGCACGCGGACCACGGTGTACTCGGAGTCGGCCGATGGCGTTGGCGCGGAATCGGTGTTGTCGTCGCTGGATCTCGTCAACCGGCGCCTGCGGATTCGCCTCGGCGAAGCGCTCGCGACGGTCGGCGAGGCGTCGGAGCCTCTCGACAAGGTCGCGACGCAGAACCTCGACGCTCTTCGGGCGTATTCCCTCGCGACGCGACACTACGCCAGTGGCAGCACGAGCCGAGCCATGGCGCTGTACCAGGAGGCCGTCAAGATGGATCCGGATTTCGCCGCGGCACGCCTGCAGCTCGCGACGTTGTACTTCACGGAGAGCCGAACGACCGAGGCACGCCGCGAACTCGACCTCGCACTCGACGAGGCGCAACGCCTTTCCACGCGTGACCGCATCGTCGCCGAGGCGACGCGTGCCAATTTCGGATCCCAGGAAGACGCCTTGAAGGCGTGGCGCGCCGCGGCCGCGCAGTATCCGGACCTCTTCTCCGCGCAAGGTTCGCTGGCCTTCTACACCTGGCACTACGCGAACGACTTCGCCGCCGCGATCGATGCCGTGCGGGCCAATGTCGTACCGCAGAATCCGAACAGGGGCCTGGGCCACTACCTGCTCGGCACGTTGCTCGTGGGTACCGAACGCTACGCGGAAGGACTCGCGGAATTCGATGCCGCGACGGCACTCGGCGTGTCGTTCGGCAACCTGTTCGTGGCGGCGGCGCACAGTGCCCGCCGGGACCACGCGACAGCCGATGCGGTGCTCGCGAGCGGCCGGGCTCCCGAGCGTTCGGTCGATACCTATACGGAGCGTGTGTTCGCGCTCGCCCGCGCGCTCGATCGTGGGCACTGGACCGAAGCGGCGTCACTGCAGGCCGCCGGTGAGGAGCACGAACGCGACGCAGCGCATGCCCACGCCTGGGAGGTCAGCCGGCTCGTGGCGGCGGGTCTGGTCGACGACGATCGCGACCACGTGACCGCCCGGCTCGCACTCGCGGCCTCGCGTGATCGCCAGCCCGGAACGGGCGTGGATCGCACCGCCTGGGCGACCCGCATGCTCGTGCGGGCCTGGCTCGCGGCACGCCTTGGCGACGACGGGCTCGCGGGCGATGCGATCGATCTCGCAAGACCCGTGGTCGACGAGCGCGGCGTGCCGGTGCTCGCCAAGCTCATGCACCTCGTGCAGGTCGAGCGCCTGAACCACGGCGATCCGGCGGCCGTCGTGCACCTGAGGGCGTTGCTTGACGGCACCGAGCTCTACGCCAGCCACGTGCTGCTCATGGAGCGCCTCGCGGCGACCCGCGACTTCGCTGGGGCACAGGAGCAGGCCCGCTGGCTCGCCACGCATCGCGGCCGCGCCTACATGGAAGTCATCGACAACGCCATGTTCAAGGCCTGGAACGTCGCCCAATCCAACCTCGCCGTGCTGCGTGAAGCCGAATTCGCCGCGCGTCTCGGCGAGCTCGCCGAAGCACGGTCGAGCCTGCGACGTTTCCTCGCGATCTGGCCCGTGGACGGCATGCCGTCGAGGCTGCACGAGGATGTGGACCGTGTTCGCGCCCTGATCGAGGCCCTCGCGGCCGCCGACATGCGGGAGTGAAGGGTCCGCCCCGCGCGGGATGCCGTGTCGTGGCGCGGCGGGAGGCGGGGTCCACGGCTCCCGGATCGTTTACATTCGCGAGGGCCCGAAGAGGGTGGAAGTCGGCTGACACGTGTGCGAGTGTGGGCAGCGGCCCCGCGTGTTGATTCCGCCGCACGACTCCACCGGGTGCACAATGGTGCGTCGGACATGCCGAAGGATCGCTTGTCGTGAGTGCTTCACCCGCCCATTTCGAGCCCGAAGCCGGTGCCAGCGCGCTGCTGCGTACGCTGCTGCTGTGCGACCTCGTCGGCTCGACGGCGCTGGTCGAGAAGCTCGGCGATCGCGCGGCGGCGGAACTGATCCGCAAGCACGACCGCATGGCGCGCACGGTGGCCGATCGCCACGGCGGCCGCGAGATCGACAAGACCGACGGCTTCCTGATGATGTTCGACCGCCCGATCCAGGCGGTCGCGTTCGCGCTGGACTACCAGCGCGGCCTGCGCCAGCTCAACGCGGCAGAACAGTCGTCGCTGGCGGCGCGCGTGGGCATCCACGTCGGCGATGTCGTAGTCTGGGACAACACGCCCGAGGACGTGGCGAAGGGTGCCAAGCTGGTCGAGGTCGAAGGCCTCGTCAAGCCGGTCGCGTCGCGGCTCATGAACCTCGCGCTGCCGGGCCAGGTGCTGCTGTCGAACATCGCCTATGCGCTCGCGCACCGCGCGCAGGGCGAACTCGGCGTGCAGCTGGAACGCGTGCGCTGGCGCACCTACGGCCGTTACCGCTTCAAGGGCATTCCGGATCCGATCCCGGTGTTCGAGGTCGGCGAGGAAGGCACCGCGCCGCTCAAGGCGCCGCCGTGGTCGGGCAAGGCGTATCGCGAGATCCCGTTCTGGCGCCGGCCCGCGATGCTCGCCGCGGAAGCGGTCGCCCTCGTCGCGTTCGTCGCGATCCCTGCCTTCGTGATCTTCAAACCCGAGCCCGCGATCGCATTCGCCGACCGTGACTGGGTCGTCGTCGGCAACCTCAACAACCTCACGCGCGAGCCGGTGTTCGACGACACCTTGCAAGGCGCCATGCGCATAGCCCTCGAACAGTCGCGCTACGTCAACGTGCTGTCGGACCTCAAGGTGCGCGACACGGTCAAGCGCATGGAGCGCGATCCCGACACGACGCGCATCGACCGCACGATCGGCTCCGAGATCGCGATCCGCGACGGTGCGAAGGCCTTGATCCTGCCGACGGTGGCCGACGTCGGCGGCCGCTTGCGCGTCACCGCAGAGGTGGTCGATCCGCACACGCAGACCACGGTGTACTCCGAGTCGGCGGACGGCGTCGGCGCGGAATCGGTGCTGCCTTCGCTCGATCTCGTCAATCAGCGCCTGCGTGTCCGCCTCGGCGAAGCGCTCGCGACGGTCGACCAGGAATCCGGTCCCCTCGAGAAGGTCGCGACGAAGAACCTCGACGCGTTGCGCATGTTCACGCGTGGTCGTGATGCGGTCTCGGCCGGCGACGTGAATCAGGGCTTCGCGTTCTATCGCCAGGCGATCGCGATGGACGAGGATTTCGCGTTGGCCCGCATGGAACTCGCCGATCGCCTGCTCACCAACGGCGGGCGTCCGGAAGCGCTCGAGCAGATCCGCCTCGCGATGGCGACCCCCGAGCGCCTGTCCGCGCGCGACCGCCTGCTCGGCGAGGCGATCATGCACGACTTCGAATCGCCCGGCGAAGCGCTGTCGAGGTGGAGGATGCTCGCCGACCTCTACCCAGACTACTTCCGCGGGCAAGGCGCCTACGGGTTCTACGCCTGGCAGTACGCCAACGATTATCCGGCCGCCATCGCGGCAACGCGTCGCAATGCGGTGGACCGCAATCCTCGTCCCGGCACAGGGCACTACCTCCTCGGCACGTTGCTGCTCGGCATCGAGGACTATGCTGCCGCCCAGAGCAGCTTCGAGGCTTCGGTCGGAGTCGGGTTGAAGCAGGAGAATCATTTCCATGCTGCCCTGTACGCTGCCCAGCGCCGCTATGACCGTGCCGAGGCGCTCATCGCCGCAGGGCGGAAGAATTCACCGCGGAGTCTCGGCCCCTCGACACTGAAACTCAGCCTCACCGTCGACCAGGGAGCCTGGCCGGCCGTGGCGGAAGCGTGGCGGAAACGCAGCGAGGCCTCGCCGTCGACTGCGACCGAAGCCTTCGTTTACGACGATTCGGTCAGAGCCCTGCGATCGCTCATGCTCGAGGGCGACGACCTGAAGTCGCTCGTGTCGGAAGACGGCCCTGGCGATGCGGGGTCCGTGAACGGCAACCGCGCGGATGGGGAAGCCCGCGCCTATGATGCCCACGTGTTGTTCCGTGCCTGGCTGGCCGCGCGAAACGGTGAACGGGACACGGCGCGGCGATGGCTGGGGAAGGTCAGCGCCAGGGCCCAGAACAAGAAGTACCCGATCCTCGGCGAACTGCGCCTGCTGGTCTCCGCCGAGTTGGCCCGCGCCGACGGCAAGTCGGTCGAGGCCGTCGCGATGCTGCGTGCAGTGCAGGGTGACAATGCCCTGCTGGCTTCGCGCGTGGCCTTCATGCACGCCTTGTCCGATGCGGGCGATCACGATGCAGCCTGCGAGCAGGCGCGCCTGCTGTCCACGCATCGCGGCCGCGCCTATACGGAAGTGGCGGGCGGCCTGATGTTCGTGCCGTTCAACGTCGCGCAATCCAATCTCGCCACGCTCGCACTGGCGGAATGCGCCGTGCGGCGCGACGACGTTGCGGGAGCCTCCCGAGCCTTGGGCGACTTCCTCGCCGTGTGGGCCAAGGAGGCCGCGCCGGCACCCATCCGCGCGCGCATCGACGACATCGAACGCAAGCTGGCGGCGCCGGCGACCGCGTCACTGTCCCGGTAGTCTCAACTCCGGGGTATTCATCGTCATGGCGGCGGTGATCGCAGCCTGATCGAGTTGGTCGACGATGTCCTGGTAGACCGGCTTGCCCAGCAGCGTGACCGGCTTGAGGCAGCACGGGTCGAGATCGATGATCTCCAGGGCCGTGAGTCCGATGTCGAGCAGGGCCTTGGCCGGTTTGGCGGCGAAGCGCGCGCGGAAATCGTCGTTGGTGGCGAGGCGGGTCAGCAGGTCGATGGCCTGCGCCTGGGTGAGCGTGGTGTCGGTCATGGCGTGGTCCCCTGTACGCCCTGGCATCGTCCGACCGCCCCGATGCGAGACGCCCCTCCGGACGATGTACCGGGGCGAATGGAAGTCTAGCGTCCGCTGTGCCAATGTCGATGTCGCGCCGGGGCCGGATCCGCGGCGTTTTTGCCGCACATTGGCGTCACGTCGCGCGACGGCGCACAATGCAAAATGTTGTGTCGGACATGTCGAAGGATTCGCCCGTCGTGAGCGCGTCACCCGCCCCTGTCGAAACCGAGGCCGGCACCAGCGCGCTGCTGCGTACGCTGCTGCTGTGCGACCTCGTCGGCTCGACGGCGCTGGTCGAGAAGCTCGGCGATCGCGCGGCGGCGGAACTGATCCGCAAGCACGACCGCATGGCGCGCACGGTGGCCGATCGCCACGGCGGCCGCGAGATCGACAAGACCGATGGCTTCCTGATGATGTTCGACCGCCCGATCCAGGCGGTCGCGTTCGCGCTGGACTACCAGCGCGGCCTGCGCCAGCTCAACGCGGCAGAACAGTCGTCGCTGGCGGCGCGCGTGGGCATCCACGTCGGCGATGTCGTGGTCTGGGACAACACGCCCGAGGACATCGCCAAGGGTGCCAAGCCGATCGAGGTCGAAGGCCTCGTCAAGCCGATCGCGTCGCGCCTGATGAACCTCGCGCTGCCGGGCCAGGTGCTGCTGTCGAACATCGCCTACGCGCTCGCGCACCGCGCACAGGGCGAACTCGGCGTGCAGCTCGAGCGCGTGCGCTGGCGCACCTACGGCCGTTACCGCTTCAAGGGCATTCCGGATCCGATCCCGGTGTTCGAGGTCGGCGAGGAAGGCACCGCGCCGCTCAAGGCGCCGCCATGGTCGGGCAAGGCGCATCGCGAGATCCCGTTCTGGCGCCGGCCGGCCACGGTCGTGATCGAGGCGCTCGTGCTCGCGTTGCTCGTCGCGATCCCGCTGTACACGTTCCTGAAACCCGCGCCGGCGATCGCGTTCGCGAACCGCGACTGGGTGGTCGTCGGCAACCTCAACAACCTGACCGGCGAAACCGTGTTCGACGAGGCGCTCGAGAGCGCGCTGCGCATCGCGCTCGAACAGTCACGTTACGTCAACGTGCTGCCCGACCTCAAGGTGCGCGACACGGTCAAGCGCATGGAGCGCGATCCGGACAAGACGCGCATCGACCGCGCGATCGGCTCGGAGATCGCGATCCGCGACGGCGTCAAGGCGCTGATCCTGCCGACGGTCGCCGAAGTCGGCGGCCGCGTGCGCATCACCGCCGAGGTGATCGATCCGCACACGCAGACGACCGTGTATTCCGAGTCGGCCGACGGTGTCGGCGCGGAGTCGGTGCTGACCTCGCTCGATCTCGTCAACCAGCGCCTGCGCGTGCGGCTCGGCGAGGCGCTGGCCACGGTGAGCCAGGATTCTCAGCCGCTCCAGCAGGTGACGACGAGCAACCTCGATGCCTTGCGTGCGTACTCGCTCGGCATGCGCAGCTACGTCAAGGGCGAGTTCGACAACTCGCTCGAGTTCCACCAGCAGGCATTGAAGATCGATCCCCAGTTCCTGTCGGCGTGGATCCGCATCGGCGCGGTCTATATCAGCGCCGGCCGCGCACGGGATGCCTTGCAGGCGTTCGAAGCCGCGATTGCCGACCGCACCCGCCTTTCGATCCGTGATGCGATGTACGCGGACGTCATGATCCTGACCTTGAAGTCTCCCGATGCCGCGCTTCCGAAATGGGCCGTTCTCGCGGAGTCGTATCCCGATTATTTCGCCGGAAGCGGCGGTTACGCGTACGTGAGCTGGAAGGATGCCAACCGTTTCGACGACAAGACGCTCGGCATCGCCGAGATCGGTGCGTCGAACCGCAATCCCAATCCGACACCGTCGCTGCATCTCGTGGGCATTCTTCGCACCGGCCGCGGCGAGTTCGAGAAGGCACGCCAGTCCTTCACGAGCGGCGAATCGATGGGTTTCGTCCGAACCGAGTACCACTCGGCGAGCTACGCTGCGGAGCGCAAGCTCGAGCTCGCACGCACCACGCTCGCGCGCTCGCCGCTCGATGCGGCGACGGCGAATCCGGTCGCCAACCTCACGCGCAACCTGTTCGAGGCGGCGTTCCGCGTCGATGCCGAACGTCGCGGCGATGCACGCAAGGTCATCGCCGACGCGCGCGCGGCACTTCCGCCCGGGCACGGCTTGTCGCTCTTCTACGAGGTCGTCGGCCTCAGCCTCGACGGCGACGACGCGACCGCGCATCGGGAGGTCTTGGCGGCGGCCGTGAAGCAGGGCATCCGACTGCGATCCACCGCGAACGACGTCGACAAGGCGTCGATCGAGATGAATCTCGCGATCCTCGCCTACCTCGCCTCCCGGGACGGCGCTCCCGCGGCGGCGGCCGAAGCATTGGCGGCGCTACCTTCGGACGATGCCGAGGGCGCCATTCTTCCCCGCAAGATGCGCGCCGTCGCCCGCGCGCGGGCGACGCTCGCGGCGGGCCATGCCCCCGACGCCGTGCTCGCCCTGGAGCGGCTGCTCGATGCGAGCGAGCTCTACGTCACCCACATCGCCCTGGCGGACGCGTATGCGGCCGCAGGCCGTCCGAACGAGGCACTCAAGGAAGTGCAGTGGCTCGCCACGCATCGCGGGCGAGCCTATGCCGAACCGCCTTCGGCGTTGACGGTTTCGAACGTCGAGCAGTCGACGCTCGCATTCCTCAGGGAAGCGGAGCTGTCCCGCGAGGCAGGCCATACGGCGCGCATTAAAACCGCCCTCGACGCGTTTCGTGCGGCATGGCCGAAGTACGCCGATGATCCTGTGCTGCGCCGTCGCGTCGAAGCACTTCAGTCCGCGGATCCGCCGCCGGTACCGTAGTCGAGGCGCAGGAACGGGAACACCATGCAGCAGGTATCGGTGACCGCTCCGGCATCGAGCTGCGCATGCGTTGCCGCGATGGTCGACTTGTCCGCGAGCTCCCCGGGCTGCAGCGTCGAAAGCCCGGCGGAAGCCAGATGCTCGTCGCTCACGCCGATGTCGCGCAGCGACTGGACGGGGTCGCTCGCGAACTGGGCCCTGTAGTCGTCATCGGTGGACAGTTTGTGCAGCAACTGGAGTTCGTGCTCGCGAGGAAGGCGAGTGGTGCTCATGATGACTCCCCTGGAAGTGATGGAGCGCGTCGTCCGTCGACGACGCGATGGGCGCTGGTGTTCACAGGGGAGTGCCCGGCCACGATGCCGCAGCGACTTGCCGCCCCCCTTCGGCGCTACGTAGGCTAGCAGAACTCCATCACCGGAAAGCCAGCCCATGCAGGTCCGTCGTTGCGCCGCCGTCGTCGTCGAACCGCGCGAGCGTCTCGCTTTCGATCTCGCCAGGCTGCTGCAGGGAGGTACCGGGCTGGACGGTGTGCGCGAGTGGGTTGCACTCGCGGCGCATCTCGACGACGAGTTCGTGCTCGACGCGGCCGAGGTCGCGCTGCTCGGCGAGGTGCCGGTCGAGCAGTGGACGCCGTTCGACGAGCTCGTCGCGCGCCACGATCGCGGCCTGATCGACGGATTGCTCGCGAAGGGGCTGCTCGTCGGCGACGACGAGGCGCATGGCGATGTGCGCCGGCGCGACGACGACGTGCGCGCTAGCCACTGGCGCGGCATCGCCGCGACGACGCACCGCCATACGCGCTGGGGCGATGTCGACACGCTCGAAGCCGAGCGTCGCTTCGGCCGCGAGACCGACCGGCCGTTCCTGCAGCGCCTCGGCCCGCCCGAGTCGCTCGTGCGCGAACGCGTCGAGGCCGCGGATCGCATCGCGCTCGAACGCCCCGGGGACACGCCTCTCGAAGCCCTGATCCGCCAGCGTGTCACCTGCCGCAACTACGACCGTTCCCGTCCGCTGTCGCGTGCCGACCTCGAAGCGACCCTGTTCCGCGCGTTCGGTGCGCGCGCCGTGAGCGAGCAGCCCGGCATCGCGGTGATGAAGCGCGCGGTGCCGTCGGCCGGCGGCCTGCATCCGACCGAAGCCTACCTGCTCGTGCAGAACGTCGACGGCGTCGCGCCCGGCCTGTACCACTATCACCCGGTCGACCACGCCCTCGAGCCGCTCGGCGCCGTACCGGCCGACGAGACGGCGTCCCTCGCGTTGCGACTCGTCGCGGGCCAGCGTCATTTCATGGATGCGCACGTCGTCGTCGTGCTCGCGAGCCGCTTCCGTCGCACGTTCTGGAAGTACCGCAACCACGCCAAGGCCTGGCGCGCGGTCATCCTCGATGCCGGGCATCTCTCGCAGGCGATGTACCTCGCCGCGGCCGAACGAGGTCTCGCCGCGTTCATCACGGCTGCCGTCAACGAACGTGACATCGAGGCGACGTTCGGCCTCGACCCGATGCTCGAGGGTGTCGTCGCCGTGTGCGGCTTCGGCTGGCGCGGCGAGATGGTCACCGAAGTCGAGTTCGATCCGTTGTGCAGCGTGTGGCCGCATGGCGGGACGGGCTGAGACGAAGGCCGCGTCGGCCGTCGTGCCGGCGGCACCCTTGCACGGCGGAATCGCCTGCGGCGGTTCCGCCCTACCCGTGATGCCGACGCGCCGCCGCTTTCGTAGGGAGGAACCCGCGCAGCGGATTCCGCCATCGTCCGACGTCGATACCTGGACGGCCGTGATGGCCTGCCCGCAGCACACCCCGTGAGTGGCTAGTCCGCGTGGCCACCCCAGTGCGCGAGATCGCCCATCGTGTCGAGATCCGCAGCGAGCGCAGGCGCCGCGACGATCTCGACCTCCGCACGGCGCGCCCGCAGCAGATCGCGCGCGCCACGGTCGCCTTGCAGCGTGGCAACGTCGGTGAACCATGCACGCGGCAGCACGGCCGGCACGCCGAGCGTGTCGGCGTAGCCGCTGGCCGCCGCGTGCACCGGTGCGAGCCGCCACGCCGAGACGAGTGCGGCGAGGTGGGCCGCATCGAGCGCGGGCTGGTCGGTAAGCACGACGAGTGCGGCTTCGCAGCCCGGCGCGAGCGCGGCGAGGCCGGTGCGCAGCGAAGCCGACATCCCTTGTGCGTGGTCGCCGCAGCGCACGTGGCGCACGGCGAGCCCGTGCAGCGCCTGGTCGAGGCCTTCCACGTGTGCGCCGGTCACGACGACGGCATCCAGGGGTGAGGTCGCGAGCGCGAAGCGCACGGCGCGACGCACGAGCGGTTCGCCCTCGACCGTGACGAGCTGTTTCGGTCGGCCGAGGCGCGACGAGGATCCCGCCGCGAGCACGATCACGCCGTGCCGCGGCGCGTCGTCGTCAGGCGAGCGCGTCATAGGCGAGGTAGTGCTGCAGCTGCGCGATGATCGCGAGCGCGGTCGCCTCGGGTCCTTCGCCACCCAAGCGCAAGCCGGCCGGTGCGTACAGGCGCGGTTCGAGCTGGGTCGCGACGATGTCGCCGAGCTCCGACAGCATCGCGTCGCGCAGGTCCGGCGAGCCGAGCAGGCCGACGTAGCCGATGCCGGCGCCGGCGAGATGGCGCAGGTGCTGCAGGTCGATCGCGAAATCGTGGCTGCAGGCGACCGTCGCATCGAAGTGGCGCTCGCTGAGCAGGCGTGGCAAGGCTTCGGGCACGATCGGGTGGACGCGATCGACGTGGCGTGTGATGGCCTCGGGCAGGCTTTCGACGCGGTGCTCGACGAGGTCGACGTACCAGCCGAGCAGGCGCGCGAGGCGCGCAAGCGTCGCGGTCTCGGGTGCGGCACCGGTGAGCAGCAGACGCGGTGGCGGCGCGAGCGCGAGGCCGACATGGCGCGTGAACGGCATCGACACGGCGAGGGCATCGCCGCGCGCATCGAACGCGAACATGCGCGAACCGATGCGCGCCTCGCCGCGACCGAGTCCGGTGCGGCCGGCATCGTCGGCACCGGTGTCGAGTCGCAGGCGCAACCAGGCACTCGCCTCGGCCGCCGTCGCGAGCGCTTCCCGCAGCGGGGAGCCGTCGGCGGGCAGGCGCAGCACGAACGTGCGTGCGCTCGCGAGCGCGGCGCGCCCGCTCGCTTCGAGTGTCCGGCTCGCCGTCGCGGCGACCAGCGGCAGTTCGATCGCGCGCCCGTTCGCGAGCACGTCGCGCGCAGCCGTGAGCAGGGCGGCCTGCTGCAGGTCCGGGGTCAGCGCCCCTTCGCGCACGCCCTCGGCATCGAGAAGCGCCATCGCGCCGCGCCCGCGATAGCACGCGCCGGAGGTGTCGACGATCATCGCGAGCGCGCAGTCGATCCCCTTGCCGCCGAGCTCGACGGCATGCTCGACGAGGCGGCGAGTCGCCCCGTAGACGGAGATCGGAGACGGGGCGGCGGTCGAGGACAAGGGCGCACGGGCAGGCGGCGGGCCGGCATTGTAGCGCCGCGCCGCGCGCGTTCACGATGGATCGAGGCGGCGATACTGGATCGCTTCGGACAGGTGCACGGCCTCGATGCGCGTGCTCGCGGAGAGGTCGGCGATCGTCCGCGCGACGCGCAGTACGCGATGGTAGGCGCGCGCGGACAGGCGCAGGCGTTCGATCGCGCGGTCGAGGAAGGCCTGCTCGGACGCCTCGAGCACGCCGTCGCGCTCGGTCTCGCGGTTGCCGAGCCAGGCGTTGGGCTTGCCGGCGCGTGCGAGTGCACGTTCCCGCGCGGCGCTCACGCGTTCCCTCACGGTCGCCGAGGATTCCCCCGCGGCACTCGTGCGCAGTTCGACCGGATCCACGCGCGGCACCTCGAGCTTGAGGTCGATGCGGTCGAGCAACGGCCCCGAGATGCGCCCGCGGTAGCGCGCGACCTGGTCGGGCGTGCAGCGGCAGCGGCCTTCCGCGTCGCCCGAGTACCCGCACGGGCAGGGATTCATCGCCGCGACGAGCTGGAAACGCGCCGGAAACTCGGCATGACGCGCTGCGCGCGAGATCAGGATGCGCCCCGATTCGATCGGTTCGCGCAGCACCTCGAGCACACGTCGGTCGAACTCGGGCAGCTCGTCGAGGAACAGCACGCCGTGGTGGGCCAGCGAGACCTCGCCGGGGCGCGGTACCGAACCGCCACCGACGAGTGCGACCGCCGATGCCGTGTGGTGCGGGGCACGGAACGCGCGGCGCGTCCATTCGTGCGCCTCGTTGCCGAGGCCGGCGACCGATCGCACGGTCGCGAGTTCGAGCGCTTCGTGTTCTGCGAGTGGCGGCAGGATGCCCGGCAGGCGCGAGGCGAGCATGGTCTTGCCGGTGCCGGGCGGTCCGACGAACAACAGGTTGTGCGCGCCGGCCGCGGCGATCTCGAGCGCGCGCCGCGCATGCGCCTGGCCGCGCACTTCGGCGAGATCGGGTTCGCCCGCGGGCATCGGCGTGGCCGGCATGGGTTCGGCGCGCGGCAGTTCGATGCGCCCGCACAGGTGGGCGCAGACCTCGAGCAGGTTGTCCGCGCTGCGTACGTCGGCGTCGGCGACGAGCGCGGCCTCGGCCGCGTTGGCGCGCGGCACAACCACCGAGCGTCCGGCCCGCGTCGCGCGCACGACCGCCGGCAACACGCCGTGCACGGGCCGCAGCTCGCCCGACAGGGCGAGTTCGCCGAGGAATTCGCGCTGCTCGAGCGCCTCGCGCGGCAGGCCGCCGTTGGCGGCGAGGATGCCGAGCGCGATCGGCAGGTCGAAGCGGCCGCCGTCCTTGGGAAGGTCGGCTGGACCGAGATTCACCGTCACCTTGCGCTGCGGATACTCGAACGCGGTGTTGAGGATGGCCGCGCGCACGCGGTCGCGCGCCTCGCGCACGGCGGTTTCGGGCAGGCCGACGATCGAGGTGCCGGGCAGGCCGCCCGAGAGATGCACTTCGCAGGTCACGAGCGGTGCGGCCACGCCTTCCTGGGCGCGGCTGTAGACGACCGCGAGGCTCATCGATGGACGTCCGTGTCCATGGCGCGGCGGGTCAGCCGGCCGGTGGCGCCGCGCCCTCGAGCGCGGCGACCTGGCGTTCGAGGGCTTCGATCTTCTCGCGCGTGCGCAGCAGCACGGCGCGCTGGACGTCGAATTCCTCGCGCGTGACGAGGTCGAGCTCGCGCAGGCCGCTGCGCAGCGTGGCGCGGAAGTTCGCGGCGAGGTCGTCACGCGCCTCGCGCAGGTTGGCGGGCACGAGGCCGGCGAGGCGCCGGGCGAGCTCGTCGAGGTTGCGGGCGTCGATCATGGGGTTACCGGGGCGGACGGGACGGAGAATGGTAGCGCCGCGCGCCCGCGGTGTCGGCCTTGCCCGGAGGAACCGGCCGCCCGGCGCTTGCGCGCCGGTGCGGCCGGTGTGCGTCCTGCGTGCTTCCTTGCCTGCTTCCCTGCGCGCGTCCCAGCGCCTGCGTCGGCGTTCATGCCGACGGGCCTTCCCTCCGCGCTGACTCTACAAACGTCAAACGGAGGGAAATGCTGACAAGCTCGGATCTTCCCGTAAGACATTTCCTACCCAGGCGCAGAACGGCGCGCCCGCGTCTCACCGTGTGGATCCCCTGTACCGCGTATCGTCCTTCCGATCGGTGGCGAGACACCGATATCCCGTCGATCGCGCCGGACCGGCGCGTTGCCGGTCGTCGCGAACGTCGCGACCGCGCCGAGCCCGTCGACGATCACGTTCGTCGTCCTCCCATTACGCAAATAAGCGGTCACGGGGGACAACGGCGATTCGGGTATAGTCGCGGCGCCCCGCAGGCCCGAGGACACGTTCATGAAAATGGTCATGGCCATCATCAAGCCGTTCAAGCTCGACGACGTTCGCGAAGCGTTGTCGGACATCGGCGTGCAGGGCATCACCGTCACCGAGGTCAAGGGCTTCGGCCGCCAGAAGGGCCATACCGAGCTCTACCGCGGCGCCGAGTACGTCGTCGATTTCCTGCCCAAGATCAAGATCGAGATCGCGGTGGCCGACGACCAGGTCGAGCGCGTCGTCGAGGCGCTCGCCCAGAGCGCCAACACCGGCAAGATCGGCGACGGCAAGATCTTCGTCTGGAACCTCGACCAGGTCCTGCGCATCCGCACCGGCGAACTCGACGAAGACGCGCTCTGAGGGGCGGATACCCGGTCCCGTCACACCCGGAAGAACAGAGTTCACGAAAGGCGCGGCGCGGTCGGAGTCGGCTGCCGGCCATCGGCGTCGCACCCGCCGATCACGGCCGTGCTCGACCGAGGATCTCCTGCGCGCGCGCCTGCGCCGCGTCCACTTCGGCAGGTTCGAGCTGCGCTCCCAGCGTGACGAGACGCTCGTCGACCAGGCGCGACGTGTCCCCGAGCGTGCGTGCGACGAGGTAGTGCACGAACGCCTCGCCGGGGTCGGGGCCGAGGATCCAGGCGAGGGCCGGTCGCCCCCTGCATCGGGGATCGCCGGAGACGCCGTCGCAGGCCGCAGGGTCACGGGTGATCGCGACGAGGACGGCTGCACGGGCGTCACCGCGGGCGATCGCCTCGTCGAGGTAGCCCGGGGCATGCTCGCGCCAGCTCGCCCACGCGTCGACGTCGGCGGCCCTGCGTTCCTCGAGAAGCAGCGGATCCGATGCGTACGCGAACCTCGCCTCGACGGATCCGAGTCGCGCCGCGCGCTCGAGTTCGCGCTGGATCGTGCGCCAGTCGCGCAACGGCCCGTGTTCGCACGGCGAGCCCTCGGCATCGGGATCGCGACGCATCGGGCCCGCTGAGCGGTCGACCACGAAGGTCGCGACGGTCCCACTGCCAGCAGAGCCGAGGCAGGCGATCGATGACGTCACGCGCCTCCATGCGGTGTCCGCATCCTTCGTGGGGAGCGGCCCGGATCGGACGTCGTCCATCACCGGTGCGACCTCCGCGTGACCACTCGGCGCGGCGGCGGTGATCGGGAGAGGCGATGCGTTCTCATGGCGCGTCACGCTCCAGCCGATACCGAGCAGGAACGCCACCCCGATGACGCCGAGGGTCGCGCGACCCATCAGCGGAACCACGTGAGCGCGGAGCACGGCGGCAGCAGCGTTCGACCCGCGAAACGTGGACGCTCGCGCTCGAACAGCGCGGCGGCCTCGCGTGCCTGTGACGCATCGAGTCCCGTCCAGGCGGGCGGGGGAAGATCCTCCTGGCCCGGGAAAAGCCTCATGTAGAGCTCGCCGTACACCGTGCCGCGCACGGGATCGGGCTCGACGAGGGCAGCGAACGGCGACATCGCCAAACCGTGCGCACGCGCCGATCCGTAAGCCCATCCCAGTGCTTCGAGCGCCCGCGGATCACCTGCCTCGTACGCCCGCATCATCATCGGCAGCGCTTCGTTGCGCCAACGTCGGGTCCACTGCACCCAGCGATCCGACAGGACCGGCTTCGCGAAGGCATCGGGCGAGATCGCGTAGCACACCATCGCGTCCGTATCGCCGAGGCGTGCCGCGTGCAGCAGCCATTCGCCGGCCTGTGCCGTCATCGTGTCGTCGAGGCCCGGGCAGACGCGGTCGAGAACGGCCCTGCGATTCCGCGTCCACGCGCGCGCATGGGCCTCGGACGTCCAGCCGGATGCGGGCCGTGTGTAGTCGACCGGCTGCCACGGCAATCTGCCGTAACGGGTGGCGAGCGCCGCGGCGTCCGGAGCGGACGGCCGCCATCCCTCGCAGCGCAACAGATCAGCCGCGAGCCGCATCGCGGCACCGGTATCGCCTCGTCGTGCACGCGCGGTCAGTTCGTCGATCCACGGCGCGATCGCCACGTCGGCGGGCGGCAGCGCCGGAAAGGTCGCTGCCTTCGCGACACCTGATGGCGCCGCCGGTGCGGACGCAGGTTCGCGCGGTGAAGCCGATGCCGCGGGAGCAGGTCCGGCCTCGGGCATCGCGACATCGGGCGACATGGCCCGACCGGCCCAGACGCCGAGCGCGACCGCGCCGGCCACGAGCACCACGCGCATGACGATCCTGTTCGTGCCGATCACGGGAGGCCTCCGGTGCCTTTCCATCCGCGCACGCCGCCGGTCGCGGTCGCGCGACGACAACCTGGGTTGGGGATCGCTCGGGATGGAACGGCACGATGACCCCACGGAAGCCGGATCGGCGTTCCGCAGTCGTGTCATGCCGTGCGGCCCTCGCGGGGACGTACGACACGTCCGCGACAGCGAAGTTCAGGGCAGCGGTCGGCCGAGGATCACCGCGGCACGCTCGCGTGCCGCCACGAGTGCAGCCGGTTCGAGCCGGGCGCCGAGGGTCACGAGGCGTTCGTCGAGGTAAGGCGTACGGTCGCCGAGCGCATGGGCGACGAGGTAGTAGGCCAGGGCCTCGGCGTCGTCGCGCGTCGCGCCATAGACGAAGTCGAGCGGGTCGCGTCGTGCGCAGCGCGCATCCACATCGGGCTGCGGGCACGCGTCCCGGTCACGCGCGATCGCGATCATCGCCGCCGCCCGTGCGTCACCGCGTGTGATCGCGTCATCGAGGTAGCGTGGCGCTCGCTCGCGCCATGCGGCCCATGCCTCGACATCGGCGGCCATGGTCTGCGGGGACAGAAGAGGCTGCACGGCGTACTCGAGCCGCGCCTCGAGGGATCCGAGTCTCGCGGCACGTTCGAGATCGCGCGCGAGATCGCGCCAACCGGTGAAGCGCGCATCGCCACAGGCCGTACGAAGCACGGCAAGCGCCTGCTCGCGTCGCGATGTCTCGACGTTGGGATCTTCCACGTCGTCGTCGTCGACGACCTGGCTTTCCAGTCCCGCGAGCTGCTGGCACGCCAGCGTGGCGCGAACCTCGTCCCATGTCTCGTCGGCGCTCCTGGTGGACCCGCTTCTGCGATCTGCTGCGAGATCACCGGGCGCGGCAAGCATGACTTGCTCCTGCGCCGTCGACGCGGCGTTCGGGGGTGTGTCGAGTCCGCGTGCCGGCGAGGACATGCGGCCCCACCAGAGGCCACCTGCGAACACGATCAGCATGCCGATCGCGAGACGCGCCAACGTCACGGTCGTGCTCTCGCATGCGGACAGCGTCTGAAGAGGTCGAACGGATCCCCCGCGCTCGCGAAGCGGGGCCAGTCGCGAAGGAACAGCGTGCTCGCCCCGACCGCCTGCGCCTCGTCCAGGCCTCTCCAAGTGGCGGGAGGTTCGTGGGAGCGATCGTTCCTGCGCAGCTTGTCGAGCATGGCGCTGAAGGCCGCAGCGCGCACGACGTCGGGCTCGACGAGCGTACCGATCGAACTGCTCGGCATGCCGTGGACGCGTGGGGCGTAAGCGCTCGCCAGCACCAGGAGGGCCGAGGCGTCTCCGGCCTCGTAGGCACGCACCGCGAACGGCAGCGCCGTCTCGCGCCAGCGTCGCGCCCACGCGATCCACCGCTCCGACAGGACGGGCTGCGCATAGTCTTCCGGAGACCAGGCGTAGCAGACCATTGCGCCGGTATCACCGAGTTCGGCCGCGCGGAGCAACCACTCGTCGGCCGCATCGACGGCCTGCATCGGGATCCCGTCGCAACGCGTCGCCAGTACGGCGGGATCCCGCGCGTGATCCGGATCGGACGCCTCGCCCTGCTCCAGCCGTTCGCTTCGCCACGCATGGCACCGCCGCAGGTCCACCGCGAGCCGCATCGCCGCCGCCGCGTCGCCGCGCCGTGCGCGCGCGACGAGTTCGTCGTGGATCGCCGCGACCGGAACGTCCTGCGCCGGCAGGGCCGGGAAAGACGTGGCCGGGCGCGGCGTCGCGGGCGAAGCGGGAGGTGATCGCGTCATCGCCGACACGCCGGCGGCGACCGGATCGACGGCAGCCGGCATGTCCTCGTCACGCACGCTGGCACGACCCAGCCACGCACCGATCGCGAACACGAGGGCGAGTCCGCATGCGGTCGCGGCATGCCTGCGCCAGCGGGTTCTCGCGTCCTTGTGATGCGGTTCCATCCCTCCAGCGTAATCGCAGCGGCTTCACGAGCGGAAGCGGGACTTTCCAGGGGCGCCCGCTTCAGGGACACGCGACGGCAGCGCGTCCCGACTTCCGGCGTGCGTGGTCAGCGCAACGCCTCGTCCAGCGCCTGCAGCGCCAGCGGCGAGCCCGACTGGCCGAGCCAGAACAAGGCCTTCCTGCGCACCTCGCGCGGGTAGTCGCCGCGCACGAGGGCGACGAGCGCACCGTCGCCGCGGCCGTCGTCGAGCTGCGACAGCGCGAACACGCCCTGCTCGCGCACGTCGTCGTCGCGGTCGTCGCGCACGCGCGCGCTGATGTCGGCGACGGCGCGCGTGTCCTGCGTCTGCGCCATCCAGAACAAGGCCTGGCTGCGCACCTTGGTGCTCGTGTCCTCGCGTGCGATGCCGAACAGCGAGGCGTAGGCGTCGATGCCGCGGCTCTGCGAGAGCGGGAACAGCGCCTTCTCGCGCAGGTCCGGATCGGCATCGCCGCGCGCGTGGCGCAGCACGATGCGCGCGCCCTCGGCGCCGCGGCTCTGCGACAGCCAGAACATCGCCTTCTCGCGCTGGTCGTTCGAGCGGCCCGGTTCGGCGCGTCGCTCGAGTAGCCGCGTCGCCGCGTCGTCGGCATGCCAGGCGATCGCGGGCAGCGCGCCGTCCTGCGCGCGCTCGCCACCCGCATCGGCACGGGCCTCGAGCCAGGCGAGGCTGTCGGCGACCTCGATGCCGTCGAGACGCGTGATCGTGCCGCGTGCACGCACAGGGCAGCTGCGAGCGTAGGCGCGCACGTCGTCGACCTCGCCGCCCCTGGCATGCAGGTACACGGTCAGCGTCGTGTCGGTGCGCGCGACACCGCGGTCGCCGTTGACCTGCACGCCCCAGCCGCGTGCATCGAGGTCGCAGCCTTCGGCGTCGCCTCGACCGGAGAAACAGCACGGCACGCCGGCGTCGGCGACCATCGGCACGTCGTAGGCGACCCAGCCGTCGGCACCGGCGAGGGCGCGCGAAACGGTGGAGGAAGAGGTGGCGCCGACGGCGTCGACGCCGAACGACAGGCACGCGCACAGCGCGATGCCGAGCGATCGCAGGAACATGGCAGGAACCTCGCAACGATGGGGGAGGGACGCGGCGCGCCACGCGCGCCGCGGTGGAGCGGAGCGCGCTTACAGCTCCTTTTCGATCGCCTCGAGCGCGGCGTCGCTGTCGACGAGACTCAGCATGCGCAGCAAGGCCTTCTTCTCTTCCGTGGAGGTCGCCTTGCGGTAGAGCTCGAGCATGGTCTTGCCGTCGCCCGCGATCAGCATGGCCTGCAGCGCACCGTCGCGCAGCGCGGGCGTGTTCGCTTTCGCGTAGATCTCGCCGAGGTACTCCTTGCCGCCGGCGATGCCGAGCCCGCGCATCGCGGCCATGCGGGTGGGTTCGTCCTGCTTCGTGTCGACCGCGATCGTGGCGAGCGTCGAGGCCGCGCCGGCGATGCCGAGCGCCTGCAGCACGGCGTCGCGCTGGGCCGGATCCTTCGAGGTGTCGAGCAGCTGCCGCAGCTCGGGCTCCGCATCGAGCGTGCCGAGCATCTGCGTGGCCTGGTGGCGCACCGAAGCGTCCTTCTCGTCGCGCGCGGCGGCGAGGATCAGATCCTTGCGGCCCGCGATCATCCAGGCTTCGATGATCGCGCGCTTGTCGGCCGGATCGCTGCTTGACGCGTAGCTCTCGCGCAGCACGTCGAGGCCGCGTGGCTGCCCGCCGATGCCGAGCACGCGGATCGCTTCGCGGCGCAGGTCGGGATCGGCGTGGCGCGTGGTCGCCGCGACGATCTCGAGCGCGGCCGGCTCGTCGTACTGGCTCAGCACGAACAGTGCGCGCTTCTTGGTGCGCGCGGGACGCGTGCCGTCGAGCACGCGCTTGAGCAGCGGGATCGCGCGCTCGGGCGGGGCCGACAGCAAGGCCTCGATCGCGGCGTCGGCGAGCTCGCCGTCGTCGCCGGCCTTCGGCACGTCCTTCGCGGCGAACAAGGCGTCGGCATCGCCGCCCCAGCGGCTCTTCGGGAACTCGCGGTGCAGGCGCTCGACGACCTTGCGCGCCTCGGTCGTGCGGCGCGCCTGCACGAGCGTGTAGGCGCGCCAGTACAGCGCGGCGTCGGCGCTCTGCGGCTCGCGTTCGCGCAGCTGCTTCTCGAGCTGTTCGAAGCGTTGCAGCGCGGTAGGCCAGTCGGAGGCGCGCAGCGACGACTGCGCCTCCCAGTACAGCGCGTTGGCGGCCTTGTCGGACGGCGCCATCGCGTCGTCGGAGGCCACGGCGTGCGCACGCGGCGACAAGGCCAGGGCGATCGCGGCGGCGAGGGCGAAGGAAGCGAAACGGGTCATGGCGGATCCTCGGTGGAACTCAGGTGCGGTGTTCGCGGGGTTGTTCGAGGCGCGCCTGCGTCGCGCGCATCTCGAACAGCAGGTCGGTCTCGCGCAGGTAGTCGCGCAGGCCGTCGTCGGGTTGGACGGTGGCGGGCGGTGCGCGGTTAGCCAGCGACACGAGCACGGGCTCGAGCTGGCGCAGGAACGTGGCCAGGCGCAGGTCGCCCGCGCGCTCGGCGGCACGTGCATAGAGGCGGTTCGATTCGACGAGCCCGGCGGCGAGTTCGCGGTTGCCGTCGAGCAGCGCCGGGCTGCCGGTATTGCTCGCGGTCACGAGCACACCTTCGCTCGCACGCAGGTGCGCGGCGACGTAGGCATCGAGCACACGCCGCGCGGCATCGTCCGCACGTTGCTGGGCGATCGCATCGGGTTCGGGTGCGGTATGGCGGCCGGCAAGGAAGCCCGCGCCGATCGCGACGGCAAGTGCGCAGGCCGCGAGGCCGCCGAGCGCGAGACGTGGTGGTGCGAAGCCGTCCAGCCACGCGGCGATGCGCTCGCGCCACGGCAGGCGTGCCGGTGCAGCGATGCGCGGTTCGAGGCTCTGCCAGACGCGCGCGGCGAGCGCCTCATCGGCCACCGGCGCAGGCACGTCGTCGGCCAGCGCGAGGGCCTCTTCGAGACGCTGCAGGCGCGCGCGCACGTCGGCGTCGGTCTGCACGGCGTACTCGATGCGCGCACGTGCGGCCTCGCCGAGGTCGCCGAAGGCGTAGAGCACGAGATCGTCGTCGTGGATCCGTTCCATGGGCATCACCCGTTCGGTTCGAGCACGGCGCGCAGCTTGCGCACCGCACGGAAGATCGCCTGCTTGCAGGCGTTGACGTTGAGCGAGAGCGCCGCCGAGATGTCCTCGAGCGACTGTCCCTCGTGGTGGCGCAGCACGAAGGCGGTGCGCTCGATCGTGCTCATGCGCGCGAGCAGCGCCTCGACTTCGCGCCGCACCTGCGCACCGTGGGCGACGCGCTCCGGACCGGCTTCCGGATCGATCGCGTCGAAACCGGGACCTTCGTCATAGTCCTCGACGGTCTCGTGGACGTCGTGGCGGCGGCGCCGACGCAACTGCTCGAGCGCGGCATTGACCCCGATGCGGTGCAGCCACGTCGTGAACGCGGCGCGCCCGTCGAAGTCGGCCAGATGCCGGTAGGCGTTGAAGAACGCCTCCTGCACCGCGTCCTCGGCCAGCGCCTTGTCGGCCGTGATGCGCGCGCACACGCGGAACAACGCCGGCGCATGGGTGTCGACGATGTGGCGAAACGCTCGGTGGTCCCCACGCCGGGCCCGCTCGAGCCAGGCGGCCTGATCTTCGGTCATGGACGCTAGGATGCACCGGGTGGGGGCTTGGTTAGCTGGGGTCTGGTCAAAGGTTGCCGCGGATTGCCAGGGGAGAGCGGGGGCGCGGTCTCAGGCTTCGGACGTTCGCGCCGTCAGCTTCGCGAAGGGCCCTCTCGCGGCGTGAGGCGGCTCGGTCCGTGGAGGCACCGGATGACCAGCGCTGCGCGCTGTTCTGGAGCGCTTCCGGCCTGCGCCGGGATGACCGCTTGCTTCATACCCCGACAATGATGGAGTCCAGAAGCGCCACACCGGTCATCCGGCGTTTCACCCGTCGACTGTCCCGCGTCGAGTGCTGGAACTCGAAGCACATCTTTTTTGCTGTCATCCCGGCGAAAGCCGGGATCCCCTTGAGCGCTGGTGACGTGGCGAGCTTGGGAACCTGCGTCAGACCTGACCGAAACGGGCTGCCGAGTGTGGAGCACACTGTCACAGCGGCTTCCTGAGCGACGCAACGCTCAAGGGGATCCCGGCTTTCGCCGGGATGACGGTTGGTGGTGCTTCCGCGAAACCTCGGCACCCTCCCACGCTCAGCCCCTGAGACGCCGCCCGCTACACTGCGCGGATGCCCAACGATCTCCTGTCCCCCGTCTTCCTGATCCTTGCCGGCCTGTTGGCTGCGGTCATCGTGCTTCAGTTCGCGGTGCTGTTCCGGCGCCCGCGACCCTCGCCCGAGGAGCAGGCCGCCCGCCAGGCCGACTTCGCGCGTCTCGAGGCTACGCTGCGCGACGAATCCCGCCAGGCGCGCACCGAACTTCGTGACGAGCTCGCGCGCGCGTCGCAGCAGCAGGGCGCGCAGGCCGAGGCCACTGGGCGTGGCCTCGTCGAGTTGTCGACGCGCCTCGACGCGCGCCTGGACACGCTGCGCGAGAGCGCGGTCGAGGATGCGCGCAAGGCCCGCGAGGAAGGCGCCGCAGCGCAGCAGCGCAGTGCCGAGCTGCTCGGGCAGCGGCTCCTCGAGATGCGCACGCAGCTCGAGGCGTTCGGTCAGCAGCAGCACGCGCGCATCGAGGCGTTCGGTGCGCAGCTGGTCGGCTTGACCGAGCGCACAGGCGAGAACTTCGCCGGCCTGCGCAAGGACCTGCTCGAAGACGGCCGCAAGGGCCGCCTCGAGGGCGCCGAGTCGCAGCTGCGCTTCTCCGAGTCGCTGGGCCAGCGCCTCACCGAGCTTACCCAGCGCAACGAGCTGCGCATCGGCGAGATGCGCAAGACGCTCGAGGACAAGCTCGCCGCGCTGCAGGCCGACAACGCGCAGAAGCTCGAGCAGATGCGCGTGACCGTCGACGAGAAGCTGCAGACCACGCTCGAGGCGCGCCTCGGAGCGTCGTTCAAGCTCGTCTCCGAGCGTCTCGAGCAGGTCCAGCGCGGCCTCGGCGAGATGCAGCAGCTCGCCACCGGCGTCGGTGATCTCAAGCGCGTGCTGACCAACGTCAAGGACCGCGGTGGCTGGGGTGAAGTGCAGCTCGAGACGATCCTCGAGCAGACGCTGACTGTCGAGCAGTACGAGCGCGGGGCACGCGTGAAACCCGGCAGCACCGAAGCCGTCGATTTCGCGATCCGGCTGCCGGGTCGCGGCGACACCGACGCGCCGGTGATGCTGCCGATCGACGCGAAGTTCCCGCGCGAGGACTACGAGCGCCTGCTCGATGCGCAGGAGAAGGGCGACGTCGACGCGGTGCGCACCTGCGCCGCCCAGCTCGAGCGCGCGATCCGCGTGCAGGCGAAATCGATCAGCGACAAGTACGTGGTCCCGCCGCACACGACCGACTTCGCGGTCATGTTCCTGCCGACCGAAGGCCTCTACGCCGAGACGATCCGCCGTCCCGGCCTCGTCGACGTGCTGCAGCGCGAACACCGCATCGTGCTCGCCGGCCCGACCACGCTCACGGCCCTGCTCAACAGTCTGCAGATGGGCTTCCGCACGCTCGCGATCGAGAAGCGCTCGAGCGAGGTCTGGCAGGTGCTCGGCGCGGTCAAGACCGAATTCGGCAAGTTCGCGACGGTGCTCGAGAAGGCCACGACGCAGCTCGGCCACGTGCAGAAGACCATCGGCGACGCGGGCATCCGCACGCGCGCGATCGAGCGCAAGTTGCGCGGCGTCGAGACGCTGCCCGGCGACGAGGCGCAGCAGCTGCTCGGGGATGTGGCGTCGATGCCGGAGGATGAGGAGTGAGGGACGGGGTTCTCGTGTGTCGCGGGTGATCGTCTCGGAGAGAGGGATTCTCGTTTGAGGGCCGCGCTGTCCCAGGGCCAAGCAGCGCAGGGGCGTTGCGAGCTCAGGTCACCCACCCCGCCTTCACACCGTCATCCCGGCAAAAGCCTTTCACGCCGTCATCCCGGCGAAAGCCGGGATCCCCTTGAGCGTTCGTCGATGTGAATCGTTGCGGATTCCTGCAAAGCTGGAATGGAGTTGTGCGTAAGGGTCGGCCGGTCACATCCTCCAAAGGCTCAAGGGGATCCCGGCTTGACCAGCCATTCGGCTGTTGAGAGCCGCCGGATGACGGTAGGTAAGGCATTCTCGTGTCGAGGCGCAAGCTCGAGCTCGCGACGCCGATTCTGGAACGGTTGCGGAGCCACACTCCCGAGCGGCGAACATGCCAACGTTGGACGACAACATCAGGCAGCCCCCCATGCCCGCCTTCACCTTCACCGAAACCCGCGATGCGTTGATCTACGAGGAGCACGGCAGCCAGCGCGGCGTGCGCATCGCCGCGATGATCGCCGGCGTGCTCGCGTTCTCGTTCTCGCCGTTCTTCGCGTGGCTCGCGTTCGACATGCGGCCGATCGATACCGCGGCGAAGATCGGCGGCGTGGTGGCGTCGGTGGTCGGCATCCTCGCGTTCGTCGGTTTCGGCGCGTTCTGCCTGCGTATCGCGCTGTTCCTGCCGATGCAGGCCGTACGCCTCGAGCACGCGGGCCGCGGACTGGTGCGCACCACGCGTGCCCCCGCCACCGGCGTGTGCGAGCATGTCCATGCGAGCGAGGCGATCCGCACGGTCGAACTCCATGCACACGATCCCGAGGACGGCCCACGCACGTTCGCGATCGTCATTGCGCTCGCGTCGGCGCCGCCCATCGAGATGGGCGCGTTCACCGACAAGGCGGAAGCACAGCGTGTCCTTGTCGTCTGGCGATCGAGGCTCGGCTTCGCGACTCCGGAACACGATTGACGCCACGCAGGTCGCATCGATGGCGATGCGATCGCACGAGGGCCTCGGAGTCGGAGGGTCGCCGTCACGCCGACACCATTCGATCACCGAGTTGCCATGCGACGCTCCTGATCGAGCGTCTGTCACCTGCGCGTCGCCTCACGGCGGAATCCGCTGTGCGGGTTCCGCCCTACAGGGGCACGTCACGACGTCGGGTAGGGCGGAACCGCCGCAGGCGATTCCGCCGTGGATCGCGACGACCCGGCCACGGATCGCGCCAATGACGTCACCGCTCCATCGATAAACGTGCCTCGACCCGAAGCCCGCCGCGCGCGCCGGTCGAGATCGCGAGCGTGCCGCCGAGTTCGGCCACGCGTTCGCGCATGCCGGCGATGCCGTTGCCCTCACGCAGGGGTCCACGCACGCGGCCATCATCTTCGGCGACGAGCACGAGAGCATCGCCGTCACGCCGCAGCGAGACCTGCAGCGTGTCCGCTCCGGCATGACGCGCGGCATTGGTCAGCGTCTCCTGCACGACGCGCAGCACCGTCTCGGCGATCGCCGTATCGGCGATCTGCAGGCCAGGCGCGAGATCCAGATGCAGCGTCGGCTTCGGCAACGGCGCGGCGAGCGCGTGCAGCGCCGTCGCGATGTCGAGTCCACGCGTGTCGCGCAAGGCCTGCACGACGCCGCGCAGCTCGCCCATGAGTTCTGCCGCGAGCTGGTCGACGATGCGCAGGTCTTCGCGACCGGCCAATGCGGGATCCGCGGCCATCGCGCGCAGGTTCAGGCGCATCGCCGTGAGCGTGTGGCCAGCGACGTCGTGCAGCTCGCGCGTCACGCGCAGGCGTTCGGCATCGCGCGCGCTCTCGGCGAACAGGGCACGTGTCGCGAGCAGGTCGGCGTTGACGAGCGCGAGACGGTCGCGTGCGCGTTCGGCACTCTTGGCGTAGTGCATGCACAGCGCCGCGAACGCCTGGAAGCCCGCGAAGATCAGCACCGACATGAGCGGCGACGAGAAGCCCGCGATCTCGCGCAGGATCAGGTAATAGACGATGTCGGCCGTCGCGACCGCGATGAACGTGGTGCGTGGCGACCAGGTCGCCATCGCGGCGGCGGTCCAGATCACCAGCAGCACCGGCGCCGTACCCGTGCGCGGATCGATCACGATCAGCGTCAGCGCCACGAGCGGCATCAGTGCGAGCAGGCCATGCGTGATCGTGCGCCGGCGTGGTTCGAGTGCGGTCACCGCGACGAAGCAGGCCGCGTACACCGCGAGCAGCGTGCTCGCGAGCGCGAGACGATCGGGCGAGACATAGCGCATCGACAGCGCGACCGCGCCGATCGTGAAGAGGCCGGCGAGGCAAAGGGGTTCGACGAGGCGGCGCAGCGCAGTGCTCATGGCCGCATGCTGACCTGCAGGCATGCCACGCGGCAATCCATCGGACGCACGAGGTGACTTCCGGCAGGTCGGATCGGTGACGGCTGGCCCCTGACCACACGGGCGCCGGCGCCGACACTGGCTCCACACCCCGCCACCGAAGGAGACCACGATGAACCGCATCCGCCACGCCCTCGCCCTCGTCGCCGCGTCCACCGTGCTCGCCGCCTCGGCGCAGGCCGCCACGCTGTCGGTCGACCTCACCGGCATCCGCGCCGCGAAGGGCGAGCTGCGCATCGCGCTCGTCGATGCGAACGGTTACGACGGTGGCGCCAAGCCGGTCGCCGCGACGATCGTCGCCGCGCAGGGCGCGACCGCACGCGCCGTGTTCGCCGACGTCGCGCCGGGCCGCTACGCGGTCATGGTCGTGCACGACGAGAACGGCAACGGCCAGCTCGATACCAACATGCTCGGCATGCCGACCGAGGGCTACGGCTTCAGCAACAACCCGAACGTGATGCGCAAGCCGACCTTCGACGAAGCCGCGTTCGCGTTCGACGGCGACACCACCGTCGACGTCGCGATCCGCTGATCCCCGCCCTTCCGAGGAGCCCGCCATGAACCGCCGCCGCTTCCTGCTCGACCTGCTCTCCGCCAGTGCCGCGCTCGCCGTGGCCGGTCCGGCCACGCGTGCGTTCGCCGGGGATCCGGCACAGTTCGCGGCCGGTCTCGAGCGCCATCCGTGGATGGCCGGCTGGCGGCAGGTGTCGGCCGAGGCGCTCGGCCCGACGCGGGCGACGCTCGAAGGCCGCCTGCCCGACGGGTTCGCGGGCACGCTGTACCGCAACGGGCCGGCCTGGTTCGAGCGCGACGGCTTCCGCTACGAGCACTGGTTCGACGGCGACGGCATGGTCCACGGCTGGCGCTTCGGCGACGGTCGCGTCGTGCACCGTGGCCGCATGGTCGCGACGCCCAAGTTCGAGCGCGAGAAGACACTGGGCCGCTTCGCGACGCTCGCTGCCGGCACGACGGTCCCGAACCCGCTGCCGATCCGCAACAACGACGATGCGAACACGGCCAATACCGCGGTCACGGTGATCGGCGACCGCCTGTTCGCGCTGTGCGAGGCGGGCTCGGCGTTCGAGCTCGATCCGGATTCGCTCGCGACGCTGGGTCCGGTCACCTGGCGCCCGGACCTCGCCGCAGTGCCGTTCTCGGCGCATCCGCTGGTCGACCGCGACGGTTCGTCGTGGAACTTCGGTTCGATCGCGATGATGGGCGGCAACGGCCTGCTGGTCTGGCACGTCAATGCGCGCGGCGCGCTGATCTCGGCCGACGTGCTCGAGACGCCCGAGCCCGGCTACCTGCACGCGTTCGCGATGACCGATCGCCACCTCGTCTTCATGCTGATCCCGGTCGACTTCGGACAGGGCGGTTCGTTCTTCGACCGCATGCGCTTCGCGTCGTCGCGCGCCTGCCGCGTCGCCGTAGTCGACAAGGCCACGCCGTCGAAGGCACGCTGGTTCGAGACCGGTTTCACCACCGCGTACCACTTCGGCGATGCGTTCGAGCGCCGCGGCCGCATCGTCATGCGCACCGTGCAGCACCTCGACCCCGACGAGGCGCGCTCGCCGATGAAGGCGGCGATGCAAGGTCACGATGGCCAGTCGCCGAAACCGACCCGTCTCGTCGAGCTGCACCTGGACCTGAAGAGCGGCAAGGCACACTGGGAAACGCTCGCCGGTGACGGCATCGAATTCCCGCTGTTCGACGCACGCACCCGCGGCGACCGCCCGGCGCGCCTGTACGCGCCGACGCGCGCGGGCGAATCGTCGTCGCCGTACTTCAACGCCGTGGCCATGCTCGATCCCGAGCGCGGCATGCGCGAGGTGCATCGCTACGGCCGTGACATCCTCGCCGAGGAACACGTGTTCGTGCCGCGCCGCGGCAGCACGAAGCCCGACGACGGCTGGCTGGTCGGCACGCTGCTCGACCATGCGCGCGGCCGCAGCGGTGTCGCGATCCTCGATGCGCGCCGCGTCGCGGCCGGGCCGGTCGCGCAGGCCTGGGTGCCTTACACGTTTCCGCTCGGCTTCCACGGGACGTTCGCGGCGGCGTGAGCCAGCGATGCGGACTCAGCAGCACATTGTGCAGTGGTGGCATGGTGTCGATCGTGGACGGATCGTCACCCGGCTTGACCAGCCATTCGGCTGTTGAGAGCCGCCGGGATGACGAGAGAGATCGCAGGAGAAACCCGCAAAAAAATCCGGCCAAACGTGTCATCGACGTCTTATGCGGAGCAACCACCGGGGCGGTTGCTCCGCTCATGTGGAGTGGCCGTCATGCACATGCACGCCACACCTTTGTGGCACGCTCCTCCCAGTCCACGAGGAGTCCGCCCGCATGTCCGCTTCCGTTCCTACCGTCGCCGTCATCGTCGGTTCGCTGCGCAAGGCGTCGATCAACAAGACGTTCGCCGGTGCGCTCGGCGCGCTAGCCGAGGGTCGCCTCGCGTTCGAGTCCGTGCGCATCGACGACCTGCCGCTCTACAACGAGGATCTCTGGGCCGATCCGCCCGAGGCGGTCGCGCGCTTCAAGGTGCAGGTGCGCGCCGCCGATGCGGTGCTGTTCGTGACGCCCGAGTACAACCGCGGCTACACGCCCGCGATCAAGAACGTGATCGACTGGGGCACGCGGCCGCGCGGCGAGAGCTGCTGGATCGGCAAGCCCGCGGCGATCGTCGGCACGAGTCCGGGCGGCATCGGCACCGCGGTCGCACAGGCCGGCCTGCGCAGCGTGGTCACGGCCTGCGACATGGCGCTGATGGGCGCGCCCGAGATGTATTTCTCGTGGAAGCCCGAGCTGTTCGACGCCGAGGGTCGCGTCGCCAACCCCGACACGAAGGCCTTCCTCGACAAGTGGGTCGACCGCTACGCCGCGTGGATCGCGCGCGTGAAGGCCTGATCCGGGACCGAGCTGGTTCGGCTGCGGTTCGGCACCGCAGCGCTAGGTTGCGTCCTTCCGTACCGCGTGGGAGGACGCCATGAGAACCGCCTTGTCGATCGCGCTCGTCGGCGCGCTCGCGTTGCCGATGCATGCCCTCGCTGCCGATGTCGTCACCGCCCAGCAGGGCGGTGTCGCGCGCTGGAGCGGCCTCGCCGCGAAGGAATGCGGCGTCTACGGCAAGCGCTATGCGGCCGTCGATGCCACCTGCTACTACCCGGTCGACATCCGCACGCGCCCCGGCGCGCACGAGATCGCGCTGTGGGACCAGGACGGCAAGCAGCACCTCGGCACGCTCGTGGTGCAGAAGACCGATTTCCCCAAGGTCGACATGCCGCTGCCCGAGAAGCTCTCGCGCTTCCTCGACGTGTCGCCCGAGGACACGAAGCGCGCCGCGACCGAGCGCGAGGCCGTCGCCAAGGCCTTGAAGGGCGGCGACGGCGAGGCCCGTTTCTCGCTGCCGCTGGCGTCTCCGGCCGGCAAGCTGCCGAAGAGCGAGGATGACTTCGGCAGCGAGCGCACGTTCGACGCCACCCACAAGAGCCTGCACAGCGGGCGCGACTATCCGGTCCCGCTCGGTACGCCGGTCAAGGCACCGGCCGACGGCACCGTGCTGCTCGCGGCCGACCACTTCTACACGGGCAACGCGGTCTATCTCGACCACGGCGGTGGTCTGATCACGATGTTCTTCCACCTCGACAAGCTGCAGGTGAAGGACGGCGACACGGTCAAGCGCGGCCAGGCCATCGGCACGATCGGCGGCAGTGGCCGCGCGACCGGGCCGCATCTGCATCTCGGCCTGCGCTGGCTCGGCCAGCGCATCGATCCCGCCCTGCTGCTCGCCAAGCCGGACGCGCTGCCCGCGGTCAGCGACAGCCGCGTCGAAGCGCAGCAGAAGATCGACAAGGCCGAGCATCGCGAGCCCGACGAGACGGACGACGTGCCGACGGACTGACCCGGGTCGCGATACTCGCGACCCGGGTCCGCGTACGGTGGCATCACCGCTTCGGGGTGCTCGCCGGCAAGCTTCGTGAACCCGTCAGGGTTGCAGCTTGTGCCGCGACGGTATGGCGCCTCGATTGCATCGTCGGACCCCGCTGACCCGCGCGCGATTTCCGACTAAGCTCCGATGGCGCCGCAGTCGCCGGCGCCAAGGGGAAAACGGAGAGGTCATGCGCTCGGAGCAGCACGCGCCGCAGGGCGGGTCGTGGCATGGGAAGGGGATGCTCGCGCTCGCGCGCGTGGTCATGATCGTGGTGTTGCTGGTGCCGGGGCTCGCCTTGGCGATGAAGCGCGTGGATCCCGGCGACACGCCGAAGGTCGGCCCGAAGCAGGGACTCGTGCTGATCGCGGTCGACTCGTCGATGCCGTTGTCGGCCGTGCACGTGCGCAAGGGCGGGCGTCTGTTCGGAGCCGGCGTGCTCACGCGGCTGCCCGAAGGGCGCACGCTGCGTCTGTATGTCGCCGACGAAGGACGTTACGGCTGGCACAAGGTCAATGTGTTCTCGGGCTTCGGCTACGGCCTCGAGGACGACGAGGAGTTCCAGTTCGAGGTCAAACCCGGGCAGATCACCTACGCCGGCGACCTCATCTATCGGCCGCTCGGTTTCTTCCGCGCACGCATCCACGTCTCCAACCGTGGCCTCGCCGCACTCGACTGGCTGCAGGCCGAGCACGCTGCGTTGCTCGAGCAGTACCCGTTCGCCTACACCGGCCACTACCCGGATCCGTTTCCCGCGTTCTACCAGCGCGAGCGCGCCGCCGCCGACGTGAAGCCGCCGCCGTATCCGGAATTCACACCGCCACCCGAGCCCGGCACGCTGCCGCTGCCACCCGGTGAACTCTGGCGCGACGAACGCGTGAGCCTCATCGAGCTGAGTCCGTCCGGTGAACTGCTCGCGCTGCAGACCAAGGAGGACGGCAAGGACGCGTGGGTGCTCGACCTGCTCGACCTCGCCCACGACACCTCGTACCGCGTCGCGCGCAGCGACTATCCGTTCCAGTCGGTGTCCTGGGCGTCGGACCGCACGCTGCTCGCCGCACTCGGGCGAAGCAGCCTGCCGCAGTGGATCAACGTCGTCACGATCTCGGAGGCCAGGGATGGACGGCGCACGTTCGAACGAGGCGAGATCCCGCAGGCGGGACGCATCGTCGACGTGCTCGCGCACGATCCCAACCACATCCTGTTCGCGAGCTACGGCAATCGCGGCGAGTTCATGGTTCACCGCGTCGACGTCTCGAGCGCGGCGACCCTGAAGAAATTCCACCCGCGCATGAAGGACCGGCTCAACGCGGGTACCAAGGACGATGTCTGGTGGTACGCGGACGGGCAGGGCGCATTGCGCGTGGCGATCGTGCGTCGCGACGACGAACCCGTGCTCATGCTCGCAGGTCCCGAAGGTTTCACCGAGATCATGCGCCTGCGCGGCGACTCGGGCTTCTCGCCGATGTCGCTGTCTTACGACGGCCGCACGATCTACGGCCTGTCCGACGAGGGACGCGCGCAGCAGGAGCTCGTCGCGTTCGACATCGCCTCGCGCAAGGTCACCGAGACCCTCTTCAGCAAGCCCGGCGTCGACGTCGTCACGCCGATCTACGACCGTCAGCGCCGTCCGATCGGCGCACGCTACTACCTCGAAGGCCGCCTCGTCAGCGAGTACTTCGAGCGCCACGAGCGCGAGTTCTCGGGTCTCCTCGAGCGCAGCTTCCCGGGCCGCACCGTGGCGGTGGTCGAGCGCAGCACCGACGGCAAACAGATCGTGCTGTGGGTCGACGGCAGCGACCAGCCTGCGACGCTCTACCACCTGGATGTCGACAAGAAACGCGCGACGCTCGTCGAGGAGACGATGCCCTGGCTCGCAGGCCGCGCCTTCGCGCCGACCGTCGTCGTCAACAGCAAGGGCAAGGACGGCCTGGCGATCGAGTCCTACCTCACCACGCCGCGTGGGCCGGGACCGCATCCGCTGGTCGTGCTCGCGCACGGCGGTCCGGTCGGCATCAAGGACACGCTGCATTTCGAACGCGACGTGCAGTTCATCGCCTCGCTCGGCTACGCGGTGCTGCGCGTCAACTTCCGCGGCTCGGGCGGCTACGGCAAGGCGTTCCGCGAGGCCGGCTACCACAACCACGGCACCCTCATCGAGGACGACATCGACGCCGCGCTCACGCGCGTGCTCGCCGAACATCCCATCGACGCCTCGCGCATGTGCGCGATCGGCTTCAGCTACGGCGGTTACTCGTCGCTGGTCTCGGCCGTGCGCTGGCCCGACCGCTACCGCTGCGTCGTCTCGACGGCCGGCGTCAGCGACCGCCTGCTGTTCTTCACCGCGAGCGACGGCGGGCGTTCGAAGGAAGGCCGCGCCGCGCTCGAGAAGGTCGTCGGTGATCCGAAGACGCAGGAGGCGCAGATGATCGAGACGTCGCCGCTGTACCGCTACCGCGACCTGCGTGTGCCGGTCATGCTGCTGCACGGCGACGAGGACCTTCGCGTCGATTTCGAGCATGCGCGCCGGCTCAAGCGCATGCTCGACATGGCCGGTCGCCCGCCGGTGGGACGCGTGTTCGCGGGCGAAGGCCATGGCCTCGGCGACAAGGACCACCAGCACCAGATGTGGCGCGCGATCGCAGGCTTCCTGCAGCAGCACCTCGGCGCGACACCCGCCACGTCGGCGCCCGTGAAGGCCGCTGCGCCCTAGCGGCCGGCGGTGCCTTTCGCATCGGACATGCCGGCGCGGATATCGGCCGAGAATGTCGCGCTGCGATCCGCGACACGCGCGCGGTCGGTGATGCGTGCCTGCGTGCGCAGCGTGTCGAATGGCAGGCTGCGGTCGAGGCCGCCGATGTCGTAGAGGTAGCGGTCGAGGTAACCCGACAGCAGCACGCGGTAGTCCATCGGCAGGCCGCCGCCGAGGATCTGCCGGGCCATGTGGTAGACCAGCGTCGTGCAGTTCGCGGTGACGGTGTGGTACCAGCGCGGCTCGCGTGCGAGGCGGTTGGCCTCGTCGACGTAGGCGAGAAACAGCGCGCGCCGCGCGTCGGGATCGAGCTGAAGGCGGTAGAGGTAATCGTCCTCGCCGCGCACGTTGGTGCGCACGCGCACGATGTCGCGCTCGTCCGCGGCGATCACCGACAGCTCGAACTGCTTGAAGAAGCCGCCGATCTCCGAGAAACGCTCGTACGCCTCGCGGCGGATTTCGACCGAGAAGACGACATGCGAGCCGTCGTCGAAACCGAACGAGACGAGCGTGTGCGCGATCCACTCGCCGGCCCAGTACGAGAGGATCACGTCGGTGGAGGCGAGGTGCGCGAGATCGTAGCGGCGCGGCTCCCAGCGCGGCGTGTAGTCGTCCTTCGTGCGCCAGTCGAAATCGCGTACCGCGTGCAGCGTGACGATGTCGCCGTCGACCGTGCCTGTGGCGAGATGCGCGACATCGTCGGCCCAGGCGCGCGTTCCGGCGGGTGCGAGGCTCACCCACCACGCGAGCAGCAGCGCGAACGCGATCGTGAAACCGGGTACCGCATACCGAGCAGCACTGCGCCACACGAGTACCGCCGCGGCAAGCGCGAGCGCGGCCCAGGCGATGGCCGCGACGAGCTTGACGGCTTCCGATCCCGGGGCCTGGAAACGCAGCGCAAGTGCACCCCACGCACCCGCGAGCAGGATCGCGAGGCTCGCGACGAACTTGCCCGCGAGCGCGAGCGCGCCGCTCACGCGGACACGACCCGCGCACGCGGACGGTGGATCGTCACTGCCCGGCCGGAAGGCCCGGCACGCGCTGTTTCTCGGGATCGTTCGCGTGCAGCTTGTCGTCCTCGAGCAGGCGCTGCTGCATGTAGAGGAAGCGGATCGTCTCGTACTCGAACGGCGAGCCGGTCGAGTAATAGCGGAAGCCGATGTTCGCGCGCAGGTCGATCGAGTTGGCGACGCCGAACATCCACGCGTTGTCCGAGGTGCGGTAGAAGCCGCCCGGATCCATCGCGTAGGTGAAGCCGAAGTCGCCGGCGAGGCCGACGCTGTCGCGCAGCGACGACGGGCCGATCAGCGGCAGCACGACGTAAGGGCCCGGACCCATGCCCCACTTCGAGAGCGTGGTGCCGAAGTTGGTGGGCGCGCGCGGCAGGTGCATCTTCTTCGCGACATCGAACAGGCCGCCGATGCCGATCGTGCTGTTGATCGCGAAGCGGCCGAAGCTACGCAGGCCGTACACGGGACGGCCCTGCAGCGTGAAGTTGAGCGTGCTGCCGATCTCGCCGAGGTTCGAGAAGAAGTTGTGCACGCCGCCACGCACGGGACGCGGCAGGCGCCGGTAACCGTTCGCGACCGGCAGGAACACGGCTTCGTCGAAGCGCGCGTTGAAGCGGTAGGTGAAGCGGTTGATGCGCTCCCACGGATCGTAGACGAGCATCGACGGCGCATCGGCCGGCGTCATCACGGGCGGTGCGGCCTCGCCTTCGGGCGGCGTCGGCAGTGCGGCCTGGCGACGCGCGGCGATCGCCTCGGCACGCTCGATCGCGGCCGCACGGCTCGCAGCGGGCCGCTCGTCGGGCAGGTTGCGCACGCGCACGCCGTTCGAGGCGCAGGCCCCGAGCGCGAGCGCGGCGATCAGCACGCAGGCATGGCGGATCATCGTGCACCTCCGGTCCAGCGGCCCGCGAGCATGTCGAGCATGTCGGCGATCTGGCGGCGTTCGCCGATGGTGCCGAGATGGCCTCCGTGGTCGTAGATGGCGATGCGCGTGCCGAACGTGGTCTCGAGCCAGGCGAGCTCGGCGGCGTCGAGGATGAGGTCGTCGCGGTTGGTCTGCACGAAATAATCCGGATCGTTGCGCAGCGTGTCGCCGATGATCGCGAGGCGGTTGTCCTCGATCAGCGACTCGCGCGTCGCGCCGGGACGCGCGCGCAGGTAGTACGGCGCGAACACCTGGTCGAAGTACGCCGCGAACGGCTTGCCGCGCAGCGTCGCCGAGATGCCGTCGAGCGGGTCGCCCTTGCGCGGGGGATTCGCCGGATCGATGACCGCACCGGTCTTCGCGTAGAGGTCGCCCGCGAAGAACATGTTGGCCAGCGCGAGGCGGAAGTTGAGCGCGATCGCGGCCGAGAACTCCTCGTCGGTGCGCAGCACGGTCGCCGCCGCGCCGAGCAGGAAGTTCTCGTCGATCTGGATCTCGTCCGAGGCACGGTAGAGATTGGCGAGCTCGGCGTAGAGGCGCTGGTAGAGGCGCTCGAGACCGGTGTCGGCCGAGCCGATGCTCTGCGCGAACAGGCGGTCGAGGCGGCCGATCGACGCGAACAGGCTGACCGGCGGGTTGATCATGATCGCGCGGCGCACGTTGAGCTTGCGGTCCTGCGCATCGAGCGCCTTGACCATCGCCGCGTTGGCGCCTCCGAGGCTGTAGCCGATCACGTCGACATGCTCGATCGCGACCTTGCCCGGCAGGCGCGACACGACGATCTGCATCGCGTCGTAGAGGTCGCGGCCGTCCTGGCGCAGGTCGCCCGCGACGCCGGTGCGCGAGGTCGAGACGATGAAGCCCGGGAACGTCGGCGACGGCATCGTCAGCACGTGGTAGCCGGCGCCGTACAGTGCGCCGCGCAGCAGGCCGATGTTGGTCGTGTTGCCGTCGCTGCCGGTGCCCGAGACGATGATCGCGAGCGGTGCGGGTTTCGGCTGCGCCGAGAACCACACGCGCAGTTTCCTGTTGAACCAGAACACGTCCGGCACCGGCATCGTCCACGGCATCGTGACGTCCATTTCCACGAGCGGCACACGCTCGGGTTGCTCGGCCATCTCCTGTGGCGGCGTGCCGAACACGGTCGCGCGCAAGGCCGCCGAGTCGGCGAGCCCGGTGGCCGGTCCGGTCGGACGCAGGTCGCGCGACGCGGGTTGCGCGGACGCAAAGCCGGCGACGAAGCACGCGGCGAAGCCGAGCGCGATCGCCCAGCGTCGCGCATGCACGGGGAAAGACACGCCGCGGAATGGCGTGGACACAACGGGATCGCTCATCGGGCACCTGCTGGTGGACGCACGAACCGCGCGTCGGTGGACGGGCGGCTCCGCCCGCGTCGGCGCGCGGCTGTCGGCGTGCAGGATGACACGCCCGTGACGGTCGCACCATGCGCCCGCGCATGCACGCGAAGGTCTTCGTTCATGCAGGCTCGTGTCAGGAATCCTGCCCGCGCCTCGTACGGGAAAGCTGCCGGAGGTGCCCGCTCGCAGCCTGCGCCCCGGCGTCCCCTGACGTTGCGAAGGATTCCGCCATGATCTCGTTGTATACAGCCTCCGGGCGCGCGTCGGCGCGTCCCGTCCGCCGCCGCGTGAGCGGCGTTTCCGCGAAGGTGCTTGGGCTCGCGCTCGCCGCTGGCCTCGCGATGGTGCCGCTCGCCGCGCATGCCCAGCACGACATGCCGCGCGCGCTGCCCGATCTCGTTGCCGAAGCCGACACGGTCGCCGTTGCGCGGCTTATCTCGACACAAGCGCGCTGGAATGCGCGCGGCAACCTCATCGTCACCGACTACCGCTTCGTCGTCGAACGCGACGTGCTCGCGGCCGATGCGCCGGGGCAGACCTTCGTGCTGTCGCAAGGCGGCGGCACGATCGGTGACGAGACGCATGCGCTGAGCTCGAACCCGAAGCTCGAGACCGGTGCGCGCTACCTCGTGTTCCTTCGCCCCGATCGCGGCGAGGTGTTCGCGCCGTTCGTGGGCGGTTCCCAGGGCATCTATGCGCTCGACGACGAAGGCCGCGCACGCGCGCTGTCGGGCACCGATCGTCGCGATGCCGGCGAGCTGCTCGGCGAAGTCGATCATCTCGTGCAGCAGCGTGGCCACGCACCGGCACGCGTGTTCGTGCCTTCACGTGGCGACGACACCAGGGTGTATCCGTCGAAGGCCTATGTGCCGTCGTCGCTGCAGATGCCGGCGCCCGGCCCTGGCTTCGGTCCCTACGACCAGGTCGAGGGTCCGGTGCCGGCGTCGACCCCACGCGATGCACTGCATGATGGCCACGGCATCGACGAGACGCCGCCATGGGCCGGACCGCGCTACCACTACGGCCCCACCATCAGCGCACCCGTCGTGTACGACGAGTACCCGCACGACTGGGAGTGGAGTCCGCACGACCAGTACCAGATGTCGGCATGGAACAGCTATTCCGACAATGTGTTCCGCATCAGCGGCTCGCAGCTCGGCACGTGGTCGTGGGGCAACGGCCGCTTCGAACTCGTCGGCTGGCCGAGCAACCAGACCATGATCGACCAGTTCGGCGAAGGCTGGGGCGCGACGACGCTCGCGGTGACGTGGTCGCGCTGGAACGGAAGCAACGTCATCACCGAGGCCGACATCGCGTTCAATCCGGCCTACTGCTGGACGCGTGACGACTTCGCGGGTGCGAATCCCGACAGCACGTGCTGGAGCTTCCAGCAGACGATGCTGCACGAGCTCGGACACGGCTGGGGCCTCGATCATCCCTGGGAACACCAGGATGTGTGGTGGGATTCGGTCATGAACTACGCGCCGAAGGCCTTCCGCCTCGCGCGGCTGAGCACCGACGACGTCAACGCGATCCGCAACCGCTATGGCAGCGGCGCCTTGTTCGACGTCGCGATCAGCCAGTACCGCACCAGCGATTCGACGACCTCGAACCAGGCGACCTACACGGCCTCGCTGGCCGCGTCGGTCTCGGTCACGCACGGCGGGACCCTGTCGCTCGGCGCGTTCCAGATCGAGAACCTCGGCACGACGACGTTCTCGAACCCGTCGGTGGACATCTACCTCAACCAGAACTGGAACAGCTGGACCGACACCTACCGTTACCTGCGCACCGCCAACTTCACGTCGACGATGGCCCCGTTCTCGACGCACGGCTTCACCCCCAGCGCGACGACGATCCCCTCGACGATTCCGACCGGCGTCTACTACCCGACGTTGTGGCTCGACGCCGGCGACCCGCGCACCGGCAACAACACGAGCTCGTCACGCAACGACCGTCGCGTGACCGTTCGCAACGCACCGCCCACGCTCGCGCCGAGCACGGGCTGGCGAACCGCCGCGCTGGGCCGCATCGGTCCGCAGGGAACCTGGGAGTTCGCACTGCCGGTGGTGTCAGGCCGCACCTACGAGTTGTCGACCTGCAGCTCGCACGGTGGCTCGGCCACGTTCGACACGATCATCGAGATCGTCGGGGCGGGGGTATCGAACGACGACTACTGCGGGCTGCAGTCGCGCCTGCAGTGGACGGCACCGTCGAATGGAACGCGCACCGTGCGGGTCAGGCCTTACGGTGCAGCGCAGGGTACGTTCGTGCTCGCGTACCGCGAAGTCGTCACCGATGCCGTGTTCAGTGCGAGCTTCGACTGAGCGCACGGCCCCGCGTGAGCAAGGCATGAAACGACCGCGCCACCTCACGGCGGCGCGGTCATGTCCTTCATGTGGCAGCGTTGCGCGCGACGATGAAGGCTTACTCCGATGCCGTCGCCGCGGCACGGCGACGAGGACGCGCAGCCGGCTTCGTACGCGGTGCGCGAGCGGCCGTCGTCGACGGTGTCGAACGCCCCGTGATGAGGCGCTTCACGAGCCAACCGGCCGCGAGGCCGACCGCGGCCACCGCGATCAGCGCTCCGGCCGGGTGACGGCCCACGGTGCCACGCACCGAGCGGCCGACCTCGCGACCCTGACGCAGCAGGTCGCCCGACAGCGCACGTGCGTGCTTCAGGCCCTTGTCGACATCACGCGAAACGATCGCGTGCGCCGCATGTGCAGCCTTGGAAAGATCATGTCCCGCACGCGAGGCACGCGAGACGACACGATCGAGCGGAACGGTCAGCGGGTTGGACATGGCGATTCCTCGGCTGGGGCAGATGGAGGGCCACTACACCGCTGCGACGCACAATGGAGGCTGAGCGCGATGCACCCCGTTTAGCGGGCAGTTGGCGACGCCTGATGCAGAGTGGGACGATATCGGAGCGTCATCCTCGGCGAATGCGAAGATGTCGACATGGGCAATGGATCGGCAGGGATGCCACCGAACCGTAGCCGCCTCGATGAGTGTCCTCAGCCGATCCGGATGCCATGCACGCCACTCTCGACGATCTCCAGACGCAGTACGAACGACTTCTGCAGCGCCTGCTGCCGAGGGTTCCGGTATCGCCATTCCATCGGTGCGTGCAGACACGCCCAACCCACAATGGTGATGCGCATGTCGAAGTTGTCGACGGCGGGCGGCACTACGTGATCACCGAGCGCGGCTCGGAGCTCCATCGTCGCGTGGCGAGCGACCATGACGAGCTGTTGCACTGGTTGCTCGACGATGTGACCGCCGCGATCAGCTGGCGATCCAGGGTACCGTTCCTGCATCGTCTGCTGCGAAGGGACACGAGGCGCCACCGCTTCGATCTGCATGTGCACTTGCTCGAGAAGGTGAATCCCGCCTGGGCGGCGAGGAAAGGGACCCATTACGCCGAGGTGTTGAGCCGGTATCCCTACAGGGCTTGACCCGTGCTTCGTTCGGCACGGTGCGAGCTCGAGCGGACGCCCGCCGGTCTGTCGCAAGTCGACGCGCTCGGGCATCGCCGCGAGGTGATCCGGCTTTCGCGCGGATCACCGGACGTTCTCGGTATCGCCCATCGATCGACCGGTCGCCATTCGGCACACGGTGCATTTCGGACGTCCACTCGACACGCGTATGCTCGCAGGGTGAGTCCCACTGCGCAGGGGCGTGACGCGCGCGACTGTCGCACGCGGGCGCTCCGAACCCTGTCCCCTGTCGTTCCCTGTCCCCTGGTGAATCCCGATGAGCCGACCCTCCGATCACGACATCCAGCTGCTGCGCGCCGCTTACGCCGCCTTCAACGCGCGCGACATCGACGCGGCCGTCGTCCTCATGACCGCCGACGTCACATGGCCCAAGGCGTTCAAGGGTGGCTTCGTCCAGGGCGTCGAGGAGATCCGCGCCTACTGGACCGAGCAGTGGAGCGAGATCGATCCGCACGTGGAACCGACGGCATTCGACCAGCTCGACACGGCGACCATTCTCGTCGACGTGCATCAGGTCGTGCGCGACCTGCAGGGCGCGCTGCTCGCGGACATGCACGTCGGGCACCGCTTCACGATCGCCGCGGGACGGATCAAGGGCATGGAGGTGGTCGAGCTTCCCTCATCGGAAGCCGCGGCCTGATGCCTTGTTTCGACGGCACGATGCGAGGCCTCCGTCGGGGCTTCGCCGAGCACGTCGTGATCGACGCGACGTCGGGCTTCGGTGAAGCCGTCATCGCATCACCGCACACCACGCGAGGAAGAACACCATGACCATCGAGAACGAAGCCGACGTTGCCGCGCTCAAGCGCATCGGCAGGATCGTGTCGCTCGTGCTGCACGAGATGCTCGATGCCGCCGAGCCCGGCATGACCACGCGCGAACTCGATGCGATCGGCGCGCACCTGCTCGAACAGCACGGCGCGCGTTCGGCACCGATGCTGGCGTACGACTTCCCCGGTGCGACCTGCATCAGCGTCAACGAGGAAGCCGCGCACGGCATCCCCGGTGATCGCGTGATCCGCCCAGGCGACGTGCTCAATGTCGACGTCTCGGCCGAACTCGACGGCTATTTCGCCGACACGGGCGGCACGCGCGTCGTGCCGCCGACCAATGTGCTGAAGACGCGCCTGTGCCACGCCACGCGTCTCGCGCTCGAGACGGCGATGCGCGAAGCGCGCGCGGGCCGTCGGCTCAACGTGATCGGCGCCACGATCGAACGTACCGCGAAGACGTACGGCTTCCGCGTCATCGAGAACCTTGCCAGCCATGGCGTCGGCCGCTCGCTGCACGAAGAGCCCGAGCACATCCCGGGCTACTACGATCCGGACGACACGCGCGTGCTGACCGAAGGCATGGTCATCACGATCGAGCCCTTCCTGTCCACGCGAAGCCGCATCGTGAACGAGACCTCCGACGGCTGGACCCTCGTCGGCGCGCGCGGCAACCTCTCGGCCCAGTACGAGCACACGATGATCATCACGAAGGGCGAGCCGATCGTGGTGACGCGGCATTGAACGGAGTTCGTCTCAACGTCGATGTCGACCAGCCGTAGGGAGCCGCGACGCATGGGAAGCATCCTCTCGGTCGAGGATCTGGAAGCCATCGATTCGAGCGAGTCAGAGTTGCCGAGTGATCGGGAGCGGGATGCTCGTCTCTCCGACCTCATCAGGCGCTCCGCGGTGCGGCTGGGCAAGCTCACGAAGAGCGAATGGCGGATGGAAAATCCTTCCAGCTATCAGGACGGTGCGCTCTTCACATGCGTAGTGTCGTCCTCGCATGACAACGCGTCGATTCTTCTTTTCTCGTCGTTCGGGAATCTGATGACGACCGGTCGGTTCCGCGAAGCACCCTTCGCGCATTCAGCGTCCGAGCTGCGTGGATTCGTCGCAGTCCTCGAGACGGACTACGGTTTCCGCTTCGCACACCCGGATCTGTTGAACAAGGAGTACACGGGACCGATGACCCGCTATCCGATCGGGACGTGGTTCAGCGCTATTTCTGCGCAGTATTCTGGGCGTGCGGCAAGCCGCACCAGGGAACGATCAGGCCAGCCTGGGACTCGCGCGACGCGTAGTGGCTCACGGCATCTGCGAGGCGTACGTATGCCTTGCGACGACGCTCCAGCCATGTGCGTCCAGCTCTGGGCTGGATCCTCTGATGGATCAGAGGGGACACGGCAAGCCACGATCATGGCGTGCCGACGCTCGGACCTGATCACGGCACTGCGAAAACGGATGCGCGCGATGCGCCCCCGCAACGGCTCGACTTGCCATGCACCGTGCGGCTCGCTACAACAACCGCATGATCCGCAAACGGATCGGCAGGGGACGACAGGATGCGTGCATGGGCTATGGGACTGGCCGCAGTGGTCGGCCTTTCGGGGTGCAACCTCTTCGACACCGCGACGCAAGGGTTCGAGCACGCAAGGGATGTGGCCGCGGACATCAGGCAGCACGTCGGTCATGAACCGTTCGTCGGATTTCGCTGGTCGAACGGGTCGCTCCTCAGCGTGACGATCAACTTCGAGGGTATTCCGCCCGGCGTCGCGATCGACGAACTCGCCGACGTGAGCCGGCGTTCGGTGGCGAAGCGGTTCAGGCAGGTGCCCGACAACGTCGTGATCGCATTCTCGCTGCCGGGGAAAGAGCGTGGACTCTGAATCGCGGTCGTCAATCGAGCTTTTCCTGATGCGAGGCCGTTTCGATGGGCGCTGAGGCATCGCGAGCAGGAACGAAAGCCCGGTTGATGGCCACCTGCTTCGCGGTATTCGCGCTCGCGCCCTTGCTCGATCCTTCCGGCGAGTCCTTCACGTGGATCGCCGTCAATGTGTGCGTGATGCTCGGTATCGCCGTCGGCGTGCTCATGCGTTGCCGTGTCATGCGGGTCGTCGCGAGGGTGATCATGGGTATCTCGGCGGCATTCGCTGCGCTGAGCGGGATCTTCTGGCTTGTCACCCTGGCAGGCGTGGGCCCGGAGCGCGAAGTCGTGTTCGCGATCGGGGCATCCCTCGTGGTGCTCGCCGTCGGCACGTGGTCGGCGACGTGGCTGGGAAGTGACGAAGCCAAGGCTTGGTTCACCGGCGATGTCGGTGCTGTCTAGGCTGGGCTGTCCATCGAGACTCGGTAGCGGGGGTGCCGGTCCTGTCCCGGGCAGCCGTGTCGAGTGCGTGCATCATCGGGTTGGTCCAGCTCACGTATTCCAACGATGGCGCAGCGGCTCACCGCCGATTCGCTGATCCTGGCGTGGCGCTCGTCCGATATGTCGTGGTGATCGACGCGCACTTCTTCGTCCGGCTCCCGGTCGATGCATCCGTGCTCGCACGCGGATGACGGCGGCATCGAGCGTCCGGACCGGAAAGAGGAACGAACATGCCGGATGTCATCAGCGTCACCTTCGCCATCCTCGCGTTCGCAGAGGTCGAACGTGGCTGGTACGCCTGCCCCTCGGCCGATGCACCGTCCCGATGCACTTCACGAGCCGCGGCGTCGTGCATGCCCGGGGAGCAGGCGCTTGCGATTGCGTCCTCGGAGGCACGTCGCCTCGGCATCGATCTCGCGGATTACCGTGCACCGCGAGCGGACTACGGCTGCGGAGATGGACGGTGCTCGTGGAGCGTGCATTTCCCGGGTCGAAGCCTCGCCATCGGTCACTTCTTCGGCGTCGATGTCGACGATGCCACGTGCGCGTCGACGCTCGATCCCGGTCTCTAGCACGCGCCACGCGTTGTTCGGGCACGGGACACTCGTCGGGTGTCCCATGAGGCGTCCAGCGTGACGGTGATGGTTGACATGATTAGACGATTAGCTAATCATCACATCATGAGCCAGGTCTTCAAGGCGTTGTCCGATCCCACCCGCCGCCGCGTGCTGCAGATGCTGCGCGAGGGTCCGTTGAGCGCAGGCGAGCTCAGCGACGCGTTCGACGTCTCCAAGCCGACGATGTCGGCGCACTTCGCGGTGCTCAGGGAGGCCGAGCTCGTGCATGCCGAGAAGATCGGCAAATCCGTCATCTATCACCTGAAGCTCTCGGTGCTCGAGGAAGCGCTGCTGGGCTTCGTCGACTCGTTCGCGACAGGCACGAGAACGTCACGACGCAGGAAGGAGGCATCACGATGAACAGCGACATCCGTGGAAGCATCGCGTGGGCGGTGGGCCTCATCGGATTGGCCCTCGTGGCGACACTCGCGCGCAAGCTCGGCCTTGTCGAAGGCGACACCGTGACGCGCATCGTCATGGGCGCGATCGGTCTCATGCTCGTGTGGTACGGCAACCGCATGCCGAAGGCGTTCGTGCCACAGGTCTTGGCTCGACGTGTCGCGCGCGTCGGTGGCTGGGTCATGGTGCTGAGCGGGATCGTCTACGCCGGCTTGTGGATGTTCGCGCCACTGCCTGTCGCGGTGGCAGGTGGATGCGCGGCGGTGCTTTCGGGCATCGCGGTGACGTTCGTGTACTGCCTTTCACTGCGATCCCGGGCAGGAAGTGCCTGATCCGCCTGCGACGATCGACCCGCACGCTCGAGCTCGATCAGGCTCTGTGGGGTTGGTCAAAAGCTCTTGCAGTCGAGACCTCAAGAATGGATGTAGAGCCCGCCCCAAGCACGGGCCCGGACTAGCGCTGGTTTGTCAAAAGGGTCTACTTTCTTCTTGTCGTCGCCATCGCGTGCCCAAGCGCCATGCGCACGCACATCCGAGGAAACGGGGACAGGTTCATTTCCTGCGGTCTTTCCCCGATTGAAATGACTAAGCCGCCCCATTCTTTACTTTGACCCCTGCTTCAATTTCGGATCGCACGACATGCGTTCTCCGCACGCCGAACGGATGGCGTCGCGAACCGTGCCGGGAAACCACGTGCCAATCCTCGGATCCATGATGCTCGGGATCGGCAGTTGGGACTCGGCATCGATGTCCGCCAAGTCGTCGACCTCCAACTGCAATCTCTTGATCGTCTCGACCTCCCCACGCTCGGCGAGCATGACGATCGCCATGCTGCGGGCGACGCCCGTTCGGGAACCGTCACGAACGAAGCTCTCGAGACGTTCTGTCGCGTGAATGTCGTTGATCACGGCAAGCGCCCTGACGGCGGATACCTGGGTATGAAAAAACCCGTGTTCGAGAAATGGCTCCATCTGTTTCGGCTGGAGCGGCTTCCGCAACAGGTAAGAGGATTCCATCGCAGCATGCTGCTTAAAAAAGCGAGAAGCTTCGTCAGCGCTAACGTCGGGCCCTAGACCCGAGGCCGGCTCGTGCAACGGTGTGACGAGCAAATCGGAAAGGGCTTCGACATCGCAAGGTCGCTTCTTCACGACATTGAACACGCACGACTGAAGCCGTCGGTACTCGGATTCTGACTGCACGGCCTTGGTAAAGCTGATGCGGTATGTCGCGGCTACTTGTCCTCCCGGCATCACGTCGTCGGCACCGGAACTGGGGCTTTGAAGTCGCCAAACCTTTCCGTCTCGCGCGAGCAGAACGAAGTAGCGTCGGCCAGGATCGATCCAGGGTGACAACTCTTCCCTGTGCCCACTCGCGGACGTCAACGACACCTTTGCCGGGCTCGCGATTCGAACGCGCTCCGGCAAGCTTTCTCCCGCCAGAACCCCCAACACACGCACCTCGATACTGTCGCGACGCTTCCGCAAGAACTCGACTTCAGCCAGTGAATCGGAGCGAAGAAGAACTTCGCGGTGCCAAGGCTCGCTCCAAGTCTCTGCAAGCACATTCTCGGGACTACCTCCCGCTAGCGCCATACATCCGAGAACCAGGAAGCGAGCATACGAAATGATTGTACTTGCCATACCTCGATGACTCCTTTCCACTTTTGCTCCAATCCTGATGTTGATCGCAGGAACCTCAGTCAAGCAGGATACCCTCGCTCCGGCCCAGTGATATCGATCACTGTCGGTCGCGGATCCCTGTCGCAACCTGACCCTTGTCACCCGCTCGATCGGCGTCTACATGACCTCGACCGACATTGACGTCGATGGAATCGAGGAGGGAGACAAATACATTGCGCCCGCCGTCGGGCCGCCGATAGGAGGCATCCACCAGCCTGGCGACTGAGCAATACAGAAGCGAGGCCAGAGAGCGATGCCTAGTGCTGCTGTACTGCAGTCTCGACTTCATTGTGCACCTCGGCAGCGAACGATTCGAATCCATTCCGATCGACGAGCTTCACTAACCGCAACGACCCGGGGACTCATCTGCGCTGCGGCTAGCACGAGCGATCAACCCGACCACTCCGGATTCCAGACGATCTCCCACAGATGGCCGTCGGGGTCCCTGAAGTAGCCCGAGTAGCCGCCCCAGGACGTCGTCCCGGCCTCCTTCACGATCGTGGCACGCGCCGATCTCGCGACCTCCATGATCGCGTCGACCTCGTCCTTCGCATCGACGTTGTGCCCCAGCGTCAGTTCCGTCGAGCTCGCCGTTCCGAGGGGTAGCCCCGTGTCGTGTGCGATCGAACTGCGTGGCCAGAGTGCGAGGCGAAGGCCGGGCTGCAGATCGATGAACACGACGGCGCCATGCTCGATGCCCTCGCCGACGATACCCGGCGTGGCGAAGCCGAGCTCGTCACGATAGAAGCGCAGCGATGCCTCGAGGTCATCGACGCCGAGCGTGATGACCGTGATCCTGGATTCCATGATGACGCTCCTGAGGCATGGAGCCGTGATGGCTCCTGGCTCTCGACGAGAGCCTGAGGAAGAAATGCGTCGTGATCGCGGACATCGCGGACTCGAGTGCGTGCTCGCTGTCGTACGACGCGCCGCCCGGTTCGAGACGATACGGCGCCGTCGCGAATCCGTGCCAGGCATGCAGATGGGTCGCCGACAGGCGGCCGTCCGCCTCGATGCACGCGATCGCTTCCCAATGCCCCCCGGAGACGTCACCACAGCGCGTGATCGGAACGCCGCGATCGAGAAGGGCGGAACGTGCGGTCGTGGTCGTCATGGTGTGCTCGCCGTTGGCGCAGAGGCCTGGATGGGCGAGGTGTCGCACACGCTTTGCCAACGCACCGTGAGCGGATCAGCTCATGTGACGACGCTCACGCTCGTGATTCATGAAGGTGACAGATCCCGCCGCCCCTGACGCCGAAAGACTCGCCGACCAGGCAAACGCCCGACCCGCATCGCGACATCGCGCACTGTCGTCGATGTCGGGGCCGAACGACCCTCTAGGCAAGGTCGTGTCAGACGTCGTTGCGCGGGTGCTTGGCGAAGTGGGCACGCACGCGATCCTTGGCCGCCGCCCACAGCGCCGGCGAACCGGCTTCGATGACGGGGCCGTAACGCGCGTGGACCTGCTCCTCGGTGACGCCGCTTTCCGCCCAAGTGCCGCCGTCGGTCAGGGTGTTGAGCAGCAGTGGTTGCAGACGGTCGAGCGCCTTGGCCATGCGCGCGTTGGCCGTCTCGCCGGCTTCGAACTCGGTCCACAGCGCTTCGAAAGCCGTACCTTGTTCGCCCGGCAGCATGCCGAAGATACGCCGCGCCGCCGCGCGTTCGCGCTGCGCGATGTCGGCGCGGTCGACAGCCGATGCGTGGATCGGCGCGTCGCCGACGTCGATCTCGACGATGTCGTGGATCAGCAGCATGCGCACGACGGTGAGGACGTCGACGCCGGGCATGTCGTCGGCGAACACGAGCGCGAACAGCGCGAGGTGCCATGAATGCTCGGCGGAGTTCTCGCGGCGCGAGCGTCCCGTGATCAGCGACTGGCGATCGACGCGCTTGAGCTGGTCGATCTCGGCGAGAAACGCGAGTCGCGCCGCGACGGCGGCCGCGCCGCGTGGATGGATGGCGGTGATGTCGTTCATGCGTCGAAGCCTAGGTCGACGCGAGCCGGAATGCCATGGGCGCCTTTGATAGGCTTCATCGAATTCCGGAACGGACGACCGCCATGGACACCGATCGCATCGTCAAGACCACGATCCTCGACGCGACGCGCGAACGCGCGTGGCAGGCGATCGGCACGCCGGCCGCGTTCGGCACGTGGTTCGGCGTCGCGTTCGACGGCGAGGCCTTCGTGCCCGGCGAGCGGCTCGCCGGACGCATCGTGCCGACACAGGTCGACGCCGCGATCGCCGCGATGCAGGCGCCGTATGCGGGCATGGCGTTCGTCATCGACGTCGAGCGTGTCGAGCCGCCGCACGCGCTCGTGTTCCGCTGGCATCCGTACGCGGTCGACAAGGCGACCGACTACGACAGCGAGCCGATGACGACGGTGGCGTTCGAACTCGAGGAAGCCGAAGCCGGTACGCGTCTCGTGATCACGGAATCCGGCTACGACGCGTTGCCAGAGTCACGTCGCGACGAGGCGTACCGCGCCAACGAGGGCGGCTGGGCCTTGCAGCTCACGCTGGTCGCGAAAGTCCTCGCGCGCTGATCCGCGCGACGTTACGCGGCGTCACGGCACGCCGTCGAAGCCGTCGGCGAACAGCGGGCCGTCGCCGAACTCGTAAGCACCCACATCGATGATCCCGTTCGTCGTGCGCGGCATTCCGGAGGCGGGATGCACGTAGGCCGAGGTCGGTACGAGCGACTGGCCGGCACCCGTGCCCGGGTCGGTGCCGACGTCGATCGCGGCCGAACCCGCGACGAGGCGGTAGTCGTACTGCGCGGCGTCGACGAACGCTACGCTCGGTGCGGCGAGGTTGTGGTCGCGCACGGCGGCCGCCTGCGTGGTGACGTTGCCGCCGCCGACGAACAGGTTGTTGCGCAGCAGGGCAGGACTCGCGCTCGCGCCGATCTGCACGAACGTGCCGCTGCCGCGGTTGTTGACGAACGTGTTGTTGACCACGAACAGGCGGTTGTCGGGGTGCGGATTGCTCTCGCTGAGGTAGTCGAGCATCGCGCCGTTCTGCGTGGTCGGCGGTTGTTCGATCAGGTTGCCGATCACGAACGCGAGCCCGCCGTTGGCGATGTTGATCTCGTAGCTCGCGGTGCCGCCGGTCTCGCCGGTGAGGCGGTTGGACACGATGTGGTTCACGCGGGCGCGCGACTTGAGCAGGTGGCCCACGCTCGCGAGGCGCGACCAGTTGTGGCGGAACACGAGCGTGTCGATGCGCCCGATGTAGAGGTTGTGGGCCTGGCCACGGCCGTCGCCGTTGCGCTCGAAGATGCTGTTCTCGATGACGATCGTGCTGCCCGCGACGTCGTTGGCGAGGATGCCGTTCTCGTTGTCATGGAACCAGCTGTTGCGCACGGTGAGGTCGCGACCTTCCTGGCGGATGCCCGCGCCGTTGCGATCGGGCACCGCCGCGCCGCTGAGCTCGATGTTGTCGATCGTCGTGCCCTGGCCGACGATGACCCAGATCGCCTTGCCCTGCGCGGCCTGCCCGGCCGCGTCGATGTGCGGACGTCCGTTGACGCCGAGGATCGTGAGCCCGTTGCGCGACCACGCGCAGACGTTGCCGGCGTACTGTCCGGCCGCATCGATGCGGATCGTGTCGCCGTCGTTCGAGGCGGCGATCGCCGCGCACGGCGTCGCGTAGGGATGACCGGGACCGACGTCGAGGATCGCGGCGTGGGTGGTCGGTGCGCTGGTCGCAAGGGCCAGGCTCGCGATGATGCGGGGGTTGCGCATGAGACGGTGCCGAGGCGGGATGGTGCGAGTCTAGGCCGGGCTGCAAGGTGCAATCGGTGGCGGAGAGCACATCCGCACGTATCGGTGGAGAGTGCGCGAGGAGCGATCGCTGCTCTCCCTCATGTTTGCGACGATACTGGCTCGTGCACCGTAGAGATCACTCGGGGGTCGTCCCAGTGGTGCAGTAAGCGCCACGTCCTCGTGCGGGCTCGCATGAGCCTACAACGTCATCCCGGCGGAAGCCGGGATCCCCTCAAGCGGCCGTATGAAGTGCGGCTCGCAGCATGCGAGAAGGACGTCTTCGAAGACTCGGAACGGCGCCTTTCGACGTAACGCCCAAGGGGATGACCAGCGCTGCGCGCTGTTGTGAAGCTCCTCCGGCTTCTGCCGGGATGACGTCGATTCTGCAGCGGATCGCAGCTGCACCTTCACCGCCCAACAGGAGCAGCGTCAGTCGACCACTCCTACGCCATCAGCGCGGAGCGGCAACAACTCCCAACCGCTTCGCCATCTCCCGCCGCACCAGCACGAAGCTCAGCACGGCCTGCAGCGCGACGGTCGCGACCGAGCAGTACCAGACGTGCTCGATGCGGAAGCCGGGCTGGTGCGACAGGTACAGCGCGGGGATCGCGAACGAGACCAGGCGCAGCGAGGTGCTCAGCAGCGCGGGCCAGGTGTTGCGCATGGCCTGGAACATGCCCGAGCACGTGAAGATGATGCCTTGCGCGACGAAGTTCCACGAGATGATCTGCAGGAAGCGTCCGCCGACCTCGATGACCTCGGGCTCGTGGCTGAGCATGCCGATCAGCGCATGCGGCTGCCACTGGCAGAGCAGCGTCAGCGCGAACATGACCACCGCGCTCATGAGCACGGCCGAGCGGAACGTCTCGCGCACGCGGTCGGCCAAGCCTGCGCCGGCGTTCTGGCCGGCCACGGCGGGCACCGAGAACGCGATCGCCATCGCCGGCAGGAAGATCGACTGCATGACGCGTCCGCCGATGCCGAAACCGGCCTGGGCTGCCGTGCCGAAATCACGGATCAGGAAGTAGATCAGCGCCATGAACACGAACATGAGCGCGAACTCGCCGCCGGCCGGCAGGCCGATCGAGAACATGCGCTTCCACGTGTCCAAGCGCGGTCGCCATTGGGCCGCATCGAAGCCGACGTACTTCTCCATGCGCGTGAAGTACGCGGCCATGAGCACGACGCCGGCGAGGATCGACAAGGTGCTGGCGAGTCCGGCGCCGGCGACGCCGAGCGCATGGCCCGTACCCCAGCCTGCGATGAGTACGGGCGCAAGCACGATGTTGAGCGCGAGCGTGACGATCTGCACGATCATCGTCGGCTTGACGATGCCGGTGCCGCGCAGCGCCGAGCCCATCGCGACGAGCGCGAACTGCAGTGCGAGGCCGGGCAGGTACCACCACAGATAGGTGATGCCGGCCTCGATCGTTGACGCGTCGGAACCGATCGCGCGCAGGTAGATGCCGCCGAGGCCGTAGCCGACCGCGAGCGACACGACCGCGCACACGCCCGACAGCACCAGCGACTGGTTGAACACGAGGTTCGCGTCGGCGTGGTCCTTGCGACCGACCGCGTGCGAGATCAGCGCGACCGTACCGACGCCGAGCATCTGGGTCAGACCGAGCACGACGAACATGACCGTGCCGCCGAGGCTCACGCCGGCGATCGCGGCGTCGCCGAGCCGGGCGACGAAGTAGAGGTCGACGAGGAAGTACAGCGTCTGCACGAGCATGCCGATCGCCATCGGCACGGCCATGCCGACCAGGTGGCGCGGCACCGAACCCTGGGTCAGGTCTTTCATCGCGATGTCCCCGACGAGGCCCCGCGACCCCGGCCGCGCAGCATAACGATATGCCTGTACCGTTGATCGGCAGCGGCGCGATCTCCATGAAAACTGCCGTGTGCACGACGAAGCCTTGATATCGGCGCAGGCGTGCGCACGTCGACGGCTTCGCGTCGTATTCGACGTCGATCCCTCCCATGATCCAGGACGCTTCCGATGACCTCACCGCTGCTCACGCCCGTCGCCGCCGGCGACCTCGCGCTCGCCAACCGCGTCGTCATGTCGCCGCTCACGCGCACGCGTGCCGGTACCACCCACGTGCCGAACGCGCTCATGGCCGAGTACTACGCACAGCGCGCGGGTTTCGGCCTCGTCATCACCGAGTGCACGATGGTCGCCGCCGATGCGAGCGCCTTCATCGCCGAAGGCGGCATCTTCGACGATGCCACCGCGGAGGGCTGGAAGGCCGTGACCGATGCGGTGCACGCGCGCGGCGGTCTCGCGATGATGCAGATCTGGCATCCGGGTCGTGCCGCGCACTCGGGCATCAACGGCGTGCAGCCGATCTCCTCGAGCGACCGGCCGATCGTCGGCTCGTCGACGCGCACGCTCGAGGGGCCGGCGACCTACGAGGCGCCGCGGCGCCTGCGCACCGACGAACTGCCCGGCATCGTCGACCTGTTCCGCCAGGCCGCGCGTCGCGCCAAGGCCGCCGGTTTCGACGGCGTGCAGATCCACGGTGCGCACGGCTACCTGATCGACCAGTTCCTGCGCGACGGTCTCAACGATCGTGACGACGCCTACGGCGGCTCGCTCGAGAACCGTGCGCGCCTGCTGTTCGAGATCGTCGATGCGGCGATCGAGGTGTTCGGTGCGGGCCGCGTCGCGCTGCGCATCTCGCCGCTGGTGCCGTACAACGACATGGTCGACAGCGATCCGCGCGCGCTGGTGCGTTACGTCGCCGAGCAGTCCTCGTCACGCGGCCTCGCGTTCCTCGAGATCCGCCACGACCAGCACGACCGCCCCGAGGAGATCGAGCTCGCACGCATCGCGCGTGAGCACTTCCGCGGCACGCTGCTGCTCAACGGCGGCTTCGACCAGGCCGCTGGCGAAGCCGCGGTGGCCGAGGGCCGCGCCGACGCGATCGTCTACGGCACGCTCGCGATCTCGAATCCCGACTTGCCTACGCGCTTCGCGCGCGAGGCGGCGCTCAATGCGGCCGATCCGTCGACGTTCTACGCACCGGGTCCTAAGGGCTACACGGACTACCCTGCGCTGGTCGCCTGATGCGGCGGTCGCGCGTGCCGGCGGCGGCGCGCGTGATCAGTCGAAGCCGTTGCCGAACAGGGTCGGCACGACGCGCAGCGAGCCGGTCATGCCCTGGCTGTAGTGGAAGTCGCAGAAGTACGGGAACTCGCCCGCGTCGACGAGCGTGCGCACGGTTTCCGTGCCGTTCGTGATCGATCCGATCGGGCTCGCGGGATCGATCGTCGCCGTGCCGCCGGCGACGAGGCCGCCGTAGAGCGGATGGTGGCCGAAGGTGGGCACCGCACGGAACACGATGCGCGTGCCCTCGCTGACCGTCGCGCAGCGCGGCCGGTAACGGAACATGTTGGTCGGATCGTCGTTGGCGACGACGAGCTCGGCGCGGCCGGTGCGGTCGAGGAAATCCGCGTCGAGGCAGCCGTTGAGCGCCTCGGAACGTGACGGCGCCAGCAGCGTGGCGAGGCCGGCGGCGAGTACGGCGGCAGATCGGATCATGCGTGTGATGGCCCTCACAATGGCCGTGCCGTGGCCGGATTATTGTCCGTCGCACACCGCCAGCCGGTCAAAGAGGGAACGTCCGATGAAGACCGTGTTGCGCGCCGCGCTCGTCGTGGCGTCGCTGGTGTCCGTGCCGTTCGCGTCGGCCGGCGACCGGGTATTCGACGGCGGTTTCGACGACCGTACCGAAGGCCCGCATTCCGACGCGGCCGCGGCACGCTTCCTGACCCAGGCGACGTTCGGCCCGTCGATGGCGACGATCCGCGCGCTGCGGCAGACCGGCTACAACGCGTGGTTCGCGAGCCAGGCCGCGGTCGCGCCGAGCCGCCATCGACCGTACCTCGAGTCACAGGCGGCCGCAGGCCTCGACGTCTACCAGAACAGCCGCCAGGAAGCGTGGTGGCTGCACAGCGTTCGCGCGCCGGACCAGCTTCGTCAGCGCGTCGCGTTCGCGCTCAGCGAGCTGCTCGTCGTGTCCGACCAGGGCGGTGCGATCGAGGGTTACCCGATCGCGATGGCGAACTACTACGACCTGCTCGTCGACGGGGCGTTCGGCAACTACCGCGAGCTTCTCGAGAAGGTCACGTTGAGCCCGGTCATGGGCCACTACCTGTCGATGTTCAAGAACCGCAAGCCGGATGAGGCGACCGGCATCCGGCCCGACGAGAACTACGCGCGCGAGATCATGCAGCTGTTCTCGGTCGGCCTCGTGCGGCTCAACATGGACGGCAGCGTCGTGATGTCGGGCGGGCAACCCGTGCCGACCTACGACCAGGACACGATCCGCGGCTTCGCGCACGTGTTCACGGGCTGGAACTGGGCCAACTGCCCCGGCACCGACAGCGGCCAGTCGTGGCGCTGGGACTGGTGCCCGTCGGGTCCGGTCGACTGGCCGAACCCGGGCTGGGACGCGTACTGGATGCAGCCGATGGCGCCGTGGCAGACCTACCACGCGAGCGCGGGCACCAAGCAGCTGCTCGTCTACCCCGGCGTCACGCTGCCGGGCGGCGTGCTGCCCGCGGGCGGCACGGCGCAGTCGAACCTGCAGGCGGCGCTCGACAACCTGTTCAACCATCCGAACGTCGCGCCGTTCATCGCGAAACACCTGATCCGCCGGCTCGTCAGCAGCAACCCGAGCCCGGCCTACGTCGGGCGCGTCGCCGCCGTGTTCGCCAACAACGGCACCGGCGTGCGCGGCGATCTCGGTGCGACGGTGCGCGCGGTACTGATGGACAGCGAGGCGCGTACCTTGCCGAGCCTCGCCAGCAACCGCGGCAAGCTGCGCGAGCCGCTGCTGCGGCTGAGCCATCTGTGGCGTGCACTGGACGGCCGTGCGGACGACGGCCGCTACCGCGAGTGGAATCCCGACTATTACCTCGGCCAGGCGGCGCTGCGCTCGCCGACGGTGTTCAACTTCTTCCTGCCCGATTACCGCCCGCCCGGCGAACTCACGGCGCTCGGCCTCGACGGCCCGGAGTTCCAGATCACCACCGACACGACGATCGCGAGCGCGACGATGGGGCTGGCCTACAAGATTTTCTACGCGTGGCGCGGAATGCCGGACCAGTCGCCCGACGACATCGTCGTCGACCTGCAGCCCGAGCTCGCCTTCGCGAGCGACCCGGTGCGCCTCGTCGATCGTTACGACCTGCTCTTCATGAACCGCACGATGTCGCCGCACATGTTCACCACGCTCGTGAACTACGCGCAGACGTTCGAGAACACCGCGAACGGTCGTCGCCAGCGCGTGCAGGAGACGCTGTGGCTGGTCATGGGTTCCCCCGAATACGCGATCGAGCGCTGACGCCATGAAACGACGCGATTTCCTCCAGCGTGCCCTGTGCGCGACCGCGGGCTCGGCCCTGTTCACGAGCTTCGCCGGCAAGCTTTCGCTCGCGCATGCGGCGACGACCGCGAACGGGCGCCTGCTCGGCAACGACTATCGCGCACTCGTCTGCGTGTACCTCTACGGCGGCAACGACGCGTTCAACATGCTCGTGCCGCGCAGCGGCACGCCGCGCACGCGCTACGCGGCCTCGCGCGGCGCGCTCGCGCTGCCCGTCGACACGTTGCGCGCGCTCAATCCGCTCGCCGCACCGGTCGACGGCGGCACCTATGGCTTCGCGGCGGACATGCCCCGCCTGGCCACGCTGTTCAACCAGGCCAACTCGCCGCTCGCACTCGTCACCAACGTCGGCCCGCTGCTGTATCCGATCACCAAGGCCCAGTACACGGCCGGCAGCGTGCCCGTGCCCACGCAGCTGTTCTCGCACAGCGACCAGTCGGTGACGTGGCAGCAACCTGCGGCCGACATGATCGTGCGGCGTGGCTGGGGTGGCCGCCTCGCCGACATGTTCCATGCGACCAATCCGAACCCGTCGCTGTCGATGAACATCTCGGTCGACGGCGAGAACGTGTTCCAGGCCGGCGACGACGTGGTGCCGTACTTCGTCGGCCAGAACGGCGCCGAGTCGATGTGGATGGTCGACGACTCGCCTTGGAATGCCGATCGCCGCGCCGCGTTCGTCGCGTTGCGCGATGCCTCGCACGGCCACGCGCTGCAGCGCCAGTACGCGGCGGTGATGCGCCGCTCGATGGCCAACGGTGCGGACATCAACGCCGCGCTCGAAGGCGAGGCCGCACTCGCGACGGCATTCCCCGATACGCACCTCGGTCGCCAGCTGCGCATGGTCGCGCGCCTCATCCATGTGCGTGCGACGCTGCAGATGGAGCGGCAGATCTTCTTCGTCGGCCTCGGCGGCTTCGACACCCACGACAACCAGCTCGAGGACCAGGCGACGCAGCTCGGCGAGCTCGACGGCGCGCTCGCATCGTTCCATGCCGCGACGGTCGAGATGGGCCTCGCCAATGCGGTGACGACGTTCACGGCGTCGGAGTTCGGCCGCACCACGAGCATCAACGGCGACGGCACCGACCACGGCTGGGGCAGCCACCATCTCGTGCTCGGCGGCGCCGTGTCTGGGCGCCGCTTCTACGGCGGCCTGCCCGACCTGAGCATCGAGGGGCCGGACGATGCGGGCTGGGGCCAGATCATCCCGACGACATCGGTCGACCAGTACGCGGCCACGCTCGCGCGCTGGTACGGCGTCGCCCAGGGTGACCTGTCCACGGTGTTCCCGAACATCGGTCGTTTCGCGACGTCGAACCTCGGCTTCATGGCGGCGACGTGACGCGATCCATCGCGCCGCGTTCACGCGCGGCGTGCGAAGCTCATGCGTCCATCCCGCCGCCGCCATCGCCATGCGCAAGACCGCCAAGCCGCCGTGGAAGCGCCCGAACCCGGCGGAACGTTCGACGCCTCTGACGCCTGCACAGAAGGCGGCCGCGAAGCAGCGCGCCGACGAGGCCGGGCGTCGCTATCCGAACCTTGTCGACAACATGTGGGCGGCGCGCCAGCCGAAGACGTGACGCCCGTGTCCGCGGTTGCGGGTCATCGGGATCGCCCGGCTTGTTGCGACTGATTGTCGTTTCGTCACGCTCGGGCGCGCATCGCTAAACTGCGCGCCGCGCGTACGCCAGCCATCGCCAGCCGACGCGTCCATCCCGATCCCCGCCAGCCCGCTGTCGCTGCGCACGCCAGGATCTCCGATGCCGCTCGACCGGTTTTACCGGCCGCGCGTCGGTCGCCTCCCTGCATTCATCACCGATTGCACGCGCTTCCGCGAAGCTCCGTCGTGCCTACCGCGCGGGGGAAGGACCGCGCACCGGTGAGGAGAAGCCGTCATGACGGCGAAGCAGGGGTCCGCTGCACGTTCGCGCCACGCCATGCCCGACGACATCGAACGCGCGCTGCGCGATCGACGGCTGTTCGACGATTACGAGGATCGTCCCGCCTACCAGCGCAACGACTACCTAGGCTGGATCTCGCAGGCCAAGCGCGACGAGACGCGCCAGCGCCGCGTGGACCAGATGCTTCAGGAACTCGAGCAGGGCGGCGTCTACATGAAGATGCGCCACACGCCGTCGCGAAAGGGCTGACGCGGGCTGGTCCGAGGCGCTCACGTTCCGTTTGCATCCGCCGCCGCGCGCACATCGCCTCGATGCGGGCATAGCTGCATCTGGCGATGGGCGACGCATGGAGGGTCGACGCGTGGGGTCAGGTTCATTTCCCGTCGGCGGCCGTCACGACATGCTCGCCGCATCTCCGGAAAAACGAACCTGACCCCGCTCGTCGAAGCGCTTCGCGCTACTCCGGCAGCGTGACGCCGAGGTAGTCGAGCTTGCCGATCGCGAGGCCTTGCTGGCGCAGGATCCCGTGCGCCGTCACGAGGTGGAAGAAGAAGTTCGGCAGGCCGAACGCGAACACGTAGTCGTCGCCGCGGAACGTCCTCTCGATCTTGCCCGTCTTGAGCACGACATCGCGCTGCGCGCCTGCATCGATCGCGGCCCCGTCGGCAGCGGCGACGTAGTCGAGTGTCGCTTGCAGGCGTGAGCGCAGTTCGGCCAGCGTGGTCTCGGTGTCGGGGAAGCTCGGCGACTCGCCGCCGGTCAGGCGCGAGATCGTCGCCTTGGCGGTGTCGCTCGCGCGCTGCACCTGGCCCGACAGCGGCAGCATGTCCGGGGCGAGGCGCGCGCCGACGAGCGTGGTCTCGTCGATGCCGTGTTCGCGCGCATGCACGATGGCCTTGTCGAGGTAGGACACGAACACGCGCAGGCCGCGCGCGAGGACGGGAAGGGTGGCGGCGTGCAGGGGAATGCTCACGTGATGACTCCAAGGAGGCACGAGGGCGTCATGCCCCGCGCGGAGCTCCTGCCATCACGGCGGAGGGGATGCTTTTCAAGAGCTGTCGTGCTTCGTGGCCGTTGCGGCTCCCGCACGGGACGCACGGACCCGTCACTTGTGTGCCGTTCTCGCGGCGAAGGCGTGCTGCGACAGGGGCCCAGAGCAGGTGATCAAGGAATGGGGTCCGGTTCACTTTTTCCGTGTCGGCGCCACGACCGAGTCGGGATGCCGGGAACATGAACCTGACCCCAGGCCTCGAGATGGCGCTCTTCAGGCCCTTGTGCCTTGCGGCGCCGATGATCGTCAGCGGCGGCGCAGGCGGAAGTGCACGGGCACGACGACTTCTACACTCTCGCCGGCGAGCTCGCGCGGCGGCGGCGGCACGGGCTGTGCGCGTTCGAGCACCTCGAGCGCTTCCGAGTCGAGCACCTCGACGCCGCTGCCGCGTTCGAGGCTGGCCGAGAGCACGTGGCCGGAGCGGTCCACGCGGAAGCGCACGTAGGCGACACCTTCCTCGCGGCGTCGCTGGGCGAGATGCGGATAGCGCCGATGGTGTTCGAGGTGGCCGAGCAGGGTCGACTGCCACGTCGATTCGGCGTTTCGTCGTGTCGCATCGTCGACGCCGGTGACGTTGCCGGACGGTATGGTGTCGGCAGGGGCTTCGGTGGCGGTGGATGTCGTCGAGACGGGGCTTTCAGTCGAGGTCCTCGCCTCGGAGGCTGCATCGACGGGTGTCGTGTCGACCGCCTGAGCATCGGCCGGTCGAGGCGTCGACGGCGGGCTCGGCGGGACGGGTAAGGGGATCGCAGGTGCCGGTTTCGGCACGGCGCGCGCGACCGGTCGCGGCGTAGGCGGCGGCGGTTCCTTCGGTGTGGCCGGTGGCGGCGTGACCGGCGCCTCGACGGGCTCCGGCTCCGCGGCCGGTGGTGTCGCGGCGGGCGCCCGCGCCATGAACGTGATGCGCATCGGTTCCGGAATGCCCTTCGGCATTGCTCCGGCATCGCGCGACGACGTGTGTGCGAGCCATGCCGCGACGGCGAGGTGCACGCCGAGCACGCCCGCACCGATGCCGGCCCAGCGCCACGTCTCGTGCGTCGCGCTCACGGTTCGCCGCGGGTGTCGCGTGCGACGAGGGCGAGGCGCGTGAAGCCCGCGTCGCGCAGCAGATTCATGAGATCCATGACCTCGCCGTAACCGACGCTGCGGTCGGCCTGCACGTCGATGCGCAGCTCGCCGGGGTCGCCGCCACGCGCGCGCAGGCGCGCGGCGAGGTCCTCGCGGGTGACCGGCTCGGCGTCGAGCGTGAGCGAGCGGTCGGCGAGCAGGGCGACCTGCGGCACGGGCTCGTCACGCGACGTGGGTGTCGCGTTCGAGCCGGGCAGGTCGACGCCGATGTCGACCGTCGCGAGCGGCGCGGCGATCATGAAGACGATCAGCAGCACGAGCATGACGTCGATGAACGGCGTGACGTTGATCTCGGCGAGGTCGTCGAGATCGTCGTCGTCACGCGCGGTGCGCGCGCCCACCTCAGGCGGCCTGTCGCGTGGCGGTGCGATCGAGCTCGCGCGAGACGAGCACCTGCACGAATGCGCCGATGTCGGCGAGTTCGCCGCGGCGCGCGGCGATGCGGCGCACGAGCACGTTGTAGAGCACCACGGCCGGGATCGCCGCGACGAGGCCGAGCGCGGTCGCGAGCAGGGCCTCTGCGATGCCGGGTGCGACCACGGCGAGCTGGGTCGTGCGCGTGCGTGCGATGCCGATGAAGCTGTCCATGATCCCCCACACGGTGCCGAACAGGCCGACGAACGGGGCCGAGGCGCCGATCGTGGCGAGCGTGCCGACACCGCGGCGCAGGCGCGCGACGGACGCGGCCTCGAGGCGTTCGAGGCGCAGCGCGACACGCTCCTTGACGCCTGCCGCGTCGCGCACGGCGCCGGCCAGCGTGCATTCCTCGCGGGCGGCGTCGAGCATCTCCGCCGCTGACTCGGACGCCTGACGGGTAGCCTCCTCGAGCGTACGCGCCCGCGCGAGCACCTCGCGCGCGTCGCGCAGTCGACGCGCGGCGCGGTGCAGGTCCAGCGCCTTGCCGACGAAGACGGTCCAGCACACGACCGACGCGAACGCGAGGCCGAGCATGACCGCCTGCACGACCCAGTCGGCGTGCACGAACATGCCCCAGGGCGAGAGGTCGGACGGCAGCTCGCCCAGCGGCGCCGCCACAGCGGCCTGCGGGAGCGTGGCGAGCATCGCCGTCACGAGGAACGACGCGGTCGCGCGCCGTTGCGCGGTGCCGCGGGTCGATCGGGTCATCGGGGTCATCCTGGCTGGGGCAGGGTGCCACCGGCATCGCCGGCATTGGCAGCGCGCACCTTGCTGAATACAATTGCGAACCATTCTCAATTGTATTTGCATTTTTCCTCCGGAGCGAGCCTGCCATGAACCGACCCTTCCTGCCGCGCCGCGCGATCCTCGCGGGCGCGATCCTTGCCGTGCTCGTGCCGGGGCTCGCTGCCCATGCGCAGCAGGCTCCCGCCGCCGACGCGAAGGACGGCACGGTCTACCTGTCGCCGCTGGTCAACAGCGCCGACGACGTTGATCCGACCACCGAGCCCGCCGCGACGAGCGTGATCGGCCGCGACGCGATCGACGTGTTCGGCGGCTACAACCTCGACGACGTGCTGCGTTCGACCGCCGGCACCTACACGCGCGACAGTCCCCAGAACCCCGGCATCGGCGTCAACATCCGTGGCCTCGAAGGCTCCGGTCGCGTGGTCATGCGCCTCGACGGCGTGCGCCAGAACTTCCGCTTCACGGGCCACGAGGCGCAGGGCTTCACCTATGTGGATCCGGCGCTGCTCGCCGGCATCGACGTCTCGCGCGGCGGCGCCAGCGGCACCGGCAGTTCGGGCGCGCTGGCCGGCTCGGTCAACTTCCGTACGCTCGGTGTCGACGACGTGCTCGGCGACAAGACCGCGGGCGGCTACGTCGCGCTCAACTACGGCAGCAACCACGCGGGCTTCGCGCCGTCCGGCGCGGCAGGTGCGCGTTTCGGCGACTGGGCGCTGGTCGGCGCGGTCAGCAAGCGCTCGCCCGACGACTACGAGAACGCCGACGGCCAGACCGTGCCGTACACGGGCCAGGATCTCGTCTCGGGCCTGATCAAGCTCGAGTACCGTCCGAACGAGGTGCATCGCCTGACCGTCGGCGCGGTGTCCTACGACAACGACTTCACCGCCAACTCGTACACGCAGAACGTCGACTCGAAGACCTACACGGTCGCCTACGCCTACGCACCCGGCAACGATGCCATCGACCTGCGCGCGAACCTCTATCGCAACGATGTCGAGATGACCTACGACGCGAGCCCGACGTTGCCGAACGGCGGTTCGGCGATCGGTCGCACGATCGAGGACACCGGTACGGGCTTCGACATCGCCAACACGTCGCGCTTCGGCGAGCACGTGGCGACGACGTACGGTATCGAGTATTTCCGCGACGACATCGAAGCGGTCAACAGCGCGGCGGTGCCGGATCGCGGCGTCAACCCGAGCGGCGAGAGTTCGATCGGCGGCGTGTTCGCCGACACGACGCTGCGCTGGGGCATGGCCGATCTCATCGTCGGCCTGCGCTACGACCGCTTCACGCTCGAGGGCGACGGCTCCGTGCGCGCGAACAACCCGATCGGCTTGCCGGCGGGTCCGTACACCGTCGATCGCTCGGACGGCGCGTTCAACCCCAAGGTCACGTTCGCACTCAACCCGACCGAATGGCTGCAGCCGTTCGTGAGCTGGTCCAAGACCTTCCGTCCGCCGACCGTGTCGGAGACGTTCACGGGCGGCAACCACCCGACCGGCACGGGTAGCCCGGGCCAGTCGTTCTTCCCGAACCCGTTCCTCGATCCGGAAACCTCGCGTGGCTGGGAGCTCGGTGCGAACGTGCACGCCGACGACCTGTTCACGGCCAACGACAGCCTGCGCTTCAAGCTCGTGTTCTTCGACAACGAGGTCGAGGACTACATCGTCGCGTCGTTCGTCGGCGCCGACACGGGCCTGCCAGGCACGCACTTCGCCAATGTTGCCGGCAAGTCGAAGGTCAAGGGTGCGGAACTCGAGGGTGGCTACGACGCCGGCTTCGTGTTCGCGTCGCTGAGCTACACGCACACCGACTCGGACCTGCCGTCGCAGGTCAACGGTTTCGGTGCGCAGAGCTACGTGCCCGACGACGTGCTCAGCGCGACGCTCGGTGCGCGCGTGCTCGACCGCAAGCTCGCCTTCGGCACGCGGTACTACAGGGTCTCGCGCAGCTACGTCGGCGAGGTCAACGTGCCGGCGTCGCAGAGCCCGTACGAACCCGGCTATGGCCTCGTCGACCTGTTCGCGAACTGGACGTTCAACGACGCGTTCGAACTGCGCGGCAACGTCTCGAACCTGACCGACAAGGCCTACACGCCGGCACTCAGCACGCCGGCCGGTGGCACCGACATCGAGACGGGGCGCGGCCGCACCTGGTCGCTGACGGCGAAGCTGCGGTTCTGAGGTACGGAACCGGGGAGCGGTGGGTCCGCTCCCCGGTCTTCTTCACGTGTTCCCGCACCCGACAGAGCGATCGGACTCGATGCCGCTGCGGGTGATGGCGTGTCCCGAGGACGATGGCGGAATCCGCTGCGCGCGTTCCGCCCTACGAAAGCGTATTCGTGTCGCGGTGTTTCGTCATCGAGGGTAGGGCGGAACCACCGCAGGTGATTCCGCCGTGCGTGGTGTCACCGTCGCGTATGACACGGCGCTTCGCATCACGCTTCGCCTCGCATGACGGCGGAATCCGCTTCGCGGGTTCCGCCCTGCGAGAGCGGACTCATGTCGCGGTGTTGCGACATCGAGGGCAGTAGGGCGGAACCACCGCAGGTGATTCCGCCGTGCGTGGTGTCATTGTCGCGTATGACACGGCGCTTCGCATGACGGCGAAGTCCTCTGCGCGGGTTCTGCATGGCGACAGCGCGACGTATCGCCAGGATCAGTGCCGCCGGATCACTCGAAGCCGTGACGGAACAGCAGGTCGCCGCCGATGTTGGCGACCGAGCCGACCAGGTCCCAGGCGTTGTGCAAGGTGCCGTGGCCGAAGTTGTAGTCGTCGTCGACGAAGATCGCGAAGCGGTTGCCGGTGATCTCGAGCGAGCCCTCGAACGGGATCGTCGTGAGCGGCGGGATGAAGCTTGCGTCGTAGATGAAGCGGATCGTCGCCGTCATCTGGATGCCGCTAACCGCGCCGTTCGCGATCGTGATGCTGCCGTTGATGTTGCTGACCTGCGTCGTGTAGCCGACGCCGAGTGCACTGTAGTCACCGGCCACGTAGCGTTCGATCTCGAGCGCGATCGCGGTGATCGGGAACGTGCCGTTGCCGGTGCCCGTATAGGTCAGCGAGCCGACGCTCGCGAACGCACCTTCGGCCGGGAAGATGTCGACGCCGTCGCTACCGACCTGCGAATACACGGTCGGGTTGAACGGATCGGCCTCGGCGCTGATCGCATACATGCCATCGAGCGCCTGGTTGCCCCCGAAGCCCCTGTCGATCTGCGCGAACTCGTCGAGGTAGAAGTCGTACCAGCGGCTGCTGCCGTCGGCGTTGAACGTGAGCGGGAACGTGGCGGCCGAGAGCGGGCCGGCCAGCACGAGCGCGGCGCAGGACAGCGCGAGGCGTCGGAACAGCATGGGAAACCTCCAGGGACTCGAAAAGCAGCGTGAATCGCGTCGAGTGGCGTGGAGGGGCTGGTCGCGCGGCGGGCAATAGGGTAATGGGAATCGTTCGCAAATAGAATGACAAGGGTCGGCGCCGCTCTCGGGTTCGGCACGCCTATCGAGCGGCGAGGCTTTCGCATCGCGACCGCTTGACTCCTAAATGAGAATCGTTATCATTTGCGTCGTTAGCCAACCGGAGCCCGATCATGCTGAGTCCGAATGCTGTGTCTCCCGCCGGGCAGGACCCGGTCTCGTCGCCCTCGCTCGCCAGCGCCGTCTCCGCCGCGCGCGTCGCGCCGGCCAAGCGCATCGACAGCCACCGCCTGCTCTCCGGCGGTCGTGAGCTCGTCATCGAGCACGCCGGCCAGGAGTACCGCCTGCGCCTGACGCGCAACGACAAGCTGATCCTCACCAAGTAACGCGGCGCTTGCCGCCACGTGCCGGTCGTGTCGCCTGCGCCTGCGCAGGACGATGCACCGGCGCGGTCGTCTCCAACGTCGCAGCCAGCCGACACGCCGTCCCGCCATCCACGGCCTTTCATGCCAGCCAGCGTCGACGCCCCGCCTTGGGGCCACGATGTCCGCGACAGCGACGATGCGTGCCATGGTGCGCGTCGTCGCCCCGCGACGGGAGCCCGTGATGAGTGATGGTCTGCACGTCCCCGAGATGAGTCACGCCGGCGAGGTCCTTCTGCCCGGCGATGCGCCGACGTTCGCCGTACCGCGGCGTGCCTCGCGCGATCGCGACGCCGTCTCGGCCTGGTTGCCGCCGCTCGCCGAATGGCTGCCCCGCCTCGGCACCGTGCTGTGGATCGAGCGCCGCGAGGTCAATGCGCCGACCCATGCGCGCTCCTCCACGGGCGACGGTCTCGTCCTGCTCGAGCATCCCGCCGCGAGTGCGCTGGCGCGAGCGAGCGCGCTGCGCGCCTGCAGCATGGTCACGCCGCACGGTCCGCGCGAATGGCTCGGCCTCTACGACGAGCATCGCGAGCCGAGCGCCAAGCTGTTCCTGCTGCCCGACACCGACTACCTCGCCTGGGACCAGATGGCGTCCGCGAACGGCCTCTCGCCGATCGACATGACGGCCTCCGAACCGCCCGGCCATCCCACGTTCCTGCGTCGCGCGCTCGCGCGCTTCGGGCATCGCTGGCAGGCCCGCCTGCTCGTGTTCGACCTGCGCCAGACGCCGTGGGTCCGCTCGCTCGGCGCGCATGCGCCGCTGCGCATCTCGTTGCTCGGCCTCGACGTCGCACGCTCGATCGTGCGCGCCGAGAACGCCGAGTGGGTTTCCCCCCTGCACGTAGCCTGATCCGATGATGGTCCGTTCTGCCCTGATCCCGCTCGTCGCGGCGCTGCTCGGCGCCTGCGCGACACCTGCCGCGCGCGCGCCCCTCGCTGCACCGGTCGCTGCAGCATCGCCGTCTCCCGCGCCGGCCAAGCCGAAGCCGCTCGCCGAACCCGCACCCGCGCAGTACACGCGACCGTGTGCGAGCCTGCCGTCGACGCCGGCCGAAGCCTTCGACTGCGACCGCCGCAGCATCCTCGCGATGGCCGGCGAGTTCCGCGTGCGTTTCGCATTCGACGAGACTGCGGCGCTGTCGCCCGGTTACGCGCCGCGTGACCCGCAGCGTTCGGGTGCGACCGAGCTCGTCGAGGTCATCGCCGACGACGGTCGTTCGATCGCGCTGCAGCACATCCTCGTCATGAGGATCGGCGACGAGGACCACGTCATCAAGCATTGGCGCCAGGACTGGCACTACGAGCCGAAGACCTTGCTGCGCTACCGCGGCAACGGTCGCTTCGACCGCGAGAAGGTCGCCGCCGCGGACGCGCGCGGGGCGTGGTCGCAGATCGTCTACGAAGTCGACGACGCGCCGCGCTACACGGGCATCGGCCGCTGGGCACACGTCGACGGCATCGATGCGTGGACGTCGGATCTCACCCTGCGCCCGCTGCCGCGCCGCGAGTACAGCAATCGCAAGGACTACCAGGTGCTCGAGGTGGTCAACCGCCACACGCTGACGCCGGGTGGCTGGGTGCACGAGCAGGACAACACCAAGGTCGTGATCGACGAGAGCGGCGCGCGCCATGCGCTCGCGCGCGAGCGCGGCATCAACGAGTACGTGCGCATCGGCGACTTCGACTTCGGTCCCGGCCGCGCGTACTGGAGCAAGACGAAAGGCTACTGGGCCGACGTGCGCGCGCGCTGGGAAGCGGGCCTCGCCATGGCCGACAGCTTCGTGCTGACGCCTGATCCGGATGGCGAGCCGCGCATCATGGAGTTCTTCGGCCAGGCCGAGCGCGTCGAGAAGGGCGAAACGATCGCACGCGACGAGATCGACGCGATCCTCGTGCGCCACGGCCTGCCGCTGCCCGCCGGCAAGGCGGTCGCGGAAACGCGCTGAGACGAACCATGGCAGAAGGCTCCAACCTCACGCGCGCCGGCATGCGGCGAGGACCGCTCATGCTCGCGATCATGGCGGTCGCGCTCGCGGCCTGGCTGTGGCGCCGCGGCGGCACGCCGCCGCTCGGCGAGATCGCCTGGTGGTGCGCGTTCCTTGCCACCACGCTGATCCGCATCCCGCATGCGAAGAAGGCCGCGGCGATCCCGACGCGCGCCTCGCACGTCGATCGTCAGGAGGCCTGGCTCATGCTGCTCGTCACGGCCGGCATGATGCTGCTGCCGTTCCTGCAGCTGGCGACGCCGCTGCTCGACGTGTTCACGATCGCGCTGCCGCGCGCGGCGACATCCGCCGGCATCGCGCTGCTCGTGCCGGGCCTGTGGCTGTTCTGGCGTTCGCATGCCGACCTCGCACGCAACTGGTCGCCAACGCTCGAACTGCGGCAAGGCCATCGCCTCGTCGACACGGGCCTCTACGCGCACATCCGCCATCCGATGTACGCGGCGATCTGGCTCATCGTGATCGCCCAGCCGCTGCTGCTGCACAACCTCGTCGCAGGGCTCGGTGCGCCGCTTGCGTTCGCGGCGATGTATGCGCTGCGCGTGCCGCGCGAGGAGGCGATGATGGACCGCCACTTCGGCGAGCTCTACGCGGCGTACGCGCGTCGCACCGGCCGCATCTGGCCACGCTTCACGCGCTGATCAGCGCGTGCGGCGGCTGCCGCGCAGGCGATCGATCGGGAAACTCGCCACCGCACCGTCGCGCGAACGCCGCGGCTGGCCCGGCTCGGGCGCACGGGCGAGCGCGTAGACGACTTCGTAGGTCGCCGGCAGGCGGCCGTCTTCGCGGAAGCCTTCGTAGGCCGCGGCGACGCCGCGCATGCGCGCCTTGCCGGTGAGGCCGCGCGGACGCGCCGGATCGGCGTTGGTCGCGCCGATCGCGCGCAGCTCGCGCATCAGCGTCTGCACGTCGTCGTAGGTCAGCGTGAACACGTCGCGCTCGAGCACGGGATCGCGGAAGCCCGCGGCGAGCAGGGCATCGCCGACCTGGTGGATGTCGAGGAAGCGGCTCACGTGCGGCGCGTCGTCGACCTCGGCGAACGCGAGCCGCAGTTCCTGCAGCGTCTCGGGGCCGAACGTGCTGAACAGCAGCAACCCGCCCGGCGCGAGCACGCGGCGGAACTCGTCGAACGCGGCGTCGAGGTCGTTGCTCCATTGCAGGCACAGGCTCGAGTGCAGCAGGTCGACGCTGGCTTCGGCGAACGGCAACGCCTCGGCCTGTGCGCAGACGCGCGCGAACGGACGCAGCCAGCCGCGGTGGCGGCGCGCGGCCTGCAGCATCGGCAACGCCATGTCGAGCGCGATCACCTGCGCCTTCGGGTAGCGCTTGCGCAGCGCGGCCGTGCCGCGGCCCGTGCCGGCGCCGACGTCGAGCACGCGAGCCGGCGTCAGCGCGGCATCGTCGAGGCGTTCCTGCAGGCGCTGCTGCACCTCGTCCTGCAGCACGGCGTGGGCTTCGTAGCTCGCCGCGGCGCGACCGAACGCGTGGCGCACGTGGCGCGTGTCGAACAGGCCGCTCATGGGGCTTCGGCCTCGTCGATCACCGCGAACACCTGCGCGGCGACCGCGTCGGCCTCGGACAGGAACGGTGCGTGGCCGGTCGGCAATTCGACGAAGCGGCCGCGTGGCGAAGCCTGTGCGGCCCATTGCATCGCCGCGGGCGGCACGAGGCGGTCGCGGCGACCGGCGATCCAGCACGACGGCACGGCGAGCCCGGCCAGGCGCGCGCGCACGTCCTCGCGATCGAGGATGTCGAGGCCTTCGCGCAGCGCCTCGCGCGAGGGATCGCCGTGTTCGAACACGCGTGCACGCAATGCGCGCAACTCGTCCTGCGCATGCGGCGAGCCGAGCGTCTCGAGGGCGAGGAAGCGTTCGATCGCGTGCTGGAAGTTCGCTTCGAGTCCGGCCGCGAAGCCCGCGAACACGCTGGCCGGCACGCCGTGCGGCCAGTCGTCGGCCGTCACGAAGCGCGGGCTCGCGGCGATCGCGACGAGGCCGCGGACATGGCCGGCATGCGCGAGCGCGCCGTGCATCGCGACGAGGCCGCCGAGCGACCAGCCGACCCAGGTCGCCGGTGGCGTCGCGGTCGCGATCGCCGTCGCGCAGCGGGCGGGATCGAGGTCACCCGGTGCGAACGCCGGCGTGCGCCCGTGGCCGGGCAGGTCGACGACGTGCACGCGGCAGCGCATCGCGAGCGCGTCGACGAGGCCACCGAAGATGCCGCCGTGCATGGCCCAGCCGTGCACGAGCACGACATCGGGACCGGCCTCGCCGGTACGCGTGATCGTCAGGTCCATGCGGTGGCTCGGGGGCAGGCAGGGTGCAGCGTCATCGGGGTGGATCGTCCTTCGTCGCAACGGGCGTGGCCTCGCGCAGCGCACGGATGCGCGGCTCGAGCGAGGTCCAGATGGAGGCGGCGGTACTCCGCAGCAAGCGGCCGCGCGGGCGGCGCCAGCGCGGCGTGGCCTGCTGCTCGAGGATGCGCGCGGCGAGCCAGTCGATGTCGAAGCCGGCCCACTCGCCGGCGACCGACACGAGGTTCGGATACAGCGCCGCGTGCACCTCGTCGAACAGGATCGCGTGCAGCTCCTCGAGTGAGTAGGCGCTCGCTGCCAGTACAGCGGCTGCATGGGGTTCGGAACCGGTCGTGTCGGTGTCGAGGTAGAAGTCCGCGAACGCGCTCCAGACCGGGCGGCGCGCGGCGAGGTCGGCGGCGGGCGGCATCACGGTGCCGTGTCCGCCGCCGGCACCGCGCCGGCCTGGACGAGCGCATCGAGCAGGCGCTCGACCTGGTCGATCCGGTGCGCGGCCGACAGCGTCACGCGCAGGCGCGCGGCATTCGCGGGCACGGTCGGCGGGCGGATCGCGGGCACGAAGAAGCCGGCCTCCTCGAGCGCCGCCGCGACCGCGAGCGCACGCGCGCTGTCGCCGATCGCGACGGGCTGGATCGGCGTCGACGAGTCGAGCAGCACGAGGCCGCGCTGCGCGGCGCCACTGCGGAAATGCGCGACGAGCGCGGCGAGGTGGTCGCGGCGCCAGCCTTCGCGGCGCGCGAGGCGCACGGCGGCGCGTGTCGCGGCGGCGACGGGAGGCGGCATCGCGGTCGTGTAGACGTGCGTGCGAGCGAACTGCACGAGGCCGTCGACGAGTGCGGCCGGCCCGGCGACGAATGCCCCGCCGGTGCCGAGCGCCTTGCCGAGCGTGCCCATGAGCACGGCAGCGTCGGCTTCGGCGACGCCGGCGGCACGCAGGCTGCCCGAGCCTTCGGGACCGAGCACGCCGATGCCGTGTGCGTCGTCGACCATGAGCAACGCGCCCTGCGCACGACATAGCGCGGTCAGCGCGGGCAGTGGCGCGATGGTGCCGTCCATGCTGAACACGCCATCGGTCGCGAGCAGCGCTGCCGCATCCGGCTGCGTCGCGAGCGCGCGCGCCGCCGCATCGACGTCGGCATGCGTGTAGCGGCGTAGCGTCGCGCCAGAGAGGCGTGCGCCGTCGAGCAGGCAGGCGTGGTTGAGGCGGTCCTGCACGCAGAGGTCGCCGCGGTCGAGCAGCGCCTGCAGCACGCCGAGGTTGGCCATGTAGCCGGTCGAGAACAGCAGTGCGCGCTCGCGCCCGGTCCAGTCGGCGAGTTCGGCCTCGAGTGCGGCGTGCTCGCGGCGATGCCCGCCGAGCAGGTGCGCCGCGGTCGCGCCGACGCCGTCGCGGCGTGCGGCGGTCGTCATGGCCTCGACGAGTTCGGGGTGCCGCGCGAGGCCGAGGTAGTCGTTGCTCGCGAAACCCGTGAGGCGTCGGCCGTCGACGTCGATCGAGGTCGCGTCGCCGTCGTCGACCGTGCGCAGGCGGCGCAGCAAGGCGTCGCCCGCCCGGTCGG
>JASCPI010000018.1 GCA_029959555.1 Lysobacteraceae bacterium PS02065 | reverse complement strand
GGTCGGCGGCTAGTTCTAAAAGGCCATGCAACGCCTCCACACGACAGCCGGGTAGGGCATCGGGAATCGGGAGTCGCACGCGACTCCCGATTCCCGATCCTCCATCCGCGGGACCAGACCATGGGTATCAAATGCGGCATCGTCGGCCTGCCCAACGTGGGCAAGTCGACCCTGTTCAATGCGCTGACCAAGGCGGGTATCGCCGCGGCGAATTTCCCGTTCTGCACGATCGACCCGAACGTCGGCGTCGTGCCGGTGCCGGACGAGCGCCTCGGCGTGCTGGCCGACATCGTCAAGCCGCAGAAGCTCGTGCCGACGTCGATGGAATTCGTCGACATCGCCGGCCTCGTCGCGGGCGCCTCGAAGGGCGAGGGCCTCGGCAACAAGTTCCTCTCGCACATCCGCGAGGTCGACGCGATCGCGCACGTCGTCCGCTGCTTCGACCACACCGACATCGTGCACGTCGCCGGCAAGGTCGATCCGATCGCCGACATCGAGACGATCGACACCGAGCTCGCGCTCGCCGACCTCGACTCGGTGGACAAGGCGCTGAACAAGGCCGAGCGTGCGGCCAAGGCCAACGACAAGGAGGCGCTGGCCAAGCGCCCCGTGCTGCAGAAGCTCGCGGCGGTCCTCAATGAAGGCCGTCCCGCGCGTGCCGCCGGCCTCGACGAGGAGGAGAAGGCACTCGTCCGCGAGCTGTTCCTGCTCACGCTCAAGCCGCTCATGTACATCGCCAACGTGCTCGAGGACGGCTTCAAGGACAACCCGCACCTGGACAAGGTGCGTGCGCGCGCCGAGGTCGAGGGTGCCCAGGTGGTGCCGGTCTGCGCGGCCATCGAGGAGGAGCTCTCGCAGCTCGAGGACGCCGATCGCGACGAGTTCCTCAAGGACCTCGGCCTCGACGAGCCCGGCCTCAACCGCGTGATCCGCGCGGGCTACACGCTGCTCGGCCTGCAGACCTACTTCACCGCGGGCGTCAAGGAAGTGCGCGCCTGGCAGGTCAAGGTCGGCGCGACCGCGCCGCAGGCCGCGGCGGTCATCCACACCGACTTCGAGCGCGGCTTCATCCGCGCCGAAACGATCGCCTACGACGACTTCGTGAAGTACCGTGGCGAGGCCGGCGCGAAGGAAGCCGGCCGCCTGCGCCTCGAGGGCAAGGAGTACATCGTCAAGGAAGGCGACGTGCTGCATTTCCGCTTCAACGTCTGACACCGGGAGCCATCGCCATGCCGGGTACGCAGAGGGAAGTCGAGTTCCGGTTCCTCGCCGAGCCGTCGGACGTCAATTTCGGCGGCAAGGTGCACGGCGGCATGGTCATGAAGTGGATCGACCAGGCCGGTTACGCCTGCGCGGTCGGCTGGAGCGGCAGCTACTGCGTGACCGTCGCGGTCGGCGGCATCCAGTTCGTCGCGCCGATCCACATCGGCGACCTCGTGCGCGTGCGCAGCCGCCTCGTGCTGACGGGGCGCTCGAGCATGCACGTCGCCACCGACGTGCTCGCGCGCGACCTCAAGAGCGGCGACGAGCGCCTTGCGACGCATTGCCTCATCTCGTTCGTCGCGCTCGACGCGCCGAACGGCAAGGCCACGGCGGTGCCCGCGTGGGAGCCGGCGAACGAGGCGGATCGCCTGCTCGCCGACTACGCCGCGAACGTGCTCGAGATCTCGCGCCGCGTCGCCCAGGAGACGGCCCACCTGCACGTGGTCGAGCCGCAGCGCGCCTGACGGGCATCGGAGCACCACGACGTCGTCGCCGACGGTTGACAGTGCCGGGTCGCTCCGTGAAAATGCGCGGCTCCGTGCTTCTGAACAACAGCGCGGGCTTCACGCGGCGCGTCGCAGGCGCCGCGCGGAGGCTCCAGACAACGCGAATGCATTCCGGAGGGATACCCAAGCGGCCAACGGGGGCAGACTGTAAATCTGCTGGCTCACGCCTTCGGTGGTTCGAATCCACCTCCCTCCACCAGATCATGCATGTGTGAAAGCCTTCCAGGAGGTGGTTTCGAACCACCGACAGGACAGGAAGGTCGGTTCGACCGATCCGCGGAAGCGGATCGGAACGCGACGCGAAGGCGGCGCGGCCCTGGAGGGGCGGAGGGCGGGACGCCCGGAGTCATCCACCTCCCTCCACCAGATCGTGCATGTGTGACACGTGAAAAGGCTCCGCAGGATGCGGATCCAGCGCGACGCGAAAGCGGCGCGACACGGAAGGCGGCAGGATGCTCCGGAGCGATCCGGTGCCTTCCAAGGGTTCCACCGGTGTCGCGTACGCCGGGCGTCGAGGCTCCGGCACGAAGCGGGAGTAGTTCAATGGTAGAACCTCAGCCTTCCAAGCTGATGGTGCGGGTTCGATTCCCGTCTCCCGCTCCATCGCGACGCGCGTCCACGCTGCATCGTTGAAGACAATTTCGCTCACGTAGCTCAGTCGGTAGAGCACCTCCTTGGTAAGGAGGAGGTCGAAGGTTCGATTCCTTTCGTGAGCACCATCCAGGTCGTCATCCACTCCATCGTTCACCGAGAAGAGCACTGTCATGGCAAAGGGTAAGTTCGAGCGCACCAAGCCCCACGTGAACGTGGGCACGATCGGTCACGTGGACCACGGCAAGACGACGCTGACGGCGGCGCTGACGAAGGTCGGCGCGGAGCGTTTCGGCGGCGAGTTCAAGGCTTACGACGCGATCGACGCGGCGCCGGAAGAGAAGGCGCGCGGCATCACGATCTCGACGGCGCACGTGGAATACGAATCGCCGTCGCGCCACTACGCGCACGTGGACTGCCCGGGCCACGCGGACTACGTGAAGAACATGATCACGGGTGCGGCGCAGATGGACGGCGCGATCCTGGTGTGCTCGGCCGCTGACGGCCCGATGCCGCAGACGCGCGAGCACATCCTGCTGGCGCGCCAGGTCGGCGTGCCGTACATCGTGGTGTTCCTGAACAAGGCGGACCTGGTGGACGACGCCGAGCTGATGGAGCTCGTCGAGATGGAAGTCCGTGAGCTGCTGTCCAAGTACGAGTTCCCGGGCGACGACACGCCGATCATCAAGGGTTCGGCCCGTGCGGCGCTGGAAGGCGACCAGTCGGAGATCGGCGTTCCGGCGATCATCCAGCTGGTGGAAGCTCTGGACAGCTGGATCCCGGAGCCGCAGCGCGACGTGGAGAAGTCGTTCCTGATGCCGGTCGAGGACGTGTTCTCGATCTCGGGTCGCGGTACGGTGGTGACGGGTCGCATCGAGCGCGGCATCATCAAGGTCGGCGACGAAATCGAGATCGTGGGCATCCGTCCGACGGTCAAGACGACGGTGACGGGCGTGGAAATGTTCCGCAAGCTGCTGGATCAGGGCCAGGCGGGCGACAACGCGGGTCTGCTGCTGCGCGGCACGAAGCGTGACGACGTGGAGCGTGGTCAGGTTCTGGCCAAGCCGGGTTCGATCACGCCGCACACGGAGTTCGAAGCCGAGGTGTACGTGCTGTCGAAGGAAGAGGGCGGCCGCCACACGCCGTTCTTCAAGGGTTATCGTCCGCAGTTCTACTTCCGCACGACGGACGTGACGGGCGCTTGCCAGCTTCCGGAAGGCGTCGAGATGGTGATGCCGGGCGACAACGTGAAGATGGTGGTGAGCCTGATCGCGCCGATCGCGATGGACGAGGGCCTGCGCTTCGCGATCCGCGAAGGCGGCCGCACCGTCGGCGCCGGCGTCGTCGCCAAGATCGTCAAGTAACATACGAAGGCAGCGGCGACCCGGGTCGCCGCTGCCGGTTCCACCGCTGCACACCGGTCATTGAAACAGTACGCCAGTAGCTCAATTGGCAGAGCAGCGGTCTCCAAAACCGCAGGTTGGGGGTTCGAGTCCCTCCTGGCGTGCCATCCGGTTCAGGCCGGCACGCATCCCTCACGGCACAACGCATGAACACCAAGGTCGAACAAGCCGGCAGCATGAGCGGCACCGACATCGGCAAGCTGGTCCTCGCGGCCGCGCTGCTGGTCGGCGGTTTCGTCGGTTTCTACTACTTCTCCGGGCAGTGGACGCCGGCGCTGCGCATCATCCTGCTGCTCGCCGCGATCGTCGCGGCCGGCTTCGTGGGCTCGCTGACGCGCCCGGGCCGCAGCCTGCGCGTGTTCATCTCCGAATCGCACTTCGAGCTTCGCAAAGTCGTATGGCCGACGCGTGACGAGACGCTGCGCACCACGCTGGTCATCGTCGTCGTCGTGATCATCATCAGCATCGTGCTCGGCATCATCGACCTCATGCTGAAGTGGATCGTGATGGACTGGCTGCTCAAGCTCGGACACTGAGACTGACATGGCAAAACGCTGGTACGTCGTTCACGCTTACTCGGGCTTCGAGCATCAGGTCGCGCGCGCGCTGAAAGAGCGCATCGTGCGCGCCGGGATGGAAGAGAAGTTCGGCGAAGTGCTGGTGCCGACCGAGGAAGTCATCGAGATGCGCGGCGGCCAGAAGCGCCGCAGCGAGCGCAAGTTCTTCCCGGGCTACGTGCTCGTGCAGATCGAGACGGACAATTCCGACCGCAAGCTGCGCATCGACGACGACTCCTGGCACCTGATCAAGGAAACCGCCAAGGTCATGGGCTTCATCGGCGGCACCGCCGATCGTCCGCTCCCGATCAAGGATTCCGAGGCCGACGCGATCCTGCAGCGCGTGCAGGAGGGCGTCGACAAGCCCAAGCCGAAGGTGCTGTTCGAGCCGGGCGAGATGGTCCGCGTCACCGAGGGCCCGTTCAACGACTTCAACGGCGTCGTCGAGGAAGTCAACTACGAGAAGAGCCGCCTGCGCGTCGCGGTGCTCATCTTCGGACGCTCCACGCCCGTCGAGCTCGAGTTCGGCCAGGTCGAGAAGGCCTGATCCACGTCGCCACGGCATCGTTTGCCGTGGCGGCGCCAATCCTGCTATGCTGCGCGGCTCCCTTGTCCGGTCGAGCCGGGCAACCGCAATGGCCGCCCCCGGGCGGCCTTTCGTGCGAACGAGATACGCGATGTCGGGACGCGTGATTCTCCCGATCCGATGGGGAGCCTGATCCCAGGCGCTGGTACCCGGAGAGAGTGAAATGGCAAAGAAAGTCGTCGGTTACATCAAGCTGCAGGTGAAGGCCGGTCAGGCCAATCCGTCGCCGCCCGTGGGCCCCGCCCTCGGCCAGCGCGGCCTCAACATCATGGAGTTCTGCAAGGCGTTCAACGCCGCCACGCAGAAGCTCGAGCCGGGTCTTCCGATCCCGGTCGTGATCACGGCCTACTCGGACCGCAGCTTCACGTTCATCACCAAGACCCCGCCCGCGACGATCCTTCTCAAGAAGGCGACGGGTCTCCAGTCGGGCTCCAAGCGCCCGAACACGGAGAAGGTCGGCAAGGTCACGCGCAAGCAGCTCGAGGACATCGCGAAGGCGAAGGAACCCGATCTGACGGCCGCGAGCCTGGATGCCGCCGTGCGAACGATCGCCGGCAGCGCGCGCAGCATGGGTCTGGTGGTGGAGGGTTAAGGCAATGGCAATCATCGGCAAGCGTTACAAGGCTCTCCGCGAGAAGGTCGTCCCGGGCAAGTCGTACGCCCTCGACGAGGCGATCAAGATCGTGAAGGAAGGCGCCAAGACCAAGTTCGTTGAGTCCATCGACGTCGCGATCCGTCTCGGCATCGATGCGAAGAAGTCCGACCAGGGCGTGCGCGGTTCGTCCGTGCTGCCGCACGGCACCGGCAAGAGCGTCCGCGTCGCGGTGTTCTGCCCGGCCGGCGAGAAGGCCGAGGCGGCCAAGGCCGCCGGCGCCGACGCCGTGGGCATGGACGACCTCGCCGAGAAGATGCAGGCGGGCGAGCTCAACTACGACCGCGTCATCGCGACTCCGGACGCGATGCGCGTCGTCGGCAAGCTCGGCCAGCTGCTCGGCCCGCGCGGCCTCATGCCGAACCCGAAGGACGGCTCGGTCGCGGCCGACGTCGTCACCGCGGTCAAGAACGCGAAGGCGGGCCAGGTCCGCTTCCGCAACGACAAGGCCGGCATCATCCACTGCACGATCGGCAAGGTGACCTTCGAGTCGACCGCGCTGAGCGAGAACCTCGGCGCGCTGATCGCCGACCTCGTCAAGGCCAAGCCGGCCGCGGCGAAGGGCGTGTTCCTGCAGAAGGTGTCGCTGTCGAGCACGATGGGCGTCGGCGTGGCGATCGATCCGTCGAGTCTGCCGACCCGTTGATGATCCAAGGCGCGTGGCCGTCGCAGGGCGGCCGCGCGTGACATTTTGAGGGCGTTCCCGCCGCGTGCGGAGGGAGCGGCCGTCAAAGACCGCAGGCGACCGACGCCTCGGGGCCGGGAAGCAAGGATGCACGTGTTGCACGGATCGTCCCGGTCCACGGAGGTCGAGGTCTCAAAACGCAAGCCTGCGTAGATGGTGCCCCTCGCTGGAAGGTTTCTGCTCCGGATGACTGGACGGATCCTCAGAGAGGCCACCACCGGAACGCCACAGGCGTTCCCGTCGCCACGGATCCGGCGGCGCCCAGGACCGCAAGCGGCAGGAGTCGCGAGCGGAGTTCAATTGGAGGAGTGCAATGGCTCTTAATCTGTCCCAGAAGCAAGAAGTTGTGGCCGAGTTGGCAAAGGTCGCAGCCTCGGCCCACTCCCTGATCGCAGCCGAGTACGCAGGCACCACGGTCGAGCAGTTGACCGCGATGCGCAAGAAGGCCCGCGAAACCGGTGTGTACTTGCGAGTCGTCAAGAACACGCTGGCGTCGCGCGCCGTCGCCGGCACCGAGTTCGAGTGCGTCAAGGACTCGCTCGTCGGTCCGCTGCTGTACGCGTTCTCGACCGAGGAGCCCGGCGCTGCCGGTCGCCTGATCAAGGAATTCGCCAAGGGCAACGACAAGTTGCAGCCCAAGGTCGTCGCCGTCGGTGGCCAGCAGTATCCGGCCGGCCACGTCGAGGTCCTCGCCTCGCTGCCGACCCGCGACCAGGCCCTGGCGATGCTCGCCCGTGTCCTCGCCGAGCCGGCCAGCATGTTCGCGCGCGCCGTCAAGGCGATCGCCGACAAGCAGGGCGGTGGCGACGAAGCGGTTGCCGAACCCGAGGCCGAGACGGCCTGATCGCGATCGTTCGCGATCCGCAGAATCCCATTCCAGTACATTTTTCCGAGGTAATCACAATGTCCCTTTCCAACGAGCAGATCGTCGAAGCCATCGCTGGCAAGACCCTCATCGAAGTGATGGAGCTGGTCAAGGCGATCGAAGAGAAGTTCGGCGTCTCCGCCGCCGCCCCGGTCATGGCTGCCGGCCCGGCCGCTGCCGCGGCTCCGGTCGAGGAGCAGACCGAGTTCAACGTCATCCTGAAGTCGGCCGGCGAGAAGAAGGTCGAAGTCATCAAGGCCGTCCGCGCCATCACGGGCCTGGGCCTGAAGGAAGCGAAGGACCTCGTCGAAGCCACCGGCACCATCAAGGAAGCCGTGAGCAAGGACGACGCCGCGAAGATGAAGAAGGATCTCGAAGCCGCCGGCGCCACCGTCGAGATCAAGTAAGCGACGCTTTGCGTCGGTTATTCGGCCAGTAACAGGCAGGCCTGGGGGCGAGAGCCCCCGGGCTTTGTCCGTTGCACGAACGGGATTCGCGATCCGGAATGCGTGGACACGACAAGGCTCCCACGCATCCCGAATCACGATTCCCGGCTTTCAAACCCCGTCGGCATAGCCCGTGCCGACCAAAGCTCCGAGGCGGTACCCCACGATGACCTACTCGTTCACTGAAAAGAAGCGCATCCGCAAGGATTTCGGCAAGCGTCCGCCGGTTCTGGACGTCCCGTTCCTGCTCGCCATCCAGGTCGACTCGTATCGCGAGTTCCTGCAGCTGGACGGTGATCCCAACCAGCGCGAGGACAAGGGGTTGCACGCGGCGCTCAAGTCGGTCTTCCCGATCTCGAGCTACTCCGGCAATGCCGCGCTCGAGTACGTGAGCTACCGCCTCGGCGAGCCCGCCTTCGACGAGCGCGAGTGCCGTTCGCGCGGCATGTCGTACGGTGCGCCGCTGCGCGTGACCGTGCGCCTGGTCATCTACGACCGCGAGTCGTCGGTCAAGGCGATCAAGTACGTCAAGGAGCAGGAGGTCTACATGGGCGAACTGCCGCTCATGACCGACACCGGCACCTTCATCGTCAACGGCACCGAGCGCGTCATCGTCTCGCAGCTGCACCGTTCGCCGGGCGTGTTCTTCGACCACGACCGTGGCAAGACGCACTCGTCGGGCAAGCTGCTCTACAGCGCGCGCGTGATCCCCTACCGTGGCTCGTGGCTCGATTTCGAGTTCGACCCGAAGGACGCGCTGTTCACGCGCATCGACCGTCGCCGCAAGCTGCCGGTGACGATCCTGCTGCGCGCGCTCGGCTACACCAACGAGCAGATGCTCAACATCTTCTTCGAGCACAACGTCTTCCACCTGGGCAAGAAGGACGGTGCCGAGCTCGAGCTCGTGGCCGAGCGCCTGCGTGGCGAAACGCTTAACTTCGACCTCAAGGTCGGCGACGAGGTCATCGTCGAGACCGCCAAGCGCATCACGGCGCGCCACGTGCGCCGCCTCGAGAGCGCCGGCATCAAGTCGCTGGAGGTGCCGGACGAGTACCTGGTCGGCCGCATCCTCGCGCACGACATCGTCGACGCGAAGACCGGCGAGCTGCTCGCCGCGGCCAACACCGAGATCGCCGACGCGCACCTCGAGGCGTTCCGCAAGGCCGGCGTCGACAAGATCGCCACGCTGTGGGTCAACGACCTCGATCGCGGCGACTACATCTCCAAGACGCTGCGCATCGATCCGACCAAGTCGCCGCTCGAGGCGCTGGTCGAGATCTACCGCATGATGCGCCCGGGCGAGCCGCCGACCAAGGACGCCGCGCAGAACCTGTTCCAGAACCTGTTCTTCTCGGCCGAGCGCTACGACCTCGATCGCGTCGGTCGCATGAAGTTCAACCGCCGCGTCGGCCGCAAGGAAGACGTGGGCCCGGGCATCCTGTTCGACGGCCGCTACTTCGGCGACCGCAACGACGAGAACTCCAAGTCGCTCGTGCGCGAATTCGCGGACGGCTCGGACATCCTCGACGTGCTCAAGGTGCTCATCGAGATCCGCAACGGCCGCGGCACGGTCGACGACATCGACCACCTCGGCAACCGCCGCGTGCGTTCGGTCGGCGAGATGGCCGAGAACGTGTTCCGCATCGGCCTCGTGCGCGTCGAGCGCGCGGTCAAGGAGCGCCTGTCGCTGGCCGAGTCGGAAGGCCTGACCCCGCAGGAGCTCATCAACGCCAAGCCGGTGGCCGCCGCGATCAAGGAGTTCTTCGGCTCCTCGCAGCTGTCGCAGTTCATGGACCAGAACAACCCGCTCTCGGAAGTCACGCACAAGCGTCGCGTCTCGGCCCTCGGCCCGGGCGGCCTGACCCGCGAGCGCGCCGGCTTCGAAGTCCGCGACGTGCACCCGACCCACTACGGCCGCGTCTGCACCATCGAGACGCCGGAAGGCCCGAACATCGGCCTGATCAACTCGCTCGCGGTCTACGCGCGCACGAACGAATACGGCTTCCTCGAGACGCCGTACCGCCGCGTCGTGAACGGCAAGATCACCAACGACGTCGAGTTCCTCTCGGCGATCGACGAAGGCGACCACGTCATCGCGCAGGCGAACTCGCCGCTCAAGAAGGACGGCAGCTTCGTCGAGGAGTTCGTGTCCTGCCGTTCGCACGGCGAGTCCGAGCTGCGTCCGGCCAGCAACATCGAGTACATGGACGTCTCGCCGATGCAGACCGTGTCGGTCGCGGCCGCGCTCGTGCCGTTCCTCGAGCACGACGACGCGAACCGCGCGCTCATGGGCGCCAACATGCAGCGCCAGGCGGTGCCGACGCTGCGTGCGCAGACCCCGGTGGTCGGCACGGGCATCGAGCGCGCCGTGGCGCGCGACTCGGGCGTGATCGTGGCCGCGCGCCGCGGCGGCGAGATCGACCAGGTCGACGCCGCGCGCATCGTCGTGCGCGTCAACGAGAGCGAGATCGGCGAGAACGATGCCGGCGTCGACATCTACCCGCTGACCAAGTACACGCGCTCCAACCAGAACACCAACCTCAACCAGCGTCCGCTCGTGAAGGTCGGCGACAAGGTCGAGATCGGCGACGTGCTCGCCGACGGCCCGTCGACGGACCTCGGCGAGCTCGCCCTCGGCCAGAACATGCTCGTCGCGTTCATGCCGTGGAACGGCTACAACTTCGAGGACTCGATCCTCATCTCCGAGCGCGTCGTCCAGGAAGACCGCTACACGACGATCCACATCGAGGAGCTGACCTGCGTCGCGCGCGACACCAAGCTCGGTCCCGAGGAGATCACCGCCGACATCCCGAACGTCGGCGAGCAGGCGCTCGCGCGCCTGGACGAGTCCGGCGTCGTCTACATCGGCGCGGAAGTGAAGGCGGGCGACATCCTCGTCGGCAAGGTCACGCCGAAGGGCGAGAGCCAGCTCACACCGGAAGAGAAGCTGCTGCGCGCGATCTTCGGCGAGAAGGCCTCGGACGTGAAGGACAGCTCGCTGCGCGTGCCGCCCGGCATGGACGGCACCGTCATCGACGTCACCGTGTTCACGCGTGACGGCATCGAGAAGGACAAGCGTGCGCGCCAGATCGAAGAGATGGAGATCAAGCGCATCAAGAAGGACTTCGACGATCAGTTCCGCATCCTCGAAGGCGCCATCTTCGCGCGACTGCGCACGTCGATCGTCGGCAAGGTCGCCAACGGCGGCCCCGGCGGCTTCAAGAAGGGCGAGCTGACCGACGACTACCTCGACGGCCTCAAGAAGGACGAGTGGTTCTCGATCCGCATGAAGGACGAGGACGCGGCCGACTTCCTCGAGCGCGCGCAGGAGCAGATCAAGGGCCACCGCGAGGAGTTCGACCGCCGCTTCAAGGAGAAGCAGGCCAAGATCACCGCCGGTGACGACCTCGCCCCGGGCGTGCTCAAGATGGTCAAGGTCTACCTGGCCGTGAAGCGCCGCATCCAGCCGGGCGACAAGATGGCCGGCCGCCACGGCAACAAGGGTGTCGTGTCGATGATCGTGCCGGTCGAGGACATGCCGTACGCGGCCGACGGCCGCCCGGTCGACATCGTGCTCAATCCGCTCGGCGTGCCGTCGCGAATGAACATCGGCCAGATCCTCGAGACTCACCTCGGCTGGGCCGCGAAGGGCCTCGGCGAGAAGATCGGCAAGATGCTCGACGCGAACGAGAAGGTCGGCGAGATCCGCAAGTTCCTCGACGCGATCTACAACCACGACAAGGATGCGTTCAAGCAGCGCGTGGACCTCAAGTCGTTCACCGACGACGAGCTGCTCGGCATGGCGCGCAACCTGCGCCACGGCGTGCCGATGGCGACGCCGGTGTTCGACGGTGCGTTCGAGTCCGAGATCAAGGCGATGCTCAAGCTCGCCGACCTCCCGGAGTCGGGCCAGACCAAGCTCATCGACGGCCGCACGGGCGAGGCGTTCGACCGCCCGGTCACGGTCGGCTACATGCACGTGCTCAAGCTCAACCACCTCGTCGACGACAAGATGCACGCGCGTTCGACCGGTCCGTACTCGCTCGTCACGCAGCAGCCGCTGGGTGGCAAGGCGCAGTTCGGCGGCCAGCGCTTCGGCGAGATGGAAGTCTGGGCACTCGAGGCCTACGGCGCGGCCTACACGCTGCAGGAGATGCTGACGGTCAAGTCCGACGACGTGTCGGGCCGCAACCAGATGTACAAGAACATCGTCGACGGCGACCACGAGATGGTCGCGGGCATGCCCGAGTCGTTCAATGTGCTGGTCAAGGAAATCCGCTCGCTGGCGATCAACATCGAGCTCGAAGAGTCCAAGAAGTGATCGGCCGCTGAGCTCAGGAGAATCCCATGAAAGACCTGCTTAACCTGTTCAACCAGCAGCGCCAGACGCTGGACTTCGACGCGATCAAGATCGCGCTCGCCTCGCCGGACCTGATCCGCTCGTGGTCGTTCGGCGAAGTGAAGAAGCCCGAGACGATCAACTACCGCACGTTCAAGCCCGAGCGTGACGGCCTGTTCTGCGCGGCGATCTTCGGCCCGATCAAGGACTACGAGTGCCTGTGCGGCAAGTACAAGCGCATGAAGCACCGCGGCGTGGTCTGCGAGAAGTGCGGCACGGAAGTGACGCTGGCCAAGGTGCGCCGCGAGCGCATGGGCCACATCGAGCTGGCCAGCCCGACCGCGCACATCTGGTTCCTCAAGTCGCTGCCGTCGCGCATCGGCCTCATGCTCGACATGACGCTGCGCGACATCGAGCGCATCCTCTATTTCGAGGCCTACGTGGTCATCGATCCGGGCCTGACCGCGCTCGAGCGCGGCCAGCTGCTCAACGAGGAGCAGTACCTCCAGGCCGTCGAGGAGCACGGTGACGAGTTCGACGCCCGCATGGGTGCCGAGGCCGTCTACGAGCTGCTCAAGACGATCGACCTCAACGCCGAGCTCATCCGCCTGCGCGAGGAGATCGCCGCGACGAACTCCGAGACCAAGCTCAAGCGCCTGTCCAAGCGCATCAAGCTGGTCGAGAGCTTCCTCGAGTCGGGCAACCGCCCCGAGTGGATGGTGCTGACCGTGCTGCCGGTGCTGCCGCCAGACCTGCGCCCGCTGGTGCCGCTCGACGGCGGCCGCTTCGCGACGTCGGACCTCAACGACCTGTACCGCCGCGTCATCAATCGCAACAACCGCCTCAAGCGCCTGCTCGAGCTCAACGCGCCCGACATCATCGTGCGCAACGAGAAGCGCATGCTGCAGGAAGCGGTCGACGCGCTGATGGACAACGGCCGTCGCGGCCGTGCCATCACCGGCACCAACAAGCGCCCGCTCAAGTCGCTCGCCGACATGATCAAGGGCAAGCAGGGCCGCTTCCGCCAGAACCTGCTCGGCAAGCGCGTCGACTACTCGGGCCGTTCGGTCATCGTGGTCGGCCCGACGCTCAAGCTGCACCAGTGCGGCCTGCCGAAGAAGATGGCGCTCGAGCTGTTCAAGCCGTTCATCTTCTCCAAGCTGCAGCGCCGTGGCCTGGCCACGACGATCAAGGCGGCGAAGAAGCTCGTCGAGCGTGAAGAAGGCGACGTCTGGGACATCCTCGAGGAGGTCATCCGCGAGCACCCGGTGCTGCTCAACCGCGCGCCGACGCTGCACCGCCTCGGCATCCAGGCGTTCGAGCCGGTCCTCATCGAAGGCAAGGCGATCCAGCTGCACCCGCTCGTCTGCACGGCGTTCAACGCCGACTTCGACGGTGACCAGATGGCCGTCCACGTGCCGCTCTCGCTGGAAGCCCAGCTCGAGGCGCGTGCGCTCATGATGTCGTCGAACAACATCCTGTCGCCGGCCAACGGCGACCCGATCATCGTGCCGTCGCAGGACGTCGTGCTCGGCCTGTACTACATGACGCGCGCGCTCGAGAACGTGCCGGGCGAGGGCATGGTGTTCGCGAACGTCGCCGAAGTGCGCCGTGCGTACGAGAACCGCGCCGTCGCGCTGCACGCCAAGGTGCGCGTGCGCATCCACGAAGTGCTCATCGACGACGTGACCAAGGAGCGCAGCGAGCGCACGACGATCCAGGAGACGACGATCGGCCGCGCGTTGCTCGTGGACATCCTGCCGGTCGGCCTGCCGTTCGCGCTGGTCAACACCGAGCTGACCAAGAAGAACATCTCGCGCCTCATCAACGCGTGCTACCGCCAGCTCGGCCTCAAGGAAACGGTCGTGTTCGCGGACAAGCTCATGTACATGGGCTTCCACTACGCGACGCGCGCCGGCATCTCGATCGGCATCGACGACATGAAGATCCCGGGCGAGAAGAAGGCGATCCTCGAGAGCGCCGAGAAGGACGTCGTCGAGATCCAGGAGCAGTTCCAGTCCGGCCTCGTCACCGCCGGCGAGCGCTACAACAAGGTCGTCGACATCTGGTCGCGTACCAACGAGCTCGTCGCGCAGGCGATGATGAAGGGGATCGGCGTCGACAAGATCGCCAACGCCAAGGGCGAGACGGTCGACCAGAAGTCGATGAACTCGCTCTACATCATGGCCGACTCCGGCGCGCGTGGTTCGGCGGCGCAGATCCGCCAGCTCGCCGGCATGCGTGGCCTCATGGCGCGTCCGGACGGCTCGATCATCGAGACGCCCATCAAGGCGAACTTCCGCGAAGGCCTCGACGTCCTCCAGTACTTCAACTCGACCCACGGCGCGCGAAAGGGCCTCGCCGACACGGCGCTCAAGACCGCGAACTCGGGTTACCTGACGCGTCGCCTCGTCGACGTCGCCCAGGACGTCGTCGTCACCTCGGTCGACTGCAACACCTTGAACGGCGTCACCATGGCGCCGATCGTCGAAGGTGGCGACGTCGTCGAGCCGCTGCGTGACCGCGTGCTGGGTCGCGTCGCCGCCGAGGACGTCTTCGCGCCGGGCAACGACGAGGACCCGATCGTCACGCGCAGCACGCTGCTCGACGAGAAGATCGTCGAGAAGCTCGAGGCTGCCGGCGTGCAGTCGGTGCTCGTGCGCTCGCCGATCACCTGCGAAGCGACGTTCGGCGTGTGCGGCCTGTGCTACGGCCGCGACCTCGCGCGCGGCCACCTCGTCAACATCGGCGAAGCGGTCGGCGTCATCGCCGCGCAGTCGATCGGCGAGCCCGGCACGCAGCTGACGATGCGCACGTTCCACATCGGTGGTGCGGCATCGCGAGCGGCGGCGGTCGACAACGTGCAGGTCAAGACGACCGGCGCGGTCAAGTTCAACAACCTCAAGACGGTCCAGCACAACAACGGCCACCTCGTCGCGGTGTCGCGTTCGGGCGAGCTGTCGGTCATGGATGCGCACGGCCGTGAGCGCGAGCGCTACAAGGTGCCGTACGGCGCGGTCATCGACGTCAAGGACGGCGCGTCCATCAAGGCGGGCCAGACGATCGCCAAGTGGGATCCGCATACCCACCCGATCGTGTCGGAAGTGGCCGGTGTCATCCGCTACATCGACTTCCAGGACGGCATCACGGTCCAGGAGCAGGTCGACGAGCTGACCGGTCTCGCGAGCTCTGTGGTCACGGATCCGAAGCGTCGTGGCGTCGCCGCCAAGGACCTTCGTCCGATGGTCCGCCTCGTCGACAAGAAGGGCGGCGAGCTGCGCCTGCCCGGCACCGACATCCCCGCGCAGTACTTCTTGCCGGCCGGTGCGATCGTGTCGCTGCAGGACGGTGCCGAGGTCGGCGTCGGTGACGTCGTCGCGCGTATCCCGCAGGAGACGTCCAAGACCCGTGACATCACCGGTGGTCTGCCGCGCGTCGCCGACCTGTTCGAGGCACGCAAGCCGAAGGAGCCGGCGATCCTCGCCGAGCGCTCCGGCATCATCAGCTTCGGCAAGGACACCAAGGGCAAGCAGCGCCTCATCATCAAGGACTCCGACGGCAACGAACACGAGGAGCTGATCCCGAAGTGGCGCCAGGTCATCGTGTTCGAGGGCGAGCACGTGGAGAAGGGCGAGACGGTCGTCGACGGCGAGCCGAATCCGCACGACATCCTGCGCCTGCTCGGCGTCGAGCCGCTGGCGGTCTACCTGACCAAGGAAATCCAGGACGTCTACCGCCTGCAGGGCGTGAAGATCAACGACAAGCACATCGAGGCGATCATTCGCCAGATGCTGCGCAAGGTCGAGATCACGGTCGCCGGCGACACGCGCTACCTGCGTGGCGAGCAGGCCGACCGTCTGCGCGTCCTCGATGCGAACGCGCGTGCGCTGGCTCGCGACGAGCGTCCGGCCGAGTACCTGCCGGTTCTGCTCGGCATCACCAAGGCCTCGCTGGCGACCGAGTCGTTCATCTCGGCGGCCTCGTTCCAGGAGACGACGCGCGTGCTGACCGAGGCGGCCGTCCGTGGAACGCGCGACACCTTGCGCGGCCTGAAGGAGAATGTTATTGTCGGGCGCTTGATTCCCGCCGGAACGGGTCTCGCCTACCACTCCAAGCGTCGGAGTCTGCAGGGCGAGCTCACCGATTCCGAACGGGCCACGCTCGGGGCCGCTTCGGTGGCCGAGGCGTTCGCCGACGACGGCGATTCGCACTGAGCGTGACCCCGGCTTCGGCCGGTTGAAGACCTTACATCGAAAAGAGGCTGCTGGAAGCGGCCTCGTGTTCGAGCGAATGGATGCGAACGTGGGGTGGGGCGCCTTGACGGTGTCTTCGCCTGGACGTTAAACTCCCGCTTCTGGGCAGGCCGGGTTCACTCGGCCTGTCTTTTGTTTCTTAGGGCTCATATCGCATGTCGACTGTCAATCAATTGGTGCGCAAGCCGCGCTCCCCGAAGACGTACAAGAGCGCCTCGCCCGCCCTGCAGGATTGCCCGCAGCGTCGTGGCGTCTGCACGCGCGTCTACACGACGACCCCGAAGAAGCCGAACTCGGCCCTGCGCAAGGTGGCCAAGGTTCGCCTGACCAACGGCTTCGAGGTCATCAGCTACATCGGTGGCGAAGGCCACAACCTGCAGGAGCACTCGGTGGTGCTGATCCGCGGCGGTCGCGTCAAGGATCTCCCGGGTGTGCGCTACCACACCGTGCGCGGCAGCCTCGATGCGGCCGGCGTGACCAAGCGTCGCCAGAGCCGTTCCAAGTACGGCGCCAAGCGTCCGAAGTCCTGAGCACAACCAAGCAAGGCTTGAACCATGTCGCGTAAAGGCTCCAATCCCAGTCGTACCACGCTGCCCGACCCGAAGCACGGCAGCGACACGATCGCTCGCTTCATCAACATGGTGATGCAGAGCGGCAAGAAGTCAGTGGCCGAGAAGATCGTCTACGGTGCGCTCGACCAGATCGGCCAGAAGCACGCCGAGCCGGTGAGTGTCGTCGAGAAGGCGCTGAGCAACGTCGCGCCGGCCGTTGAGGTCAAGTCGCGCCGCGTCGGTGGTGCGACCTACCAGGTCCCCGTCGAAGTGCGTTCGGCCCGCCGCATGGCGCTGGCGATGCGCTGGCTGATCGAGTCGGCGCGCAAGCGCGGCGAGAACTCGATGCCGCGCAAGCTCGCTGCCGAGCTCGTCGACGCGGCCGAGAGCCGTGGCGGCGCGGTGAAGAAGCGCGAAGAGACGCATCGCATGGCGGAAGCCAACAAGGCGTTCTCGCATTACCGCTGGTAACCCCGTTTTTTTGAGGTGAAAGACCGTGGCTCGCAACACCCCCATTGAGCGCTATCGCAACTTCGGCATCATGGCGCACATCGATGCCGGCAAGACGACGACGTCCGAGCGCATCCTTTTCTACACCGGCGTGAACCACAAGATCGGTGAGGTTCACGAGGGTGCTGCGACCATGGACTGGATGGAGCAGGAGCAGGAGCGCGGCATCACGATCACGTCGGCCGCGACGACCGCGTTCTGGAAGGGCATGGACAAGTCCCTGCCCGAGCACCGCTTCAACATCATCGACACCCCGGGCCACGTCGATTTCACGATCGAGGTGGAGCGTTCGCTGCGCGTGCTCGACGGCGCGGTGTTCGTGCTGTGCGCGGTCGGTGGCGTGCAGCCGCAGTCCGAGACGGTCTGGCGCCAGGCGAACAAGTACGCCGTGCCGCGCCTCGCGTTCGTCAACAAGATGGACCGCACCGGTGCGAACTTCGACAAGGTCATCGCGCAGCTGAAGTCGCGCCTCGGTGCCTACCCGGTCCCGATGCAGGTGCCGATCGGCGCCGAAGACGGCTTCGAGGGCGTGGTCGACCTGCTCAAGATGAAGGCCATCCACTGGGATGTCGCCTCGCAGGGCACGACGTTCGAGTATCGCGACATCCCGGCGGGCCTCGTCGAGACGTCGAAGACCGCGCGCGCGTTCATGGTCGAGGCGGCCGCCGAGGCGTCCGAAGAGCTCATGGACAAGTACCTCAACGAGGGTGACCTCAGCGAGGAGGAGATCGTCTCGGGACTGCGCGAGCGTACGCTGCGTGTCGAGATCGTCCCCGCGTTCTGCGGTACCGCGTTCAAGAACAAGGGCGTCCAGGCGATGCTCGACGGCGTCGTGCAGCTGCTGCCGTCGCCGATCGATCGTCCGCCGGTCAAGGGCATCGACGAGAGCGAGAACGAGTCGAGCCGCGTCGCCGCGGACGACCAGCCGTTCTCGGCGCTCGCGTTCAAGATCATGACCGATCCGTTCGTCGGTTCGCTGACGTTCTTCCGCGTCTATTCGGGCGTGCTGAACTCTGGCGACACCGTCTACAACCCGGTCAAGAGCAAGAAGGAGCGCATCGGCCGCATCCTGCAGATGCACGCGAACCAGCGTGACGAGATCAAGGAAGTCCGCGCGGGCGACATCGCCGCCGCGGTCGGCCTGAAGGACGTCACGACGGGCGACACGCTGTGCGCGCAGGACAACGTCATCACGCTCGAGCGCATGACGTTCCCGGAGCCGGTGATCGCGATGGCGGTCGAGCCGAAGACGAAGTCGGACCAGGAGAAGATGGGTATCGCGCTGTCGCGCCTCGCCCAGGAAGATCCGTCCTTCCGCGTGCGTTCGGACGAGGAGTCGGGCCAGACGATCATCGCCGGCATGGGCGAGCTGCACCTGGACATCATCGTCGACCGCATGCGCCGCGAGTTCAACGTCGAGGCCAACGTCGGCAAGCCGCAGGTCGCATACCGCGAGACGATCCGCAAGGCGGTCAAGCAGGACGGCAAGTTCGTTCGCCAGTCCGGCGGCAAGGGCCAGTACGGCCACGTCGTGCTCGAGATCGAACCGCAGGAGCGTGGCGCGGGCTACGTGTTCGAGAACCTCACGGTCGGTGGCTCGGTCCCTAAGGAATACGTTCCGGCGGTCGACAAGGGCATCCGCGAGGCGATGACGAGCGGTCCGATGGCGGGTTACCCCGTCGTCGACATCAAGATCAAGCTCGTCGACGGTTCGTACCACGAGGTCGACTCGAACGAAATGGCGTTCAAGATCGCCGGTTCGATGGGCTTCAAGGAAGGCTTCAACAAGGCCAACCCGGTCCTGCTCGAACCCGTCATGAAGGTCGAGGTGGTGACGCCCGAGGATTACATGGGCGACGTCATGGGCGACCTGAGTCGTCGTCGCGGCCTGCTGCAGGGTTCGGACGACAGCCCGTCGGGCAAGGTGATCAATGCCCTCGTGCCGCTCGGCGAGATGTTCGGCTACGCGACGAGCCTCCGCTCGATGTCGCAGGGCCGCGCCACGTTCACGATGGAATTCGATCACTACGCCGAAGCGCCGACCAGCATCGCCGACGCGGTGATCAAGAAGTCCTGATCCATCCCCCCATTCGATTCGTTTTGAGGTTTGAGCCATGGCAAAGGGTAAGTTCGAGCGCACCAAGCCCCACGTGAACGTGGGCACGATCGGTCACGTGGACCACGGCAAGACGACGCTGACGGCGGCGCTGACGAAGGTCGGCGCGGAGCGTTTCGGCGGCGAGTTCAAGGCTTACGACGCGATCGACGCGGCGCCGGAAGAGAAGGCGCGCGGCATCACGATCTCGACGGCGCACGTGGAATACGAATCGCCGTCGCGCCACTACGCGCACGTGGACTGCCCGGGCCACGCGGACTACGTGAAGAACATGATCACGGGTGCGGCGCAGATGGACGGCGCGATCCTGGTGTGCTCGGCCGCTGACGGCCCGATGCCGCAGACGCGCGAGCACATCCTGCTGGCGCGCCAGGTCGGCGTGCCGTACATCGTGGTGTTCCTGAACAAGGCGGACCTGGTGGACGACGCCGAGCTGATGGAGCTCGTCGAGATGGAAGTCCGTGAGCTGCTGTCCAAGTACGAGTTCCCGGGCGACGACACGCCGATCATCAAGGGTTCGGCCCGTGCGGCGCTGGAAGGCGACCAGTCGGAGATCGGCGTTCCGGCGATCATCCAGCTGGTGGAAGCTCTGGACAGCTGGATCCCGGAGCCGCAGCGCGACGTGGAGAAGTCGTTCCTGATGCCGGTCGAGGACGTGTTCTCGATCTCGGGTCGCGGTACGGTGGTGACGGGTCGCATCGAGCGCGGCATCATCAAGGTCGGCGACGAAATCGAGATCGTGGGCATCCGTCCGACGGTCAAGACGACGGTGACGGGCGTGGAAATGTTCCGCAAGCTGCTGGATCAGGGCCAGGCGGGCGACAACGCGGGTCTGCTGCTGCGCGGCACGAAGCGTGACGACGTGGAGCGTGGTCAGGTTCTGGCCAAGCCGGGTTCGATCACGCCGCACACGGAGTTCGAAGCCGAGGTGTACGTGCTGTCGAAGGAAGAGGGCGGCCGCCACACGCCGTTCTTCAAGGGTTATCGTCCGCAGTTCTACTTCCGCACGACGGACGTGACGGGCGCTTGCCAGCTTCCGGAAGGCGTCGAGATGGTGATGCCGGGCGACAACGTGAAGATGGTGGTGAGCCTGATCGCGCCGATCGCGATGGACGAGGGCCTGCGCTTCGCGATCCGCGAAGGCGGCCGCACCGTCGGCGCCGGCGTCGTCGCCAAGATCGTCAAGTAAGTACCAGGCACCCGCCTTCGGGCGGGTGCCGTGATCACCGCGCCACGCTCGTCGTGGCGCCGGTGAAGCGACACCAAGGCCTCGCCATTGCGCCGGGCCACTACAGCGAAAAGAGGGGCAGGATGCGCCTCGTGTTCGCCGGACAGGGATGCGTGCATCGGATCGCCACCGTGTGTTGACGGGGTGGTTTGGCGCGTATTACACTCTCATGTCTCGGCGGACCGGATTTCGGTCCGTTTTCGTTTTTCTGGGGAACCATCCACCGAGGTGGCTCCCGACGCTCTTTATCTCCAGGAATGACTGCAATGGCAGACCAGAAGATCCGCATCAGGCTCAAGGCTTTCGACCACCGCCTGATCGACCGTTCGGCGAGCGAGATCGTCGAAACCGCGAAGCGCACGGGTGCGCAGGTGCGAGGCCCGATCCCCCTGCCGACCAAGATCGAGCGCTACACGATTCTGGTGTCGCCGCACGCCGACAAGGATGCGCGTGACCAGTACGAGACGCGGATCCACAAGCGCGTGCTGGATATCGTGGATCCCAATGACAAGACCGTGGATGCCCTCATGAAGCTCGACCTGGCGGCCGGTGTGGACGTCCAGATCAAGCTTTACTGATAGCGGCAGCGATAGGACACGACGATGAGTATCGGATTGGTAGGCCGCAAGTGCGGCATGAGCCGAGTCTTCACCGACGACGGCCGCTCGGTTCCGGTGACGCTGATTGAAGCGACCCCGAACCGCGTGACGCAGGTGAAGACGACGGAGATCGACGGCTACAACGCCGTCCAGGTGACGGCGGGCATCAAGCGCGCCGCGCTGATCAACAAGCCGCTCTCCGGCCACTACGCGAAGGCGAAGGTCGAGGCGGGGCGTGGGTTGTGGGAGTTCCGCGTCGAAGCGGACGACCTCGGCAAGTTCAGCGTGGGCGGCGAGCTCAAGGCTGACGAGGTGTTCTCGGTCGGCCAGATCGTCGACGTCGCAGGCGTCACGAAGGGCAAGGGCTTCCAGGGCACCATCAAGCGCCATCACTTCACGATGGGCGACGCGACGCACGGCAACTCGCTGTCGCATCGTTCGCCGGGCTCGATCGGCCAGCGCCAGACGCCGGGCCGTGTGTTCCCGGGCAAGAAGATGTCGGGCCACATGGGTGCCGTTCGTCGCTCGTCGATGAACCTCGAGGTCGTGAAGATCGACAGCGAGCGCCACCTGATCGCGGTCAAGGGTTCGATCCCTGGCGCACCGGGCGGCAACGTCATCATCCGTCCCGCGGTCAAGGCTTGAGGAGCGACGTCATGGAACTCAATGTCATCGGCTCCAACCCCGTGAATGTCTCCGAGGCCGTCTTCGGTCTCGAGTTCCGCGAGGATCTCGTGCACCAGGTCGTCACCGCGTACCGCAATGCGGGTCGCTCTGGCACCAAGGCACAGAAGTCGCGCTCGGACCTGTCCGGCACCACCAAGAAGTTCAAGAAGCAGAAGGGCGGCGGCGCGCGTCACGGCGATTACCGCGCTCCGATCTTCGTCGGCGGTGGCCGTGCGTTCGCTGCGCGTCCGCGCAGCTTCGCGCAGAAGATCAACCGCAAGATGTTCCGCGGCGCGCTCGCGTCGATCCTGTCCGAGCTCAACCGCCAGGGTCGCCTGCGCGTGATCGAGTCGTTCGGCATCGACCAGCCGAAGACGCGCGGCCTCGTCGGCAAGCTCGCCGAGCTCGAGGCGTCGGGTCGTACGGTCCTCGTGTCGGAGAACGCGCCCGAGGCGCTGTATCTCGCCGCCCGCAACATCCCGTATGTGCATGTCGTCGACGCTGCCGCGATCGATCCGGTCAGCCTCGTGGGCGCCGACCAGGTCGTGCTGACGGTCGAGTCGATCAAGAAGATCGAGGAGTGGCTGGCATGAAAGAGGCTCTCTACAGCGTGCTGCGCGCTCCGCTCGTCTCCGAGAAGACGGCGCGTGCGCAGGAAACGAACCAGTACGTGTTCGAAGTCGCCCTGACCGCCACCAAGGCGGACGTCAAGGAGGCGGTCGAGCAGCTCTTCAACGTGAAGGTCGAGGCGGTCAACGTGGTCAACCTGAAAGGGAAGACCAAGTCGTTCCGTCAGCGTGCCGGCACGCGTGGCAACAAGCGCAAGGCGTATGTGCGCCTTGGCGATGGCCAGTCCATCGACGTGATGGCCAAGGCCTGAGGCGGATAATCCATGGCACTGATCACTCTCAAGCCGACTTCGGCAGGTCGCCGCTCCGCGGTCCGCGTCAAGACGCCGGGCCTGCACAAGGGCTCGCCCTATGCGCCGCTGACCGAGTCGCAGAACAAGACGGGCGGCCGCAACCACTACGGCCGCATCACCACCCGCCACAAGGGCGGTGGTTCGAAGCAGCATTACCGCATCATCGACTTCAAGCGCGACAAGGAAGGCATCGCCTGCCGCATCGAGCGCATCGAGTACGATCCGAACCGCACCGCGCACATCGCGCTGCTGCTGTTCGTCGACGGTGAGCGCCGCTACATCATCGCGCCGAAGGGCGCGCAGGTCGGCGACCAGCTCATGGCCGGTCGCGAGGCGCCGATCAAGATCGGAAACTCGCTGCCGCTGCGCAACATCCCGATCGGTTCGACCGTGCACTGCATCGAGATGAAGCCCGGCAAGGGCGCCCAGCTCGCGCGTGCCGCCGGTGCTTCGGCGCAGCTCGTCGCCCGCGAGGGTGGCCACGCCACGCTGCGCCTGCGTTCGGGCGAGATGCGCAAGGTTCCGGCCGAGTGCCGCGCGACCATCGGCGAAGTCGGCAACACCGAGCACAGCCTCGAGAAGCTCGGCAAGGCCGGTGCGAGTCGCTGGCGCGGCGTGCGCCCGACCGTTCGCGGTGCGGCCATGAACCCCGTCGACCATCCGCACGGTGGTGGCGAGGCGAAGGCCGGCCAGGGCAACCCGCACCCGGTGTCGCCGTGGGGCATGCCCACCAAGGGCTACAAGACGCGCAAGAACAAGCGCACCGACCAATTCATCGTGCGCGATCGCAGGGGTTGAGGTAGATCATGGCTCGTTCACTGAAGAAAGGCCCGTTCATCGACCACCACCTGCTCAAGAAGGTGGAGGTTGCCTCGGCGACCAACAACAAGCGCCCGATCAAGACCTGGTCGCGCCGCTCGATGATCTCCCCGGAGATGGTCGGCCTCACCCTCGCCATCCACAACGGTCGCCAGCACGTCCCCGTGCTCGTGAACGAGAACATGGTTGGCCACAAGCTCGGCGAGTTCGCCGTGACCCGCACGTTCAAGGGTCACGCAGGCGACAAGAAAGCCGCCGACAAGAAGAAGTAAGGAGACCGCCTCGTGGAAGCCAAAGCGATTCTGCGCAGTGCGCGCATCTCCGCACAGAAAGTCCGCCTCGTCGCCGATCAGGTGCGTGGCATGCCCGTCGGCAACGCGACCCATCTGCTCGCCTTCAGCAACAAGAAGGCGGCGCACCTCGTCAAGAAGCTGCTGCTCTCGGCGGTCGCGAATGCCGAGAACAACCTCGGCGCCGACGTCGACGAGCTGAAGGTCGCGAAGATCTTCGTCGACGATGGTCCGATCATCAAGCGCATGCACGCCCGCGCCAAGGGCCGTGGAACCCGTATCTCCAAGCGCACCAGCCACATCACCGTGGTCGTGGGCGAGTAAAGGACGTCAACGATGGGTCATAAAGTCAATCCCACCGGTATCCGCCTCGGCATCGCCAAGGACTGGAACTCGAAGTGGTTTGCCAACAAGCGCGACTACGCGGGCTACCTCGCCGCGGACCTCAAGGTGCGCGAGCTGCTCAAGAAGAAGCTGGCCCAGGCCGGCATCTCGAAGATCCAGATCGAGCGCCCGGCCAAGACGGCGCGCGTGACGATCCATACCGCCCGCCCCGGCGTCGTCATCGGCAAGAAGGGTGAGGACATCGAGAAGCTGCGCAAGGAAGTCTCGCAGGTGATGGGCGTTCCGGCGCACATCAACGTGAGCGAAGTGCGCAAGCCCGAGCTCGATGCCCAGCTCGTCGCCGAGTCGATCGCCCAGCAGCTCGAGCGCCGCATCATGTTCCGTCGCGCGATGAAGCGCTCGGTGCAGAACGCGATGCGCCTCGGTGCGCTCGGCATCAAGATCAACGTCGGCGGCCGCCTCAACGGCGCCGAGATCGCGCGCTCCGAGTGGGCTCGCGAGGGTCGCGTCCCGCTGCATACGCTGCGCGCGGACATCGACTACGGTCTGGCCGAGGCGAAGACGACGTACGGCATCATCGGCATCAAGGTGTGGATCTACAAGGGCGAGATCTTCGACCTCCACGCGGCCACGCAGGAAGCCAAGACCGAGGCGAGCGAAGAGCGCGCGCCCCGTCGGTCGGCTCCGGCGAAGTAAGGAATCCAGATCATGTTGCAACCGAAGCGAACCAAGTACCGCAAGGTGCACAAGGGCCGCAACCCGGGTCTGTCGTACGTCGCCACGAAGGTCAGCTTCGGCGCGTTCGGACTCAAGGCGACGACCCACGGCCACCTGACCGCGCGCCAGATCGAAGCTGCACGTCGCTGCATCACGCGTTTCGTGAAGCGTGGCGGCAAGCTCTGGATCCGCGTGTTCCCGGACAAGCCGATCACCAAGAAGCCGATCGAAGTCCGAATGGGCAACGGCAAGGGCAATGTCGAGTTGTGGGTGGCGCCGGTGCAGCCGGGCCGCATGTTGTATGAAATCGAGGGTGTCGACGAGGTCACCGCGCGCGAGGCGTTCCGCCTGGCGGCCGCGAAGCTCTCGGTTCAGACCCAGTTTGTGACCAGAACGGTGCTGTGATGGAACTGAAAGATCTCCGCCAGAAGTCGGAAAAAGAGCTGAACGAGCATCTCGGTGAGCTTCGCCGCGAGCAGTTCAACCTGCGCATGCAGAAGGGCTCCGGTCAGCTCACGCAGACCCACCAGTTCGGCCGGGTCCGGCGCGAGATCGCGCAGGTCAAGACCCTGCTTGGCAGCAAGAAGTAAGGACGGCCTGCTATGAGCGAGACTGAAAAGAAGACGCGTACGCTCGAAGGGCGTGTCGTGAGCAACAAGATGCAGAAGACGGTCACCGTGCTTCTGGAACGCCAGGTCCAGCATCCGCTGTACGGCAAGATCGTGCGTCGCTCCACCAAGGTGCACGCCCACGACGCCAACAGCGAGTGCCAGGAAGGCGACGTCGTGCGCATCTCCGAGATCCGCCCGATGTCCAAGACCAAGAACTGGCGCGTGGTCGAGATCGTCACGCGGGCCGAGCAGTAATCGGCCCGGGACGACTAGGAGAATCCAATGATCCAGATGCAGACCACGCTGGCCGCGGCGGACAACAGCGGAGCGCGCGAACTGATGTGCATCAAGGTGCTCGGTGGTTCGAAGCGCCGTTATGCGCAGATCGGCGACGTCATCAAGGTGTCGGTGCGTGAAGCGATTCCGCGCGGCAAGGTCAAGAAGGGCGAAGTCTACGATGCCGTCGTCGTGCGCACCCGCAAGGGCGTGCGTCGCGCGGACGGCTCGCTGATCCGCTTCGACGGCAATGCGGCCGTCCTCCTCAACAACAAGCTCGAGCCGATCGGCACCCGCATCTTCGGGCCGGTCACGCGCGAGCTGCGCGGCGAGAAGTTCATGAAGATCGTCTCGCTCGCTCCTGAAGTGCTGTAACGGGAACCTGCCATGAACCGTATCCGCAAGGGTGATCAGGTCCTCGTGATCACCGGCAAGAACAAGGGCCAGAAGGGCGAGGTTCTGAACGTCGCGGGCGACCGCGTGTTCGTCCAGAACATCAACCTCGTCAAGCGCCACACCAAGCCGAACCCCCAGGCCAACAAGCCGGGCGGCATCGTCGAGCGCGAGGCTTCCATCGACATTTCCAACGTGCAGTTGCTCAACTCCGCCACGGGCAAGGGCGAACGCGTCGGCTTCAAGGTTCTTGAAGACGGTCGCAAGGTTCGCGTCTTCCGCTCGTCCGGCGAGATGATCGACGTTTGAGGTCCGCCATGACGACGCGTCTTGAGACGATTTACAAAGAGAAGATCGTGCCGAAGCTCACCGAGCGCTTCGGTTACCAGAATCCGATGCAGGTTCCGCGCCTGAGCAAGGTCACGCTCAACATGGGCGTGGGCGAGGCCGTCGGCAACAAGAAGATCCTCGAGAACGCGGTCGCCGACATGGCGAAGATCGCGGGCCAGAAGCCGATCATCACGTTGTCGAAGAAGTCGATCGCGACCTTCAAGATCCGTGACAACTGGCCGATCGGCTGCAAGGTCACGCTGCGTCGCGCGCAGATGTTCGAGTTCATCGATCGTCTCGTGAACATCTCGCTGCCGCGCGTCCGTGACTTCCGCGGCATCTCGGGTCGTTCGTTCGACGGCCGCGGCAACTACAACATGGGCGTGAAGGAACAGATCATCTTCCCGGAGATCGATTTCGACCAGATCGACGCCGTGCGTGGCATGGACATCGCGGTCACCACGACTGCGCGCACCGACGAAGAAGCCAAGGCGCTGCTCGAAGCGTTCGGCTTCCCGTTCCGCAACTAACAGCGACAGGATCCAGCAATGGCCAAGACTTCCATGGTCGAGCGCGAGCTCAAGCGCGCCAAGCTCGTCAAGCGCCACGCGAGCAAGCGTGAGCAGCTCAAGGCGATCGTCAGCAGCCCGACGGCCTCTTACGAGGACAAGATCGACGCGGCGACGAAGCTCCAGAAGCTGCCGCGCGATTCGAGCCCGAGCCGCCAGCGCAGCCGCTGCGCCCTCACGGGTCGCTCGCGCAGCGTCTACAAGAAATTCGGCCTCGGCCGCATGAAGCTGCGCGAAGCGACGATGCGCGGCGATGTGCCGGGTCTTCGCAAGGCGAGCTGGTAAGCCGCCGGATATCGATGCTTTTCACAGGAATCTGATTCATGAGCATGACTGATCCCATCGCGGATATGTTCACGCGTATCCGCAACGCGCAGCTGACGGGCAAGCGCTCCGTGCGCATGCCGTCCTCGCGCGTCAAGGTGGCCCTCGCCACGCTGCTAAAGGACGAAGGCTACGTCGCCGACTTCCAGGTGCAGACGAAGGAAGGCAAGCCCGAGCTCGAGGTCGCCCTCAAGTACTACGAAGGCAAGGCCGTCATCGAGCGCCTCGAGCGCGTGAGCCGTTCCGGCCTCCGCGTCTACCGCGGCAAGAGCGATCTTCCGAAGGTCCTCGGCGGCCTCGGCATTTCGATCGTCTCCACGTCGTCCGGCATCATGACCGACGCGCAGGCCCGTCAGAAGGGTCTCGGCGGCGAAGTCATCGGCATCGTGGCCTAAGGAGCACAGCAACCATGTCACGCGTTGCCAAGAAACCCGTTGTCCTGCCGAAGGGCGTGGACGTCCAGGTGACCGCCGAGGCGATCACCGTGAAGGGCCCGAAGGGCGCCCTCAACCTGCCGACGCCTCCCGGCGTCGTCGCGTCGGTCGACGAGGGCCAGCTGGTCCTCAACGGCAAGACGCCGAACGACATCAAGATGGCCGGCACGGCCCGCGCGATCCTCGCCAACATGGTGACGGGCGTCAGCGAGGGCTACACGCGCAAGCTCGAGCTCGTCGGCGTCGGTTACCGCGCCGCGCTGTCGGGCAAGGACCTCAACCTGAGCCTCGGCTTCTCGCACCCGGTCGTGTTCACCGCACCGGAAGGCGTGACGATCGAAGTGCCGACGCAGACCGAAATCCTGCTCAAGGGCGCCGACAAGCAGGCGCTCGGCCAGGCCGCTGCCAAGATCCGTGGTTTCCGCCCGCCGGAGCCCTACAAGGGCAAGGGCGTGCGCTACTCGGGCGAGAAGATCACCTTGAAGGAAGCCAAGAAGGCCTGATGGTCCTTCAGCTTCCCGGAGAACGACAGTGAGCAAGAACGTTTCCAGACTGCGTCGCGCCAAGTCCACCCGCGCCCACATCCGTGTGCTCGGCGTGGCGCGCCTCAGCGTGCACCGCACGGGCCAGCACATCTACGCGCAGGTCGTCACCGCGACCGGCGACAAGGTGCTCGCCGCCGCCTCGACGACGCAGAAGTCGGTCGCCGAAGGCCTCAAGGGCACCAAGAACAAGGACGCCGCCGCGGCGGTCGGCCGCATCGTCGCCGAGCGCGCGATCGCTGCCGGTGTCGAGAAGGTCGCGTTCGACCGCTCGGGCTTCCGCTACCACGGTCGCATCCAGGCGCTCGCCGATGCCGCCCGCGAGGCCGGTCTCAAGTTCTGATCCATCCGGGGGTGGGCATGCCCGCCCCCATGTTCCATACAACTCCAAGCGGCACGAGCCGCAAGCAGAAGTCCGATCCGCTCCGGCGGAAGGCATACCAGGTGAATCATGTCGACGAATGATCGTGAGAACAGCGACGGCCTCCTCGAGAAGCTGATCGCGGTGAACCGCGTGGCGAAGACCGTCAAGGGCGGCCGCCAGATGACCTTCACGGCCCTGACCGTGGTCGGCGACGGCGATGGCCGCGTCGGTTTCGGTTACGGCAAGGCGCGCGAGGTGCCGATCGCCATCCAGAAGGCGATGGAGCGTGCGCGCAAGAACATGATCCGCGTGCAGCTGCGCGAAGGCACCCTGTGGCACGCCGTCAAGGCGAACCACGGCGCCGCGCGCGTCTACATGCAGCCGGCTTCCGAGGGCACCGGCGTGATCGCCGGCGGTGCGATGCGCGCCGTGCTCGAAGTGGTCGGCGTCAAGAACGTCCTGGCCAAGGCGGTCGGTTCGCGCAACCCGATCAATCTGGTGCGCGCCACCATCAACGGCCTGATCGCGATGGCTACGCCGGACCGCATCGCGTCCAAGCGTGGCAAGACCCTCGACGAGGTGCTCGGCAATGGCTGACAACAACGACAAGATGGTCCGCGTGCGGCTCGTGAAGAGCCCGAACAGCTGCCAGGCGCGTCATCGCCTGAGCGTTCGTGCACTCGGCCTGCGCAAGCTCAATGACGTGCGTGACCTCAAGGATTCCCCCTCGGTCCGCGGTCTGATCAACCAGGTGAGCTACCTGGTCCGGGTCGAAGAGAGCGCTTGAGCGCCTCACTACAGTCATCAGGAGTCGATCCCATGCGTCTCAATTCTCTCAAGCCTGCAGCCGGTGCCCGCAAGGAAGGCGTCCGCGTCGGTCGCGGCATCGGTTCGGGCCTCGGCAAGACGGCCGGCCGCGGCCACAAGGGCTCGTACGCGCGCACCGGCAAGGGCAAGATCAAGGCTGGTTTCGAAGGCGGCCAGATGCCGCTGCAGCGTCGCCTGCCGAAGGTCGGTTTCCGCTCGCGCACCGCGCGTGAGGTCTCGGAAGTGCTGCTGTACAAGCTCGGCACGATCGAAGCCGACGTGATCGATTTCGACGTGCTCAAGGCGGCCGGTCTCGTCGAGACGCGCGCGGAGCGCGTCAAGATCGTCAAGAAGGGTGAACTGTCACGCGCGATCAAGCTGCGTGGCGTGGCCGTCACGGCCGGCGCCCGCGCCGCGATCGAGGCTGCCGGCGGCAGCGTGGAGTAAGCGGTGGCCGCTTCCAAGCCCAATGGTCTGGCGTCGCTGGGCAAGCTGACGGAACTCAAGCAGCGCCTGCTCTTCGTGGTCGGCGCGCTGATCGTGTTCCGCCTCGGCTCGTTCATTCCGGTGCCGGGCGTCGACCCGGAGGCGATGGCGCGGCTGGTGTCCAACAGCGGCGGCATCATCGACATGTTCAACATGTTCTCCGGTGGTGCGCTCAGCCGATTCTCGCTGTTCGCCCTCGGCGTGATCCCGTACATCTCGGCGTCCATCGTGGTGCAGCTGTTCAGTTCGGTGATCCCGGCCTGGCAGGCGCTCAAGAAGGAAGGCGAGTCGGGTCGGCGCAAGCTGACCATGTACACGCGCTGGGGTACCGTCGGACTCGCGGCGTTCCAGTCCTTCGGCGTCGCGACGATGCTGCAGACGCAGGCGGGCGTGGTCTACGCGCCGGGTCCGAGCTTCGTGTTCGGCACGGTCGTGGGCCTGACCGCGGGCACGTTGTTCCTGATGTGGCTCGGCGAGCAGATCACCGAGCGCGGCATCGGCAACGGCATCTCGCTGATCATCTTCGGTGGCATCGTCGCGGGCCTTCCGTCCGCGGTCGTCCACACGCTCGGCATGGCAACGAACGGCGAGCTTTCTCCGCCCAAGGTGCTCATGGTGCTGATCGCGGTGATCGTCGTCACGCTGTTCGTCGTGTTCATGGAGCGCGGCCAGCGCCGCATCACCGTGAACTACGCACGTCGCCAGGGCGGTGCCGGCAAGGCGTACACGAACCAGAGTTCGCACCTGCCGCTGAAGATCAACATGGCGGGCGTCATTCCGCCGATCTTCGCCTCGAGCCTGATCATGTTCCCGGCCACGGCCGCGGCGTGGTTCAACAACTCGAGCGAGCTGCGCTGGCTGCAGACGCTGACCTCGGCCCTCGGCCCGGGCGAGCCGCTGCACATGGCGCTGTTCTCGGCGATGATCGTGATCTTCGCGTTCTTCTACACGGCGCTGGTGTTCAACTCGCAGGAAACCGCGGACAACCTCAAGCGTTCGGGTGCGTTGATCCCGGGCATCCGTCCCGGCAAGGCGACGGCGGACTACATCGACGGCGTGATGACGCGACTCACCGGCATCGGTGCGCTGTACCTCGTCATCGTCTGCCTCGTGCCGGACCTGCTGCGCAATGCGTGGAACGTGCCGTTCTACTTCGGTGGCACCTCGCTGCTGATCGTGGTCGTCGTGGTGATGGATTTCACCGCGCAGATCCAGGCGCACCTCGTGTCGCACCAGTACGAGAGCCTGCTCAAGAAGGCCAACCTCAAGGGGCGCTGATCCACGCGCCGGGGTTGGGTAAGAGGGTCTCCCGGCGCGCCGCGCCGGGCCTGCTTGCGGGAGGGCTTTATGTTTCCTCCCGATCAGGATAGAATACGAAGTTCACTGCGCATTTAGTTCTTTCGGAGACAGTCAAACATGGCGCGCATTGCGGGTGTCAACCTTCCGGTCCAGAAGCACGCCTGGGTCGGACTGCAAAGCATTTTCGGCATCGGCCGTTCGCGGTCGAAGAAGGTCTGTGAGAGCGCGGGTGTCGCGCCGACGACCAAGATCAAGGACCTGACGGAAGCCGAGGTCGACAAGCTGCGCCACGAAGTGGCCAAGTACACGGTTGAGGGCGACCTCCGCCGCGAAATCGGCATCTCGATCAAGCGCCTCATCGACCTGGGCTGCTACCGCGGCCTGCGTCACCGTCGTGGCCTGCCGCTGCGCGGCCAGCGTACGCGTACGAACGCCCGTACCCGCAAGGGTCCGCGTCGTGCGATCAAGAAATAACCTGCCCGGAATCGCATCATGAACAAGCCGGTCGCCAAGCCGAAGAAGAAGATCAAGCGTGTCGTGACCGACGCTGTCTGCCACGTGCAGGCGTCGTTCAACAACACGGTCGTCACGATCACCGATCGCCAGGGCAACGCGCTCTCGTGGGCGACTGCGGGCGGCGCGGGTTTCCGCGGCTCGCGCAAGTCGACGCCGTTCGCTGCCCAGGTCGCCGCCGAGAAGGCTGCGCGCGTCGCCGCCGAGTACGGCGTCAAGACGATCGAAGTGCGCATCAAGGGCCCGGGTCCGGGTCGCGAGTCCGCCGTGCGTTCGCTGAACAACGTCGGTTTCAAGGTCACCAACATCATCGACGTGACGCCGATCCCGCACAACGGGTGCCGTCCGCCGAAGAAGCGTCGCGTCTAAAGGATTCCACCATGGCTCGTTATATCGGACCCACCTGCAAGCTGGCCCGCCGCGAAGGCGCGGACCTCAGCCTCAAGAGCCCGGCGCGCGCGATCGATTCGAAGTGCAAGCTGGAACAGAAGCCCGGTCAGCACGGCGCCGCCCGCAAGGGCCGCCTGTCGGACTACGGCGTGCAGCTGCGCGAGAAGCAGAAGGTCAAGCGCATCTACGGCTTGCTCGAGCGCCAGTTCCACAAGTATTACGAGAAGGCCTCGAACCAGAAGGGCAACACGGGTGAGAACCTGCTGCGCGCCCTCGAGTCGCGCCTCGACAATGTGATCTTCCGCATGGGCTTCGCGGTCACGCGCGCCCAGGCCCGTCAGCTCGTCTCGCACGGCGCCGTCGCGGTCAACGGCAAGCGCGTCAACCTGCCGTCGTACCAGGTCCGCCCGGGCGACGAGCTCGCGCTGACCGAAGGCGCCCGCAGCCAGCTGCGCGTGCAGGAGTCGGTGACCGTCTCGCAGGAGATGGATCTCGTTCCGTCGTGGATCGAAGTGGACGCGAAGAAGTTCAGCGGCGTGTTCAAGTCGCTGCCGGAGCGTTCCGATCTGCCCTCGGACATCAACGAGAGCCTGATCATCGAGCTTTACTCGAAGTAATTCGTCGTCATCTTTTGGAGTCCCTGTTCATGGCAGGATCGTCCACCAATGTGCTGCGTCCGCGCGGCATTCAGGTAGAGCGCATCGGTACCAATCACGCGAAGGTCGTGGTGGAGCCGCTCGAGCGCGGCTTCGGCCATACCCTCGGCAACGCGCTGCGCCGCGTGCTGCTGTCGTCCATCCCCGGCTGTGCCATCACGGAAGTCGAGATCGACAACGTCCTGCACGAGTACACGACGCTTGAAGGTCTGCAGGAGGACGTCATCGAAGTCCTGCTCAACATCAAGGACGTCGCGATCCGCATGCACGGCCACGACGAGACGACCCTCACGCTCAGCAAGAAGGGCAAGGGCGTCGTCACGGCGGGTGACATCAAGGTCGACCACTCGGTCGAGATCGTCAACCCCGAACACGTCCTTTGCCACCTGACCAAGGACATCGCGCTCAACATGCGTCTGAAGGTCGCGCGTGGCGTCGGCTACCAGCCGGCCGTGTCGCGTCGCCTGCCGGACGAGGAAGCGCGTCCGATCGGTCGCCTGCAGCTCGATGCGTCGTTCTGCCCGATCCGCCGCGTCGCCTACCAGGTCGACAGCGCGCGCCTCGAGCAGCGCACCGACCTCGACAAGCTCGTGCTCGAGATCGACACCAACGGTGCGATCGATGCCGAGGAAGCGGTCCGCAAGGCCGCCGAGATCCTGCAGGACCAGATCTCGGTGTTCGGCGACTTCACGCGCCGCGAGAGCTCGGATGCGAAGACCGACAAGGGCGGCGTCGACCCGATGCTGCTGCGTCCGATCGACGACCTCGAGCTGACCGTGCGTTCGGCCAACTGCCTCAAGGCCGAGAGCATCTACTACATCGGCGACCTCGTGCAGAAGACCGAAGTCGAGCTGCTGAAGACACCGAACCTCGGCAAGAAGTCGCTTACCGAGATCAAGGACGTCCTCGGCCAGCGCGGCCTGTCGCTCGGCATGAAGCTCGAGTCGTGGCCGCCGCCGGGCATCGCGCACGGCATGCAGTTGGGCTGATCTTTTTCCCGGGCTCCGGCCCGGGATGCTCCACATCGAATAAGCGGATCATCCGCGGGAGCCGGCCCTAGGGCCGGATTCTCATAATAATCGCCAAGAGGATTCCACCATGCGCCACCAGAAAGCCGGTCGCAAGCTCAGCCGCACGAGCAGCCACCGCGAAGCGATGTTCAAGAACATGGCTGCGTCGCTGTTCAAGCACGAGCTGATCCGCACGACCCTGCCGAAGGCCAAGGAACTGCGTCGAGTCGCCGAGCCGCTCATCACGCTCGCCAAGACCGACGGTGTCGCCAATCGCCGCCTCGCGTTTGCGCGCCTGCGCGACAAGCAGGCCGTCGGCAAGCTGTTCGTCGAGCTCGGCCCGCGTTTCCGCGAGCGCAAGGGCGGTTACCTGCGCATCCTCAAGTGCGGCTTCCGCGTCGGCGACAACGCGCCGATGGCGTACGTCGAGCTGCTCGACCGTCCCGCGACGGCCAGCAACGAGGCCGTCGAGGACTGACCTCCTCGCTGCCGCACCGCGTGAAAGCCCCGCTCGCCGGGGCTTTTCCGTTTCTGGGGACCACGTGCAGGATCATCGTCGGCATCGACTGCGCTTCGAGCCTCTCGCGATCATCGTCGCGGCAGGGGCGTTCGTGCTCGCCGCGGCCTGGGCGTGGTGGGGGCCGATGGTCGGCGACGAGTGGGTCCACCATCCGCAGATCCTGCGCTTCGCGCAGGGAGATTTTTCGGTCGATCGCGGGCTGTTGACGACGATACCCGGCTACCACGCGCTGATCGCCGTACTCGTCGCGGCGACCGGAGCGGAGTCTCTGGGCGCCGCGCGACTCTTCAGCGGCATCGTCGCGATCGCCGCCGTCGTGGCGTTCCACACCGCGCGCCGTGCGACCGGACACGATCGCGAGCCTCTCGCGACCGCGCAGTTCGCCGTGCTGCCGGTGGTGTTCCCGTTCTTCTTCCTCGCCTATACCGACGTGCTGTCGCTGGCGTTGCTGCTCGCCGCGTGCGCGGCGACGTCGAGGCGACGTCATGTCGTGGCCGGCCTGCTGCTGCTCGCCTCGCTGGGCGTGCGCCAGAACAACGTCGTCTGGATCGGCTTCCTCGCCGTGCTGGCGGCCGCGATCGAGGGGCATCTGCCGCGACCGCGCAGCCTGGCGGCCGCAGCCCGCGTGCTCGCGCCTTACGCCACGGGCGTCATCGCGTTCCTCGCATTCTGGAGCGTCAACGGATCGATCTCGCTGTCGACGGCGCAGGCGTCAGCGCACCCCGATCTGTCCGCGCACGCCGGGAACATCGTGTTCACGCTCGCGATCGCAGGTGCGTTGCTGCCGCTGCAGGTCGCTGGCGGGCTGGTGCGCGCCGTGGCACTTCTGCGATGCAGGCCATGGCTCGTGCTGATTCCCGTGGTGCTGGCCGCCAGCTTCGCGCTCGGCTTCAGCGTCGATCACCCGTACAACCTCATCGATCCGCGCTGGAGCTACCGCAACCAGCTGCTGCAGGCCGCGCAGGCCCATGTGGCCATCAAGGCGGCACTCGTCGGGCTCGCCGTCGCGGCGGTGTGCGGCCTCGCCACGGTGCGTCTGCGCCCGCCGGCTGCGGGGTGGTTCATGCCGTTCGCGGCGCTCTCGCTCGCCTCCGCATGGCTCATCGAGACACGCTATGCGATCGTGCCGATCGTGCTGTGGCTGGTCTTCCGGGATCGCGACGCTCCTGCCGTCGAGGCGGTGACGTTCGTGTACTGGCTCGCCGCATCGGCCTGGCTGTTCTTCGGCGTCATGTATGGACGCCCTTTCCTGTGACCGCATCGACCGGGAACCTGAAGGCGCGGTCATGGTCAGCAACGCCCACACTCCAAGGAAATCGTCCATGACGCCGTCACGCCTGTCGTCGCGCCAGCTGTTTCTCCTCATCGCGCTCGCGTGCGGCGCGCTCATGGGCTACGCCCTCTACGCCGAGCATGTGCAGGGCTACATGCCGTGCATGCTGTGCATGGTCCAGCGCGTGTTCGTCTGCCTTGCGGGCGCGATCGCACTGGTCGCCGCGCTGCACGGTCCCGGCCGGACCGGTTCGCGCATCTACGGCGTGCTCACCGCGCTCGCGGCCGGCGGTGGAGCCTACATCGCCGGGCGCCACGTCTACCTGCAGTGGCTCGCCAACCACGCGCCCGACCAGCTCGACGGCTGCGCGCCGTCGTTCGAGTACGCCCTCCAGAACTACGAGCCGCTCAAGTTCCTCGGCACGATCTTCATCAAGGATCAGGATTGCGGCGTCATCGACTGGACCTTCCTGGGCCTGTCGATGCCGACGTGGACGCTGGCCTGGTTCATCGTGCTGACGTTCGTCGCATTGTGGGCCGGCTTCCGCCGGGCACGCTGATGCCCGTGCGGCGGGGCTGTGGCATCATGATTTTCCGCGACGCAGCACAGATGCCCCGATGAAACGCGATGCCACGATCGCTCCCGTACGCATGGCCGAAGACTGGAGCCCGTCCTCGTGGCGGTCCCGTCCCGCCGTGCAGCAACCGAACTATCCCGATGCCGCGGAGCTCGACGATGCGCTGCGGCAACTCGGCGAGCTGCCGCCGCTGGTCACGTCGTGGGAGATCCTCGCGCTGCGTGGCCTGCTCGCCGACGTCGCCGAAGGCCGCCGCTTCCTGCTGCAGGGCGGCGACTGCGCGGAGAGTTTCGACGACTGCACGTCGCCGCTGATCTCCAATCGCCTCAAGGTCATGCTGCAGATGAGCCTCGTGCTCACGCACGGCCTGCAACTGCCCGTGGTCCGCGTCGGCCGGTTCGCCGGCCAGTATGCGAAGCCGCGTTCGGCCGACACCGAGACGCGCGACGGCATCACGCTGCCGTGCTACCGCGGCGACATCGTCAATGCACCCGCGTTCACCGAACAGGCGCGCCGACCCGATCCGAAGCGGCTGATCAAGGGCCATGCGCGCTCGGCGATGACGATGAACTTCGTCCGCGCGCTCATCGACGGCGGCTTCGCCGACCTGCACCATCCCGAATACTGGGATCTCGCCTGGGTCGAGCATTCGCCACTGCAGGTCGAGTACCGCCGTCGCGTCGAGGCGATCGGCGATTCGCTGCGCTTCATGGAAACGCTCGCGGGCCGCCCGGTCGGAGAGTTCCAGCGCGTCGACTTCCACACCTCGCACGAGGCCTTGCTGCTGCACTACGAGGAGCCGATGACGCGCCAGGTCCCGCGCCAGTGGGGCTGGTTCAACATGTCCACGCATTTCCCGTGGATCGGCGTGCGCACGGCCGAACTCGACGGCGCGCACGTCGAATACTGCCGGGGCATCCGCAACCCGATCGGCATGAAGGTCGGGCCGTCGACGAAGCCCGACCAGCTGCTGCGCGTGATCGACGTACTCGATCCCGACAACGAACCGGGACGCCTCACGCTGATCCATCGCATGGGCGCGAAGCACGTGGCCGACGCGCTGCCGCCGTTGCTCGCGGCGGTCAAGGCCGCCGGCCGCAAGGTGGTCTGGTGCAGCGATCCGATGCACGGCAACACCGAGGCGCTCGGCAGCGGCATCAAGACACGCCGCTTCGAGAACATCCGCAGCGAGCTCGAACAGGCCTTCGACATCCACGCCGCGGCCGGCACGCGCCTCGGCGGCGTGCACCTCGAGCTCACCGGCGAGAACGTCACCGAATGCATGGGCGGCGCGCGTGACCTCACCGAGAGCGACCTCACGCGCGCCTACCGTTCGTCGGTCGACCCGCGCCTCAACTACGAGCAGTCGCTCGAACTGGCGATGCTCATCGTGCGCAAGCGCGGTGCCGCGACGCCGATAGCCTGATCCCGAGGTGGCGCGGCGGGGGCCGCGCCACGCGCGGCATCCACACCAGGGAGTCCATCGATGCGCCCGAGCCCGCGCCGCCATGCCTGGCGGTTCGTCCTTTCCTTGGCCTTGCCGGCGACGACCGTCGCCGCGTCGCCCACCGATACCGTGCCCGTCGAGGGCATCGCCGACCGCACGCCGCGCTCGGCCGCGATCATCAACGCGCGACTCGTCGTGAAGCCGGGGCAGGTGATCGAACGTGGCACGCTCGTCGTGCGCGACGGACGCATCGTCGATGTCGGCGCGAAGGTCGCCGTGCCTTCCGACGCGCTCGTCGTCGACGTCGGCGGGCGCAGCGTGTTCGCGGGCTTCATCGACGCCTCGAGCGACTATGCGCAGCCGCGCGATCCCGAACCCGCGACGCCGCCGGCACGCGGCGCCGAGGCCGATCCGCCGGTGTCCGGTGCACGCCACTGGAACCGCAAGGTGCAACCCGAGCTCGACGTCGCCGAGCGCCTGCGCCCCGACGCGAAGGCGGCCACGGCACTGCGCGACCTCGGATTCACGAGCGTGCTGTCGGTGCCCGGCAAGGGCGTGCTGCGCGGCCAGTCGGCGCTCGTCACGACTGCCGAAGCGTCGCGGGCGAACGAGATCCTCGTGCGCCCGCGTGTCGCGCAGCATGTCGCGTTCGAATTCGGCACGTGGCCTTCGCGCGACTATCCTGCCTCGCTCATGGGCGCGATCGCGCTCGTGCGCCAGACCGTGCTCGACGCACGCTGGCAGGCTCAACGCCTCGCCTGGCAATCGCGTCATCGCGATGCCGAGGCGATCGAGGCGAACCTCGCGCTCGAGGCGCTCGGCCCGCTCGCCGACGGTCGGCAGACCGCGATCTTCGCGACGCGCGACGAGCTCGACATCGGTCGCTCGCTCGCGATCGCGCGCGAGTTCGACCTGTCCGCCGTGCTGGTCGGCTCCGGGCGCGAGTATCGCCGTGTCGGCGAGCTCGCCGACGCCCGCGTGCCCGTGATCGTGCCGCTCGACTTCCCCGAGGCGCCTGCCGTCGAGGATCCCGATCGTGCGCTCGACGTGTCGCTCGCCGAACTCGAGCACTGGGAATGGGCGCCGTTCAACGCGCGCGTACTCGCCTCGGCCGGCGTGCCGTTCGCATTCACGGCGGCCGGCCTCAAGAAGCCGCAGGAAACGTTCTGGAAGCACGTGCGCAAGGCCGTCTCGAGCGGCCTCGACGAGGACCACGCACTGGCCGCGCTGACCGTGCAGCCCGCGGCGATCCTCGGCGTGTCGGACCGTCTCGGCACGCTCGAGCGCGGTCGTCTCGCCCAGTTCGTCGTCGCCGATGCCGACCTGTTCCGTTCCGATCGTGCGCGCATCCACGAGACCTGGATCGACGGTCGTCGCCTGCCTTCGCGTGGCGCGCCGGCCGATGCGCGCGGCCGCTGGACGCTGACGTGGCACGGCGTCGACGGACCGCGTGATCTCGAGATCAGTGGCGAACCCGCCACGCAGAAGGGCAAGGCCGGCGACGCCGACGTCGCGGTGACGGTCGCCGGCGACACGCTGACCGCGTACCTGCCGGGTCGCCTCGTCGGTCGCTCGAGCGAGCGTGTCGCGCTCGTCGCGTCGCTCGACGGCGACACGTTGTCGGGGCGCGTCGTGCTCGACGACGGTGGCGAATGGCGCATCGAAGGCCGGCGTGCCGACACGGCCAGGGCCGTGGCCGCGAAAGCCGTGGTACCGCCGCTGCCCGGTTCACTCGGACGCTATCCGGCCGGCGAACATGGTGTCGTCGATGCACCGGCATCCCGCGCGGTGGTGTTCCGCCACGCGACGGTGTGGACGCAGGAGGCACAAGGCGTGCTCGAGGATGCCGACGTGCTCGTCGAAGGAGGCCGCATCAAGGCCATCGGTCGCGGGCTCGGCGTGCCGTCGGGTGCGGTCGAGGTCGACGCACGCGGCAAGCACGTCACGCCGGGTCTCATCGACGCGCACTCGCACATGGCCGTCTCGGGTGGCGTCAACGAAAGCTCCCACTCGGTCACCAGCGAGGTGCGCGTCGGCGACGTGCTCGATCCGACCGACATGACGCTGTACCGCCAGCTCGCCGGCGGCGTGACCAGCGCGCACCTGCTGCACGGCTCGGCCAACACGATCGGCGGTCAGGCACAGACCATCAAGCTGCGCTGGGGCGGTGACGCGCAGGCCCTGCGTTTCGAGGGCGCGCCCGGCACGATCAAGTTCGCGCTCGGCGAGAACGTCAAGCAGGCCAACTGGGGCGAGGCGTTCACGAAACGCTACCCGCAGACGCGCATGGGCGTGCAGGAGATCCTCGTCGACAGCTTCGCGGCTGCACAGGATTACCGTGATCGCCTCGCCGCGAAGAAGGGCGCGCCGGTGCGGCGCGACCTGCGCCTCGAGGCGCTCGCCGAGATCCTCGAGGCCCGCCGCTACGTGCACGTGCACAGCTATCGACAGGACGAGATCCTCGGCTTCGTGCGGATCGCGCAGCGTTACCGCTTCGTACCGACGTTCCAGCACGTGCTCGAGGGCTACAAGGTCGCCGACGAACTCGCCGCGCTCGGTGCCGGTGCGTCGACCTTCAGCGACTGGTGGGCCTACAAGATGGAAGTCGCCGACGCGATCCCTTATGCGGGCGCGTTGATGACGCGGCAGGGCGTGGTCGTGTCGTTCAATTCCGACTCCGACGAACTCGGCCGGCGCCTCAATACCGAGGCCGCGAAGGCCGTGAAGTACGGTGGCCTCGCCGAGACCGAGGCGCTCGATCTCGTCACGCGAAACCCCGCGAAGCAGCTGCACGTCGAGTCGCGCGTCGGCTCGCTGGCCGTGGGCAAGGATGCCGATCTCGTCGTGTGGAGTGCGCATCCGCTGTCGTCGTTCGCGATCGCCGAACAGACCTGGGTCGACGGCCGCAAGCGCTTCGATCGTGCCGACGACCTCGTCGAACGCGCGCGCATCGTGCGCGAGCGCGATCGCCTCGTCGCGAAGATCCTGCCCGAACGCGTCAAGGCGCTCGCCAGGGGCGATGGCGAACGCAAGTCCGATGCCGCTGCGCCGGCGCCGAAGGCCGACCACGATCTCGTGCATTTCGCCGGGTTGAGGCCGCCGTACCACGACAGCGAGCCCGTCAACGTCTGCGAGGAGGAACACCGATGACCCTGCGTGTCCTCATTGCCGCGCTCGCCGCGGGATTCGCCCATGCCGTGACTGCGGTGACGCCCGCGCCTGGCGCGCCCGCCACACCGGTGGTGCTCGCCGGTGCTGACCTGTACACGGTCAGCCACGGCGTCGTGCCCAAGGGTGAACTGCTCATCGTCGACGGGCGCATCGCCGCACTCGGCGCGACGGTCGACGCGCCGGCCGGCGCGATCCGCATCGATCTCGCGGGCAAGCGCATCTACCCGGGCCTGATCGCCGCCAACAGCGTGATCGGCCTCAGCGAGGTGGCCGCGGTGCGCGCGACCAACGATTTCGCCGAAAGCGGTGCGGTCACGCCCGAAGTGCGCGCAGAGTCCGCGGTCAACCCGGACACCGAACTGTGGCCGGTCGCGCGTGCCAACGGCGTGCTCGCCGCGCTCGTGATGCCGGGCGCCGGCAGCGACGGTGTGCTCGCGGGTCGCGCGGCGCTCATGCGTCCGGACGGCTGGACGGCCGAACAGATGACCGTCGCCGCTCCCGCCGGGCTCGTCCTCGTGTGGCCGCAGGCGCGAGCACCCGACTGGATGCCGCAGGCCGCGCGCGATCGTGCCGAGGAGGGCGCCCGCACGAAACGCGCAGCCCTCGATCAGGCCATGCGGGACGCGCGTGCCTACGCCGCCGGCAAAGGCAAGGGACAAGGCGTCCAGGACCTGCGATGGGAAGCGATGCTGCCGGCGCTCGAGCGTCGTGAGCTCGTGCTCGTGCACGCGGATTCGTCGGTGCAGATCCGCGAGGCGCTCGCGTTCGCCACGCGCGAGAAACTGCGCATCGCGATCGTCGGTGGTCGAGACGCCTGGCGTTTCGCGTCGACCCTCCAGGCTGCCGGCATCCCGGTGATCCTCGGGTCGTCGCACTCGCTGCCGGCACGCCGCGGCGAGGCCTACGACACCGTCTACGCCTCGGCCGGCAAGCTCGCGGCAGCGGGCGTGACGCTCGCCATCGCCAACGACGGCGACAGCATGGCGGCGTCGAACGAACGCAACCTGCCGTACCAGGCGGCCAGCTACGCAGCCTACGGGCTCGGTGCCGATGCCGCGTTGCGTGCGATCACGCTCGGTCCGGCCGAGATCCTCGGCGTCGCCGGGCGGCTCGGCTCACTCGATGTCGGCAAGGATGCGACGCTGTTCGTCGCCGACGGCGACGTGCTCGAGGTGCGCACGCTCGTCGAGCGCGCGTGGATCGGCGGACGTGAAGTGGATCTCGCCAGCCGCCACACGCGCCTCAACGAGACCTACCAGCGCAAGTACCGCGGCGAACCCAAGGACTGATCCGCGCGACGCGCGGGCGATCGCGTCACGCGGCGCGATCGTCCGCGAGCCAGAGGCGACCGCGCAGCGAGTTGCTCATCGCTTCGGTGACGACCACGTCGACGAATTGGCCGATCAGGCGCGGATGGCCCGGGAAGTTCACGAAGCGCATGTTCTCGGTGCGGCCCGTGAGCTCCTGCGCGCTCTTGCGGCTCAGGCCTTCGACGAGCACGCGCTGCGTCGATCCGACCATCGCCTCGTTGATGCGGCGTGCGTTCGCGTTGATCGCCGCCTGCAGGCGCGTCAGGCGTGCATGCTTGACCTCGGCCGGCGTGTCGTCGGCGAGCGTCGCGGCCGGCGTGCCCGGGCGCGCCGAGAAGATGAAGCTGAAGCTCTGGTCGAAGCCGATGTCGTCGATGAGCTTCATCGTCTTCTCGAAATCGGCGTCGGTCTCGCCCGGGAAGCCGACGATGAAATCCGACGACAGGCAGATGTCCGGACGCACCGCGCGCAGCTTGCGGATGCGCTGCTTGAACTCGATCGCGGTGTAGCCGCGCTTCATCGCGGCGAGGATGCGGTCCGAGCCCGACTGCACGGGCAGGTGCAGGAAATTGGCGAGCTGCGGCACATTGGCGAATGCGTCGATCAGCGAATCGCTGAACTCCATCGGATGCGACGTGGTGAAGCGGATGCGGCCGATGCCGTCGATCTCGGCGATCGCGTGGATCAGCAGGCCGAGATCGGCGACGCCGCCGTCGTGCATCGGGCCACGGTAGGCGTTGACGTTCTGGCCGAGCAGGGTGACCTCGCGCACGCCTTGCTCGGCGAGCATCGCGACTTCGGCGACGACGTCGTCGAACGGTCGGCTGATCTCCTCGCCGCGCGTATAGGGCACCACGCAGTACGTGCAGTACTTCGAGCAGCCTTCCATGATCGAGACGAACGCAGTCGGGCCTTCGGCGCGTGGCTCGGGCAGGCGGTCGAACTTCTCGATCTCGGGGAAGCTGATGTCGACCTGCGGTTTGCCGGTGGCGCGTCGCGCCGCGATCATCTCGGGCAGGCGATGCAGGGTCTGCGGGCCGAACACGAGGTCGACGAACGGCGCGCGCTTGACGATCGCCTCGCCTTCCTGGCTCGCGACGCAACCGCCGACGCCGATCACGACGGACGAGTTCGCCTGCTTGAGCTGGCGCCAGCGGCCGAGCTGGCTGAACACCTTCTCCTGAGCCTTCTCGCGGATCGAGCAGGTGTTGACGAGGATGACGTCGGCTTCGGCCTCGTCGTCGGTCAGCTCGAGCCCATGCGAGGCCTGCAGCACGTCGACCATCTTGGCCGAGTCGTACTCGTTCATCTGGCAACCGTGGGTCTTGATGTAGAGCTTGCCGGCCATGGGTCTGGAGAATCGTGAGCGAACACAGTAGTTTACGCGCTGCCTGTGGACGCCGCCAGCGCCGCGGGGCCGATCTGCCGTGCTGAGGGGCAGGTCGCGAAACTTTTCCGCAGGACACGGTTCCATAGCACCCGATGACGATTCGCGCTTTCCTCGCCAGCCTCACCGTCGCGGCCGCCTGCCTGGCGCCGGCGGTCGTGCGCGCGGACACGCTCTACAAGTGCGAGGGCCCGGGCGGCACGATCGCCTACACGAACAAGAAGGAAAGCTTCAGCGGCTGCAAGGCGGTCGCGAGCTATGCCGCGCGCAAGCCGGCGCCGAGCAGTGCGCAGGCGACGCGGCGCTGGGATTACCAGGAGCGCGTCGATCCCAGGGCACAGCGCTCGGGCGCGGTCAGTACCGCGCCGATCGTGGCATCGGCCACCCCGCCCGCCGATGCGGCGAAGACGGAAGCGGTCGCGCAGGTCGATGCGAAGGCCACCCCCGCACCGGTCAAGGCCGTCGTCGCCTCGGCCGCGCCGGCCACGCCCAAGGTCGTGCGTGGCGCGGTCTATCGCGTCGACCGCAAGGACGGCATCGTCGAGTACACCAACGTGCCGCCGCGAGGCGGCAAGTACGCACTGCTGTTCAGCTACATCGCGACCTGCGTCGCCTGCGACGTGCATTCGAAGATCGACTTCTCGGCCACGCGCCTCAACCTCGACGCCTACCGTGACGAGGTCGCGCAGGCGGCCGCCGAGTTCGGTGTCGATGCGGCCCTGATCCGCGCGGTCATGCATGCCGAATCGGCGTTCAACCCGATGGCGCTGTCCTCGAAGGGCGCGCAGGGCCTCATGCAGCTGATGCCTGGCACGGCTTCGGATCTCGGTGTCGTCGACGCGTTCGACGCGGCCGAGAACATCCGCGGCGGCGCGCAATACCTCGCGCAGATGCTCAGGAACTTCAACGGCGACGTGCGTCTCGCGACCGCGGCGTACAACTCGGGGCCGGGCGCGGTGCAGCGCTACGGCAACAACGTGCCGCCGTTCGCCGAGACCCAGGTCTACGTCGAGCGCGTCGCGACGCTGCGCGAGCGCTACAGCAAGGCGCTCTGAGCCGGGCGCTGGCTCGGCCCGGCGGAGATCAGGTCCCGACGGTCGTCGGCTGCGGACGTTGCATCATCGTGAGGTCGAGCGAGAACGCGGTGCCGTTGCGCAGGCCTTCGACGCGCACGAGCTTGCCCGGAGCGAGAGCGGCTTCATGCATGCGCAGGTCGGTCGCGTCGGCGATCTCGTCGCCGTCCAGGCGCAGCAGCACGTCGCCGGCGCGCAGGCCCGCCGCAGCGGCGGGCCCGCCGGGGTGCACTTCGAGCACGACCGCGCCGCGCGCGACGACCGGCTGCGTCGGGTTGGCCATCGAGGCGTCGGCGTAGTCGATGCCGAGCCAGCCGCGGATCACGAGGCCGTGGCGCACGATCTGGTCGAGCACGGCCTTGGCCGTCGCGACCGGGATCGCGAAGCCGATGCCTTCGGCACTCTGCGTGGCCGTGCCGCCTTGCCGCGCATCGCCGCTGTTGCGATAGAACGCCGTGCTGATGCCGACGAGCTCGCCTGCAGCGTTGACGAGCGCGCCACCCGAGTTGCCCGAGTTGATCGCCGCATCGGTCTGGATGAAGTCCTCGTAGGCGGACAGGCGCAGCTGGCGGCCGGTCGCACTGACGATGCCCATCGTGACGGTCTTGCCGATGCCGAACGGGTTGCCGATCGCGAGCACGACGTCGCCGACGTTGGTGGTGCCGCCTTCGGCGATGTTGATCGGCACGAGGTTCGCCGCCTCGATGCGCAGTACGGCCAGGTCAGTGTCGGCATCCACGCCGATCACGCTGGCTCGCGCGACGTTGCCGTCCGAGAGCAGCACCTGGATGTCGTCGGCACCGTGGATGACGTGGTTGTTCGTGAGCACGTAGCCGTCGGCGCTGAACACGACGCCCGAGCCCAGGCTGCGCTCCGGCTTGAGGTACGACGGCCCGCGCACGATCGAACCGAACAGGCGCTGGGTCAGTGGATCCGGCGTGACGCGGTACTGGTACTGCCGCATCGTCGTGATCTTGTTCGCATAGATGCTGACGACGGCCGGGCCGGCGCGGTTGACCGCATCCGCATACGAGAACGGTCCGCTCGCACGAGGGGAGTCCGTGCGTGGCGCGGCGACCGGTGTCGCCTGCGGCGCGGCCGCGGGGCCGCGCAGCCGGCTCGCGATGCCTGGCGCGAACACGCTCACGAGGAACGCGACGGCGAGGCCGAGCACGGCGAAGCGCACGACGAAGGAGACGAGACGGGTGGTCGCGGTGCGCATGATCCGGAAGGCGTGGGCGCCCGTGGCGGGGGACATCCTGCCGCGCCGCGCTTGATTGTGCGGTACGGAGTGCTTCGTTAAACTACCACGATTCTGGGGCTCCCCCATCGTTGTACCGTTCTTCTCCGCAGTAATCAGCAAGCTCCGTAATCAGCAAGCTCCTGGAGTGCCGGATGGCAAATGACGGCGTCGACAAGGGCCGCCGACGATTCCTGACCGCGACGACGGCTGTCGTCGGCGGTGCAGGTGTCGTGGTGGCCGCCATACCCTTCATCAAATCGTGGCAACCGAGCGCGCGGGCGAAGACCGCGGGTGCTCCGGTCGATGCCGACATCAGCAAGCTCGAAGAAGGCCAGATGGTCATCTACGAGTGGCGTGGACAGCCCGTCTGGATCATCCGCCGCACCAAGGCGCAGCTCGATGCGCTGCCGGGGCAGGACGGTCGCCTGCGCGACCCGAAGTCCGAGAACGCCGACCAGCAGCCGAAGTTCGCGCAGAACGAGTACCGCTCGCTCAAGCCCGAGGTCCTCGTGCTCGTCGGCCTGTGCACGCATCTCGGCTGCGCGCCGAAGCTGCATGCCGAGCTCAAGCCCGAGCCGTTCGACGCCGAGTGGAAGGGCGGCTTCTTCTGCCCCTGCCACAAGTCGCGCTTCGACATGGCCGGTCGCGTCTACGACGGTGTCCCCGCGCCGAGCAACCTCGTCGTGCCGCCGTACAAGTTCGTCGACGACGGCCACATCGTCATCGGCGTCTCCGAGGGGGCAGCGTAAATGGCCAACGCACTTTCCCGCGCCGTGACCGGCGTGCAGGAGTGGTTCAACGATCGCGCACCGTCGTTCGGGCCGTTCTACCGCAAGCACATGACGGAGTACTACGCTCCGAAGAACTTCAACATCTGGTACATCTTCGGCGTCCTGTCGATGGTGGTGCTGGTCAACCAGATCGTCACCGGCATCTTCCTCACGATGCACTTCAAGCCGAGCGCTGCGGAAGCATTCGCCTCGGTCGAGTACATCATGCGCGACGTCGAGTGGGGGTGGCTGATCCGCTACATGCACTCCACGGGTGCATCGGCGTTCTTCGTGGTCGTCTACATCCACATGTTCCGCGGCGTCATGTACGGTTCGTACAAGAAGCCGCGCGAGCTCGTGTGGGTGCTCGGCATGCTGATCTACCTCGTGCTCATGGCCGAGGCGTTCCTCGGCTACGTGCTGCCGTGGGGCCAGATGTCGTTCTGGGGCGCCAAGGTGATCATCTCGCTGTTCGGTGCGATCCCCTACATCGGCGGCGCGCTGACCGAGTGGATCATGGGCGACTACCTGCCGTCCGACGCGACCCTCAACCGCTTCTTCGCGCTGCACGTGATCGCGCTGCCGCTGGTGCTGCTGCTGCTCGTCGTGCTGCACATCTTCGCGCTGCACGAGGTCGGTTCGAACAACCCCGACGGCGTCGAGATCAAGAAGGGCCCGAAGGGCAACCGCTGGTCGGACAAGGCGCCCGCCGACGGCGTGCCGTTCCACCCGTACTTCACGGTGAAGGACACGTTCTACACCGGCTGCTTCCTCATGATCTGCGCGTTCATCCTGTTCTTCGAACCGACCCTCGGCGGCTGGTTCCTCGAGCACGACAACTTCGTCGAGGCCAACCGCCTCGTCACGCCGGAACACATCAAGCCGGTGTGGTACTACACGCCGTTCTACGCGATGTTGCGCGTGGTCCCGGACAAGCTGCTCGGCGTGCTCGTCATGTTCGGCGCGATCGTCGTGCTGTTCTTCCTGCCGTGGCTGGATCGCGGCAAGGTGAAGTCCTGGCGTTACCGCGGCACGGGTTTCCGTGCGGCGATCTTCGTCCTCGGCGTGTGCTTCGTGTGGCTCGGCAAGATCGGCGCCGGCCCGGGCACGGACCCCGTCGAAACGGTCGTCGGCCGCATCCTGACCGCGCTGTACTTCGGGTTCTTCATCTTCCTGTTCGTCTATACCCACTTCGGCTTCGAGAAGACCAAGCCGGTGCCGGAGAGGGTGACGGGCCATGACTGAGACGATCATGCAGCAGACGCGACATGCGATCGTGAACGTGTTGATGGCGCTGGCCCTCGTGCTCGCGCCGGCTGCCGCGATGGCGGCCGGTGGCGGCAGCCTGCAGGCCTCCAACGCGAGCCTGTCCGATACGGGTTCCCTGCAGAACGGCGCGAAGCTGTTCTTCAACTACTGCTCGGGCTGCCACTCGCTCAAGCTCATGCGCTACTCGCGCATCGCGGAGGACCTCGGCCTGACCGAAGAGCAGGTCATGGACAACCTGAACTTCACGACGGCCAAGTTCGGCGAGCAGGTGCCGCCGAGCATGAATCCCGACGATGCCAAGCGCTGGTTCGGCGCGACGCCGCCGGATCTCACGCTCATGGCGCGCGCGAAGGGGACGGACTACATCTACACCTACCTCAAGACGTTCTACGTCGATCCGACGCGTCCGCTGGGCTGGAACAACACGACCTTCCCGAACGCGTCGATGCCGAACGCGCTGTGGGAGCTCCAGGGCATCCAGACCGCGACATTCAAGGCACACGAAAGCGGCGATCCGGTGTTCGACAAATTCGAAGTGCACCAGGAAGGTCGCCTGAGCCCGGCCGAGTTCGATGCCGCGGCACGCGACATCGCCAACTTCCTGCAGTACACGGCCGAGCCCGCCGGTCTCAAGCGCAAGATGGTCGGCGTGTGGGTGCTGGCCTTCCTCGGCCTGTTCACGTTGCTCGCCTGGCTGCTCAAGCAGGAATACTGGAAGGACGTCCACTGACGTCCCCGGTCGGCCCGCCACGGCGGGCCGACCCGTTCTCCGGCCTGTCACGGGCCTGCTATGCGGTTCAGTCCCGCCGTAGTAAAGTTCGGCGCCTCGGGAGCAGCCGGAATTGCTCCGGCTGTTCTGGATCTGGCGGGGTCCCGGCCCGCGGGGGAGGAGTTGCGAATGGCCTTGAATCAGCGCTCGCGCGCGGTTCTGACGGTGTTCTCGGCGCCGGACTGCGTGCATTCGCACAGGGTCCGGCTTGTGCTCGCGGCGAAGGGCGTCAGTTACGACCATGTGACGGTCGACCTCGACAACCCGCCCGAAGACCTCATCGACCTCAATCCGTACAACTCGGTCCCGACCCTCGTGGACCGCGACCTCGTGCTCTACGACACGAGCGTGATCTGCGAGTACCTCGACGAGCGCTACCCGCATCCGCCGCTGATGCCGGTCGACCCGCTGTCGCGTGCGCGCCTGCGTCTGGCGATCGTGCGCCTCGAGAACGACTGGCTCACCCTCGTGGACCGCATCGACGAAGGCGGCAAGGCCGCCGAGGCCGCGCGCCGCACCTTGCGAGACGACCTCGTCCGCAATGCGCCGGCCTTCAAGGCGTCGCGGTTCTTCCTGAGTCCCGAGATGAGCCTCGCCGACTGCGCGCTCGCGCCGCTGATCTGGCGTCTCGAGGCACTCGACGTGCAGTTGCCCAAGGAAGCACAGCCCGTGCTCGACTACGGCGAACGCATCTTCCGCAGCCAGGGTTTCACGCGTAGCCTGACACCTGAAGAACGCGCCTTGCGCCACTGAGGAAACGGGCTGGTGTCTGCTACTGCAATGAGTTCCAACCGCCCGTATCTGTTGCGGGCGATGCTCGAATGGATCTGCGACAACGACCTCACGCCTTACCTGCTGGTCGACGCGACGGCAGGTGGCGTGAGGGTTCCGCCGAGTGCGGTCAAGGATGGTCGTGTCGTGCTCAGCATCGCGCCGCGCGCGGTCGCCCAGCTCACGATCGGCAACGACGTGGTGACGTTCCTCGCACGTTTCGGCGGGGTCAGCCAGTCGATCGAGATCCCCGTGTTCGCGGTGCTGGCGATCTACGCACAGGAGAACGGGCAGGGCATGATGTTCCCGGCCGAGGGAGCGCCCGAGCCCGAGCCGGAACCCGAGCCTCCCGAGGAAGCGCCGAAGCGCCCGACGCTGCGCGTCGTCAAGTAGGAATCAGTCGCCGATCGGCGGCAGCCCGTTCGCGACCTCGCGCACGGGCAGGGTCCACGTGCCGACACTGCGCCCGACCATGCCGATGTTGGCCGGGTGGCGATCGGTGCCGTCGAAGCTGACCTCGAATCCGTAGCGGCGGCGCAGGCAGAGCCGACCGTCGCGGCGCGCGAAACCGAGTCTCTGCAACGACACGGTGTGGTCGAGCAGCTGCAGCCCGGCTTCCTGGCACAACCGGCGCGCGTGACGCGCGGCGAGCTCCCGCGCCGCGAGCGCGTCGAACCACAGGGCCACGGCGAGCCCCCCCAGCAACATCGGTATCATGGTCCCCAGCATGACGTGAGTGTGGAGGCGGTCACGCGGGGCGACAAGGCCTCGCCCTTCTTACCTCGGGTTCATCGTCGGACGTCGCCGTTTCGCTACAATCCCGGCACTGCGTGGGGAGTTCCGAGTGACGGCAATCGATATTCCAGGCTACCTGGTGCGACGCGAGCTGGGTGCGGGCGGGATGGCCAGCGTCTATCTCGCGGTGCAGACCTCGCTGGATCGCGAAGTCGCGCTCAAGGTCATGGCCCCCGCGCTCGCCGTCGATCCGACCTTCTCCAAGCGCTTCCTGCAGGAAGCGCGCATGCTCGCGTCGCTCGCCCACCCCAACATCGTGCAGGTGTACGACGTCGGCGTGACGCAGACGCAGCTCAACTATTTCTCGATGCAGCACCTGTCGGGCGGCGACTTCGCCCAGCGCGTGCGCATCGGCCTGTCCGAGAAGGACCTCGTGCGCGTCCTCGAGGGGGTCGCCAACGCCCTCGGCTACGCGCACCAGCGCGGTTACGTGCATCGCGACGTCGCGCCCGGCAACATCCTGTTCGACGTCAACGACACGCCGGTGCTGACCGACTTCGGCATCGCCCGCGCGATCAGCCAGGCCGCCCGCATCACCAGCGCCGGCATCTCGATCGGCACCAGCCATTACATGAGCCCCGAGCAGGCGCGTGGTGGCGACGTGGATGCCCGCTCCGACCTCTACGGCCTCGGCGTGCTGACCTGGTTCGGTCTCACCGGCAAGCCGCCGTACGAAGGTGCGGACGGCTTCGCGGTGTCCTACGCGCACGTGTTCGAGCCGATCCCGCGCCTGCCACCCGCACAGGCGCACTGGCAGCCGATCATCGACAAGGCGCTCGCGAAGGATCCCGCCGACCGCTACCAGAGTGCCGACGAGTTCGTCACGGCGCTGTCGCGCTTCGACACGCGTGCGGTCGCGCCGCCAACGCCCGCGGAGGCCGAGGCACCGACGCGCGTGATCAAGCGCGAAGCGGTCGCGGCCGCAGCGGCATCGCGTGCGGCAGCCGAGCCACCCTCCCGGCCCCCCGTGCCCGCGACGGAGCCGGTTTCAGCGGCCGTCGATGCCGCTGCTCCCGCCGCGACGAAGCGCTGGGTGCCGATCGTGCTCGCCGTCGTCGGTGCCCTGGTGGTTGCCGGTGTCGGCTACGCGGTATTCGCGCCGAAAGCGCCGACGTCCACGGCGTCCGTGCGTCCGCCTCCCGCGAAACCTGCTGCCGATGCACCGAAGGCCGTCGAAAAGCCCGTTGCCGTCGAGGCGCCGACGCAGGCTCCTGGCATCGCCGAGCCGGCACCCGGGGCTTCGGCGTCGCCCGACTCGCCCGACGCCATGGCATCGACCGACGCGACCACCGAAGTCACCGACGTCGCGAGTGAAGAGCCCCTCGATCTATCGAAGGTGCCGACGGTCGTCGATCCGGTGGTCGAGCTCGTGCGGCTCGCGCGCGCCGACCTCGCCGGCCAGCGACTGACCAATCCGCCGCGCACGAATGCGTTCGAGCGCTTCAGCCTGGCCCTGCGCATCGACGCCAAGTCCAAGCCTGCCGCGCAAGGCGTGGTCGACACCGCGCGCGCTTACATCGACCTCGCCGAGAAGGCGTGGACGGCGGGGAATCCCAAGGAGTTCACCGACTTCCTCGCCAAGGCCGAGGAAGTCGCCGCGACGGTGCCCGACGGTGCCGCCACGGTCGCCGCCGCGCGCACGCGCCGCACGACCGAAGTCGACGCGCTCGTCGCGCAAGCCGATGCGGCCGCGCTCGCATGGGACAAGGACACCGCACGCACGGCCTACGAGAAAGCGCTCGCACTCGACGCGAAGAACACGAAGGCGCGTGATGCCCTGCGTACCGTCGATCGCATCGGCGCGCCCGGTTTCGTGTTCCGTGACGCTGCGGACGACGGCAAGGGGCCCGAACTCGTCGTGACGTCGACGCGCCTCGCGTTCGCGCGCCGCGAGACCACGCGCGCCGAATTCGCACGCTGGTGGGCCGCGGCCGGCCAGCGCCAGTTCGGCGGCAAGGAGCCGTCATGTCGCGACCGCGAGTCGGTATTCCGCTCGTCGCGCAAGCGCACGTGGCAGGCACCGGGCTTCGATCAGGACGACACGCATCCGGTCGTCTGCGTCAGCTTCGCCCAAGCCGTGGCCTACGCCGACTGGGTGTCGAAGGCGACCGGCAAGCGCTATCGCCTCGCCACGGCCGCCGAATGGGACCAGCTCGCGAAGCAGGCGCCGGCGGGAAGCTGCACGAGCGCGAACCTCGCCGATGCCGCATTCCGCAAGGCCTTCGATACGCGTGCCGGTGCCGAGTGCGACGACGGCTTCTCCGCGACCTCGCCCGCGGGCCGCTTCCCGGCCGTCGCTGGTGTGTTCGACATCGACGGCAACGCGCGCGAGTGGATCGCCGCGTGCGGCAAGTCCGGCGCACTCGCCGCGGGCTGCCGCGAGCACGGCGTGCGCGGACGCGGCTGGATGTCGCCGGGCGATCGCGAGGGCGTCACCGAAAGCAACGCCTACGGCGACGACGTCGCCATGAACACTCTCGGTTTCCGCGTCGTGCGCGAAATCGGCCCGTGACACCGCATCACCGAAGCGCCAAGGGGGCGTGATGAAGCTGATTTTTCCGAATGGCGAGCACGAGACCGTGATGCTCGGGGAGGGCATCACGCGCGTCGGCTCGGGCAGCGATGCCCATGTCGTGCTGGTCGCCTCGGGCGTCGCGCTCGACCATTGCGAGATCGAGACGCGCGATGGCCAGGCCATCGTGCGCGTACGCGATGCGAGCGTCGCGACCGTGCTCAATGGCCGCCAGATCGATGGCGAGAGCCCGCTCAAGCCGGGCGACCTGCTGCTTTTCGGACGCATCGGCTGCCGGGTCGTCGCGGTCGAGCGTGTCACGCCCGTGCCGCCTCCCGCCGCCGCGGCCGCGCCCGAGGACGGCCGTACGCGCGTGCGCATGGCATTGCCCAAGTTCATGCTGCGTGGCGTATCGGGCCCCACCTTCGGGCGCAACTTCGCGCTGACCGGCACGATGACGGTCGGCCGTCAGGCCGACTGCGACATCTCGATTCCGGCCGATGAAGTCTCGCGTCATCACCTTCGCCTGCAGGTCACGAGCGAGGGTGTCATGGTCGAAGACCTGGGCTCGGCCAACGGCACGTGGATCAACGACAAGCGCGTCCACACCGGCATGCTGCATCCGGGCGAAGAGCTGAGACTGGACACGATCCGCTTCCTGCTGCTCGCGCCCGGTGCGCAGGTGCCGGCGGCGGGCGCTTCGCGCGTCGCGGAACCCGTCGTCGAAGCCAAGCCTTCGGGTTCGAAGGCCGGCCTGATCATCGGCATCGTCGTCGCGCTCGCGGTGGTCGCGGGCGTCGCGTTCTGGATGTTGCGCGGCAGCTGACGCCGCGCGTCGAATCACGCGTCGACGAGTTCGACGCGCATCGACAGGTCGACGGCGCGCACGTGCTTGGTCAGCGCGCCTATCGAAATGAAATCGACGCCGGTCTCGGCGATCGCGCGCACGCGCTCGAGGCCGACGCCGCCCGAAACCTCGAGCGGTACGCGGCCATCCACTTCGACGACCGCCTGCACGAGTTCCTCGGGTTCGAACTCGTCGAGCATGATGCGATCGACCTGCGCGGCCAGCGCTTCGCGCAGCTCCACGAAGTCCTCGACCTCGACCTCGACGAGCAGCCCGGGGTGCAGTTCGCGCGCACGCGCGACCGCCGCCGCGATCGAGCCGGCCGCGGCGACATGATTCTCCTTGACGAGCACGGCGTCGAACAGGCCGATGCGATGGTTCGTGCCACCGCCCGTACGCACCGCGTACTTCTGCGCGAGGCGCAGGCCCGGCAGCGTCTTGCGCGTGTCGAGGATGCGCGCGCGCGTGCCCTTGACGGCCGCGACGTAGGTCGCCGTCACGGTCGCGGTCGCCGACAGCGTCTGCAGGAAATTGAGTGCGCAACGTTCGGCCGTGACCAGCGCACGTGCGGGCCCCTCGACGCGGCAGAGCACGTCACCGGCGGCGACCCTCGCACCTTCCTCGGCGAGCCAGTTCACGCGCACCGCGGGATCCACCGCGGCGAAGCACGCATCGAACCAGTCGCGGCCGCACAGCACGGCGGCTTCGCGCGTGATCACGCGCGCGCGGGCACGGCGTTCGGCGGGCAGGAGCAGGGCCGTGACATCACCGCTGCCGACGTCCTCGCGCAGCGCGCGCTCGACATCGTCAAGGATGGCCTCGGCAGGTGGGGACGTCATCGTGGCTGCGCTCCGCGGCGGACGGTCGCGCAGGTTAGGCCAAGCGCGCGCACCGTGGAAGTGCGCGCGCCGGTCGTCACGCCGGCGAAGGTGCCGGCGGTGGCGTCGGTGCGGAGCCCTCGGCAGGTCCCGACTTGCGCAGACGCTCCACGATCGCATCGAGCGCGCGATCGAACAGCGGGACTTCCTCGAGCAGCACCGCGTTGCCCTGGCGCAGTTCGACGGCGAGCGCGGTGGCGGTCTTGTCGCAGACCTTGAGGCCACGGCGGTTCACGAACAGGTACTTCGAGCTGATCGGGCTGATCCACGACAGCTTCGCGCGCTCGCGGTTGCCGGATTCGTCGATGAACTCGATCCAGTTGCCGACCTTCATCTGGCGGACCGACTCGAGGAACGTGTCGGCGTCGGTGTCGTCCATCGCCTCGACGGGATCGGGTTCGATGCTCGCCGTGCCGAGGACCACTTCTTCCACCGGACTCTGCGTCGAGCTCGCCGACTCGTTCATCGCCGGCGTCGCATCGTCCGCGCGGGTCGCGTCGACGTTGCGCTCGATCACTTCCTTCGCGGTCTTGACCTCGACGCTCTCCCCGGCGACGAGGCGCTGGTAGAACTGCGACAGCTCCTGCATGAGCGAGCGCACGTCGCCGTCGTGGTACGCGACGGTGCCGAGGCCGTGGCGAAGTGCCTTTTCGAGCTGCGGCAGCAAGGCACGCAGGCGCAGCTTCTCGGCGTCGGTCGTCTTCGGCATCGCGCTCCAGACGAACTCGTCGGCGAAGCGCAGCGCGTTCTTCCATTCGTCCGATTCGTCGCCGTGGCGCAGCTTGGTCAGTACGAGGTAGTTCGCCCACGGTCGCGAAAGGACGTTGTGGACGACCGGCGGCAGCTCGCGGTCACCGATGCGCTGCAGGATTTCGCGCGCCGCGTCGCGACGTGCCGCGTGGAGCTTCTCGCGGCCGCGTGTGACTTCGGCCGCGCGCTGTTCCGCGAGGTCGGCGCGACGCCGGTTCTGCTGGGTGAACTGCTCGAAGCTCTCGAGTTCCTTCTCGATCACGCCGAGGTCGTCGTCGAACTCGAGCAGGACCTTGTCGATCGCGGCCTTGATGCGGTCGTGCAGGCGGTGGTCGGCGTCGGCCTCGAGCGACCATCCCTTGCCGGCCTCGGCCATCGCGTCGAGCAGGCGACGCGCGGGGTGGGATTTCTGCGCGAACAGATGCTTGTCGAGGATCGCGATCTTGAGGTACGGGATCTGCAGGCGACCGAGCAGGGCCTGGATCTCCGACGGAATGTTGCGATCCTGGAGGATGAACTCGAACAGCATGCCGACGAGATCGATCGTGTCCTCGTCGGCGGTCGAGACGTGGTGCGCGCTCGTCGCGGCGCCGCCGAGCTTGCGGACCTGGTCGAGCAGTTCCTGCTTGATCTGCTGCACGGCCTGCGCGGCGTCGGCCGCGCTCGTCGCCTGCGACTGCGCGGCGATCGTCTGCTGTCCCTGCAGGATGCTCAGTGCATTCAGAAGGTCGGTCGGGCTCAGGTTCGGCACGAGCGGCGCACCGCCCGCGTAGCTGCCGCTGAATTCGCCGGTGTGTTCGGCGGGGCGGCGGTTCGCGAGGAGGCTGCGCACCGTTTCGTAGAGTTCGGCCTGCAGTTCCGCGCCGACGGGATCGTAGGCGCCCGGCATGCCGTGTCCGGCGTGCCCTGGCGCGTACGCGTTCGGATCGGCGGTGGTGCCTGCGGCCGGCGGGTGCCCACCCGGCATGGCGCTCCCGCCCGCGTGCGGGCCTCCACGCCCGGCCGACGGCATCTGGTGCCGGATCTGCGGCAGCACGCCGGCCCGGATCAGCTCGGCGTTGACCTCGTCGTACAGCGGCTCGAGCCCCGCCATGACATAACGGTCGAACAGCTTGTAGATGATGAGCTTCACTTCGACGTTGAGCTCGAGCTCGCGCACGGCAATACGGAACGCCTGGCACAGCGGGGCCGGGCCGACCGGGTTGCTCGCATCCTCGACGGCGTGCCCGCCGTTGATCACGGCGAGTCGCTGGTTGACGAGGAACAGCGTGCGGGCGAGGCGGTTCTCGGCCTTGGCGACCATGCTCGAGATCGCCAGCGACTCCTCGAGTTCCTGGTCGTCGACGAGCGACAGGCCGGCGCTGCCCTGGTTGCTGACCTCGGGCTTGACCGGCTTGAGCTTGCCCTCGGCGAAGTCGGAGAAGATCTTCGAGAGCTGCTCCTGGAACACGCGCTCGACCAGCTGGCGCTTCTTGCGCACCTCGCGCATGCCGTCGAAGAACTGTACCTGCGAGGCATTGCTCTGGGCGCGCTCGGCGAGGTCGAACAGTGCGTCGTCGACGTTCTCGAACAGCGTGCTGACGAGGCCGTTGACCCGCTTCAGGGCGATGCCGCGCACGAGCTTGAGCAGCTCGCCGACGCGATCGACCGTCTGCGTCGCCTGGCGATGCTTGAGGTCGACGACCTTGCCGGACGGGTCCTCGTTGGTGTTCATGGCGAAGTGTTTCCCGAACCTGTGGGCGCCCGTGCGGGCGCACGGACGCAATCTGCCTCAGTCTGATGGCAGCATCGTGTGCCGATCGTTAGCGCGGTGTGAACGAGGTCACAACTCGCCGTGCGCGTTCACGCGGTCGAGGCGGCATTCAGCACGACGGCATCGATGCGCTGGTCGGCCAGCAGCACGGGAATGCCGTCGTCGACGCGGTAGATCGTCGCACGGTCGGCCGTCACGAGCGCCTCGGAAAGCGACGATGCCAGGGCCGAGCCGTCCGCGGCACGCACACCGCCGGCGGCGATCGCGCGATTCAGCGCGTCCAGGCCCGCGCGGTCGAGCACGTGCAGCGACTGGCCCGAATGCGGGCAGCGGAGGATGTCGAGCAGGCGTTTGTCCATGGGGAGATCCGGAGCGCGCGACGGAAACGTCGCAGCGCTGCGTTGAGGGCTTGCGGATGCGCTTACAATAGCGGCTTTTCCGCGCACCGACCAATGAGCCCGACTTCCAGCGATCCGCGCATCGGCGTCGTCATGGGATCCCGTTCCGACTGGGAGACCATGCGTCACGCCGCGGAAACCCTCGAGCACCTCGGCATCGCCCACGAGGTCTGCGTGGTGTCCGCGCACCGCACGCCCGACTCGATGTTCGAGTACGCCGAAACGGCGGCCTCGCGCGGACTCGCCGCGATCATCGCCGGTGCCGGCGGCGCCGCGCATCTTCCGGGCATGCTCGCCGCGAAGACGCGCGTGCCGATCCTCGGCGTGCCGGTGCAGTCGCACGCGCTCAACGGCATGGATTCGCTGCTCTCGATCGTGCAGATGCCCGCCGGCATCCCGGTCGCGACGTTCGCGATCGGCCGTGCCGGCGCGGTCAACGCCGCGTTGTGTGCGACGGCGATCCTCGCGATCGGCGACAGCGCCGTCGCGGCGCGCCTCGACCGCTACCGCCGCGAGCAGACCGAAGCCGTGCTCTCGCGCTCCGATCCGCGCAAGGACTGAGCCTTGGCCACGATCGGCATCCTCGGCGGCGGCCAGCTCGCGCGCATGCTCGCCCTCGCCGGTGCGCCGCTCGGGCATCGCTTCCTCGTCGTCGACACGGCGGATGACGCCTGCGCCGCACAGGTCGCGCCGCTGCTGCGCGCCGACTGGCGCGACGACGAAGCCCTCGATGCGTTCGCCGCGCGCGTGGACGTGGTCACCTTCGATTTCGAGAACGTGCCGGCCGAGACCGCGCAGCGCCTCACTGCACGCGCGCCGGTGTTCCCGAATCCCGCGGCGCTCGCGACCGCCCAGGACCGCTTCGCCGAGAAGACGCTGTTCCGCGCGATCGGCCTCGACACACCCGCGTTCGCGACCGTCGACACGCGTGACGAACTCGCGCAGGCCGTGCACGCGATCGGCCTGCCGTCCGTGCTCAAGACGCGTCGCCTCGGCTACGACGGCAAGGGCCAGTTCGTGCTGCGCACCGAGGCCGACCTCGACAAGGCCTGGGCCCTGCTCGGCGGCCATGCGCTGATCCTCGAGCAGTTCATCCCGTTCGACTACGAAGTCTCGATCGTCGCGGTGCGCTCGCGTTCGGGCGAGTTCCGTCACTACCCGGTGACGCGCAACTGGCATCGCGACGGCATCCTGTCGGCGAGCCTCGCGCCGTTCGCGGCGCCCGTGGTCGAGGCACAAGCCGTCGCGCATGCGCGCGCGCTGGCCGAGCGTCTCGACTATGTCGGCGTGTTCGCACTCGAGCTGTTCGTGCACGGCGAGCGTCTGCTCGGCAACGAGATGGCGCCGCGCGTGCACAACTCGGGGCACTGGACCATCGAAGGCACGGCCTGCAGCCAGTTCGAGAACCACGTGCGTGCCGTGCTCGGCCTGCCGCTCGGCGACACCGCCGCGCTCGGCCGCAGCGTCATGCTCAACTGGATCGGCGAACTGCCCGACGCGAACGTCGTGCTGTCGACGCCGCGCGCACACTGGCACGACTACGGCAAGTCCCCGCGCGAAGGTCGCAAGGTCGGCCATGCGACCGTCTGCGCGGACGATGCCGCGTCACTCGCGAAGGTCCTGCGTGGCCTCGGTGCGTCGCTCGGTCGCGAGGCGCAGGTGGCGCCCGTCATCGAGGCGCTCGACGCCGCCGGTTGAGTCCGGCGGCGCGGGGAAGGCGCGGCGTCACCGCCGCGCCGGTCGAGGTCAGGCCAGCTGGCTCTCGACGAACTCCCAGTTGACGAGGTTCCAGAACGCCTCGACGTACTTCGGACGCGCGTTGCGGTAGTCGATGTAGTACGCGTGCTCCCACACGTCGCAGGTCAGCAGCGCGCGGTCGCTGCCGGTCAGCGGCGTGCCGGCGTTGGACGTGCTCGCGAGCGCGAGGCTGCCGTCCGGACGCTGCACCAGCCAGCCCCAGCCCGAGCCGAACGTGCCGACCGAGGTCTTGGTGAACTCGTCCTTGAACGTCGCGAAATCGCCGAACGCCTTGTTGATGAGGTCGGCGAGGCGGCCGGCCGGCTCGCCGCCGCCGTTGGGCGCGAGGCAATTCCAGTAGAACGTGTGGTTCCAGATCTGCGCGGCGTTGTTGAACATGCCGCCGCTGGACTTGCGGATGATCTCCTCGAGCGACAGCTCTTCGAACTCCGTGCCCTTGATCTGGTTGTTGAGGTTGGTGACGTAGGTCTGGTGGTGCTTGCCGTAGTGGTAATCGATCGTCTCGGCCGAGATGTGCGGCGCGAGCGCATCGCGTGCCCAGGGAAGCGGGGGAAGCTCGATGGCCATGGTGGGATCTCCTTGCCGATGGGTAGGGGTTGAGAGGAGGGAAGCACGCCAGCATATGAAGCCGCCCCGGGGCAAATCAACCGGTGTCGTGGCGGGCTGGTACCATGCCACCCGCGGCGCAGCATGCCCTGAACCGCCCTGCCGCATTTCCTTCCGAGCGCATTTCCCATGGACATCATCGAACGCATCAAGTCGACCGTCGAGTCCTCGCCGATCGTCCTTTTCATGAAGGGCACGCCGACGTTCCCGATGTGCGGTTTCTCGAGCCGCACCGCCAAGGCGCTCAAGGCCATCGGTGCGCCGTTCGTGTCGGTCAACGTGCTCGAGGATCCGGAGATCCGCGCGAACCTGCCGCGCTACTCGAACTGGCCCACGTTCCCGCAGCTCTTCATCAACGGCGAACTGATCGGCGGCTGCGACATCGCGCTCGAGCTCTACGAGAGCGGCGAGCTCGAGCGCATCGTCAAGGACATCCACCGGGTCGCAGGCTGATGCTCGCGGCGACGCGCGGGGACGGCCAGGCGCCGGCCCCGGATGCGCTGCGCGGGCGCGTCGTGCTCGTCACCGGTATCAGCGGCGGGCTCGGCGGTGCGACCGCGCTCGCCTGTGCGCGTGCCGGCGCGACGGTCGTGCTGTGCGGGCGCAAGGTCAAACCGCTCGAGGCGGCCTACGATGCGATCGAGGCGATCGACGGCGCCGCGCAGCCGGCCATCTACCCGCTCAACCTCGAAGGCGCGACGCCCGACGACTACGCCGCGCTCGCCGACGCCGTGCAGCAGCAATGCGGTCGCCTCGACGGCATCGTGCACGCGGCCGCGCACTTCGATGGCTTGCGCCCGGTCGACCAGAGCAAGCCCGACGACTGGCTGCGCGCGCAGCAGGTCAATCATCTCGCGCCGTTCCTGCTGACCCAGGCCTGCCTGCCGCTGCTGCGCGAGGCCGATGACGGCGCGATCGTGTTCGTGTTCGACGATCCCGCGCGATCGGGCAAGGCGTACTGGGGTGGCTACGGCGTCGCCAAGGCCGCACTCGGTGCGTTCGCCGGGATCCTCCACGACGAGACCGAGTCGGGCACGATCCGTGTCCATGGCCTGTTGCCGGCGCCGATGCGCACGGCGCTGAGGCGCATGGCCTACTTCGGCGAGAGCGCACCGGACCGCGAGTCACCCGATGCGGCCGGCGCGACGGCCGCCTGGCTGCTGACGCCGCAGGCCGCGGCGTGGCGCGGTCGCACGCTCGACCTGCGCACCGACTGACGAGGTCGCGCCATGAGTACGTTGTCGGCAGGCATCCTGCTGTTCCTCATCATGGATCCGCTGGGGAACATCCCGTTCTTCCTGGCGCTCCTCAAGCATGTCGCTCCCGAGCGGCGCCTGATCGTGGTCGTGCGCGAGCTCGTCATCGCGCTCGTCGTGCTGTTCGCATTCCTGTTCGGCGGCAAGTACCTGCTTGCGGCACTCCAGCTCAAGCAGGAGTCGGTCAGCATCGCCGGCGGCATCGTGCTGTTCCTGATCGGCATCCGCATGATCTTTCCGCCCAAGGACGGTATTTTCGGTGGCGACGAGGGCGGCGAGCCGTTCATCGTGCCCCTCGCGATTCCCGCGGTGGCCGGGCCTTCGACGATGGCCGCGGTGATGCTGCTCGCCAACAGCAACCCGGGGCGCACGGCCGACTGGAGCATCGCCCTGCTGCTCGCATGGCTCGCCACGTCGGTGCTGCTGGTCGGTTCGATCTTCCTCTACCGCTGGCTGCGCCACAGCGTGCTGGTCGCGACCGAGCGCCTCATGGGCATGCTGCTCGTCGCGCTGTCGGTGCAGATGTTCCTCGATGGCGTCGTCGCCTACGTGCGCGCCATTCGTTAAAATTTCATGTTGTTCGGCAGGAAGGCGAGCCAATCGCTTGATTGCTAAAGGCGCCATGGCCGGCTTGGCCGATTCGGTGCCATGTCCGTGATCGGACAAGGGAAACGCGTTCAGCCTGGGCCTCCCGACGCCCGCAGATTCTGTTAGAAATCTGTCACATAGTCGGGTTAAACTGTGGTTAACAAGAATCGAGCGAACGCGCACGCCGGCTGTGGGGGCACCGAAGCCGGGCGGGTGACGACATCGCCGACGACGATTTTTCAGCCGCGAGCCGCGTGATCCGTGCAAGCCGCACGAGACCACGAGGCCCGCGGCATGTCCACGTATTTCATATAGCCGAGAGGATGGTTGTAATGACGAAGCGATTGACGATGCGGCTGCTGCCGCTGATGCTTTCCTCGATGTTCGCGGTGTCGGGCGCGTATGCGCAGAGCACCTCCGCATCGCTGGGTGGCGTGATCACGGACGCCGGCGGTCAGCCCGCCACGGGCGCCGAAGTGGTGATCACCCACACCACCTCCGGCACGGTCAGCCGAGTCAGCACGGACGAGGCCGGTCGCTACTCGGCGCGCGGCCTGCGCGTCGGCGGCCCCTACACGATCACGATCACGAAGAACGGCGAGACCGAGACGCGCGAGAACGTGTTCCTGCAGCTCGGCGAAGCCAACACCATCAGCGCGAGCCTCGCGCCGACCGAGAGCCTCGACACGATCGTCGTCACCGGCATCGCCTCGGGTAGCGTGTTCAGCTCCGAGAACATGGGCACGGGCACGAACCTCTCGAGCGCGCAGATCGAGTCGCTGCCGTCGATCGGCCGCAACATCCAGGACTACATGCGTCTCGACCCGCGCATCTCGCAGGTCAGCAAGGCCGACGGCGCAATCTCGGCCGGTGGCCAGAACACGCGCTTCAACGCCATCCGCATCGACGGCGTCTCGACCAACGATCCGTTCGGCCTCGAGTCGAACAACCTGCCGACCGAGCGCCAGCCGGTGTCGATGGACGCGATCGAGGAAATCAACATCGGCCTCGCCAACTACGACGTCACGACGTCGGGCGGCAGCGGCGCGGTCGTCAACGCGGTGACGAAGTCGGGCACCAACGAGTTCCACGGCAGCGTCTACGGCGTCTACCGCGACAAGAAGATGGTGGGCGACGACCGTGACGGCAACGACTTCACGGGCTTCAAGGACGAGCAGACCAAGGGCTTCACGTTCGGTGGTCCGCTGATCAAGGACACGCTGTTCTTCTTCCTCAACTACGAGAAGTTCGAGCGTCGTGCGCCGGGTCCGGACATCAACAACTCGCCGTACGGCCGTGGCCAGATCACGGACGCCGACATCGCGCAGATCCAGCAGATCGCGCAGAACACGTGGGGCTTCGACGCGGGCTCGCTCGCGGGTGTCGAGGCGCTCGGCACCGACATCGAAGAGTACGCGGGCAAGCTCGACTGGAACATCAACGACAGCCACCGCGCCAGCTTCCGCTACAGCAAGATGGAGCAGGACGTCGCCAAGCTGCCGCCGTCGAGCTGGAGCAGCGCGATCTCGCTCAACACGCACTGGTACAACCAGAACAAGTCGTTCGAGAGCTACGTCGGCGAACTGTTCAGCGACTGGACCGAGAACTTCTCGACTGAGCTGAAGGTTTCGTACCGTGACTACGCGGCGATCGCCGAGCCGACCTCGAACCTTCCGCAGATCCGCATCGACTACGGCAATAACTACGTGCTGCTCGGCACGGAGCAGAACCGCCACGTCAACGTCGTCGAGACGAAGGAAAAGAGCGCGTTCCTCGCCGGCAACTACTTCGTGGGCGATCACACGATCAAGTTCGGCTTCGACTGGTCGAACAACGAGATCTTCAACTACTACGGCCGCAACCAGAACGGCGTGTACCGCTTCGGCAGCATCGACGCGTTCGCCGCCGGCATTCCGCGCCAGTACGACTACCGCGCCCCGCTGGCCGGTGGCAGCTACGCCGACATCCCTGCGCGCTTCGAGATCGAGAACACCGCGCTGTTCATCCAGGACAGCTGGGCCGCGACGTACAACCTGAACCTGACGTACGGCGTGCGCATCGACCAGCCGGACTTCAAGAACTCGCCGATCTACAACGCGCGCATCGAGCAGCTGTACGGCCTGGACAACACCAACCTGCCCGACGGCAAGGTCATCCAGCCGCGCTTCGGCTTCAACTACAACATCGAAGCCGAGCGTCCGACGCAGGTCCGCGGTGGTTTCGGCCTGTTCATGGGTTCGCCGCCGAACGTGTGGATCTCGGGTGCGTACCAGAACACCGGCCGCAACTACGTCGAGTACTCGTCGAGCAACACGGGCGGCATCGGTCCGATCTTCAATCCCGATCCGAACAACCAGCCGACCCAGGGCTTCTCGGTCAGCCCGCGCCAGAACGTCGACATCATCGAGCCGGGCTTCAAGATGCCGTCGGTGTGGAAGGCCAACGTCGCGTTCGACCACGAGCTGCCGTGGTGGGGCATCGTCGCGTCGGCTGAAGTGCTGACGTTCTGGAACAAGGACGGCATCTACATGAGCCGCCTCGACGTCGGCAACCCGACCTACACGGCTCCGGACGGCCGCGCGATCTACTGGAACGCCGCGGGCATCAACCCGGCGAACTGGACCTGCGCGAGCTGCCTGAGCTCGCCGTCGAGCGGCGTGGCGCGTGCCAACCGTCCGTCGGACATCGGCGACGTCATGGTCGTGCGCAACACGGACAAGGGCAACGGCAACCAGATCACGCTGAGCCTCGCCAAGCCGATGAAGGAGTCGGGCTGGTCCTGGCTGGCCGCGTACACGCATACGCAGGCCAAGGAAGTGAGCCCGATGACGAGCTCGCAGAACACGTCGAACTGGAACAACCAGCTCGCCTACAACGCCAACGAAGAGATCGCCTACGACTCGCGTTACGCGTTCAAGCACCGCGTGACCGGCGTCCTGACCAAGGAATGGAAGTTCTTCGGCGACAACAAGACCACCGCGTCGGTCGTCTACGAAGGCCGCACGGGTCGTCCGTACAGCGCCGTGTTCTACAACGACGTCAACGGTGACAGCCGCTCGTTCAACGACCTGTTCTACGTGCCGAACGGCCCGGGCGACGTGATCTTCGCCAACCCGGCGGAAGAGAGCGCGTTCTTCGCGTGGCTCGACGCCAACCCGGACATCGGCAAGTACCGCGGCAAGGTGGTTCCGGCCAACGCGCTGCGTGCCGGCTGGCTCAACAGCTTCGACGTGCGCCTGAGCCAGGAATTCCCGGGCTTCATGGCCAACGACAAGCTCGAGCTGACGCTGGACATCATGAACATCGGCAACCTGTTCAACAAGAAGTGGGGCCAGATCGAGGACGCGGGCTTCAACTCGAACCTCGGCATCGCCAACTTCGCCGGCATCGACCCGACCACGGGCAAGTACGTCTACCGCTTCACGGGTGCGCAGGATTTCAGCACCCAGGAGACGAACGGCGACGGCATCAACACGGGCGTGTCGCGCTGGTCGGTCCAGGGCACGATCCGCTACCGCTTCTGATCCACCGTTCCACGTGACGTGACACGGAACCGGCGCCCGCGAGGGCGCCGGTTTTTTTGTGGCCGCATCGCCGGCCGGCCTCGGTTGACCGCCGCGGGGCCTTGCCCGATGCTAGCCGACCCGCGCAGCCCGGGACGTCCGGTGCGCGTTGCATCGCCGCATGGAGCGGCGCCAGGACATCCACGATGAGCGACACACCCCTGAAGGATCTTCCGCGTCCCGCCACCGTCAGCGCGCGCATCGCGCCGGCCGCGGGACTCGACGTGCTTTCCCGCCACGAGGTCGCGCGCCTGCGCGACGCGAGTTCTGGCGGCCTGCACCAGCTGCTGCGCCGCTGCGCACTCGCCGTGCTCACGCAAGGCCACGTCAGCGACGACCCGCGCACGGTCGTCGAGCTCTACCACGACTTCGACATCCAGGTGCTGCAGCAGGACCGCGGCGTGCGGCTCGAACTCACCAATGCGCCTGCGCATGCGTTCGTCGACGGCCGCATCATCCGCGGCATCAACGAGCTGCTGTTCGCGGTCGTGCGCGACATCGTCTACGTCGCCACCCAGCTCGAGGCCGAGGGCTTCGACCTCGAGGACTCCTCGGGCATCACGCATGCGGTGTTCGACATCCTGCGCAACGCGCGCGTGCTGCGCGCGAACGTCGATCCGAACCTCGTCGTGTGCTGGGGCGGCCACTCGATCTCGCGCGACGAGTACGAGTACACCAAGCAGGTCGGCTACCAGCTCGGCCTGCGCGGCCTCGACATCTGCACGGGCTGCGGCCCCGGCGCGATGAAGGGCCCGATGAAGGGCGCGACGATCGCGCACGCCAAGCAGCGTCGCCGCGGCAACCGCTACATCGGCGTGACCGAGCCGGGCATCATCGCGGCCGAGTCGCCGAACCCGATCGTCAACAACCTCGTGATCATGCCGGACATCGAGAAGCGCCTCGAGGCGTTCGTCCGCATCGCACACACGATCATCGTGTTCCCGGGCGGTGTCGGCACGGCCGAGGAGATCCTCTACCTGCTCGGCATCCTGCTGCATCCCGAGAACGACAGCCTGCCGTTCCCGCTGATCTTCACGGGCCCGCGTCAGTCGGCCGCGTACTTCGAGCAGATCGACCGCTTCCTGCGCCTGTCGCTCGGCGACGACGTCGCGCGCCACTACCAGATCATCATCGACGATCCCGAACTCGTCGCGCGCCAGGTCATCAAGGGCGTCGAGCGCGTGCGCCAGCACCGCCTCGACAGCAAGGACGCGTTCTTCTTCAACTGGGCGCTCAACATCGAACCGGGCCTGCAGGTGCCGTTCCGCCCGACCCACGAGGCGATGGCCGGTCTCAACCTGCATCGTGACCAGCCGAAGCACCTGTTCGCGGCCGACCTGCGCCGCGCGTTCTCGGGCATCGTCGCCGGCAACGTCAAGCTCGAGGGCATGCGCGCGATCGAGCAGTTCGGTCCGTTCGTGATCCGCGGCGACAGCCAGATCATGCAGGCGCTCGACGCGCTGCTCGCGAGCTTCGTCGTGCAGCAGCGCATGAAGCTGCCGGGCGGTGCGGCCTACGTGCCGTGCTACCGCGTGCAGGTCGACTGACGCGGTTCGCGCGCGCGGCCGCTCAGGCCGCGCGCGCGCAACGGTAATGCGCGCCGAGCCATTAGTCGCCGCCGGCGGAGCCGAACAGTTCGGCGCAGGCCATCCAGAACATGCGCCAGCGCTGGTTCCAGCGTGCGGCCTCCGCCTCGCCGTAGGCCTCGCCAAGCACCGCGAGCACGGCTTCGCGGTTCCCATCGTGGCGCGCGAGCCACGCGTTCGCGGTCTTCTCGTAATGCGTGCCGGACAGCAGCCAGCGCTGCTCGAGTGCGAGGTCGCGCTGGAAGTGCAGCAGCGTGTCCGCGGCCGGCATGAGCCCGCCCGTGAAGAAGTGCCGGCCCATCCAGTTGCCGTCGCCCTGGGTCTCGAACGGGTACAGCAGCGTGCGGTGGCAGAAGATGTGCACGAACAGCTTGCCACCCGGCACCAGCCACGACGCGATGCGCGCGAGCAGGTGTTCGTAGTTGCGCATGTGCTCGAACATCTCGATCGAGACCACGCGGTCGTAGCGCGCTTCGGGCAGGCGCAGCGTGTTGACGTCCGCCGTCACGACCTCGACGTTGCCGAGCCCGCGCTCGCGGCAGCGTGCCTCGATGAAGGCACGCTGCGGTCGCGAGTTCGACACTGCGGTGATGCGCGAAGACGGATAGCGCGCCGCCATCCACAGCGTCAGCGAACCCCAGCCGCAGCCGAGTTCGAGTACGTGCTGGCCATCGGCGAGTTCGGCGCGCTCGCCGTAGCGCTCGAGCATGCGTGCCTCGGCCGCGTCGAGGTCGGGCGTGGTCTCGTCCCACCAGCACGCGCTGTACTTGAGGCGCGTGCCGAGGCAGTGCGTGAAGAAGGCCGGCGGCAGCTCGTAGTGCTGCGTGTTGGCCGCATCGGTCTCGATCGCGATCGCACTTCCGCGCAGGGCATCGAGGCGTGCGCGCTGGCGTTCGGCGACGGCGTCGACGCTGCCGTGGCGTTCCTCGTCGAGGCGTTGCGCGCACAGGCGGCGCATCGCCAGGCGCAGCAGCGCGTCGGGGATGGTGCCGCTTTCGGCGAGTCGGATCGCGAGCGGCTCGCGCGCGGCGGGCGTCGTCGCCTGCGCCTCGTGTGGGGTCGATGCCGTCATCGTGATCGCCTCGTCGTGTCCGCAGGGGGCGTGGCCGCATCGCGCGGGAACCACGGGAAGAACGCGCTCGTCGTGCGCTGGTAGTCGCGGTAGTCGTCGCCGCGCGAACGCAGCGCCTGCGCCTCGCTGTAGGGAATGCCGCTCACGCGGTAGAGCATCGCGAGCATGAGTGCCGGTCCGGCGAGGCTCGCGAGCACGCCCGCGACGCCGCCACCGATCGCGAGGAACACGTAGGTGAACCAATGCAGCCATTCGAAGAAGTAGTTCGGATGACGCGACCAGCGCCACAAGCCGCGCCGGCACGTGCGTCCGCGCTGGCCTGGATCGGCGCGATGCGCCCCGAGCTGGCGATCGGCGAGAGACTCGCCGCCCACGGCGAGCAGCCATGTCGCGATGGCGAGCACGCTCCACGGCGTGAGGCCGTCGACCGGGTTGCGCGCGGCGATCCAGAACGGCACCGAGAACAGCACGATCAGGGCGGCCTGGGCGAGGAACAAGGCGAGGAAGCGGCGCTGATCGCCGTTCCAGTACGCGCGCAGCGCGGCGTAGCGGCCATCCTCCTGTTCGCCGAGCACGCGGCGCGCGAGGTGCGTGGCGAGGCGCAGGCCCCACAGTGCGCCGAGCGTCGCGACGAGCACACGCGGCCACGTCGCACCGTCGCCGAGCACGCCATGCAGTACCGCCGACACGCCGACGCCGGCCGACCAGATCACGTCGACGATGCCGGCGTTGCGCGTGCGCACCTGCCAGGCCCATCCGGCCAGCATCGCGCCCGTGGCGAACGCGGCGACGCTCGCGAACGCTGTCCATGCACTCATGGCGTCGCCCCTCCGATCGTGGTGGCTCGCATGTCGATGCCGTGAGACCGGCGTGAAGCCGCAGAGAGCAGTCCGAGTGCCGTCGCCCACAGCAACGCGAGCACGGCGATGGAGGTGATGCGTGGCTCGGTGAACGACACGGCCGCGAACGCGCGCTGTGCGCCGAGGTACGACAGCGGACCGAGCGTGCCGCCGAGCACGACGGCGAGCCACGGCCTTCGAATGAGCCACGCGAGCGAATGCTGCAAGGTCAATCCGAAACCGGCCCACAGCGCGAGGATCCAGGCCGGTGCGATCGGCGCGCCGGGAAACGGTGACGCGTAGCTCGCGAAGCCGCCGGCCACCATGGTGCTGTCGCAGGCGAAGCCCGCTGCGAGCGCGACCAGCATCAGCGTCACGTCCCCGCGCCTGCGCACGCCGCGTTGCAGCTGCCACGCCGCGAAGACGAGCAACGCCGCGGGTCCGGCCCAGCCGTAACCGTGCGCAGCGCCGATCACCGCCGCGAACCAGACGAGCTGGAACGCCACCGCGTTGACGATGATCGCGGTGCGGCGTGACGGCGCCATCACGCGGCGACCTGCGGCGGTCGCGCGCCTGGGCAGGCGAGCAGCATCTGCACGTCGCCGATCGAGCGTTCGAGGAAGCCGCCTTCGCAGTAGGCGAGGTAGAACACCCACATGCGCACGAAGCGCTCCGGATAACCGAGCGCGCGCACCTCGTCGACGCGTGCCGTGAAGCGCTCGCGCCACGCGCGCAGCGTCAACGCGTAGCTCGGCCCGATGTCCTCGAGGTGGAACAGCTTCATGTCGCCGGTGCGCGCGATCGACGAGGTCATCGCCGAGATGCACGGGATGAAGCTGCCCGGGAAGATGTGCCGCTTGATGAAGTCGACCGCGCGCAACGCCTGCGCGTAGCGGTGATCCTCGATCGTGATCGCCTGTACGAGCGCGAGGCCGTCGTCGGCGAGGCGCGCGCGGATCGTGCGGAAGTAGGTGTCGAGGTACTGGTGGCCGATCGCCTCGATCATCTCGATCGAGACGACGCGGTCGTAGCGCCCCTCGAGGTCGCGATAGTCCTGCAGCAACACGCTGACGCGGTCGGCGAGTCCAGCCTCGGCGATGCGCTGCGTCGCGAGTGCGTGCTGCTCGCGCGAGATCGTCGTCGTGGTCACGCGGCAGCCGTAGTGGCGTGCGGCATGCAGCGCGAACCCGCCCCATCCCGAACCGATCTCGAGCACGTGGTGGTGCGGCGCGAGCCCGAGCTTCGTGCAGATGCGGTCGAGCTTGCGCGTGGAGGCGGTCTCGAGCGATTCGCGCTCGTCGGCGTAGATCGCCGAGGAGTACATGAGGTTGTCGTCGAGGAACAGCGCGAACAGGTCGTTGCCGAGATCGTAGTGCGCGGCGATGTTGCGGCGGCTGCCCGCGCGCGTGTTGCGCGCGAGTGTGTGCCAGGCACGCATGATCCAGCCGCCGAGGCGTGCGGGTCCGCGTTCCATCGCATCGAGGCGGTCGCGGTTGCGCACGAGGATGCGCACCAGTGTGACGAGGTCGTCGCAGTCCCAGGCGCCGTCCATGTAGGCCTCGCCGGCACCGACGCTGCCGTTGAGTGCGGCCTGCTGCCAGAACGACGCGTCGTGCACGCGCACACGCACCTCGAGTGTCGTCGCGTTGCCCGGTTCGGCATGGCCGAGCACGTGCGTGTGGCCATGTTCCTCGAGCGTGATGCGCGCATCGCGCAAGCCGTCGAGCACGGCCAGCAGGCGCCGCCGCAGCCACGTGACGCTGCGCCGTTCGCGTGGCGCGGCGTCGAGCGACGTCGGCGTGGCGGGCGTGGCATCGAGGTGGGTCATGGGCGTATCGCCTTGTCGGGATGGTCGTGGACGGGCGTGCCGCGCAGCCACAGGCGCAAGGCCTGCCAGTGGATCGCGGCGACGACGGTCGCGGTCATGAGCGGGAAGCGCCACAGCACGCGCGCGAGGTTGGCGCCGTCGAGCGGTCGCCGCGCGAGGTGCAGCGTCGCGTCGAACTCGCGTTCGCCCTCCGGCGTGCGGCGCAGCACGTCCATGTGCACGCCGAGCGTCGCGCCCGGTGGCGTGAAGCGCCAGGCGTAGTCGTGGTCCATGGCGAGGAACGGCGACACGTGGAAGCACTTGGCGAACGACCACGAAAGGCCGTCGCCGCGCGTCGTCGCGGTCGCGACCGGCAGCACGTAGGCGTGGCGTTCCTTCCACGGCGTGTTGGTGATCTCGGCGACGATCGCCTCGAGCGTCGTGCCATCCTCGGCGTAGCAGTAGTAGAAGCTGACCGGATTGAACACGTAGCCCGCGTAGCGCAGGTGCGTGAGCAGGCGGATCGGCCCACGCGGGCGATGTCCCGTTGCTGCCTCGACGCGGTCGCGCACGCAGTCGGCCAGCGGTCGATCCGGTTCACCGAGGTAGTCGGCGCGATGGAACGCGGCGACGTTGCGACGCCCGGCGCTCCACAGCAGGCGGCCGCGGAACACGCGGTCGAGTTCGTCGAGATCGAGATACAGCATCGCGACGCGGTAGCGGAACGCGTGCGCACGCGGCGCGTGGCGACGGTGCACCACGCGGCCTTCGTAGATCGCGCTGGCGAGCGCCGTCGTCATGCGGCGGCACTCGCGCGCGGCAGCCGCTCGATCGCATCGGCGACCGCGTAGGCGCTGCGCAGGCCGTCTTCGTGGAAGCCGTGGCCCCAGTACGCACCGGCGAACCACGTACCGGCGTGGCCCTGGATCTCGACCTTGCGCTGCTGCGCGAGCGCCGAGGCCTGCGTCTGTTCGGGATGCCGGTAGTGCAGGCGCCGCAGCACGCGTGCGGGATCGACGTCGGCGCTGCGGTTGAGCGTCACCACGAGCGGTTCGCGCGAGAGGATCGACTGCAGCGCGTTCATCCAGTAGCTCACGCTGCACGGCGCGTCACGGTCGTCGGGCACGTGGGCGTTCCACGCCGCCCAAGCGCCGGGATGGCGCGGCAGGATCGTCGCGTCGGTGTGCAGCACGACCTCGTTGTCCTGGTAGGTGAGGTCGCCGAGGATCGCGCGCTCGTGCGGTGTCGCGTCGCCGAGGATGGCGAGTGCGGTATCGGCGTGGCAGGCCAGCACCACGTGGTCGAACGCTTCGCGGCCCGCCGCGCTTTCGACGTGCACGCCGTGCGCCTCGCGCGTCACGCGCGTGACCGCGCAGGCAGGGCGTTCCTCGACGTTCCAGCGCGCGCGCATCGCCTCGACGTAGCAGCGCGAGCCGCCGGTCACGACGCGCCACTCGGGCCGCCCGGTGAGCTGCAGCATGTGGTGGTTGGCCATGAAGCGCACGAGGTGGCCGATCGGGAAATCCAGGATGCGCCGTGACGGCGACGACCACAGCGCCGAGGCCATCGGCACGAGGTGATCGTCGCGGAAGGCGTCCGAGTAGCCGTGTGCCGCGAGCCAGTCGCCGAGCTTCGGTCCCGGCGTCGCGTCGGCGAGCAGGGCAGGCGCCTCGCGGTAGAAGCGGCGCAGGTCCGCGAGCATGCGCAGGAAGCGAGGGTTCGCGAGGTTGCGCGGCTGGCAGAACAGGCCGCGCAGCGAGCCCGCGTTGTACTCGAGACCGCTGCGCGCGTCGCTGACCGAGAAGCTCATCGTGGTCGGCTGCGTGGACACGCCGAGTGTCGCGAACAGCGCGGTCAGCAGCGGGTAGTGCGCGGGATTGAACACGATGAAGCCGGTGTCGACGGCGAGGCGCTGGCCGTCGAGCTCGACCGCGTGCGTGTGGGTGTGGCCGCCGAGATGATCGTCCGCCGCGAACAGCACGACCTCGTGGCGCGGCGCGAGACGCCACGCCGTGCCGAGGCCCGCGATGCCGGCGCCGACCACCGCGATGCGCATCAGGCGTCCTTCCGCATGGGCCGGCGCAGTGTCGCAGGCACCGGCTTGAGGGTGTGCACGAGGCCGAGCAGCTGCATCGCCCTGAGGCCGTAGTACGTCACGTCGATCTCCCACCAGCGGAAGCCCTGCCGCGCCGAGCCCGGGAAATGATGGTGGTTGTTGTGCCAACCCTCGCCGAACGTGATCAGCGCGAGCAATACGTTGTTGCGGCTGTCGTCGCGCGTGGCGAAGCGGCGCGTGCCCCAGCGGTGCGCGAGCGAATTGATCGTGACCGTCGCATGGAACAGCACGACGGTGGAGATGAAGAAACCCCACACGAGCAGCTGCGGCCCGCTTGTGCCGAGCGAGGGCGCGGCGCTCTCGAGCACGCTGCCGAGCGCGAAAAGCGCCACCGCGAGCAGGATCGGCACGAGCGTGTCGAAGCGGTCGAGCAGGCGCAGTTCGGGAAAGCCGCGGAAGTCCGGCAGCACATCGAGGTCGGTGCGGAACGCGCGCCGCGTCAGGAACCAGCCCATGTGGCTCCACAGCAGGCCGTGCTCGCGCGGCGAATGCGGATCGTCCGGCGTGTCCGTGTGACGGTGGTGATGGCGATGGTGCGCGGCCCACCACAGCGGCCCGCGCTGCACGCACGAGGCGCCGATCACCGCGAACACGAACTGCACGCCGCGCGAGGTACGGAACGCGCGATGCGCGAAGTAGCGGTGGTAGAACGCGGTCAGCGCGAACATGCGCACCGCGTACAGCACGGCGGCGACCGCGAGCGCGAACGGCGATACGCCGACCACGAACACACCGAGGCAGGCGAGGTGCATCGCGACGAACGGCAGCGCGCGCCACACGTCGATGCGGTCCGCGTCGGCGCCGAGCGGAGCATCCTGCGCGTGTCGAACCAGCGTCGCAACGCCGTGGCGATGCGAGGGCGCGCGGAGCGGGCAGGGAGCGATGCCATGGACGACGGGATCCTCGTGCGTGGGTCACCTGATGCTTACGGAGCGGACCGCCATCTGGATGCACGCTGCGAGCCACCCCCGCTCGAGCCCTTCTCCCTCCGGGAGAGGGATTGGGGAGAGGGTGCGGGATCGTGACGACGGCAGATCGTCGGCGCGATCCCGAACCCTCATCCGGCCCTTCGGGCCACCCGGTATCAGGGTACGGGGCAGGCTCTTCTCCCGGTGGGAGAAGGGAAAAGATGGCTCCACGTGATGCCGTCGCGAAGCCTTCGTCGCATGCACCGGCAGCCCGCGCACCACCGCGGGCGGCACGCGCTACAGCACCGCCACGCCACCCTTCGCGACGATCGGCCCGGTCGGCTTGCCGCCGGGCGCGCCACCCGGTGGCTCCAGCGTCACCGCGAGCACCGCATCGGTGCCGACCTCGGCGAGCATCGCCTCCGGAATCCGCACGACCAGCGAATGCGTCACGTCAACGATGCCGAGCGAGCGCGGTGCCTGGTCCTTCGGGATCAGCCACAGCTCCGGCACGCGTCCGCCGCTGGTCGCGGCAGCCACCGGCGTGAGCGTGAGCTGGCCACGCGAGGGTTCGATCAGTGCGACGAAGCCGGCGCTGCCGTCGTCGTGGGCGAGCGTGGACACCATCGCCGCGCCGGGCTCGGGTGCCGTGCCTCCCGGCAGCACGACCAGTGCGACTGCACACGCGAGCGCCGCGGCCGTGGCGAGGCCGGCGAAAGCACGCCACACGGCGAGGCTTTCCCACCAGCCTGTGGGTCGGCCGCCGCGTGTCGCGGATGCCGCGGCACCGCCGCCGACCATCGCGCGCAGGTGCTCCCACACGCGAGCGGGCACGGCGACGGGTTCGATGTCCGCGAGCAGCGGCATGAAACGTTCTTCCCACACGGCGAGATCGCGCGCGAACACCGCATCGCGCGCGGCACGTGCTTCGATCTCGCGACGTGCCGGCGCATCGAGCACGCCGAGCACGTACTCGGCGGCGGGATCGCCTTCGGGCGGCGGCAGGTCGGTCGGCGTCGTGTTCATCGCTCGAGGCAGGCCTTGAGCTTGAGAAGGCCGCGGCGGATCCAGCTCTTGACCGTGCCGAGCGGGGTCGCGCTGCGTTGCGCGAGTTCCTCGTAGGTCGCGCCCTCGAAGAACGCCGTGCGGATCAGCGTGCGGCGCGGGGCCTCGAGTTCGTCGAGGCAGTCGTCGAGGCGATGCACGTCCTGCATCGTCGCGGCGGCGTCGTCGGCCGCGGCGGCCGGTTCGTCTTCGAGGGCGATCACCGAGCGCGCGACTTCGCTGCGGTTCGCGCGCAGGCGGTCGATCGCGCGGTTGCGCGCCATCATCGACAGCCACGTCATGCCACGCGCACGGTCCGGATCGAACTGGTCGGCCTTGCGCCACACGGCGACGTAGACGTCCTGCACGACCTCTTCCGCCTCGGCACGCGCGAGCATGCGCAGGCAGACGCCGAAGAGTTTCGCCGAGGTCTCGCGGTAGAGGCGTTCGAACGCGTTCGCGTCACCGCGCGCCGTCGCTGCGATCAGGCCCGCGAGAACATCGTCGTTCACCGTCTCGGCCTCGGCCATGCGGTCTCCGCGGGCAGCGTGGGAAAGTGCGCTCGATCCTACACGGTTCCGCGCGCCGTCGATGAACGCCGTCAGTCGATCGCGCGACCGCTCCACCACAGCGCCAGCGCCGCGCCGAGCAGCAGCACCTCGAGCATGGCGGTCCACAGTGTGGTCGGTCCGACCGGCCAGAAGCGCCACAGGCTCACTGCGCGGAACAGCACGATCGGCACGTAAAGCGCGAGCGCGAACACGAGTCCGAAGCGCAGGTGCCCGCCGAGTGCCGCCCAGCCGAACAGGAAGGCGAAGCCGAACTGCATGCCGCCGTAGATCACCGCGTACTCGGAGCGGCCGGAGGCCGACAACTGCGTGAAGCCCACCGCCTGCGAGGTCGCGGTCGGCGCCAGCGTGCACCACGCGGCGAGGCCGGCGTAGAGCACGGCGTTGATCCACAGGTAGATCGCGGTCATGCAGGTTCTCCGGCAGCAGGGCGGGAAAGGACACGTGCGTGTCGTCAGAGGATACAGCGGCCGTCGAGCGGCGCCGTGGCGAGCCGTTCGAACGCGGCGGCATCGGCATCGTCGTGCCGGTCCGAGGAGGGGAACTCGATGCGCACGTCGAGCGGCTTGCCGTCCGCGTTGCGGACGTTGGCCGGGCCGTTGTAGGTGCGGATCGTGCGCGTGGCGGTCACGTAGGTCGCGTCGATCGCCGGCAACGCGAACGCGTACCAGGCGTCGACCTCGAGGCGGAAGCGCGTCGCCGGCGCGCCGTCGACCGTCGTCTCGCCGACGCGCTCGACGCTGAACGGCACGGTCGACAGGCGGCTCGGCACGAGGAACGCCATCGTCATGCGCCGTCCCGACGCGAGCGCATCCCAGTGGCCGCGGATGAACGCATCGAAGCCCGCGTCGAGGACGAGATCCGATGCGACCGGCAGCGGTGCCGACTTCTCGGCCTGTTCCGCGCGCCGCTGCACGAACACCTCGCGGCCGTCGCCGCTCGCCGCGCGCACGCCTTCGCGATAGCCCGAGCGCGCGTCCTCGAGCGCGAACGAGGGCGCTTCGGGCGTGCCGTTCTCGTCGACGCGCTTGCGTGCGAACGCCTTGCCGTCCGGGCACTCGAACAGCACCACGAGCGTACGCGCGCCGTGGTCGCCGCGCAGCCCGTGCGATTCGCGATAGAGCACGCGGTCGCGGGCGTCGTAGGCGACACCGTCGTAGCGCACGACCGGTGTCGCGGCGAGATCGCCGGCGGCGCCGAGCATCGCGATCGCGACCGCCGCGCCGGCGAGGCCGCCATGGGGGGAGAGGGGAGCGCTGGAACGGGTACGGAGCGAAGGCATGGCGGGGCCGTCTCGTGCAGTGCGGGAAGGTACGTGGCATGACGCCAGGCGGATGCACGGTGCCTCGTCAACATGACGCACGCCACCGTGCCATGACCCACGGGTTCTGCCTATGCTTGGCCTCCACGTGCGACGCCGCACCGCCACGGATCCCGCCCCATGCGTACCCCTCTGCTCGCCCTCGCCCTGATCGCCGCCCTCGCGGCCTGCCAGAAGGCCGAGACGCCGCCGCCCGTCACGGCCGACAAACCCGCCGCAGCCACGGCGAATGCCGATACCACCTTCGCCGACCTCTCGCAGCGCGCGCTCGCGGCGTGGCTGCAGCTGTCGCCGGTCAACGCGACGCAGATCGGCGAGCACCGCTACGACAGCGAGCTCGACGACCTCGGCCCCGAGGGCCGCGCCAAGGCGCTGAAGGTATCGAAAGGCCTGCTCGCCGAGCTCGATGCGATCGACGCCAAGGCGCTGTCGCGCGAGAACCAGGTCGATGCGGCGATCCTGCGCAACCAGCTGCGCTACGGCATCTGGGACAGCGAGACCCTGCAGGGCTGGGCGACCGATCCGCAGGTCTACAGCGGCCTCGCCGGCGGCGCGCTCTACAACCTCATGGCGCGCGAGTTCGCGCCGCGCCCGGAGCGCCTGCGCTCGGCCGTCGCGCGCATCGAGAAGCTGCCGACCCTGTTCGCGCAGGCACGCGCCAACCTCGATCCCGCACGCGTGCCGAAGATCCACGCCGAGACGGTCGCCAAGCAGAACAACGGCGTGCTCGGCCTCGTCGACATGTTCATCACGCCGCACCTCGGCGAGCTCGACGAGGCGACGCGCAAGCGCGCCGACACCGCGATCGAAGGCCTGCGCAAGGCTGTCGCCGAGCACCAGGCCTGGCTCGACGGCACGCTCGTGCCGAGCGCGAAGGGCGAGTTCCGCATCGGCGCCGAGGTGTACGACCAGAAGCTGCAGTTCGCGCTGCTGTCGTCGCTGTCGCGCGCCGACATCCGCCAGCGCGCCGAGGCCGAGCTCGATCGCGTACGCACCGAGATGTACGGCATCGCGCGCGGCGTGCTCGCCGGCGCGAAGACCGCACCGCCGATGCCCGACACGCCCGACGAAGCGCAGCAGCAGGCCGTGATCGAAGCCGCGCTCGAACGCGCCTACGCCGAGAAGCCCGCGCGCGACAAGGTCGTCGAGGAGGCCGAAGCCGCGCTCGCCTCGGCGACCGATTTCGTCAAGAAACACGATCTCGTCACGCTGCCCGATGCACCGGTCAAGATCATCCTGATGCCCGAGTTCCAGCGCGGCGTCGCGGTCGCCTACTGCGATTCACCGGGCCCGCTCGACAAGGGCCTCGAGACCTTCTACGCGGTCTCGCCGATTCCGGACGACTGGACGGCCGAACAGGTCGACTCGTTCCTGCGCGAATACAACTCGCGCATGATCCACCTGCTCAGCATCCACGAGGGCACGCCGGGCCACTACCTCGAAGGCTGGCACTCGGCGCGCTTCCCCTCGACGCTGCGCGGCGTGCTGCGCTCGGGCCTGTTCGCAGAAGGCTGGGCCGTCTACACCGAAAAGATGATGGCCGATGCCGGCTACATGGACAACGATCCGCTGTTCCGCCTCGTCCAGCTCAAGTTCTACCTGCGCACGATCGCCAACGCGATCCTCGACCAGGGTGTGCACGTGGACAACTGGACCCGCGAGCAGGCCATGGACCTCATGGTCCGCCGCACGTTCCAGCAGGAGCGCGAAGCCGCCGGCAAATGGATCCGCGCGCAACTCACGTCCGCACAGCTGCCGACCTACTTCGTCGGCGTGCAGGAACACTTCGACATGCGCAAGGCCGCCGAAGCCAAGCAGGGCGACGCGTTCAACCTCAAGGCCTATCACGACAAGGTGTTGTCGTATGGCGCGCCGCCGGTGCGGTTTGTGAGGCAGTTGATGTTGGATGAGGCGATTCAGTAGCCGGGTTTCGGTACCTCCGCTGGGAACTGTGCGATTGCGGGCTACAATCCGTGGCTGCGTCGCACGGCTACTCAGCTGAACGGGTGCACGGTACGTTTGTGAGATCCCGATCGTGCATTGCACGATCGGATCGAGAGCTTCGTCGTCGATCGCCGCGGATTGTGCGTGAGGTCCTCATGCGCCTTGCGACGAGAGTAGAGCAGCATCACCTTTTGTCAGCGGTGATATGGTGTGAAACACCGCTGTATTGCAGACATCCTACTCCGCGCGTTGGAAGCATGCATGGTCTCGTGCAACCTAATGTTCGGCATCGGGAAATCACCTTGACAGGCTCGTCGGGCTGCATGATTGTCGCTCCGTAGCCTGTAGTGCTGCGGGATAAATGTATTTGGGGCCATTCCAGACAATGTCTACACTGCTAGGTCTAGTCGCCGGGTTAGCTGTCTTCGCACTTTGGATGAGTAGCGTTGGTAACCCGCATGTCGTTGAAACAATCATGGGCGTCGCTTTCGGATTAATTGTTTGGTTCTTTGTCACGCGCACACTGCGCAGGTTCTTTTCGCCAAAACGAGCGAACGCGTCTGTAGCTTCAAGGTCGAGCGAGCAGCCGCCCGTCGCGCAGGTTGCTGGCATCGCCAAGTGTCCGAAGTGCGCTCAGCGCTCTCGGGTGCCAGTCGGAAAACTCATTGAGGTCACATGCCCATCTTGTAGCCAGCGCTATGAGTATGGACCCTGAAGATTCATTCAAGAAGAATCGGCGGCGTGGATCGATTTAGTTCAGACGTCAAACCTCGTGAGTACGACTCATCAACAAGACGGGAGCTCTCATGGCGGATTACATCTATGTTGACAACTCCAACCTCTACATCGAAGGCAGAAGGGTAAGCGCCGTAGCTCAACGCCTTGCCGTTGACATTCATGAAGCCATGCGGGATGGAATTCTTGACCAAGGGTACACGATTAGCTTCGGAAAATTGCACGAGTTCTTGACGGGAAATGATCTTCCAAAGATCAAGAGGGCCGCACTGTTTGGGTCTCGGCCGCCCCCAAACGACTCGATCTGGAAGCATGCTGAAAGGGCTGGGTTTGAGCTGCATCTTGAAGATCGGAACGTTCGAAACAAGGAAAAGAAAATCGACACTGGTATTGCTACGCTCATCACCAAAGACGCGTTCAAGCACGGAAGCCCGAAAGACGACCTTTTCGTTCTCGTCGCTGGAGATGCCGACTACGTACCCACGATTAAGGCGCTGCAGGAAGATGGATTCAAAGTGGAAGTGGTGTTTTGGAACCATGCAGCGCGAGAGTTGAAAGAAGTCGCAAGCCGCTTCGTCTCACTGGATCTTCACCTCGAGCATCTGAGAATATGAGGTCTAACCTCTCCTTCCAGCGGACGCCTTCGGCGCCGTTGAAGTCAAACGTTAGAGCGCATGAACAACGAACCGTTCGAATCCATCAGGGCCGCGCGTGAGAAGATTCTGACGGAGCACGATGCACTCCGCTCTTCAGAATCATTTATATCCCAAACGAAGCGGCTTCAGCGGCTGACGGAGGGAGTTGTGTTCGGCATTCGCGCTATGTGGATGATGTCTAGGCGATCATCAATCTACAACGAGTTTTTGTCGTTCAGATTCATCGACGATACGTTGCAATCCGTCGTGGCTGTTTGGTCCTTGGCGAAGGAGGGGCAGCTAACGGTCGCTAAGCGCGAACTTCGCTATCTTCTGGAATCCGTGTCAAAGCACGTCTACGCGGATCTGAAGCTCATGGGGAAGCCGCTGGCCGAGAAAATAAACTATCTAGCTGACGACATCCCCAGTTCCTCAGTTTCTTTCGTCGAGGACTTTCGCCTAAATAGCTATTCAGATTCAGGTAATAAGGCGCTCATGGACGAGATCAGGAGCCGGTACTCATACTTGTGCCGTTATGTCCATCGTTCTGCGGAGCAAGTGGACGAGTCTTTACGGCAGTTGGCTAAAGGTATTTCTCCCGGATTTGAGACGCCTAAGCAACTAGCCTCCTTTGTGCGCGAACTTGAACGTGTGTACGATGTGCTTCTCATTCTTCTTTTCAACGCGCTTGGCCTCAGCTTAGCGGGCGACGTCTTTGTCGGTGTATTAGACGATCACCGTTCTTGGCCTTACCACAAATCGCGGTTTACAAAGCTGCTTTCAAAAGAGTTCGACTACAAGGCGGAGCGCCATGCGTCCTAACTTGTCGGTCGACTTGGACACGTTGCGGAATTGGCCTCACTAGTGCTTGCAAAATCGTGCACCGGTACCGCGCCGCAACGCTTCGTTCACTTTGACGTTAGATTTTACCCCGGACAATGTCGCATACCTACTACTCACAGCGGAAAGGCACCAACCCCAACCCCTCTGGCTTGCCACTTTCGGACGTTGTTGATCTCTTCATTCGCGTGTTCGATCAGCTTTGCGAAGATGGCTACTTCCATGAAGCCTTTGGATACAACTGCGTCGACGCGGGCGACGTTGATGGTACCGTTCGTGATATCGAACTGGAGATACTTTTAACCATTCGCAAGAAGCACCTGTGGCCCATGCGCGCCAATGCGAAGCTCTACACGGAAGACGACTTCTTCGACATTGTCGAATTCTTGTACCAGTACGTGTCAAAGCCAATTGACGGTCACTACCACAGCTATAATGACTGCGGAATGCATTGGAACACCTTCAACAAGACTCAAGGGCAATTGGAGTACCGCCAGAAGGCCAACTCTGTTCTCGCTCACTATGAGGATAGATTTGAGGTCTCCTCGGATGGAGAGGTTTTGCGAAAGCCAGAGGCTGGATTCGAGCAGATCTTTGACGCAGACATTCCCACCAAGGACACAAACGTCGAAGATCGTTTGAAAGCAGCGACGTTGCGCTACCGTCGGCACGGGTCAACCCTAGATGACCGGCGCCAAGCAGTTCGGGACTTGGCCGACGTTTTGGAATACCTAAGGCCCAAGGTCAAGTCGCTGTTAACTGCTGCAGACGAGCGAGATTTGTTCAATATAGCAAATAATTTTGGTGTCAGGCATCACAATGACCAGCAAAAGACTGGTTATGACGCAAGTATATGGCTCAGTTGGATGTTCTATTTTTACCTCGCAACCATACATGTGGTGATGCGAAAGATTGAGCAGCAAGCAAAGTGAGGTCTTACAATTTTATCCAGCCGGTGCGGGTCGTTCGATTAGTTTGTTGGACGCCCTGACCTAACGATCAGGAGTGCCAATGCCTCGCCCTGATCCACGCACGACATACCGTCCCAGCGACACCTTCAAGGTCACCGCTGTGCGCCTTAGCAAGCTGCCAGGCGTCTCGGTATGAGACGTCGCCGAGTCGCTTTACATCCAACCCTTCACGCCGTCTCATTGGCGCAGGCTGGCACGCGAGGGCGAGATCGTGAGCAAGGGGCGCCGAGGTGGACAAGGTTGCAGCTGAGCTAAGGGCGCTGGGTGTGGTCATGTCGTCGAACAGACTCGATATCCTCCGCGGTCTCGCTTGATCCCACCGAGGGCATTCCCATGGCCGAGAACAAGACCAAGGCAACCGACTCCAGCGTGGAAGGCTATCTCGCCTCGCGCGCCAATCCCCAGCAGACCGCCGACAGCCATGCGCTGATCGCGCTGCTCGGCGGGATCACGGGGCAGCCGCCGAAGATGTGGGGGCCGAGCATCGTCGGCTTCGGCTCGTACACCTACACCTACGAGAGCGGGCGTTCGGGCGAGGCGCCGCTGGCGGGCTTCGCGGTCCGCGGGCGCGAGCTCGTCGTGTACCTGGACTGCGAGGACGAGGCGGGTGCGAAGCTGCTCGCGAAGCTCGGCAAACACAAGATGGGCAAGTCCTGCCTGTACTTCAAACAGCTTGCCGATCTCGACGCGGGTGTGCTCGAGAAGCTCGTCAAGGCGTCGATCGCGAACGTGAAGAAGAAGTATGGCTAGGCTGTCCGCGCGGATGAAGCGCTGACAGCTGGGGTCAGGTTCATTTGCCTGGCGTGCGCCTTGGCGACGGGGATGCGTCTCCGGATAAATGAACCTGACCCCGGTTCACGGGTTGTCATGATGGTCCCACCATGGAGGTTGCCGTGATGATCAGGTTCGCTCTGCTGGCTGCGTTTGCCCTGTCGACGCTGGGCTGTGGAGGTTCGGGTTCCGGTGCGACATCGGCGAGGGAGACGCCGTCCGTGCTCGCCACGCTCCCCGTCACCGTGGAAGGCACGGTCTCCTTCGATGTCATCGAAGGAGATGAAGAATTCGGTGACTACGGGGACTGGAATTTCGGCTCGCTCATGCTCGACGGGAAGGAAGTCCTGGTCCATGCCGACGGTCCGGTGCTGCGCAACCTGAAGATTCCCGCGACGGGTGGAAAGGTGCGTGCGACGCTGTCGAGCATGAAGAACGAGTCGGGCGTTCCGATGTACACGATCACCTCGATCGAGGCGTTGTGATCGCCGCCATCGCCTGACGGGTTTCCAGGCCGCACCGTGTGGTGCACGCGGGCTTCTGGGTCGATGCCGTCGCGTGGACCAGAGGTCTGTGGTGGTCCCTTGCCGGCGACGAGTGGCGTGCCGTGTAGCCGACGACTCCGGAGCGCGGCCCCTGCCGCGCTCCGGATGTGATGATCAGCGCGCCGCGTTGCTGTTCATCGTCGCGTTGCGGCTCGCATTCAAGTACTGCGCGGGATCACGCATGTTGGCGGTGTGGCACTGGCCCGTGACGTGGCCGCGGTTGACCGCACCCGGGAGCTGGCCGTTGACCTGTTCGGTGGTGCCGTCCTCGGGGTCGCTGAGGACGAGGTCGGTGGCGAACTGGCAGTAGTCGTTGGTGTACCAGTTCGTCAGCGTGAACGAGGTCGTGTAGTAGTTGACCTTGGCGCGGGCCGAGTTCGGCACGCCGGCCAGCCACGACGAGGCGCCGCTGTAGGTGAGGTTGCTGTTCGATCCACACGCCACGCCGAACCAGCTGCCGAGCGTCGCGAGGATGCCCGAGAGGTTGGTGCCCTTGTACGGCGTGCCGACCGACTGGATCAGGCGGCTGCCGGTCGCGTTGTCGAGGCCGCTCCAGTAGAACGCGTAGAGGTGCAGCGAGGCCGCGCCGCCCTGGCTGTGTGCGACCGTGCCGAACGAGTTCCACGTCGAGCCGAACGTGCGGATGCGCTGCGCGAACTGGTCGTGGCTGCGGTTCTGGTTGGCGTCGAGGAACGTCGAGGCCGTGCTGAACTGCGAGGCCGGCCACACCGCGTTGGAGCAGTAGCCGTGCACGAGCAGCAGGCGCTGGCCGACGCCTTCGGTGACGCTGCCGCGCGCCGGGCGGGGGCCCATGGTCATGGTCTCGTCGACGACGATCCCGGCCGGGTTGGCCTTCGAACGCAGGTTCGGCATCGCGAGCGCGAGGCGCTTGGCCGAGGCCACGGTGACGAAGTGGTCGGGGTCCTCGATGCGCAGCTCGCGCAGTTCGAACGGCGCCTTCGCGCCGCTCAGGGCGATCCAGCGTTCGTCGAAGCCGAGCGCGAGCTGGCCGTCGCGTGGCACGACCATGCCGCCGAGCCAGGCGACCGCCTTGGGCTTGCCGTCCGCGCCGGTGCCCCAGACCTCGCCGATCGCGCGGTAATGCTGGCCTTGCTTGCGCGCGGTGACGGGTACGCGGATCGACAGGCGGTTCGCTTCGGTCGCGGTGACGGCCGTGGCCTGCTGCGCGCCGATCGCGAGGCTCGCCTCGACGACGGGCAGCAAGTGTTCGGCCGTGCGCACGAAGGCCTTGCCGCGCGCGTTGGTGCCACGCACCTCGACCTGCGCGGTGTAGTTGCCGGCGAGCGTGGCCGGGAAATCACCCGCGAACAGGCCGTCGCCGGCGAGGCCGTCGTCGTGGCGGCCATCGTCGAACATCGCATGCGTGGTGACGCTGCCGTCCGGCGCGGTGACGCGCAGCATGGCCTGCGCGATGCGACCCGCCTTCGCGCCGACGCGCACGTCGTCGCCGGCCGATGCGGTCAGCAGCGCGGTGAGGCCAAGGCGCTCGCCGACGATCTGGCGCGTGTGGGTCTGGTATGAGGCGAGCTCGGTCGCCTCGTCGCCTTCGACGAGGAGGTAGCCGTCGGCTGCCGCCGCGCCGCTGCGCAGCTTGAGGCTCCAGGTGTCGCCTTGCAGGTTGTCGAGGTCGTAGCGCACCGCGGGCACGCGTGCCTCGCCGAGCGCGAAATCGGTCGCGATCACGCGCGAGGCCAGCGACTCGGCCGCGACGCTGCGTCCCGAAGCGCCGACGAGGTCGACCTGCCAGTCCGCCTGTGCGGGCGCGAACACGAGGAAGCGCAGCGCATCCTTCTCGACCGGGAGCGAGGCCTGCCACGTGCGTTCGCCGCCGGCTTCGCCGGTGAATTTCACGGGCAGCAGCGCGCTGCGCGAGTGGATCGTCGCGTCGGTCGGCAACGGCGCGCGCATCGACGCGATCTCCGACGGAGGACCGGCGAGTTGCTTGGCGAAGGGCAGGGCCGAGGTATCGGCCTGGGCGAAGGCGGGCGCGGCGGCGAGCAGGGTCAACGCGGACAGCACGGACGAGGTTCGGGTCACGGTGTTTCCTCCCTGGAGCGGGTCTCGGATCGACGATCGCGATCGATTCGCGATGCGACGGCGGCGGATCCGCATCGCACGGCGCGCAGGCGATACCCGCTGCGTCACCGCTCCCCACGATGCCGGACCACCCGCGAGACTCGACGCGTGCGCGCGGATTTGCAAGGCGCAGTGCGGCAAGGGAATTGGGCGCTTCGGAAGGGCGCACAGAGCCACTGCGGCGATTCCACCATGAACCGTGTCAGCGCCATGCAGCGCATCGCTCCGCATGGTGACGGAATCCGCAGCGCGGGTTCCGCCCTACGGGATCGTGACGACGTTCGCCATGCCTGAGCGTCAGTCGGGTAGGGCGGAACCGCCGCAGGCGATTCCGCCGTGAGGTGCGCCAGCGTCACGAATCGCATCGCTCCGCATGTGGCGGAATCCGCAGCGCGGGTTCCGCCCTACGGAAGCGTGACGACGCTCGCCATGCTTGAAGGTCATTCGGGTAGGGCGGAACCGCCGCAGGCGATTCCGCCGCGAGGTGCGCCGGCGTCACGAATCGCATCGCTCCGCATGGTGGCGGAATCCGCTGCGCGGGTTCCGCCCTACGGGATCGTGACGACGTTCGCCATGCCTGAGCGTCAGTCGGGTAGGGCGGAACCGCCACAGGCGATTCCGCCGTGAGGTGCGCCAGCGTCACGAATCGCATCGCTCCGCATGTGGCGGAATCCGCTGCGCGGGTTCCGCCCTACGGGATCGTGACGACGTTCGCCATGCTTGAAGGTCATTCGGGTAGGGCGGAACCGCCGCAGGCGATTCCGCCGTGATGCATGTCGCCATGTCGGGTGTCGAAGCTTGATTGGCATGCTTGGAGCTGGCTATCCGCTGCCGATCCGTCCGCATGCCCGCATAATGCGCAGCTGATCGAGTGAAGAAACGGGTCACGATGAAGATTCCGAAGGGTTTGCAGCCGCTGGTCGACGACGGTGTCGTCGACGAGGTGCTGCGGCCGTTGAAGAGTGGCAAGGAGGCATCGGTCTACATGGTCGGCGCGGGTGGCCGCGTGCTGTGCGCGAAGGTCTACAAGGACATGGCGCAGCGCAGCTTCCAGGCGCGCGTGCAGTACCAGGAAGGCCGCAAGGTGCGCGGCAGCCGCCAGGCGCGCGCGATCGGCAAGGCCAGCAAGTTCGGGCGGCGTGAGCAGGAGACCGCGTGGAAGAACACCGAGGTCGAGGTGCTCTACCAGCTCGCCGCGGCGGGCGTGCACGTGCCGCAGCCGCGCGGCTATTCGCACGGCGTGCTGCTGATGGACCTCGTCGCCGATGCGGACGGTGACAACGCGCCGCGCCTCGGCGAGGTGGAGCTCGACGCCGACACGGCGCGCGCGTTCCACACGAGCCTCGTGCGCGATGTCGTGCGCATGCTGTGCCTCGGGCTCATCCACGGCGATCTTTCCGAGTACAACGTGCTCGTCGCGCCGGACGGTCCGGTGTTGATCGACTTCCCGCAGGTGGTGAGCGCCTCGGGCAACAACGCCGCGCGCACGATGCTCCTGCGCGACGTGCACAACCTGCGCGACACGCTCTCGCGCTTCGCCCCGGAACTGGCCGACACGCATTACGGCGAGGAGATGTGGGCGCTGTACGAGCAGGGCGAGCTGCAGCCCGACACGCCGCTGACCGGCACGTTCGTGTTCGACGAGCACACGGCCGATGTCGACGCGGTTCGCGATGCTATCGAGGATGCGCGCCAGGAAGCCCTGATCCGCCAGCAGGGACGCGAGGCGGCCGAAGCCGGCGATTGAGCCGGATCGCGGTGTCCATCGACATCGCCGAGGTACCGCGGCGGCACGCTCCATCGTGGAGCGTTGGCCTCCCGTGCCGCTGTTCGCCGTGACCGTGATCCAGGGACGCCACGGCGTCGATGGCGGGATGCGGCGATGCACGGGTGCAACGGAATCGGTTTTGCAGGGTTCGTCTTCGCGTCATGGCTCGCGGCGGCGCCCGTGCATGCACAGGACATCGTCGTGACGCGCCTGGACGACCCCGCGCCGAACGGCTGCACGCCGACCGATTGCTCGTTGCGCGAAGCGGTGATCGCCGCCAACGTCGATCCTGCGGCGTACAACGAGATCCTGCTTGCAGCAGGTACCTACCAGGTCAACGCGACGCCGCTCGCGGTGACCGGCGGCACGCACTTCCAGGGCGCCGGCAGTTCCCAGACGCTGATCCGTGGTGATGGCGTGACCGACCTGATCACGTTCGATTCGGTGCATCAGCTCGATCTCGCCAACCTGGCCCTCGATGCCCAGGGCAAGCGCGAACTGTTCGCCACCAACGGCAACGCCGTGCGACTCTACCGGCTGCGCGCGCCGAATCCGCTCGGCTCGATCAGGGTAGAGCCTCCGGTCGCAGGAGGCGACTTCTCAGGATCGTTCTCGGTCGGCGAGAGCGAGATCACCGCGCTCGTCGCCAGCGTCGGCAAGGCCGACTTCGCGTTGTTCGACAGTCGCATTGCGTGGCTTTCCGTGTACGGCAACGGCTTTGCCGGCTACGGCACCACCGACATCCACCTGTACGACTCGATCATCGACGGCGCGCTCTCCGCGGACAGTACGTCCGGCGCGTACCTGTCCACCGCCAACCGTGTTCGCATCGAGCGCGTGGATGTCCTCGGCACGAGCGGTGGTGTGGAGATCAGAGGGCACCCGCTTGCGGAAGCCGCCGAGCTCGTGGTCGATCGCATGCGCTACGAGGGCAATGTGCGGCCGATGTCGATCACGAGAATGGACGGCACGCTGAGCCGCAGCGCGTTCATCGACAACGCCAACGACGATCTCGACGACCGCGCGCCGGGGGCCCTGGAGATCGGCGACACGATCGACCTGCGCATCACGGAGTCGCTCTTCGAGCGCAACCGCGGCAGCGCCAGCGCGGGCGGCGCACTGCTCATGGACGGTGGTGGTACCCGCCTCGCGGTGGAGAACAGCACGTTCTCGGGCAACAGCATCGCGGTGTCCGCCGCGGCGCTGCCCGGCGGTGCGCGTGGCGCCGCGATCGGATGGACCAGCTCGATCGACGGATCGACGCTGCTCCTGCAGCACGTCACGGTGGCGGCGCCGGTCGCGGTGCCGGTCGGGCTGTCGGGATCGGCGCTCGGCGGCTACGAGGAACCGGCCGACTTCGCGCTGCGCCTCTACAACAGCATCCTGCGCGGCAGCTGCAGCTTTCCGGCTGGCTCGATCGACTTCGGCGTCGGCAACGTCGAAAGCGCCGGCAACACCTGCGGCCTGTCGACCGACCTCAACACGGTCGGCGTATCCGGCACGGCACTCGCACTCGGCCCGCTGGCGAACCACGGCGGCCTCACGCCGACCTACCTTCCGGCCGCCGGCAGCGTCGCCATCGATGCCGCGAACGCGGTGTTCTGCCTCGATGTCGATCAGCGCGGCTACCCGCGCCCGGTCGGCGCGGGCTGCGACGTGGGTGCGACCGAAACGGGCGACGTGATCTTCGCGAGCGGGTTCGAGTAGCGGGCTTGCGCGGGTCGGGATGACGCTCGCGGAGCACATGCGGTCGTCGCGATGCGAGGCTTGATCCGGAGCAGGAAGGGCGGCTCGCCGAGGAGCCATGTGCCAGAACCCGTCTGCGACGCTTGAAGGGATGGCCGGCGCTGCGCGCTGTTGTTGCGCCTCCGGCCTGACCAGCCGTTCGGTTGTCGAGAGTTGCTGGAATGTGAGTAGAGCGGAACCACCGCAGGTGATTCCGCCGTGGACCGCGATGCGATGCCGGTCTCGTGCGAAGGGACGTTCGCCGTGTCTTCGCGCGCGGCATGTGCGCGGAGAGTGGGGTGATGGTGTCGCGGGGGGTGTGTCGGGGGCGACGTACGATCGTGTGGCGGAATCCGCTGCGCGGGTTCCGCCCAAACAAAGCGGAAGCTGGCGGAACCGCCGCAGGCGACTCCGCCGTGGTTCCCGGCGCGTTGCGCGCCGGGAACGTGGTGGATCACGCAGCGCGCGAGGCGCGCTTGCGATCGTTCTCGGTGAGGTGCTTCTTGCGCAGGCGGATCGCCTTCGGCGTGACCTCGACGAGCTCGTCGTCCTCGATGAAGTCCAGCGCCTGCTCGAGCGTGTACTTGATCGCCGGCGTGAGCTTGATCGCGTCGTCCTTGCCCGAGGCGCGCATGTTGGTCAGCGGCTTGGGCTTGATCGCGTTGACGGTGAGGTCGTTGTCCTTGGAGTGGATGCCGACCAGCTGACCCTCGTACACGTTGTCGCCCTCGGCCGCGAACAGGCGGCCGCGCTCCTCGAGCGGGCCGAGCGAGTAGGCGGGCGTGGTGCCGGCGGCGTTCGCGATCATGACGCCGTTCTGGCGCTTGGCGATCGCACCCTGTTCCTTCGGACCGTAGTGGTCGAACACGTGGAACAGCAGGCCCGAGCCCTGCGTGAGCGTGCGGAATTCGTTCTGGAAACCGATCAGGCCACGCGCCGGAATGAGGTAATCCAGGCGCACGCGACCCTTGCCGTCCGGCTCCATGTTCTTGAGCTGGCCCTTGCGGATGCCGAGCTTCTCCATGACGCCGCCCTGATGCTGCTCCTCGACGTCGACGACGAGCTGCTCGACCGGCTCCATGAGCTGGCCGTCGATTTCCTTGACGATGACTTCCGGGCGCGACACGGCGAGCTCGAAGCCTTCGCGGCGCATGTTCTCGATCAGCACCGACAGGTGCAGCTCGCCGCGGCCCGAGACGAGGAACTTGTCCGGATCCGAGCCTTCCTCGACCTTGAGCGCGACGTTGTGCAGCGTCTCGCGCTCGAGGCGCTCGCGGATCTGGCGGCTGGTGATGAACTTGCCGCCGCTGTGCTCCTTGCTGCCCGCGAACGGCGAGTTGTTGACCTGGAAGGTCATCGAGATCGTCGGCTCGTCGACCGTCAGCGCCGGCAGCGCCTCGGGGGTGTCGAGCGCGCAGATCGTGTCGGAGATGCTGAGCTCGGCCACGCCCGAGATCGCGACGATGTCGCCGGCCTCGGCCACGTCGACCTCGACGCGCTCCAGGCCCATGAAGCCGAGCACCTGCAGCACCTTGCCCTGGCGCTTCTTGCCGTTGCGGTCGATCACGCTGACCGGCATGTTCGTGCGCACCTTGCCGCGCTGGATGCGGCCGATGCCGATCAGGCCGACGAAGTTGTTGTAGTCGAGCTGGCTGATGCGCATCTGGAACGCGCCTTCCGGATCGACGGCCGGCGGCGACACGTGCTTCATGATCGCTTCGTAGAGCGGGGTCATGTCGCCTTCGCGCGCGCTGTCGTCGAGGCTCGCGTAACCGTGCAGCGCCGAGGCGTAGACGATCGGAAAATCGAGCTGCTCGTTGGTCGCGCCGAGCTTGTCGAACAGGTCGAACACCTGGTCGATGACCCAGTCCGGACGCGCGCCCGGGCGGTCGATCTTGTTGACGACGACGATCGGCTTGAAGCCCATCGCGAACGCCTTCTGGGTCACGAAGCGCGTCTGCGGCATCGGGCCGTCCATCGCGTCGACGAGGATCAGCACCGAGTCGACCATCGACAGCACGCGCTCGACCTCGCCGCCGAAGTCGGCATGGCCCGGGGTGTCGACGATGTTGATGCGGTTGCCCTGCCAGGTGATCGCGGTGTTCTTGGACAGGATCGTGATGCCACGTTCCTTTTCCTGGTCGTTCGAGTCCATGACGCGCTCGGCGAGCACGGTGCGCTCGTTGAACGTGCCGGACTGCTTGAGGAGGCAGTCGACGAGGGTCGTCTTGCCGTGGTCGACGTGGGCCACGATGGCGATGTTGCGGAGATTCTCGATGGACATACGGAGGCCTGACCACCCGTTGCCGGGCGTCGCTGGGGGGAAGGGAAAAAGAGCCGCTCGAAGCGGCAGCCGCCCATTATAGCCGGATTCGCGTTACCGCAAAACGTTTCGATCGGTCAAGCCGCGGCGCGGCATCCGGCGGTCACGGCGACAGCGACAGCAGGCCCGGGCGGGTGCGCGGCGGCTTCGCGGCGGCCGCGCGCGGCGTGGCGGGCAGGCGCTCGACGAGGTCGCGGGC
>JASCPI010000017.1 GCA_029959555.1 Lysobacteraceae bacterium PS02065 | reverse complement strand
TGTGTATAAGCGCCTGGGCGTGTGCCGGGCCGGACGGCGGACCGCAGGCGCGGTCCGCGGGGGCCGGGCCCCGGGCGACTCAGTCGCCCATCTGCTTCTGGCGGTGCTCCCAGCGCTCCTGCGCGTCGAGGCAGAGCGTGGCGATCGGGCGCGCCTCGAGGCGGTCGATGCCGATCTCCTCGTCGGTTTCCTCGCAGTAGCCGTAGCGGCCTTCCTCGATCCGCTTGAGCGCCTTGTCGATCTTGGCGATCAGCTTGCGGTAGCGATCGCGCGTGCGCAGTTCGAGCGAGTTCTCGGTCTCGCGCGTGGCACGCTCGGCCTCGTCGCCGACATCGCGGACCTCGTCACGCAGGTTCTCGATCGTCTGCTTGGACTCCTCCACGAGGTCCTCGCGCCACGTCTGCAGCTTGCGGCGGAAGAACTCGAGGTGCATCGGACTCATGTATTCCTCCTTGGCGGAGGGCTTGTAGCCTTTCGGGAGGTCGATGCGCGTGGTGGTCGGCAGCGCGTAGCGGCCGTCCTGCATGGTCACGCCGTCGGTACCGGCGGAGGGGGCGGCGACCGCACGCGCCTTGGCGGCGGTCGGCTTGGCGCTGGAAGAGTTGGACTTGGTATCGATCACGGTGGGCTTCGAGGGCTTCGAGGGAGGCGGCGCCGGGGCTGCCACGCTGCGCGGCGCAGGTGACGCCGGTGTTGCGGTCGCGTGGCCGGCGCTTTTCGCGGGCGGCTTCGCGGCGGTCTTCGGTGCCGGCGTGGCGACGGTCTTGGCCGGGACGACGCGCGACACCTTCTTGGGTTCGGCCTTCTTCGCCGGCGGCGCCTTGTCGACCAGCGGTCGCTTGGTCTTCGAGGCCGCCACGGGCGTCGACCGGGTCGACTTCGCGGCGGTTTTCGGAGCCGGCTTGGCGGCGGTCTTCGAACGCGTCGCCGTCTTGGTCGCGGCGGTGGTTTTACCAGTCTTCTGCGTCGTCTTCGCCATATCAGTCCTAGCCTTGTGACCCGGCGGCCGGGTGTTATAGCCTAAGTCCCCTGCCCCGGCAACCGCGCCTCCGGCGGCTGCGCCCCCGTCGCGGCGCACGACGAGCCAGGCCTTCCGTGTCCCGCCCGATCCTCTTCCTGCTCGCCTCGTACAAGCGCTGGATCAGCCCGCTGCTGGGCTCGCGCTGCCGCTTCCATCCGAGCTGCTCGGACTACGCACGCGTCGCGGTCGCGCGCTTCGGCACGCTGCGCGGCAGCTGGCTCGCCACGCATCGCCTGCTGCGCTGCCAGCCCCTCTGCGCGGGCGGGCTCGATCCCGTTCCCGAGACATTCCGATGGCATCCGCGAGGATGTCGCCACCCTGCCCCCGGACTCCCCCATGACTGACTGGCTCATCACCAACGCCGAGATCGTCAACGAAGGCAAACGCTTCCACGGCGACGTGCGCGTGCGCGACGGCCGCATCGAGGCGATCGCCGGCAGCCTCGCCGCGGGCGCCAACGAGAAGGTCTACGACGCCCGCGGGCGCTGGCTGCTGCCCGGCATGATCGACGACCAGGTGCACTTCCGCGAGCCGGGCCTCGAGCACAAGGCCAACATCGAGAGCGAGTCGCGCGCCTGCCTCGCCGGCGGGATCACGAGCTTCATGGAGATGCCCAACACCAAGCCGCCCGCGGTGAACGCGGAGGCCCTCGCCGACAAGTACGCGCGCGGGGCGCGCAGCTCGCGCGTGAACTACGCGTTCTACCTCGGCGCGACCAACGACAACCTCGCCGACATCCAGCGCCTCGACCCGCGCAGCGCACCCGGCATCAAGGTGTTCATGGGCGCCTCGACCGGCAACATGCTCGTCGACGATCCCGCCACGCTCGATGCGATCTTCCGCGACGCACCGACGCCGATCATCACGCATTGCGAGGACACGCCGATGATCTCGGCGAACGAGGCCGCCGCGCGCGAGCGCTGGGGCGACGACATTCCGGCCAACCAGCACGGCCTGATCCGTTCGCGCGAAGCCTGCATGAAGTCGACGCTGCTCGCGATCTCGCTCGCGCGCCGCCACGGCACGCGCCTGCACGTGCTGCACATCTCCACGGCCGACGAGCTCGCGCTGTTCGAGCCGGGCCCGATCACGGGCAAGCGCATCACCGCCGAAACCTGCGTGCACTTCCTGCACTTCAGCGACGCCGACTACGACCGCCTCGGCCACCGCATCAAGTGCAACCCGGCGATCAAGACCGCGGCCGACCGCGAGGCGATCGTGCGTGCGCTCGCCGAGACGCGCCTGGACGTGCTCGCGACCGATCACGCGCCGCACCTCGCGACCGAGAAGGCCAATCCGTACACGAGCGCGCCGTCGGGCCTGCCGCTCGTGCAGTACGCGCTGCAGGCCGCGCTCGAGCGCGTGTTCGACGGCGAGCTCACGCTCGAGCGCGTCGTCGAGACGACCAGCCACGCGCCCGCGCTGCTGTTCGACGTGCACGAGCGCGGCTTCCTGCGGGAGGGCTACCACGCAGACCTCGTCATCGTCGATCCGAAGACCCCGCACACGGTGGTCGCCGACGAGGTGCTGTCCAAGTGCGGCTGGTCGCCGTTCGAAGGCACGACGTTCCGCAGCAGCATCGCGGCGACGTTCGTCAACGGCGAGCTCGGCTGGAGCGAAGGCCGTCTCGACGACAGCGTGCGCGGCCGTCGTCTGGTGTTCGCGCGTTGAGGCGAGGCCACGGGATCGCACGCGCCCTCGCCGGCGCGCTCGCGGGCCTCGCCGCACTCGTGTCGTCCGCTGGTGCGGCGACGCCGGCCGTGTTCCCGGCAACGGCATCTCAGGGCGCGATGGTCGTCGGCAAGGTCGAGCCCGGCAGCGAGGTGCGTTACGCCGGGCGCTCATTGCGCGTCACCTCCTACGGCACGGTCGTGTTCGGTGTCGGCCGCGACGCGGAGGGCACGCTCACGGTCGACGTGCGCCATGCCGACGGCTCGAAGGAGCAGTCGCGCATCGCCGTGACGGCGCGCGACTGGCCGATCGAGCGTGTCGACGGCGTGCCGCCGGCCACGGTCGATCCGCCACCCGCGATCGCCGAACGCATCCGCCGCGAGCAGGCACGCGTCGCCGCCGTGCGCGACCGCGACGATGCGCGCACGGATTTCACGCAGGCCTTCCAGCGTCCGGTCGAGGGCCGCACGAGCGGGCGCTTCGGCCGCCAGCGCATCTACAACGGCAAGCCCGGCACGCCGCATTCGGGCTGGGACATCGCCGCCGCGACCGGCACGCCCGTGCGCGCGCCCGCAGCCGGCGTCGTCACGTTCGCCGATCCGGACCTCTACCTCACGGGCGGCACGCTCGTGCTCGACCACGGCCACGGCATCAGCTCGAATTTCCTGCACCTGTCGCGCATCGACGTGAAGGTCGGTGACCGCGTCGAGCAGGGCGCGACGATCGCCGCGGTCGGTGCCACCGGGCGCGCGACCGGTCCGCACCTGCACTGGGGCATGAACTGGTTCGACGTGCGCATCGATCCGCAGCTCGTGCTCGAGCGCACGCGCTGAAGGATCGATCGGGTCAGGTACGGAGCCGCGTGTGCGCGGCCCGGAACGTCAGTCGAACGAACCCGCGCCGTAGCCGCCGGCGACACCCTTGGTCGCGACCGCGACCGCGTCGTGCGGGTGCAGGCTCTCGAAATGGCTCGCACGCAGCCAGAAATCGGCGATGCGTTCGTCGCCGTCGAGCGCCGCCTGCATGCGTCGCGCGGCGTCCTCGCAGAACATGAGGTTCTGGCCGTTGAGCAGCGCAAAGGCCTGCTCGTCCTCGCGCTTGACCGCGGTCTGCACGGGCGTCTTGAGCGCGCCTTCGACGAGGTCGACGAGATCGAGGATCGGCAGGTCGAAGCCCGGTGCGAGGCGCACGCGCACGCGCGCGCTGCTGCGCTGGGCATGCGGCGTCGCGACGATGCCGTCGGTGCTGCCGAGCCACGCGAGCACGGCATCGCGATCGGTCGGCCCACCGGCCGGGAACGTGCGCGCGAACTGCTCCTGGATGAGCTGGCGCGCGAGTGCGGCCGACGCCGGGCACGTGCTCGAGTAGGCGATCTCGGTGACGAGTTCGAGCGTGAACTCGCCACCGTCCAGGCGTGCGTGCAGTTCGACCGGGTAGGTCTTCCAGCCGCTGTTGGCGCTGCTCAGCGCGGGACGGCGCACGAGGTGGTCGAAGCGCACCGACACGCGCGCGCGTGTCGACAGCTCCGCATGCGAATCGAGGAAGTCGCGCAGCAGGCGGCGCAGCGAGCACGGCGTCAGCGGCTCGGACGACAGGTGGCGATCGACGTGCAGGTAGAGCCGCGACATGTGGATGCCGCGCACGTCCGCACGCGCGAGATCGACCCAGGCCGCGACACGCGCGGGCGCCTGCACGAGGCTGCCGTCGGGCGCGGTCACGCGCACGGGCACCGCGATCTCGTCCATGCCGACCCAGTCGAGGCGGCCGGCGGCGGCTTCGGCGACGTTGGCGACATCGGGCATGACGCGGGCCGGGTTCGTGGTCATCGGGACTCGCTGTAACACTCGGGACGCGCACGCGGCGTGGTTCCGAGCATGTGGGGGATCATCGCCGGGCATCAAGCCCCGGCGCGGGTCAGCGCGCGCTGACGCCGCATCGCACGCCAGGTCGCCCAGACCGTTCGGGCGTCCAGCCGGGTCGCATCGGCGCGTGCACGGGCCAGCGGATCGTCGGCGCGCACGGCACGCATGGCGCGGCGCGCATCGGCGACCGCCGCGACGAGTGCGAACGGCGACACGCGTCCACGTGGCGGCACGGCGAGACGCGCGGCCAGCGAACCGAAGCCTTCGCGCAGCGCGGCATCGCGTGCCGGTGACGCGGTGGCGAGGTCGCCGCGCGCGAGCACGTGGCGCGCGAGCAGATCGAGTGGCAGCGCGAGTCGGTCGACGGACAGCCCCTCCTCGAGCGCGACGAGTTCGCGGAACGCACGCGATGACGCCGCGAGCTCCGCCGAGGCGTCGACGTCGAGGTCGCCGAACCAGGCCTGCTCGACCGTCGCGAGCGGACGCTCGAACCCGGCGTAGGCGTTCACGAGCGCGTCGAGCGTCGAGGCCGGCGCGGGCTCGCGCTGCACGAACGCGGCCGCGATCGCGTCGCGCCAGGCGCTCCACGCGGCCGGATCGCGCGGCGCATGCGCCGCGAGCACGGTCGTCAGCGGATGGCGGGCCGAAGCGGCCTGGAGTGCAGCGATCTCGTCGGCCCACCAGTGCAGCTTGGCCGCCGCGACGTGTGATTCGCCGATGCGGTACGCGCAATGCGCGATCTCGAATCCGATGCAGGCCAGCGCCGAGCGCGCCTCGCGCTGCGCGGGATCGACGAAGCGCAGCGCGAGCGCGAACTCGGGATGCGCCGTGGCCCACTTGGTCTCGAAGCTCGCCGTGGCGACCGGCGCAGCCATCACGTGAAATGCAGGACGGGCGGCAGATCGTCGACGCGTGCGACGACGACGTCGGCACCCCAGGCGTACGGATCGCCGCCGTTGAGGTAACCCCAGGCGGCCGCGATCGTGCGCGCGCCGGCGGCACGTCCGGCCTCGACGTCGCGCAGGTCGTCGCCGACGAAGATCGTGTTCACGGCCTCGACGCCGATCTGCGCGCAGGCGTGATGCACCGGCGCCGGATCGGGCTTGCGTTGCGGCAGCGTGTCGCCCGCGACGAGCACCGCGCAGCGCGCGGCGAGACCGAGGTGCTCCACCACGGGACCGGCCAGCCAGCCGGCCTTGTTGGTGACGATGCCCCACGGCACGCCACGCGCCTCGAGCCCGCGCAGCATCGCGTCGACGCCGTCGTAGAGACGCGTCGAATGGTTGCCGCGCGTCGCGTAAAGCTCGAGGTAACGTGGCAGCAGGGCGTCGATGCGCGCAGCGTCGGCGCCGGGCAGGCCCTGGCGCAGGATGGCCTTGCCGCCGGCCGAGACGACGCGCGTGACCGCCGCGGCATCGGGTGGCGGCTCGCCGAGTTCGTCGCACAGCGTCGCCATCGCGGCGACGAGGTCGGGCGCGGAATCGGCGAGCGTGCCGTCGAGGTCGAACAGGACTGCGTTCACGCGGCTCCTCAGGCGGGCCTGGCCGCGCAGGCGAGGTAGTTGACCGACACCGACTCCGTCAGGCGCGCGCGGCGCGTGAACGGGTTGTAGGCGATGCCGCGCACGTCCTCGAGCACGAGGCCGGCCGCGCGCAGGGCACCGGCGATCTCGGAGGGCTTGAGGAACTGTGCATAGTGATGGGTGCCGCGCGGCAGCAGTCGCAGCACATGCTCGGCGCCGACGATCGCGGTCGCGAACGCCTGCGGCGTGCGGTTGAGCGTCGACAGGAACAGGCGGCCACCCGGCTTGAGCAGGGTCGCGCATGCGGCGAGCACGCTAGCCGGATCGGGCACGTGCTCGAGCATTTCCATGCAGGTGACGAGGTCGTACGTGCCCGGCTCGGCCGCGGCGAGCGCCTCGACGCTGATGTCGCGGTAGTCGACGCGCTGGCCGCTCTCGAACAGGTGCAGGCGCGCGACCTCGAGCACGGCCGGTGCGAGGTCGATGCCGACGACGTCGGCACCGCCCTTCGCCAGCGCCTCGCTGAGCAGGCCGCCGCCGCAACCGACGTCGAGCGCGCTCGCGCCGCGCACCGTGGCGCGTGCGGCGACGTAGCCGTAACGTACGGGATTGAGGTCGTGCAGCGGGCGCGACTCGCCGTCCGGATCCCACCAGCGGCTGGCGAGGCGTTCGAACTTGGCGGTCTCGGCCGGATCGACGTTGACGGCGTTCATCGCATCGGCTCCGCTCACGCGCTCGCGATGCGTTCGCGCCAGCGTCGCGTCTTCTCGAGGATCGCGCTCGTGTCGACATCGACGAGCACGCGCGCGGCGAGCTTGCGCACGCCGGCGATCCACACGTCGCTGACGTTGTGGCGGCCGGCCACGTAGATGAGCTGGGAGACCACGTTGTAGATCGGCTGAGTCTCGATCTCGTCGAGGCGCACCGCGACCAGGTCGGCCTGCTTGCCCGGCTCGATCGAGCCGATGCGGTCGCCCCAGCCGAGCGCGGTCGCCGAGCCCATCGTCGCCGCACGCAGCACGCTGGCCGCATCGAGCGCGGCTGCGTCGCGCGCAACCATCTTGCCGACCAGCGCGGCCGTGCGCATCTCGCCGAACAGGTCGAGGTCGTTGTTCGAGGCGCAGCCGTCGGTGCCGATCGCGAGGTTCACGCCGGCCTGGCGCAGCGCCTCGGCCGGGCAGAATCCGCTGATGAGCTTGAGGTTGGATTCGACGTTGTGCACGACCGACACGCCGTGCTCGGCGCAGTCGGCGATCTCGCCTTCGGTCAGCTGCGTCATGTGCACGGCGATGAGGTGGTCGTTGACCAGGCCGAGGCGCTTGATGCGCGCGAACGGGCGCACGCCATGGTCGCGGCGGCTCTCCTCGACCTCGTCGGCGGTCTCGTGCAGGTGAAGGTGCACCGGCAGCTCGAGCTGGTCCGACAGCATGCGCACGCGCTCGAAGCTCGCGTCGGACACCGTGTACGGCGCGTGCGGCGCGAGGCTGGTGCCGACCAGCGGATCGTCGCGCAGCGTGTCGTGCACCGCGAGCGCCTTGTCGAAGTACTCGTCCGGGCTGGCCGCCCACGGCGTCGGGAACTCGATGACCGGCAGGCCGACCAGCGCGCGGAAGCCGTGGCGGCGGTAGGTCGCCGCCTGCACGTCGGGGAAGAAGTAGTTCTCGTTGCAGCAGGTGGTGCCGCCGCGGATCATCTCGGCGATCGCGAGCTCGACGCCGTCACGGACGAACTCGCCGCCCATGACCTTGGCCTCGGCCGGCCACACGTACTCCTTGAGCCAGCGCATGAACGGCACGTCGTCGGCCAACCCGCGCATGAGCGTCATCGGGTTGTGCGTGTGCGCGTTGACGAGGCCCGGGATCAGCGCGTGTTCGCCGAGCACGACGTGCTCGCGCGGCGCGTAGCGCGCGCGAGCCTCGGCGGCCGGCAGCACCGCGACGATGCGGTCGGCGTCGACCACCACGGCATGGCCTTCGAGGACCACGCCGTGCGGCTGCACCGGGACGATCCAGCGCGCCTCGACGAGGAGGTCGGCGGCCAGCGGGGCGGTCGTCGTCACGGCGTCACTTCACGCGGCTGGCGTATTCGCCGGTGCGCGTGTCGACCTTGATCACTTCGCCCTGGTTCACGAACAGCGGCACGCGCACGACCGCGCCGGTCTCGAGCTTGGCCGGCTTGCCGCCGCCGCCCGAGGTGTCGCCGCGCACGCCGGGGTCGGTCTCGGTGATCGTGAGCTCGACGAAGTTCGGCGGCGTCACGCTGAGCGGCGCGCCGTTCCACAGCGTCACGATGACCATCTCGTTGCCCTTGAGCCACTTCGCGGCGTCGGCCATCGCCTTCTCGTCGGCGGCGATCTGCTCGTGGTTGCTCGGGTCCATGAAGTGCCAGAACTCGCCGTCCGAGTAGAGGAACTCCATGTCGGTGTCGACGACGTCGGCCGACTCGAGCGAATCGGTGGACTTCATCGTCAGTTCGACGACACGGCCGGTCTTGAGGTTGCGGTACTTGACGCGCGTGAAGGCCTGGCCCTTGCCCGGCTTCACGTATTCGGTGTCGACGATCGTGCACGGGTAACCGTCCACGATGATCTTCATGCCGTTCTTGACGTCGTTCATCCCATGCGAAGCCATGGATCGCTCCTGTCGCTGAAAGAAAGCCGCCCGTGGAAGCGGCTAGAATGGTGGATCCGTTGCCCGGGGCGTCCCCGGAACCGATCGGCAATGATACCTGCAAGCCCGCATTCCCCACAAAACGGCGTCGCGCCGATCGCCGCCGCCGGCACGCGCTGGCAGCAGCTCTGGCGCGACGCGGTCACCGACCCGCACGAGCTGCTGCGCCTGGTCGGCCTCGAGGACCGCGCCGCCGACCTGCTGCCCTCGCGCGATACCGGCTTCGCGATGCGCGTGCCGCGCGGCTTCGTCGCGCGCATGCGCCACGGCGACGCGCGCGACCCGTTGCTGCTGCAGGTGCTGCCGGCCGCGGCCGAGCTCGAGCGCGTGCCCGGGTTCGGCACCGATGCGGTCGGCGATCTCGCCGCACGCGCGGCCCATGGCGTGCTGCACAAGTACGATGGCCGAGCGCTGCTCGTCGCGACCGGCTCGTGCGCGGTCAACTGCCGCTACTGCTTCCGCCGCCATTTCCCCTACGCCGAGCAGACCGCCGCCGCGGGGCGCTGGCGCGAGGCCGTCGCCCACCTGCGCGGCGACGCCTCGATCCGCGAGGTGATCCTGTCGGGTGGCGATCCGTTGTCGCTGTCGACCGCGCGCCTTCGCGAACTCGGCGACGCCCTCGCCGACGTGCCGCACGTCACGCGACTGCGCCTGCACACGCGCCTGCCGATCGTGCTGCCCGAGCGCATCGACGCCGAGTTCACCGACTGGCTCGCCGCGCTGCCGCTGCAGAAGGTCGTGGTCGTGCACGCCAACCACGCCGCCGAGTTCGACGCGGGGGTGGACGCCGCCTGCCTTGCCCTGCGCCAAGCCGGCGCGATACTGCTCAACCAGTCCGTGCTGCTGCGTGGCGTCAACGACGACGCGGAGACGCTGGCCGCGCTGTCGGAACGCCTTTTCGAAGCCGGCGTGCTGCCGTACTACCTGCACCAGCTCGACCGCGTCGACGGCGCCGCGCATTTCGAGGTCGACGACGCGCACGCGCTAGCCCTCGCCGCCGCCCTGCGCGACCGTCTGCCGGGCTACCTCGTGCCGAAGCTCGTCCGCGAGGTCGCGGGCGCGGCGAGCAAGCTGCCGGTGTGACCCGTCGTACCCCGCGCCCGTCCTCCGGTCGTATGGAAAAGGCGTGGGGATTCCGGTACAACCCTGTCGCCCCTCCGGCTCGCACCGGCGGGTGACGCTGCGCCCCCTGACCGCGCGAATCCATGACCAAGAACGACCACGTCATCAAGCTCCTGCTGATCGAGGATTCGGCCGAGGAGGCCGAGCAGCTGATCGGCATCCTGCGCAACGGCGGCATCGGCGTGCGCCCGTCCCGCGCCACCAACGACGCGGAGCTCGAGGACCAGCTCGAGCGCCAGGCCCCCGACCTCATCCTGATCAACCTCGGCGCGCGCGAGCTGCGCCTGGAACGCGCGATGGGAGCGGTCGGCCGCACCGGCAAGGACATCGCGACGATCGCCTACGGCGAGCAGCTGGGCGACGACGTCATCGTCGACGCGTTCCGGGCCGGGGCACGCGCATTCGCGTTGCGCAGCCGCGGCGAGCACATGCAGATGATCGTGCGCCGCGAATTCGAATCGCTGACGATGCGGCGCAGCGTGCGCCGCCTCGAGAACGCGCTGCGCGAGGCCGAGCGACGCTGCGGCGTGCTGCTCGATTCGTCGCGTGATCCGGTCGCCTACGTGCACGAAGGCATGCACGTGCGCGCCAACAAGGCCTACCTCGACACGTTCGGTTTCGAGGATTTCGAGGACATCGAGAGCATGTCGATCCTCGACCTCATCGCACCGGACGACGCCGAGGACTTCAAGTCGCTGCTCAAGCGCCTGTCCAAGGGCGAGAAGCCGCCGCAGAAGCTCAACCTCAAGGCACAGCGCAGCGACGGCACCACGTTCGACGCGGTCATGGAGTTCTCGGAAGCCAACTACGAGGGCGAGCCCTGCCAGCAGATCATCTTCCGCCAGCAGGCGGTCGACCCGAACCTGGCCATGGAACTCGACGCGCTGCGTTCCAAGGACCTCATCACCGAGCTCTACAACCGCCAGTACCTGCTCACCGAGCTCGATCGCGCCGCCACGGCCGCGTCCGAGGGCAAGGCCGACCAGGCCCTGCTGCTGCTCGAGCCCGACAACTTCAAGACCGTGCTCGACGGCATCGGCCTCGGCAACACCGACCTGCTGCTCGGCGACATGGCCAACCTCATGCGCCGCCACCTCGCCGAGAACGACGTTCCGGGCCGCGTCGGCGAGCAGACCTTCGGCATCCTGCTCGGCCAGCGCAACGGCGACGACGTGCGCCAGCTCGCCGATACGCTGCGCAAGGCCTTCGAGGAGCGCATCTTCGAGGTCGGCAAGCAGTCGATCAGCCTCACCGTCAGCGTCGGCGGCAGCCTGCTCACCGAGAAGAACGCCAACGGCAACACCGTCGTCGACCAGTCCAGCGCAGCCCTGCGCGCGGCCCAGGCCGAAGGCGGCAACCGCACGCGCGTGTTCGATCCGTCGGCGCAGGACCGTGCCGACGCGGAGAAGCACCGCCACTGGATCAAGCTCATCGAGGATGCGCTCAACCGCGACGAGTTCCTGCTCTACTACCAGCCGATCATCAGCCTGCAGGGCGCCGAGGGCGAGTTCTACGAGATCCTGCTGCGCATGAACGGGCCGAAGGGCGAGATCCTGCCCGGCCACTTCCTGCCGATCGCCGAACAGCACGGGCTGTCCGCGCGCATCGACCGCTGGGTCATCGGCAACGCGATCCGCGCGCTCGCCGAGCGCGAGCACGCCAATCGCCGAACGACTTTCTTCATCAAGCTCGCGCCACAGTCGCTCGACGACCAGGGCCTGCTGCCGTGGGTCGCCCTGCAGCTCAAGAACGCGCGCCTGCGCGGCGATGCACTCGTGTTCGAGATGCCCGAGAGCAAGGTCGTCACCAACCTCAAGCCCGCGCGCGCATTCGCCAAGGGCCTCGAACAGCTGCACTGCGGTTTCGCACTCGAGCAGTTCGGCTCGGGCCTCAACTCGTTCCAGCTGCTCAAGCACATCCAGGCGCACTACCTCAAGGTCGACCGCAGCTTCATGGCCGACCTGCCGCGCCAGAAGGAGAACCAGGAGCGCGTGCGGGCGATCTGCGAGCAGGCACGTGCCGCCGGCAAGCTCACGATCGCCGAGTTCGTCGAGGATGCGGCGAGCATGTCGATCCTGTTCTCGTGCGGCGTCAACTTCGTGCAGGGCAACTTCCTGCAGGAGCCCGAGCAGGTCATGAGCTACGAGTTCACCTGACGCGGCGCCCGCCTTCCCGCGCATCCGGGCTGGCGGTTCCCGGAACGAAAAAGCCCCGCTTTCGCGGGGCTTTCTCGTTGCAGCGTGGCGGAACGGTCAGCCCGCGTTGCGCAGCGCCGCGATGCGCTCCTCGAGCGGCGGATGGCTCGAGAACAGCTTGCGCATGCCACCACCCGAGATGCCGAACGCCTGCACGGCCTGCGGCAAGGTGTTCTCGCCGTGGTTCTGCTGCAGGCGCGCGAGCGCGCCGATCATCTTGTCGCGGCCGGCCAGGCGCGCGCCGCCCGCGTCGGCGCGGTACTCGCGCCAGCGCGAGAACGCCATGACGATCATCGACGCGAAGATGCCGAGCACGAACTGCAGGATCAGCACGATCGCGAAGTAGGCGATGCCGTTGCCGCCTTCGCGGTTGCCGCTGATCGCACGGTCGATGACCGCGCCGATCACGCGGGCGAGGAAGATCACGAACGTGTTCACGACGCCCTGGATCAGCGTCATCGTGACCATGTCGCCGTTGGCGACGTGGCTGACCTCGTGCGCGAGCACGGCCTCGACCTCGTCGCGACTCATCTGCTGGAGCAGGCCCGTGCTGACCGCGACGAGCGCGTTGTTGCGCGTCGGACCCGTCGCGAACGCGTTCATCTCGGGCGCGTCGTAGATCGCGACCTCGGGCATGCGGATGCCCGACGCCTCGGCCTGGCGGCGCACCGTGTCGACGAGCCACGCCTCGGTCGGGTTGGACGGCTTGTCGATGACGTGCGCGCCGGTCTGCCACTTGGCGACCCACTTGGAGATCGCGAGCGAGATCAGCGAGCCGCTGAAGCCGACGATCGCCGACAGGATCAACAGGCCCTGGAAGTTGATGCCGCCGTTGCGGTAGGTGTACGTGTCGATGCCGAACAGCTTGACGATGATCGTCAGAAGCGCGATCACGGCCAGGTTGGTCATGACGAAAAGGATGATGCGGCGCATGGTTTCCTCGCTGGAGGGCTGGGGTGTCGGTCCGGTGACGCCTTGCCGAGTTTGGGTAAACTCCCGCCTTTTCAAGCGGATGGCGATCGTGGAGAGCTTCGACCATCGCACGCGGCGCAAGTTCTCGCCTAGCCTAACCGACGACGCCGCGACGTGACATACCGCGGGCGCTTCGCACCCTCGCCGACCGGCCGGCTGCATTTCGGCTCGCTCGTCGCGGCACTCGGCAGCTGGCTGCGCGCGCGCGCCGCGGGCGGAACGTGGATCGTGCGGATCGAGGATGTCGACCGCACCCGCGAGGTACCGGGCTCGGCGGATGACATCCTCGTGACGCTCGCCGCGTTCGGACTGGTCTCGGACGAGCCGGTCGTGCGCCAGAGCGATCGCGGCGCGTTCTACGACGACGCACTGCAGCGGCTCGTCGACACGGGCCTCGCGTTCGCGTGCCGATGCACGCGCGGCGACCTCGCGCCGCATGGCGGGCTCCATCGCGGCGACTGCGTGACTGCAGGCGATGCGACGCGCACGCCAGCGTGGCGGATGCGCATGCCGACGGGGACGATCACGTTCGACGATGCGGTGTTCGGGCGGCTCGCGCAGGATCCGTCACTCGCCGCAGGCGACGTCGTGCTGCGCCGCGCCGACGGCTGCTGGGCCTACCAGCTCGCCGTCGTCGTCGACGACGCCGCACAAGGCATCACCGAAGTCGTGCGCGGCGCCGACCTGCTCGACTCGACGCCGCGGCAGATCGTCCTGCAGCGCGCCCTCGGCCTCTCGGCGCCGGCATGGATGCACCTGCCGCTGGCCCTCGATGCGGACGGCCGCAAGCTCAGCAAGCACGACCTCGCGCGGCCGGTCGACGCCGGCGATCCCCTTCCGGCACTGCGCGAGGCGCTCGCCTTCCTGGGCCAGCCCGCAACGTGCCGCACGACGGTCACGGAGCTGCTCCACGATGCGGCCGCCGCGTTCCGCGTCGGCGCGATTCCGTCGCGCCTGCCCGCGGATGCCGCATTGCGGAAGGACTAAGGCGCCGGGTCCGGGCACAATTCCGCGATCGCTCGCACCACCCACCCCGCGTTTTCCTGGAGGAACACCATGACGGCACGCGTCGCACTCGTCACCGGCGGCATCGGCGGTATCGGCACCGCCATCTGCAGGAGCCTCGCCCAGGCCGGGCACAAGGTGGCCACGAACTACCGCGACGCGGCCAAGGCGGAGGCCTGGAAGGCCGCGCAGAAGGCCGACGGTTTCGACTTCACGATCGTGCCCGGCGACGTCTCCGATGCCGCTTCCGCCCAGGCGATGGTCGAGGCGGTCGTCGCCGCACTCGGTCCGGTCGAGATCCTCGTCAACAACGCCGGCATCACGCGCGACACGACCTTCCACAAGATGACCGCGCTGCAGTGGCAGGAGGTCATCAACACCAACCTCAACTCGTGCTTCAACGTCACGCGCCCGGTCATCGACGGCATGCGTGCGGCCAAGTGGGGTCGCATCGTGCAGATCAGCTCGATCAACGGCCAGAAGGGCCAGTACGGCCAGGCCAACTACGCCGCGTCGAAGGCCGGCATGCACGGCTTCACGATCTCGCTCGCGCAGGAGAACGCGAAGTTCGGCATCACCGTCAACACGGTGTCGCCGGGCTACGTGCTCACCGAGATGGTGCGCGCGGTACCCGAGGACGTGCGTGCCAAGATCGCGGCGCAGATCCCGGTCGGTCGCCTCGGCGAGCCCGACGAGATCGCCTACGCGGTCGGGTTCCTGGTCGCCGAGCAGGCCTCGTGGATTACGGGCGCCAACCTGTCGATCAACGGCGGTCACTACATGGGCTGGTGAGCGGGTGGGCCACGGCCCATGCTGCGCAGCAAACCGAACCACGGCAAGGGGTTGCAGCCCGCAACCCCGCATCGGCCCACGCTCCGTCGTCACACTGGGCCACCTGCGGACGATGAAACTGGTGCCGCGCAACACGTTCTGTTAGCGTTGCGTTCATGACCGACATCCGCATCATCAAGAAGTATCCGAACCGGCGTCTCTACGACACCGAGATCTCGAGCTACATCACGCTGGAAGAGGTCCGCCAGCTCGTCGTCGACGGCGAAGTCTTCGAGGTCCGCGACGCCAAGACCGGCGAGGACCTGACCCGCTCCGTGCTGCTGCAGATCATCTCCGAGCACGAGGAGCGCGGGCAGCCGATGTTCACGACCCAGCTGCTCTCGCAGGTGATCCGCTTCTACGGCGATTCGCTGCAGGGTTTCATGGGCAGCTACCTCGAGAAGAGCCTGCAGGTCTTCCTCGACCAGCAGCAGCAGTTCCGCAGCCAGCTCAACAACATCATGGGTCGCACGCCCTGGTCGATGCTCAACGACATGACCGAGCGCAACATGGACATGTGGAAGTCGTTGCAGCAGGGTTTCCTCAACGCCGCCGCCACGCGCGTGCGCGAGACCGCCGACACGGCCGCCAAGGCCAAGAAGGACGGCGGCAAGTAAGCCCGGTGCCGGATCCCGAATGGATCCGGCCCACCCTCCCCGTTCCGATGCCGTGTCGCCGCCGCGACGCGCGCCGCATGCCAGGAATCGCCCGATGCAGACCCGCGTCGCACTCGTCACCGGCGGCATCGGCGGCCTCGGCGTCGCGATCTGCCGCCACCTCGCCCGATCGGGCCACCGCGTCGTCGCTGCGGACCTCGGCACGAACCGTGATCGCGTGGACGCGTTCCTCGCCGCGGTGGCCGACACCGACGGCGCGATCGGTTTCGAAGCGGTCGACGTCGCCGATCCCGAGGCCTGTACGGCGCTCGCGGCGCGCATCGACGCGTCGCACGGCGGGGTCTCGGTGCTCGTCAACGCCGCCGGCATCACGCGTGACACGACGCTGCGCAAGATGAGCCTCGCGCAGTGGGACGACGTGCTGCGCGTCAATCTCGACGGCGCCTTCCACATGACGCGCGCGGTCGTCGACGGCATGGCCGCGCGTGGCTTCGGCCGCATCGTCAACGTGTCGTCGGTGAACGGCCAGACCGGCCAGTTCGGCCAGGCCAACTATTCGGCCGCGAAGGCCGGCCTGCACGGCTTCACGATGGCGCTCGCGCGCGAGGTCGCCTCGAAGGGCGTCACCGTCAACAGCGTGTCGCCGGGCTACTGCGAGACCGCGCTGGTCATGGCGGTGCCCGAGACGGTACGCGAACGCATCGTCGCCGGCATCCCGGTCGGCCGCCTCGGCCGTCCCGACGAGATCGCACGCGTGGTCGATTTCCTGTGCAGTCCCGAGTCGGCCTACATCACGGGCGCCAACATCCCGGTCAACGGCGGCTACTACATGTCGTTCTGAGCGGCTTGCCCACCGCGGGACGAAGCCCCTCACGCGCCTGCGCGTGCCGTCACCAGACCAGATCGTCCGGCACGCCGTCCTCGGCGATCGCGCCAGGATCGCTGAGCAGCACCAGTGCCTCGGGGCTGACCTCGCGCACGGCTTCGCCGATCGTGCGCGCCACGAGCAGGTAGCGGCCGAGGTGCTGGACCACCGCGATGTCGCCCGCATTGACCGCGGCGAGCTGTTCGGCGGTGCAGTAGACGCGGCGGATCTTGTCCCCATGCGGGAAATGCCGCGCGACGTCGGCATCGGCGACGTTGAGCGCCTTGCCCTCGAGCAGTTCCGCGAGCCTGCGCTTGCGCTCGGCCTTCTCGCGCGCCTTCTGTTCGGCCGCACGCTTCTCCTGATCGCGCTGCTCGCGCTCGGAGCGGTCGCGCAACGCATACGCCTTGGCGAGATCCATCTCGCCCCCACCGCCACCACGCGGACGTTGCGTGGGCGGCGCGCCCTTGCCGGCCTGGCGGCCATCGGGCTTGCGTCCGTCGCGAGGCGGCTTGCGGGGTTCGGGCGGGCGCGCGTCGCGCGCCTCGGCCTTGAGCTTCTGCACGAGCCCGGTCTTGAGCAGCTGGTCGCGGAGCGAATCGGCCATCGTCGTGATCCCCGGAGCGGCGGGATTCAGTAATGCGGAGGGGGCGGCTCGACCGCCGCGTCGTGGGAAAGACCGGTGCGCAACGCGACGAGTTCCGCGCGCATGCGCTCGAGTTCGGCGGTCATGCGCAGGTTCGTGCGGTCCTGCGCGGCGACGGCCTCGTTCAGGGCGGCCACGGTGTCGTCGAGGAACGACAGGCGCACCTCGAGCTCGGTCAGGCGGTCCTCGAGCGCGTTCATGCGCGTGGCAGCGTCTCGATGAGATGACGGCCGTGACGTGCGCCGATCGAACCGCCGGCCTCGCCCGCGGCGAGCGCGAGGTCGGCCGCGGCCATCTCCCGCACGAGCTCGGCGAAACTCGTCTTCGGCGTCCAGCCGAGCTTTTCGCGCGCGAACGTCGGGTCACCGAGCAGCGTCTCGACCTCGGCCGGGCGGTAGTACTGCGGATGGATGCGCAGGATCGTGGCGCCACGCGCGATCCTGAGCGCGTCATCGCGCACGTCGGCCACCACGGCATGCTCGTCGACACCTTCGCCGCGGAACTCGAGTTCGACACCCATTTCGCGTGCGGCCAGCACGACGAAATCGCGCACCGAGTGCTGGACGCCCGTCGCGATGACGTAGTCGTGCGGCGTGTCCTGCTGCAGGATCAACCATTGCGCCTCGACGTAGTCGCGCGCATGCCCCCAGTCCCGGCGTGCATCGAGGTTGCCCATGTACAGGCACTGCTGCAGGCCGTGGAAGACGCGCGCGAGGCCACGCGTGATCTTGCGCGTCACGAACGTTTCGCCGCGGATCGGCGACTCGTGGTTGAACAGGATGCCGTTGCACGCGAACATCCCGTACGACTCGCGATAGTTCACCGTGATCCAGTACGCGTAGAGCTTGGCGACGCCGTACGGCGAGCGCGGGTAGAACGGCGTCGTCTCGCGCTGCGGCGTCTCCTGCACGAGGCCGTAGAGCTCCGAAGTCGAAGCCTGGTAGATGCGGCAGCGGTCCTTGAGGCCGAGGATGCGCATCGCCTCGAGCAGGCGCAGCGTGCCGAGGCCGTCGGCATTGGCCGTGTACTCGGGCTCCTCGAACGACACCGCGACGTGGCTCTGCGCAGCGAGGTTGTAGATCTCGTGCGGCTCGATCTCCTGGATGACGCGCGTGAGACTGGTCGCGTCGGTCAGATCGCCGTAGTGCAGTTTCAGCGCGGGATTCGCGTCGTCGAGCTCGCTGTGCAGGTGATCGATGCGCTCGGTGTTGAACGACGACGCGCGGCGCTTCAGGCCGTGCAGCTCGTAGCCTTTGGCGATCAGCAGTTCGGCGAGGTAGGCACCATCCTGACCGGTGACACCGGTGACCAGGGCACGCTTCTTTTCCATCGTGACGTCCTGCGCGGAAAACGGGGAGCCGTCGCGCGCGGGGCGCCGGCACAAAGAAGCGGGATGGTAGCCGTGCCCCGGACCGAGGTACAGCCCTTGCCCGGATCAGGCCGCGACGACGCTGCGACCGCGACCGATGCCGTAGTAGGCCAGCCCCGCGGCCTCGACGGCGCGTGGCTCGAAGATGTTGCGCCCGTCGAACACCACCGGCGTGCGCAGGGCGGCGCGGATGCGCTCGAAGTCGGGACTGCGGAAGGCCTTCCACTCGGTCACGATGACCAGCGCATCGGCGCCCTCGAGCGCGTCGTAATGCGACTCGCAGAGCACGAGGTCGTCGCGCGTGCCGACGATGCGGCGCACCTCGTCGTGCGCTTCGGGGTCGTGGGCACGTACGCGCGCCCCCGAGGCCCACAACTGCGACAGCAGCGTCAGGCTCGGCGCTTCGCGCATGTCGTCGGTGTTGGGCTTGAACGCGAGGCCCCATACCGCGATCGTGAGTCCGGCGAGGGCACCGTCGAAGTGCCTCGACACGAGCGCGTGCAGGTGCTCCTTCTGGCTCGCATTGGTGGCCTCGACCGCGGTCAGCACGCGCGGCTCGTAGCCATGCTCGCGCGCGATGTGCTCGAGCGCCTTGACGTCCTTCGGGAAGCACGAGCCGCCGTAGCCGGCGCCCGGGTAGATGAAGTGGTAGCCGATGCGCGGATCCGAGCCGATGCCGAGGCGGACCTGCTCGACGTCCGCGCCGACGCGCTCGGCGATGTTCGCGATCTCGTTCATGAAGCTGATCTTGGTCGCGAGCATCGCGTTGGCCGCGTACTTGGTCAGCTCGGCCGAGCGCACGTCCATCACCACGATGCGCTCGTGGTTGCGGTTGAACGGCGCGTAGAGCGTGCGCAGGAGGTCGACCACGCGTGCGCTGTCGCTGCCGAGGACGATGCGATCCGGGCGCATGCAGTCCTTGACCGCGTCGCCTTCCTTGAGGAATTCGGGATTCGAGGCGACGTCGAAGGAGACCTCGGCGCCACGCGCCGCGATCTCCGCCGCGATCGTCTCGCGGACGCGGTCGGCGGTACCGACCGGCACGGTCGACTTGTTGACGACGACCACGCCGTCGCCGATCGAACGGCCGAGCGTGCGCGCGACCGCGAGCACGTGGCGCAGGTCGGCGCTGCCATCCTCGTCGGGTGGCGTGCCGACGGCGATGAACACGACCTGCGCGTGCGCGATCGCGGACTCCGCATCGGTCGTGAAGCTCAACCGCCCGGCGACGTGGTTGGCACGCACGAGCGGCTCGAGGCCGGGCTCGAAGATCGGGATCTCGCCACGCTCCAGCCTCGCGACCTTGTCGGCGTCCACATCGACGCAGACCACGTCGTTGCCGACCTCGGCGAGGCAGGTACCGGTGACGAGTCCGACGTAGCCGGTCCCGAAGATCGTGACGCGCATGGAGATCCTTGGCGTGGGTGCGGGCATGCACCGCCGGCGATTATAGGGATTCGGCCGTGCGGCGTGGCCGGAAACGAAAAGGGCGCGCCACGAGGCGCGCCCTTTCCGGGACCACGATGGAGCGGGGTCTTACTTCTTGTCGGCCGCGGCCGGCGCCGCCGCTTCGGCGGCCTCGATCGAGATCAGCTTGACGTCGAAGATCAGCGTCGCGTTCGGACCGATGGTCGGCGGCGCGTTCTCGCCATAGGCGAGCTCGGCGGGGATGTACAGCTTGTACTCGGAACCTTCGGTCATGAGCTGCAGGCCTTCGGTCCAGCCCTTGATCACGCCGTTGAGCGGGAACGTGGCCGGCTGGCCGCGATCGATCGAGCTGTCGAACTTGGTGCCGTCGATCTTGGTGCCCGTGTAGTCGACCTTGACCGTGTCGGTCGCCTTCGGCTTCTTGCCCTTGCCTTCCTTGACGACTTCGTACTGCAGACCCGAAGCGGTCGTCTTCACGCCCGACTTCGACTTGTTCTTGGCGAGGAACGCGGCGCCCTCGGTCTTGTTCTTGTCGGCCGAGGCCTTCTCGTCGGCGACGCGCTTGGCCTGCAGCTTCTCCATGAACTGCTGGCGGACCTGCTGGCCCTCTTCCTGCGTCAGGAGCGTCTTGCCGCCCTTGAACTCGTCCTGCAGCGCCTGGATGACGACGGCGAGGTCGAGCTCGTCCTTGATCTGGCCGAGGCCCTTGCCGATGTCCATGCCGACCATGTAGCTGACCTTGTCCTTCTCGGTCTTCAGCGAGGCGTCGGCCGCCGAAGCGATGCCGGCACCGAACGCCGCGGTCAGCGCGACGGCAACGAGACTCTTGCGCACGAAACGGGTCATGTAACAACTCCTGGGATAGGGGATGCCGGGGCTGGCGGGAATGCCGCGGTGCCGGCGGATGCGGGTCCGGCTTTCAGACGGGCCGCGTATTGTGGCGAGGCTTTGGAATGATGGCAAACACCGGTGTGAACGGCTTCACGCCGCCGTTACACTGGCGGTCATGCTGCGCTTCGACAACGCCACCGTACGCCGTGGTTCCCGCATCCTGCTGAACGGCACGAGCCTTTCCATTCATCCGGGCTGGCGCGTGGGACTGACCGGCCGCAACGGCGCCGGCAAATCGAGCCTGCTCGCCGTGATCGGCGGCGAACTCGGCCTCGACGCGGGTGATTACCACGCTCCGCGCGACTGGACGCTGGCCCACGTGCGCCAGGAAACGCCCTCTTCGCCGTCCACCGCGCTCGACTGGGTGCTCGACGGCGATGCCGAGTACCGCCGCCTCGAAACCGCGCTGCGCGAGGCCGAAGCGGCCCATGACGCCGCCCGCCAGGCCACGCTGCACGACCGTCTCGAGGCGATCGGCGGCTACGCGGCACCGGCCCGCGCCGGTGAACTGCTGCACGGCCTGGGCTTCGCATCCGGCGACGAGGCACGTCCGGTGGCCTCGTTCTCGGGCGGCTGGCGCATGCGCCTGAACCTCGCGCAGGCCCTCATGTGCCGCTCCGACCTGCTCCTGCTCGACGAGCCGACCAACCATCTCGACCTCGACGCCGTGGTCTGGCTCGAGACCTGGCTGCGCCGCTACCCGGGCACGCTCGTCGTGGTCTCGCACGACCGCGAGTTCCTCGATGCGGTCGTCACCCACGTCGTGCACATCGCGGATGCCGACGCCGAGATCTTCGCAGGCACCGTGTCGGCGTTCGAACGCAAGCGCGCCGAGCGCCTCGCCCAGCAGCAGGCGCTGCACGAACGTCAGCAGCGCGAGCGCGCGCACATGCAGTCGTTCGTCGACCGCTTCCGTGCCAAGGCGACCAAGGCGCGCCAGGCACAGAGCCGCCTCAAGGCGCTCGAACGCATGACCGAGATCGCGCCCGTGCGCGTCGAGTCCGGCATCACGTTCGCGTTCCGCGACCCCGCGGCGCTGCCCGACCCGCTGCTCGTGCTCGACGGCGTCGCGGCCGGCTACGGCGGGCGCATCGTGCTCGACGGCATCAGCTTCGGCCTGCGCGCGGGCGAGCGCATCGGCCTGCTCGGTGCCAACGGCGCGGGCAAGTCGACGCTGGTCAAGATCATCGCGGGCACGCTCGCGCCGCTGCGCGGCGAGCGCCGCGAGAACAAGGGTCTTTCGGTCGGCTACTTCGCGCAGCACCAGCTCGAGCAGCTCGATCCCGAGGCCACGCCCGTGCAGCACGTGCTGCGACTGTCGCCCGACATCGGCGAACAGGCCGCGCGCGACTTCCTCGGCGGGTTCGGCTTCAACGGCGAGCGGGCGCTGGAACCCGTCGCGCCGTTCTCGGGCGGCGAGAAGGCGCGCCTGTCGCTCGCGCTGGTCGTGTGGAAGCGCCCCAACCTGCTGCTGCTCGACGAGCCGACCAACCATCTGGACATCGACACGCGCGAGGCGCTCGCCGAGGCCCTGCAGGATTTCGCCGGCGCCGTCGTCATCGTCGCGCACGACCGCGCGCTCCTGCGCGCGTGCTGCGACGAGTTCCGCCTCGTGCAGGACGGCAGGGCCGCGCCGTTCGACGGCGACCTCGAGGACTACGCGAAGCTCGTCCTGCGCCGCAGCGATCCGTCGACCGCCGGCGACGACGCACGCACGGCACCGTCGCGCCGCGACGAACGCCGCGACCGTGCCGAACTGCGCCAGCAGCTCGCACCGCTGCGCAAGGAGCTGCAGCGGCTCGAGAAGCGCATCGCGACGCTCGAGGCCGAGCGCGCCGACATCACGCGCCAGCTCGCCGATCCCGCCCTCTACGAAGGCCCGCGCACGACGCGCGTGGCTGAACTGACCGCGCGCAACGGCGCGATCGCGGTCGAGCTCGAACCGCTCGAGGAGGCCTGGCTCGAGACCCAGGGCGCGCTCGAGGCACACGCCTGAGTCGTGCCGTCGCCGCGCGATGCGGCGACGATCGTCAGCTGCCCGCCGCGGCCTTCGCGACGACGCGCGTGCCCGGTTGCAGCAGCGCGTTCGGGCTCACGATGACGGTGTCGCCCGGTGCGACGCCCTTGAGGATCTCGATCGTCGAGCCGAGGTTGCGGCCGGTCACGACCTTGCGGTGAGCCAGCACGTCGGCGTCGATCGTCGCGACCTGCGCCCCGCCCGCGCCCTGCATGACCGCGCTGATCGGCACGAGCGCGACGGCCTGCGCACGCGGCACGCGCAGCACGACCTCGCCGACCATGCCGTCGGGCAGGCGGCCGTCGGCGTTGGGCAGGCGCAGTTCGACGCGCATGCCGCCCGCGGTGCCCGAGATGCGCCGCGACGTGCGCACGACCTCGGCCTCGACCGTCTCCGCCAGTTCGGGGAAGCGCACCTCGGCGCGCAGGCCCGGCGCGACCTGCAGCACCGCGCTCTGCGGCACGTCGACGACGACGCGCAGCGGGTCGAGCGCGACGAGTTCGAACAGTGGCGTCGCCGCCGCGGCCGAATCGCCCACGACGCGATCGCCGCGCTCGACGTTGCGCGCCGAGATCACGCCCGCGAACGGCGCGCGCACGACCTGGAACGACTGGCGCTCGCGTGCGCCGGCGACACGCGCGGTGGCGGCGGCACGCGAGGCCTTGGCGACCGCGTAGGCCGCCTCGCGCTCGCTGTGCAGTTCCTTCGGGATCGCGCCGCTGCCGATCAGCGACTGCGCACGCTCGAAGTTCACGCGCGCGAGTTCCTCGTCGGCCTTGGCCTGGATCAGCCCGGCCTCGGCCTCGCGCAGCGACTGGTCGATCTCGGGTGCGGAAATCCGCGCGAGCACCTGGCCTTTCTCGACGCTGTCGCCGAGGTCGACGAGGCGCTCGGCGAGGATGCCGGTCGCGCGTGCGAACAGGCGCGCGCTCTCGCCGGCTTCGGCGCGTGCGGGCAGGCGCAGCTCGTTGTCGGCGCCGGCCGCCGTCGCCTTGACGGTCGTGACCTCGGGCACGGCCGCCGCTGCCGGCGCATCCTGCGCGGAGGTCTCGGCGCAGCCCTGCAGCAGCACGAGGCACGCGGCGATCGACGACGCGATCACGGCACGTCGGGGAATGGCGTTGCGGTTCATGCGCGTGCTCCTGCGTCGGCGACCGGGCCGACGGTGTTCGTGGAAGCGGCCTTGCGCGCGCGGCGCCGGCCGACGATGGCGAGGATCGTGGGCAGAAGGATCAGCGTGGCCGGCGTGCCGAACAGCAGGCCGCCGATGACGGCGCGGCCGAGCGGTGCGTTCTGCTCGCCGCCGTCACCCACCCCGAGCGCCATCGGCACGATGCCGAGGATCATCGCGCTCGCGGTCATGAGCACCGGACGCAGGCGAACGGCGGCGGATTCGAATGCGGCCTCGACCTCGGTGTGGCCTTTCGCGATGAGGTCACGCGCGAAGCTCGTCACGAGCACGCTGTTCGCGGTCGACACGCCGATCACCATCATGACGCCCATGAGTGCGGGCACGCTGAGCGGCGTGCCGGTGGCCCACAGGCCGACCGCGGCACCCGCGATCGCGATCGGCAGGCCCGACATCGCGACCAGCGGCATGAGCCACGACTGGAAGTTCACGACCAGCACGAGGAACACGAGGATCGCCGACATCACCAGACCGCCGGCGAGTTCGCCGTAGGCACTCTGCATGGCTTCGGCCTGCCCCGCGATCTCGATGCGGTTGCCGGGTTTGAGCTGCGGCTTGAGGTCGTCGGTGATCGCGACGAGGCGGTCGTAGACCGCGCCGAGATCGGTGCCCTGCACGTTCGCGAGCACGCTCACCGTCGGCGCCATCATCGTGCGGCCCAGGCTGGCCGGCGCGATGCCCGGCGTGACCGTCGCGATGTTGCGCAGCAGGACGGCCTCGGCACCGGCGATGCGCAGCGGCGTATTGAGCAGGGTGTCGAGATCCGACAACTGCGCGGGCGGTGCCTGGACCTGCACCGTGTACGAGGTCGCGGTCGCGCGGTCGACCCAGTACACGGGCGTGATGGTGCCGGCCGAGCCGAGCACAGCGAGCACGGCGCGGCTCGCGTCCTGCACGCTGAGGCCGAGCTGCGCGGCGCGCGTGCGATCGATGCTGACGCGGTACTCGGGGAGGTCGAGCACCTGGCGCAGCGCGACGTCGACCGCGCCCGGCACGTCGCGCAGGCGCTTCTCGATCTCGCGCGCGATGGCGAGGTTGCCGGCACCGTCGCGGCCGTTGACGCGCACCTCGAAGGCCGCGACCGCGGAACCGGCCAGGGTGCGGCTGGTCGCGTCGGGCGGGCGCACGAACAGCTTCACGTCCGGGAACTTCTGCGCGACGCGTTCGCGGATCTGTGCGAGGTAGCCCGCGCTCGGCGCATGCGGGCTGCGCAGCTGGAGCATGATCTCGGCCTCGAACGAGCCGACGACGGCACTGTCGACCCAGGCCAGGTTGACCGCGTCGGGGATGCCGATCTGCTCGTAGACGGTCTGCAGCTCGGCCGCCGGGATGATCGCGCGGATCTCGCGCTGCACCTCGGCGAGGCGATCGGAGGTTTCCTCGAGGCGCGTGCCGGTCGGCAGGCGCACCTGGAGGCGCAGCTGGCCGGCATCGACCGACGGGAAGTACTCGCGACCGAGCGAGGCGACCGCGGCCACGCCGATGCCGACCACGATCGCGGCCCCGAGCGCGAGCAGCAGGCCGTGGCGCGCGAGCCGCGCGAGCAGCGCGTGGTGGCGGTCGCGCAGGCTGTCGAGGGTGTGTTCGAAGGTATGGTTGATCTTGAGCAGGACCTTCTCGGGCCAGGTGCGCGGGTTGCGGCGCGCCTCGATGTCGGCCGGCAGCATGAGGTAGCACAGCACCGGGATCAGCGTGCGCGACAGGATGAACGACGCGATCATCGCGAAGATCACCGCGAGCGCGAGCGGCGTGAACACCCAGGCCGACAGGCCGCTCAGCAGCAGGATCGGCGTGAGCACGATGCAGATCGAGATCGTCGAGACGAACTCGGGGAACACGACCTCGCGCGCACTGTCGAGGATCGCGGTCGGCACGTCCTTGCCGAGCGCGAGGTTGCGATTGGTGTTCTCGACGTCGACGACCGCGTTGTCGACGAGGATGCCGATCGCGAGCGCGAGGCCGCCGAGCGTCATCACGTTGAACGTGTAGCCGAGCAGCTGCAGCGTCGCGATCGAGCTCAGCAGCGCGAGCGGGATCGCGGTGAGCACGATCACGCTCGATCGCCACGAACCGATGAAGACGAGCACGACGAACGCGACGAGCAGGCCGACGAGGATCGCCTCGTGCTGGATCGAGCTGATCGCGTTGTCGACGAAGATGCTCTGGTCGAAGATCGGCTCGATGCGCGTGCCGGCCGGTGCCGAGGCCATGATCTCGGGCAGGCGCGCGCGCACCGCGTGCACGATCTCGACCGCCGAGGCGCCGCCGAGCTTGATCAGCGCGACCGATACCGCGGTGGCGCCGTCCATGCGCGCGACGTTGGTCTGCAGTGCGCCGCCGTCGCGCACCGAGGCGACATCGCGCACGTAGATGACGTTGCCGCCGCGCGAGACGATCGGCATGTCGAGAAAGGCCGTCGCCGACTCCGGGCTCGTGTCGAGTGCGATCTGCAGCTCGCGCGTGCCTTCGCGGATCGTGCCCGACGGCAGCGTCGGGCTGCCGCGCTCGAGCGCGGTGGTCACGTCGGCCGGCGTGAGGCCGTAGGTCTGCAGCGCGGCGGGATCGAGATCGACCATGACCTGGCGCGCGGCGCCGCCGTACGGCAGCGTCATGCGGATGCCCGGGATCGTCTGGATCTGCGAGCGCAGCTGCAGGCGCGCGTAGTCGTAGAGCTGCGCCTCGGTCATCGAATCCGAGGACAGCACGAGCTGGATCACCGGCGTGCTCGAGACGTTGTTGCGCACGACCAGCGGCGGCGAGGTACCGGGCGGCATGCGGCGCAGGATCGTCTGCGACACCGCGGTGAGCTGGGCCAGCGCGCGCTCGAGGTTCACGCCGGGCTGGAAGTCGATGCGCACGATGCCGATGCCGGCCAGCGACTCCGAGCGCACCTCCTTGAGGTCATCGACGTTGTTGAGGACCGAGATCTCCGAGAACGAGGTGATCTTCGAAGTCATCTCCGACGCCGGCAGGCCGGCATACGTCCAGATCAGGTTGACCGACGGGATGCCGACCTCGGGCAGGATGTCGGTCGCCATGCGCTTCACGGCGAGCACGCCGAACAGCAGCATGAGGATCGCCATGACTCCGATCGTGTAGCGGCGGCTGAGGGCGTAGGCGACGATCCACATGGGCGGGCAACGTTGGCGGGACTGAAGCGCATCTGAACATACTGCGGCGCAGCAAGTTCATCGCCGGCGCGCGTTCCACGCGGCGCGACGCATGCGACACGCTCGGGCGTCGCCACGCATCACGCTGATTTCACGATGGTTTGGCACGGCGTTTGCCGTGCCACGTACACAGAGCAGTAAGGACGTCTAAACAATGACGTCGCGGATCGCGTGCCGCGGTGCGGTCACTTCGCCTTAGCGGCGAGCAGCGACTCGAGCTTCGCGACGAGTTCCGGATCGTCCGGCGTGACCTTGCTCGGGAAGTCGGCGACCACGTTGCCGTCGCGGTCGACGAGGTACTTGTAGAAGTTCCAGCTCGGGTAGCGCCCGCCCGACGCGGCCGCGAGACGCTGGTAGAACGGATCGGCCGCGCCCTCCTTGACCTGCACCTTCTCGAACATCGGGAACTTCACGCCGTAGGTCAGCGTGCAGAATTCCTTGATCTCCTCCTCGGTGCCGGGCTCCTGGCCCTTGAAGTCGTTCGACGGGAAGCCGAGCACCGCGAAACCGCGGTCGGCGTACTTCGCATTGAGCGCCTCGAGCGCGTCGTACTGCTTGGTGAAACCACATTTGCTCGCCGTGTTGACGACGAGCAGCACCTTGCCGCCGTAGGTGGAGCACAGGTCGACCTTCTCCTTGCCGGCGAGCGGACGGAACTCCGCCTTGAGCAGGTCGCCACAGGCGTGCGCGGCCGTGGAGGAAAGGAGCAGGAATGCAGCGGCGAACAGGGAGCGACGCATCGGACAACCTCGCAGGCAGGACATCGTGCCGCCGGGTACGGCACGGGTCGCCACCTTGCGCCGTCGGGCATGACCATTTCAAGAAGACCGTTGACACGGCCAAATCTGGTGTTATAGTTGACTACAACACTACTTCATCAACCACCCCACGGAGACCGTCATGGACCGCCTCATCCCGATCCGCCTGGTCGTCGCTCTGGTCCTCACGCTCGGCATCCTCGTCGCGACGGCAGGATCCGCGATCGCATCGCCCGCTGTCGACGAGGACGCCATCCCGGTCCTGCCCGCCGTCGTGGTCAGCGCGACGATCGCCCCCGACGAACTGCCGGTGGTCGTGGTCGTGCCCAGCGCGCAGGAGATCGCCGACGCACTCGCCGGCGCGCAGGCGCAGCAGGCCCTCGCGCACGGCGGCGAGCCCTCGCTCATCGAGGAGCTGCTGCCCAGGGCCCGTCTGGACATGCCCTACTATTCGTTTGGCCGAATGATGCCGCACACGACCAAGGATTGAGCCCATGACCACGGCGTGGAACGACAACACACCGATCTACCGCCAGCTGCGCGACCGCGTGGTGGCGATGATCCTCGACGGTGTGCTCAAGCAGGGGGACGCGCTGCCATCGGTACGCCAGGTGGCCGCGGACTTCCAGATCAACCCGATCACGGTCTCGAAGGCCTACCAGGAGCTGGTGGACGAGAACCTGGTCGAGAAACGACGGGGACTTGGCATGTACGTGACCGAAGGCGCCCGCGCGGCGCTGCTGACTTCCGAGCGCGAGCGCTTCCTCAACGACGAGTGGCCGGCACTGTATGCCCGCCTCGAGCGCATGGGTCTGGACCTCGACGCGCTCATGCGCGCCGCCCACAAGGAAGGAGGTTCGCGATGAGCGCCGTCATCCAGGCCCGCAAGCTCGGCAAGCGCTACGGCAGCCAGGTCGCGCTCGACGCGGTCGACCTCGACATCGAATCGGGCCGCATCGTCGGCTTCATCGGCCCCAACGGCGCCGGCAAGACCACCGCGCTCAAGGCCATGCTCGGCCTGAGCGAGTACGAAGGCGAACTGCGCGTGCTCGGGCTCGATCCGCGTCGCCAGCGCCGCGAGCTCATGGAGCAGGTCTGCTTCATCGCGGACGTCGCCGTGCTGCCGCGCTGGATCCGCGTCGGCGAGGCGATCGATTTCGTCGCCGGCGTGCACCCGCGCTTCTCGCGCGCCAAGTGCGAGGCCTTCCTCGCGCGCACCAAGCTCAAGCCCACGATGCGCGTGCGCGAGATGTCCAAGGGCATGATCGTGCAGCTGCACCTCGCCCTCGTGATGGCGATCGACGCGCGCATCCTCGTGCTCGACGAGCCCACGCTCGGCCTCGACATCCTCTATCGCAAGACCTTCTACGAAGCGCTGCTCAGCGACTACTTCGACGAGGACAAGACGATCATCGTCACGACCCACCAGGTCGAGGAGATCGAACACATCCTCACCGACCTCGTGTTCATCCGCGACGGCCGCATCGTGCTCAACGCGACGATGGACGCGGTCGCCGAGCGCTACGTCGAAGTGATGGTGAACCCGGACCGTGCCGACGCCGCGCGTGCGCTCGGCCCGATCAACGAACGCCAGATCTTCGGCAAGTCGATCTTCCTGTTCGACGGCGCCGACCGCACGCGCCTCGCCACGCTCGGCGAACTGCACAAGCCGAGCATCGCCGACCTGTTCGTCGCCACCATGAAGGGGACCTACGCATGAAGACGTTCGGTTGGCTTGTGCGCCGCGAATACTGGGAACACCGCGGCGGCTTCCTGTGGACGCCGGTGTGGGTCGGCGGCGTGATGCTGCTGCTGACGCTGATCGGCATCATCTCGGCCGAAGTGATCGGGGCGCGGCTGCAGGTCCAGGCCGGCATCCCCTGGGACAGCATCGCCAGTCGCCTCAGCGAAGGCGACATCGCGCAGGCCGGCATCGGCCTCGATGTCGCCTACATCGCGGTCGCGACGGTGCTGTGCATTCCGTTGTTCTTCGTGCTGTTCTTCTACCTGCTCGGTGCGCTCTACGACGACCGTCGCGACCGCAGCGTGCTGTTCTGGAAGTCGCTGCCGGTCACCGACACGTCGACGGTGCTGTCGAAAGTCGCCGCAGCCGTGCTGCTCGCGCCGCTCGTCGCGTTCGTGGTCGCGTCGATCGCCTACGTCGGCCTGCTGCTCGTGGTCTGTGCGTGGGCGGTCCTGAACGGCATCAACCCGCTGCCCGCGATCGGCGCCTCGCATCCGATCGGCCTGTTCTGGCGCCTGCTTCTCACGATCCCGGTCGACGCCTTGTGGGCGCTGCCGACCGTCGGCTGGCTGCTGTTCTGGTCGGCGTTCGCGCGCAGCAAGCCGTTCCTGTGGGCGGTGCTGATCCCGGTCCTCGTCTACGTCGCCAACGCCTGGATCGGCCTGCTCGGCGGCCCCAGCATCGATCGCGACTTCCTGCTCAAGGACATCCTGTTCCGCCTGCTGCTGGGTCTCATTCCGGGTGCCTGGCTCAACGACGGCGATCTCGTGTTCACCGGCAAGCTCAGGCTCAACGACGGCGGCAGCAACACGCTCGCACTCGACCGCCTCGACCCCGCTTCGGTCTACAGCCTGCTCGCGACGCCGGAACTCTGGATCGGCGTGCTCGTCGGCGCAGCGCTCATCGCCGCCTCGATCTGGTTGCGCCGGAGCCGCATCGAAACCTCGACCTGACCCCCGATCGCAGGTTCACCGGAGAACGCCTCGCACGACATGTGCGGGGCGTTTTCCTTTGCTCGAAAGCAAACGGTCCACGGGCCGCCCGGATCGACGCCCCGCGCGCTGGAGGCCCCCGTGCGCCCGACGGGCTTGCCAGGACACGAAGGAAGGGGCGCACCCTGGCGGGGACGCGGCGCGCAGGACGGCGAACGACAGCGCGGAGCATCGCTCCGGGCGACGTGGATCACGCGCCGCCTCGGGAGGCAGGCGGCTCGTCCCCGGGATCACGCCGAACGCGTCGCACGAGCGCGCGTCATGGCGCGCCGTGCACGCGGGACCGGCGTCAGCGCATCGACGCGCGATGCAGGCGGTACTTGTTGCGGCCCTCGGCACTGATGCCGGACTGCTTGAGGTCGATCGGACCTTCCAGCCAGAAGCGGCGCAACGTGCCGCGATCGCGGCGCACGACGACGGCAGCGCCGTCGCCCGTGTAGATCAGGTCGCCGATCTCGAGCGCGTTCGGCTCGACGCGCTCGGTGATGCGACGACCACCGTTGTACTGCTTCTCGAGGAACGTGCGCACGGGGCTGAGGTCGCCGGGCTCGGTGGCGACGAACGGCCCGGCCGGAGCGGCCGTGGCGGGTGCCGTGTCCGCTTCGGGTTCGGCCTCCTCGACGACCGGTGCCGCAGGTGCAGCAACCGCAGGTGCAGGCGGCGGCGTGGCGACCGGAGCGGCGGCGACCGGTGCAGGCGCAGGCGTCGGTGCAGGGGACGGAGGCGTCACGGGCGCACGCGGGGCTGGCGCTGCGGCAGGCGGTGCCTGGGTGACCGGCGTCGGCGCGCGCACCGGATCGGCCGCGCGTTCGACACGCGGTGCCGGCGCGGCAGCCGGGGCCGCGGCGACCTCGGGCCTGGCCGGTTCCGGGGCCTTGTCCTCGACGCGCACGAGCACGTTCTCGTAGAACCCGTCGCGCAGCACGATCTCGGCGTTGCCGCCGGCCTTCACCGCCGCGGCGATCTGCGCGTGCCAGTGCTGTGGCGCCGTGATGACCAGGCGCTTGTCGGCGACCTGCGCCTGCCGGCCGAGGCCGGCGAGGCGGCCGTTGGCCTTGCCGCTGGTGAAATCCGCACCGCTGATGTCGCTGTTCTGCGCGTGCGCGGAACCCGCGAGCACGAAAGCCAACACGAAAACGCCCCACTTCATTGTTGCCGACTCCGGAAAAACGTTGCGATCAATTGCGAAGCATTGTCATGCGCGCGGGCGCACCGGCATGTGCCAGACGGCACGCGCCGGTGCGCCGCGCGGACGGCATCAGCCGCCGGCGGAACCGCCGTGGATGCCGCCCTTGGTCAGCGCGGTCGGATCGAGCAGCTGCTCGAGCTCCTTGCGCGACAGGCCGGTCGTCTCGAGGGCCACGTCGATGATCGGGCGACCTTCCTTGTAGGCCTGCTTGGCCGTGGCCGCGCCCTTGTCGTAGCCGATGACCGAGTTGAGCGCGGTCACGAGGATCGGGTTCTTCGCGAGCGCTTCCTTGATGTTGTCCTCGCGCACCTTGAAGCCCGCGATCGCCTTGTCGGCCAGCGCGACGACGGCGTTGGCGAGGATCTCGATCGACTGCAGCAGGTTGTAGGCGATCACCGGCAGCTGCACGTTGAGCTGGAAGTTGCCGCTCTGGCCGCCGATCGTGATCGTGAGGTCGTTGCCGATGACCTGCGCGGCCACCATCGCCATCGCCTCCGGGATCACCGGATTGACCTTGCCCGGCATGATCGACGAGCCCGGCTGCAGCGCCGGCAGCTCGATCTCGCCGAGGCCGGCGAGCGGGCCCGAGTTCATCCAGCGCAGGTCGTTGGCGATCTTGGTCAGGCCGACGGCGAGCGTCTTGAGCTGGCCCGACAGTTCCACGGCCGCGTCCTGCGAACCGATGCCCTCGAAGTAGTTGTCCGAGGCCTCGAACTTCACCTTGGTGAGCTTGGTCAGCTCGGCGGCCACGCGCGGACCGAGCTCGGCGTCGGCATTGATGCCGGTGCCGACCGCGGTGCCGCCCTGCGGCAGGCGGCGCACGCGCTTGAGCGTGTCGGTGATGCGTTCGATGTTCGAGCGGACCTGCGCCGACCACGCGCCGAGTTCTTGGCCGAACGTCACCGGCATCGCGTCCATGAGGTGGGTGCGGCCGGTCTTGGGAACCTTGCGCAGCTCCTTGGCGCGCTTGTCGAGCACGGCCTTGAGGTGCGCCAGCGCGGGCAGCAGCTTCTCGCTCGTGGTGAGGACGGCGCTGACCTGGATCGCGGTCGGGATCACGTCGTTGGACGACTGGCCGGTGTTGACGTCGTCGTTCGGATGCACCTTGGTGCCGGCCAGCGCGGCCACGTGCGCGATGACCTCGTTCGCGTTCATGTTGCTTGAGGTGCCCGAGCCGGTCTGGAACACGTCGATCGGGAAGTGCGCGTCGAACTCGCCCTTGGCGACGCGCTCGGCGGCCTTGCGGATCGCGCGCGCCGAGGTCTTCTTGAGGTGGCCGAGGTCGGCATTGGCCTGCGCGGCCGCCGACTTGATGAGGCCGAGCGCACGGATGAACTCGCGCGGCATGGTCAGGCCCGAGATCGGGAAGTTCTGCACGGCGCGCTGCGTCTGTGCGCCGTAGAGCGCGTCGGCGGGCACCTTGAGTTCGCCCATGCTGTCGCGTTCGATGCGGAAATCGCTCATCGTGGATTCCTGGGGAGGAGGGAAAGAGGGGGGTCGCGATTATAGCGTTCCCGCCACACCGCCGGCCCGTGCACGCCGGCAGGGTCCGGCGAGCGTGTAAAGTTCCGGTCCGTCCACGCCGCAGGCCGACCATGCTCGACATCCTCGAACACGATGCGATCCACGAACTGCGCCTCGCGCGCCCGCCCGTCAACGCGTTCGACGGCGAGCTCATCGCCACGCTGCGCCGTGCGATCGAGGCCGCGCCAGGCAACGGCGCGCGAGGCATCGTGCTGTCGGGCCGCCCCGGCATGTTCTCGGGCGGACTCGACGTCCCTTCCCTGCTCGCCCTCGACCGCGCCGGCATGACCGCGATGTGGCGCGACTTCCTCGCGCTGTGGCGCGCGCTGGCGACGTCGCCGGTGCCGACCGTCGCCGCGATCACCGGCCACAGCCCGGCCGGCGGCACCGTCGTGTCGCTGTTCTGCGACTACCGCGTCATGGCGCGCGGCGCCTTCCGCATCGGCCTCAACGAGGTGCAGGTCGGCCTCGTCGTGCCCGAGGTGATCCAGGCCACGCTGCGCCGCCTCGTCGGCAGCCATCGCGCCGAACGCCTCATGGTCGCCGGCGCGCTGGTCGAATCCGAACAGGCGCTCGCGGTCGGCCTCGTCGACGAACTCATCGAGACCGACCTCGTCGTCGGCCGCGCGATCGCGTGGCTGCAGGATCTGCTCAAGCTGCCGCCGGCCGCGATGGCCGAGACGCGCCGCCTCGCGCGCGCCGAACTCGCCGCGATCTTCGACCGGGATGCCGCCGCGCCCGACGAGCGCTTCGTCGACCAGTGGTTCTCGGACGAGGCCCAAGGCGTACTCAAGGCGATGGTCGCGAAGCTCAAGGCCAAATCGGCGGGCTGATCGCCCGCGCGCGTCACGCTCCCGACGTGCGGTACGGCGCGAGCAGCGCCGGATCGGCGAGCAGCGCCTCGGCGACGAGCCAGCGCGGCTCGCGTCCGGCGGCGAGTTCGGCGCGGATGCGCGTGGCCGAGACATCGAGCGCCGACACGGCGATGTCGACGACGTGGCCCGACGGCGTCGCGTGCAGCGCGCGGGGGTCGGCCACGCGGCGCGACGCAGCTTCATGCGCGAGCTCGTCGGACTCGACCGCACGCTGCCCTGCCCGCGTCAGCACGCCGAGGTGCGCGACTTCGAACAGTTCGCGCCAGCGCCGCCACGTCGGCAGGCCCGCCCAGGCGTCGGCACCGACCAGCAGCACGAGCGGCTGCGCCGCGCCGAGCGCGGCACGCAGGTCGACGAGCGTGTCGATCGTCCACGACGGTCCGTCGCGGCGCAGTTCGCGGTCGTCGGCGACCAGACGCGACTGACCCGCCAGCGCGCGTTCGAGCAGCGCGAGCCGCTGTGCGGCGGACGCGACCGGTTGCGGACGATGCGGCGGCACGTTCGCCGGCACGAGGCGCACATCGGCATCGAGCGCCTCGGCGGCCTCCCAGGCCACGCGCAGGTGGCCCACGTGGACCGGATCGAAGGTGCCGCCGAAGAGTGCGAGCGGGCGCGTCACGGGGTGATCAGGTCGGCACCGCGCCGCGGCGACGCGATCGCCGTGACGAGGCGTTCGATCTCGCGCCAGACGTCGCCGTCGCCGCGCCCCTTGGCGATGCGGTCGATGCGGCCCGCGTGCACGATGCAGCGCTCCCAGTGCGCGGTGTCGCCGGCCTTGAGCGCGCGGCGGAAGATCGCCTGGCGTGCATCGTAGACACGCTCGTTGCGGAACGCCTGGCCGAGGTCGTTGCCGGCCAGCGACAGGCGCTGCAGCGCGCGCAGCTGGTTGAGGATCCAGCCGAGCAGCGGGATCGCCTCCTCGCCTTCGGCGCGCAGGCCTTCGACGATGCGCAGCGCGCGCACGCCGTCGCCGCCGAGCGCGGCATCGGTGAGGCGGAACGCGTCGAAGCGCGCGTCGTCGGCGACGCTCGCCTCGAGCGTCTCGACGTCGAGCGTGCCACCGCCGACGAGCAGCGCGAGCTTGTCCACTTCCTGCGCGGCCGCGAGCAGGTTGCCCTCGACGCGCTCGGCGAGCAGCTCGACCGCATCGCGCGTCGCCTCGACCTTGCGCGAAGCCAGGCGCGCGCCGATCCAGCCCGGCAGCTCGTCGCGACGCAGCGCCCAGACCGGCATCATGACGCCGGCACGGTCGAACGCCGTGGCCCATGCGCCTTCGTGCTGCTTGCTCCACTCCTGTGCGGTCACGATCAGCAGCGTGTCGGGCGGCGGTGACGCGCACCACGCCGCGAGCGTCGCACCGCCTTCCTTGCCGGGCTTGCCGGTCGGCAGGCGCACGTCGATGACGCGGCGCGACGCGAACAGCGACATCGCGCTGCCCGAGGCGGCGACCTCGTTCCAGTCGAAGCGCGCATCGGCGTCGAACACTTCGCGCTCGAGGTAGCCGAGCTCCTTCGCACGCGCGCGCACGCGATCGGCGGCCTCGAGCACGAGCAGGTGTTCGGCGCCGGCGATGAGCCATACCGGCGCGAGGTCGGGCCCCGACAGCAGGCGCGTGAGATCGGAAAGGCGTGCAGGCATGCGTGCAGTGTAATCGTGGTCGGAGGAACGTGCCGGTGTCAGCGCGCCGGCGCGTCGATGAACACGTCGACGCGAAGGCCCACCGGCAGCGGCGGCTCGCCGTCGAGTTCGACGAGCGCCTCGAGGATCTTGGCGTCCTGCTTCTCGGCCGGATCGCCCGAGGTCTGGTTGCGCCGGCCCATGCGCTGGCTCACGCGCGTGACCTTGCCCTCGAAGCGCTGACCCGGGAACGCGTCGCTGGCCACGCTCGCACGCTGGCCCACCGCGATGCGGCCGATGTCGAGCTCCTCGATATCGGCGCGCACGGTACGCCGCGCGAGGTCGCCGAGGCGTGCGAGCGGCAACGGCGACAGCGCGACCACGGTCTCGCCCTCGCGCAGGTCGCGCTTGAGCACGCGGCCGTCGATCGGCGAGCGGATCTGCGACTTGTCGAACAGTGCCTGCGCGCGGTCGCGTTCGGCCCGCGCGGCCTCGAGGCCGGCTTCGGCCATGGCGAGATCCTCTGCGCGCGCACCGGCGCGCAGCAGCGCGAGCGACGCCGCAGCCCGTTCGCGTTCGGCGATCGCGGCCTCGGCCTGTGCACGTGCGGCATCGACCTGCGCCTGGCTCGCGAGCTTGCGTGCGAGCAGCGGTTCGATGCGTTCGCGGTCGGCGCGCGCGAGCTCGGCCTCGCGCAGACCGACCTGCGCCGCGGCCGCGGCGAGCGCGGCGCGGTACTCGGCGTTCTCGATCTCGGCGATCAGCTGGCCGGCCGTGACCGTGTCGCCTTCCTCGATCAGCACGCGTGAGAGACGCCCGGACAGCTGCGGGATGATGATGCGTTCCTCGCTCGCGGGTTCGACGAGGCCACCCGCGGCGAGGGTCGATGCGCCACTCGCGGGCGCAGCCTGCGCCGTCGCCGCAGGGCCATCCTTCGACGACGAGCACGCCACCAGCGCGAGCACGAGCGTCGACACGGCGAGGGACATCGGAACGGAGCGTCGCATGGCCATCATGATGCCTCATCCCGCCGCACGCGGCGGTCGTCGAGCACGCGTCCGTCCTCGAGGTGCAGCACGCGGTCGGCGAACGGTTCGACGCGCGGATCGTGACTGACGATCACGACCGCGCAGCCTTCGCGCGTGGCGAGCTCGCGCAGCGTCGCGACCACGCCCTGCCCGGTGCGGCTGTCGAGCGCGGCGGTCGGCTCGTCGGCGAGGATCAGGCCCGGCGTGCCGGCCAGCGCGCGCGCGATCGCGACGCGCTGCTTCTGCCCGCCCGACAGTTCCGACGGGAAATGCGTCGCACGGTCGCCGAGGCCGAGGCGATCGAGCAGCGCCATCGCCTCCTCGCGCTGCGCGGGCGGCGTGCGTCCCTTGAGGTCGAGCGCGATCGCGACGTTCTCCCACGCGCGCAGCGTCGGGAACAGGTTGTAGTGCTGGAACACGAAACCCACATGGGCGAGCCGCAACGCCGCGAGCGCCTCGGGCGTGGCACCGTCGAGCGCGCGTCCGAACAGCTGCACGCGACCGTGCGTGGGCCGCAGCAGGCAACCCATGACCTGCAGCAGCGTGGTCTTGCCCGAACCGCTCGGCCCGAGCAGCAGCGTGACCTCGCCGGCCGCGATGTCGAGGGTGACGCCGGCCAGTGCGCGCAGCGCGGCGGCGCCTTCACCATAGGTGACGCCGACGCCTTCGAGACGCACGGTCGGCGCGGCACTCACGCGAACACGCTCGTCGGGTCGATGCGCACGAGCCGGCGGATCGAGATCAGCGCGCCGAACGCGCACATGACCACGGTGAGCAGCGCGAGCACGAGCACGAGCCACGCCGGCATGATCACGGCGACGTTGCCGAACGCGGTGATCGCGACCACCGCATAGACCGCGAGCGTGCCGACGCCGAAGCCGAGCGCGGCGCTGATGCCGGCCTGCTTGAGGATGACGCGATTGAGATAACCCGCCGGTGCGCCGATCGCGCGCAGCGTCGCGTACTCGGGCAGGCGGTCGACCGTGGTCGCGTACAGGGTCTGGCCGACGATGACGACACCGACGACGAGGCCGAGCAGCGCCGACAGCAGCAGCGCCGAGCCCGCGCCCGTCGTGATCAGCCAGTACTTCTGCGCCTGCCGGGCGAAAGCGGCCGTGTGCCAGACGTCGACCGTGACGAGGCGCTCGCGGATCGCGCGGCGCACGCCTTCGGCATCGGCGCCCGGCGCGAGCGTGACCAGCAGGTAAGTGGTCTGGTCGGGCCGGTAGTTCGAGTACGCGAGCGCGTTGCGATGGGTCATGAACACGTACGGGCTCTGCGTGAACGTGCGCAGGCCCTGCGTGAAGCCGACCACGCGTGCGCGCTTCGCGTTGATCTCGATCGTGTCGCCGAGGCGCTGCACGCCGAGCTTGGCGGCGTAGAGGCGGTCGATGATCACGGCGTCCTGCTGCTGCAGGTCCTCGACGCGGCCTTCGACGAGGTTCCATGGCCCGCCGCGCCGCGAGGCGATGTCGACGCCGACCAGCGCGACGCTCTCGTTGCCGCCGTCGGGCTTCTTCCAGAAGCCGAACTGCATCATGAGCGGATCGACCGCGGCGACGCCGGGCACGGCCAGCGCCTGGAAGCGCCGGCGCTCGTCGAGGCGGCCCGCGATGTCGACGTTGGTGGTGCCGGCCGGCACGATCCAGAGGTCGGCGCCGGAATGGTCGACGATGCCCGACGTGGTGCGCGCGAAGCCGACCAGCAGGCCGAGCTCGACGCCCATGAGCAGCACCGCGAAGACCACGCCGATCAGCGTGACGACGAAGCGCGGGCGGTCGTGCGTGAGGTTGCGCCACGCGAGCAGCGTGGTGCCGTGCAGCGGGTGGCGTGGAGGCGTCCCGGCCATGCGCCGCGCGCGGCCGTGCCGCGTCAGTGCGCCCCGGCGGCCGCCTCGATGCGGCGCAGGATCACCTGCACCATCTCGCGCTGCAGCTCCTTGGTGAGCAGGTCCTGTTCGGCGGCGACGCCGAGGGCCTGGGTCGCGTCGAACGTGAACTCGCGCGTGAGTTCGATCGCCTGGCGCGGTACGACGACGTCACCGCCCGCGGCGACGACGTCGAACTCGACCGTGTAGCGCATCGTGTACTCGTTGGCGCGCGCGTTGCCACCGACCGACAGCACGTCGGTGTTCATGCGGTTGACCGGAATGCGCAGCACCGCCGCACCGGCCTGGGTGCCGTCGACGACCACCGTCCCCGTGCGCGACAGCGCACGGCGCAGGTCGCGGCCGAGCGGACTGACCGGATCGGCGCCCACGATGGCCAGTGTCTTCATCGACGCCGGCAACTGCGCCTCGGCACGCGGCCGGAACCCGCAGGCCGCGAGCAGCACGACGAGGACGGCGACGAGGGCGAGGCGCGGCATGTTCATGGACGACCGGGGCGTGGGAAAGCGCCAAGCATAGCGGAAGCCGCGCGGGACAGTCCCCGCGCGGCCCCGGGCTCAGACGACGATGTTGACGATCTTGCCGGGCACCACGACGACCTTGCGGATCGGCTTGCCCTCGAGGTGCGGCACCACCGACGGCTCGGCCAGCGCGGCCTTCTCGGCATCCTCCTTCGAAGCCGACACGGGCAGCTCGATCGTGCCGCGCAGCTTGCCGTTGACCTGCACCGCGAGCGTGACCGCGTCGCGCACGAGCGCGGCCGGATCGGCCTTCGGCCACGGCTGGTCGTCGACCAGCGTCTCGGCGTGGCCGAGCGCCTTCCACAGCGCATGGCAGGCGTGCGGCGTGATCGGGTTGAGCAGCAGCACGATCGCCTCGAACGCCTCGTGGCGCACCGCGCGGCCCTGGTCGCTCGCGTCGTCGAACTTCGCGAGTGCGTTGAGCAGCTCCATGAGTGCGGCGATCGCGGTGTTGAACGACTGGCGGCGGCCAAAATCGTCGCCGACCTTGGCGATCGTCTCGTGCACCTGGCGGCGCAGCGTCTTCTGCGCGGGTGTCAGCGCGGCCGCGTCGACGACCGGATGGTCGGGCTGGGCGACATGCGCGTGCAGCTCGCGCCACAGGCGCTTGAGGAAACGCGACATGCCTTCGACGCCGGCCTCGTTCCACTCGAGCGACTGGTCCGGCGGCGCCGCGAACATCGAGAACAGGCGCACCGTGTCGGCGCCGTACTTGTCGACCATCGCCTGCGGATCGACGCCGTTGTTCTTGGACTTGGACATCTTCTCGATGCCGCCGATCGACACGGGCTGGCCGTCGGCGCGCAGCGCAGCACCGACCACGCGGCCCTTGTCGTCGCGCGTGATGTCGACATCGCCCGGGTTGAACCACTCCTTGCCGCCGTCGGCGGTGTCGCGGTAGTAGGTCTCGGCCACGACCATGCCCTGGCACAGCAGGTTGGTCGCGGGCTCGTCGGTCGCGAGCAGGCCCTCGTCGCGCAGCAGCTTGTGATAGAAGCGGAAGTACAGCAGGTGCAGGATCGCGTGCTCGATGCCGCCGATGTACTGGTCTACCGGCGCCCAGTAGTTCGCGCGGCCGTCGACGATGTCGGGCGCGCCGGGCGAGGCGTAGCGCGCGTAGTACCAGCTCGATTCCATGAACGTGTCGAACGTGTCGGTCTCGCGCTCGGCCGACCCGCCGCACTGCGGGCACACGCACTTGCGCCACTCGGCGTCGGCCTTGATCGGCGACTGCACGCCCGAGAACGCGACGTCCTCGGGCAGCACGACCGGCAGCTGGTCCTCGGACACCGGCACCGCATCGCAGGTCGGGCAGTAGATCACCGGGATCGGGCAACCCCAGTAGCGCTGGCGCGAGACGCCCCAGTCGCGCAGGCGGAAATTGACCCGGCGCGCGCCGATGCCGTCCTTCTCGAAGCGCGCCGCGAGCGCGTCGAACGCGCCGCGGAAATCGAAGCCGTCGTACTCGCCCGAGTTGATCAGCGTGCCGTACTCGGTGTACGCGCCGCCCGTGATCACCTGGTTCTCGAACTCGGCGAGCACGTCGACCGCGCCGGCCGGCTCGACCACGTCGATCGCGCGCGATTCGCCGAGCGCAGCGCTCATCGGGTCGGTGTTCTCGCGCGCGTCGCGGCCGAGCTCGCGGATCGCGTCGCGCACGCCGGGTGGCACGACGACGATGCGGATCAGCAGGTCGTACTTGGTCGCGAATTCCCAGTCGCGCTGGTCATGCGCGGGCACGGCCATGACCGCACCGGTGCCGTAGTTCATGAGCACGAAGTTGGCGACCCACACGGGCACGTTCTCGCCGGTGACCGGGTGCACGGCGACGAAGCCCGTATCGACGCCCTTCTTCTCCTGCGTCTCGATGTCGGCCTCGGCGGTGCCGCCGCGGCGGCATTCCTCGATGAACGCGGCGACCTCGGGGCGCGTCTTCGCGGCCTCGAGCGCGAGCGGATGCTCGGCCGCCACGGACAGGAAGCTCACGCCCATGAGCGTGTCGGGACGCGTCGTGAACACCGTGACCGGATCGCGACCCGGCACCGCGAACGCGATCTCGAGGCCTTCCGAGCGGCCGATCCAGTTGCGCTGCATGGTCTTGACCGAATCCGGCCAGCCCGGCAGCGTGTCGAGGCCGTCGAGCAGCTGCTGCGCGTAGTCGGTGATGCGCAGGAACCACTGCGGGATCTCGCGCTTCTCGACGATGGCGCCCGAGCGCCAGCCGCGACCGTCGATGACCTGCTCGTTGGCGAGCACGGTCTGGTCGACCGGATCCCAGTTGACGACCGAATTCTTGCGGTAGGCCAGCCCCTTGCGCATGAGGCGAGTGAACATGCGCTGCTCGTGCACGTAGTACTCGGGCCGACAGGTCGTGACCTCGCGCGACCAGTCATAGACGAAACCGAGGCGCTTGAGCTGGCCGCGCATGTGGTCGATGTTGGCGTAGGTCCACTGCGCCGGCGCGACCTTGTTCTTGATCGCCGCGTTCTCGGCCGGCAGGCCGAACGCGTCCCAGCCCATCGGCTGCAGCACGTTCCTGCCGAGCATGCGCTGGTAGCGGCTGATCACGTCGCCGATCGTGTAGTTGCGCACGTGGCCCATGTGCATCGAGCCGCTCGGGTACATGAACATCGACAGGCAGTAGAACTTCTCGCGTGTGTCGTCTTCCTTCACCTCGAAGGCGCGCGTGGTGGTCCAGTAGGTCTGCGCGGCGGCTTCGGTCGCCTGCGGCTCGTAGGTTTCGTGCGTCATGGTGTCGGAGTTGCGCCGGAGGGGCGCCAGGGGGCTGGAAAAAGTGCGCCAGACTAGCGCAGAGGCCCGCGCGGACCAAGCCGCGGGGGCCGCGGTCGCCAGGCGACGCAGGTGCCGGCTGCTAAGCTGCGCGCCCGATCACGACGAGCCGTGCCCCGACATGGACCTGCGGATTGCCCTGTTGGGCCTCGCCCTGCTGCTCGTGCCGGCCGTGTCGGCGCCGTCGCTCGCCGCCGCTCCCGCGGTGCCGATGACCGCCGAGAACAAGCACGGCCTCTGGCTCGCCGACATCATCGACCGCCGCGACGGCGCCGCTTTCGCCGCGCGCATCGACATCGACGCCCTCGCCGCCCGCACGGCCACGGGGCTCGACCTCGACAACACCACGCGACGCGGCTTCATCAAGGGCATGACCGGCGCGAAACAGCGCATGGCCGAGACGATGCTCGCGCGCGTCGAGCTCAACCACGGCAAGGCGCGACTGGTCCGCTCGACGGCGACGGCCGGCGGCAGCGTTCAGATCGTGCGCATCGACATGTCCGATGCCGAAGGCGACCCGGCCGGCATGGAGTACCTTGCGTTCGAGCTCGACGCGAAGGGACGCATCGTCGGCTGGACCGCACACTCGCAGGGCGCCCGCACGAGCGACGTGATGCGCCGCCTGAGCCTCGCGATGATCCAGGACCGCGGTGCGATCGCGCGCGCCTTCGGCATCACGCGCGTCGACGAGGCCACCCTGGCCACGACGCAGGCGCTGGCGAAACAGATGGCGGCAATGGACTTCGACGGCGCCTACACGACGCTCGCGCGCATGCCCGAGGCCTACAAGGCGACGAAGGACTGGGCCGCGCTGCGCGTCAACCTCGCCTCGCAGCTCGACGACGCGCGCTACCGCGCGAGCCTGCAGCACATCGCCGCGCATCACGCGGACGCGCCGGGCCTGCAGTTCATGCTGATCGACCATTACTTCTTCGAGGATCGCCACGCGCAGGTGATCCGCACGGTCGAGGCGTTCGAGCGCGGCGTCGTCGAGGATGGCGCGACCAACCTGCTCAAGTGCATCAGCGCCAACACCTTGAAGGCCTACGACGACGCCGGTCGTTTCTGCTCGCGCAGCATCGAGATCGAACCCGATGTCGAGAACGCGTGGTGGATGCTCGTCACCGTCGGCCACGGCGCGCGCGACGCGGGACTCGTGCTGCGCACGCTGGAAGGCTACGAGCGCCAGTTCGGCACGCGTTTCGAGCCCGCCAAGCTGATCGCGCTCGACGAGTACCGCTGGCTCGCCGACGAGCCCGCGTTCAAGGCGTGGGCGAAAGCGCGGCGCTGAAGCGCACCGGGCAACAGCGGTATCGCGTGACGCGCGATCGTTCGCGCGAAAGCGAAACTTTCCGTGAAGCCCCGTGTCCATGTCGTCGCCCCTCGACGAGGCGTTCTCGACGAGGTCCCGCGATTTCGAACCGAGCCGCCCGCGCACGCCGCGGCGCGGTCGCGCATGGATGGTCGATGCCGGACACGAACGGAGTTTCCACGCGCCGTCCACGCCCCGACGTGGTGTCCGCATCATCGTGTGGAACATTTTCGCGGACAGCGGGACTGCCGGCCTCGCAACACGCTTCCGTACGCCTTCCGCTGTCGGTCTTCATCGTCGCCTGCAATGAAGCCGAGCGCATCGGCGCGACGCTCGCCTCGGTCGTCGACCTGGTCGACGAGATCGTCGTGCTCGATTCCGGATCGACCGACGGCACCACGGACATCGCCGCGGCGTTCGGCGCACGCGTCGTGCATCGCGCCTGGCAGGGCTACGGCCACCAGAAGCGTCACGCGGAATCGCTGTGCCGCCATGCCTGGCGACTCAACCTCGACGCCGACGAAGTCGTCGGCGCGACGCTCGCATGCGAACTGCGTGCGCTGTTCCGCGACGGCCCGCCGGCGCCCGCGGCGTATCGCATGCGCATCGTCGAGGTGCTGCCCGGCGAAACCCGCCCACGCATGTTCGCACCGTGCCACGACTACGTGCGGCTCTATCACGCCGACGTCGGTCGCTTCCGTGCCTCGACCGTCCATGACGGCGTCGAACTCGTGCCGGGCGTGACGACGCGACGCCTCGCGGGCCGCGTGCATCACCACAGCTTTCGCGATACGGCACGCCAGATCGACAAATTCAACCGCTACTCCGATGCGCTCGTTCTCGATCTCGAGGCCGGCGGCCGTGCCCTGCCCGCATGGCGTCTCGCCACCGAGTTCCCGCTCGCCTTCCTCAAGGCCTTCGTGATCCGCCGGCACGCGCTGCGCGGCGGCCTCGGCTACGTCACCGCGATGAACTACGCGATCTTCCGCCACCTGCGCGTGGCCAAGCACCTCGAGAGGCGCTGGCTCGAAAGGCGCTGAGGGCCCGCGCAACGGCTTCGCAGGGGTCGTCGTATGACGCGACGACCCGGAACATCAGGCCGGATCGGCCTCAACCTCCGGAAAGCGGCTTCGGGACCGGCTGCTCCAACCGCGACCGCAGCATGGCCGCACGCACACCGGGAAGCGCCGCGATCCTCGGCGACACGGCGGAGCGCAGCACCTCCCCGTCGTCGTGCCTGCCGAGCGCCCCCAGCGCACGCACGCGTTCGACATCGATCTCGACGACGCGAACGTCGCCCTCGTGCTGCACATTCGCGCGCAGGCGCGATGCCTCCTCCAGCGACACCAGAGCTTGCGCGGGCTCGCCGCGAGCGAGGTGGACGCGCGCGAGTGCGAGCAGGGGTGATGCGAGCTGGTGATGCGATGGAGGCAGCGAGTCACGCGCCGCGGCCAACGCCTCGTCCGCGGCAGCGAGCGCCCCGCCCGCGTCACCCGTCGCGAGCCTCGCCTCGGCGAGCGCGACGAACACCGATGGCGTGAGGCTCGAAGGCGCGCGCCCCGATGCCGTGAGTGCGCTGGCCGCCGCCTCGATCCGCGCGAGTGCCTCGCGCAGACGGCCACGCAGGCGATCGAGGTTGGCGAGGTCGACGTCGACCGCCACGAGACGCGTGATGTCGGGCGGCTCGCGCCCGTTCTGCAGCGCATGTGCGCGCTGCAACGCGAGGTCTGCATCATCGAAGCGTGTGGCGAGCGTCAACGTCTGCCCCAGGCTGCGCCATGCCGAAATCGCCGCATCACTGTCCTCGCCGAGCGATCCCGAGGACAAGGTGACCGCCTCGCGCAGGCTCGCTTCCGCCGACGCCAGATCGCCCACGTCGCGCTGGTCCCGCCCGAGCGCCAGCCAGAACGATCCGAGATCGCGCGCGTGCACCTTGCCGCTCGTGCGCAACCGCGCAACGGCCTCGATGCGTTGAGGCAAGGCTTCGCGGATGCGCCCCTCGGCCTCCAGGAGCACGAGCAGGTTGTGCCCCACGATCAACGTATCCCGGTGGTCCGGACCGACGGTACGCAGCCGGATCGCCAACGATTCGCGCAGTGCCGCCTCGGCGCCGGCGAGATCGGGCTTGTCCTGCAGCATGTTGCTGAGCTCGTTGAGGACATGCGCGACGTGATAGCTGTCCTCGCCATAGGTCTGCGTGAAGATCGCGATCGCCTCGCGGAACGCCGCTTCCGATTCGTCGAAGCGTTCGGTCGCGCCGTAGACGTTGCCGAGCTGGACGAGGCTGTCCGCGACCGCATCGCTGTGGGGGCCCAGTGCGGCGCGATCGCGATCGATCGACACGCGCAGCATCGGCTCCGCTTCGGCATGTCGTCCCGACGCGACGAGGCTGTGCGCGATGACGTAATGCGCCTTGGCCACGGTCGGCGCGACGACACGACCGCTGTCGCCGAGCATGCCGAGCCCACGCCGGGCGTGCTCGATCGCATCGTCGGACTGCCCCTTCTCGTCGAGGATCGCCGCGATACCGACGAGCACGCGCGCCTTGACGTCGTCGGGTACGCGTGGATCGTCGGTCGCTTCGAGGGCGCGTTTCAGCAGGATTTCGGCACGATCGAACACGCCGATCTGCACGTAGAGTTCCGCGATCAACGTCGCGGCGTCGGCCTCGACGGCGGGCTGCGCGGCGATCGCACGTTCGATCTGGCGCTCGCCCTGTTCGAGCAGTTGCCGCGCCGTGATCGGTTGTCCGTCGTGGGCATCCGGCGCGGCCTGCTCGAACACGCCGACCAGGATGCGCCGTACCGCTTCGGCACGCTCGCCCTGCTCGAGCGCAAGTGCAGCTGCGCGACGCGCCTCGTCGGCCTGTTCGCGCGCGCGTCCGGCCTGCACGAGCGCCATGCCGAGGGCACCGAGCAGCGCCAGCAGCGCGACCACGGCGAGCGCGACGCCGGCGCGGTGCCGGCCCACGAACTTGCCCATGCGGTAGCGCACGCTCGGCGGCCGCGCGGCGATCGGTGCGCCGGCGAGATGACGGCGCACGTCGTCGGCCAGCGCGTCCACGCTCGGGTAGCGACGCTCCGGATCGGCCTGCAGTGCCGTCGAGGTGATGACATCGAGGTCGCCGCGCAGCAGTCGCGCGGGCAGTCCGGCGAGGCCCTCGCCCGGCGCCGCCCCATGTCCGGTCGTGCGCTCGACCACCCGACTCGGCAACGCGCGCCGCGCGTCGCCCATGGCCGCGAGGCGCTCGGGCAACGACGCGTCGGCCTTGAGGGCGTGCGCACGCACGCCGGTCAGCAGCTCGTGGAGCATGGCACCGAGCGCATAGATATCGGTGGCGGTCGTGACCGCCTCGCCGCGCAGCTGTTCCGGCGCGGCGTAGGCCGGCGTCAGCGCGCGCATCTGCGTCTCCGCCGCACCGGGATCCTCGCCCGCGAGCACGTTGGCGATGCCGAAGTCGAGCAGTTTGACCCGGCCTTCGGCGTCGACCAGCACGTTCGACGGCTTGATGTCGCAATGCACGACCAACTGACGGTGCGCGACCTGCACGGCTGCACAGACGTCGAGGAACAGGTAAAGGCGCTGGCGCAGGTCGACCGGATGCCGCGCGACGAACGTCGTCAGCGGTTCGCCGTCGATGTACTCGAGCGCGAACCAGGGTTCGCCCGCCGCGCTGACCCCTCCATCGAGCAGGCGTGCGATGTGGGGATGCTCGAGCCGCGCGAGGATCTGGCGCTCGCGCAGGAAACGCCGTCGCAGCGCCGCGGCGTCCCCGGTGGCACGCACCAGCTTGAGCGCCGCGCGCTGCTCGTACTGCCCGTCGGCGCGCTCCGCGAGGTACACGACACCCATGCCGCCGCGTCCGAGTTCGCGCTGGATGCGCCAAGGGCCGACCAGCACACCCGCGTGCGCATCCGGCGACCGTTCGCCGGCCATCGCGAACGCGACCGGATCGGCGACCGGATCACGCGCACCGTTCTCGAGCGCCGCATCGCCGGCGAGCAGACGCCGCACCTCGTCGCGCACGCGCGCGTCCGCGATGTCCGCCAGGGCGGCGTCACGTGCAGCCCCCTCGAGCTCTACGATCGCGTCGAAGCATTCGCCCACGCGTTTCCATCGCGCCTTCTCGCTACCCAGGTCGTCGACGGGTGACGTTTCGCCCCCACCGCCGTGGGCACCGGACCCGGAATCCGTCGCATCCACCATCGCACCTCCCTCCGCCGCAGCCGACTCCAGGGCCGCCGCTGCACACCCGCCAGCGGGGATGGCCGATCGTGACCGCGCGCCTCCGCCCTTTCCACGTCATCGCTGCCCTCGCGGTGCCACCGACCGGCTACCATCGGCCGGACATCCACCGGGGACATCGATCATGCGCCTTTCCACCGCGACCGCGTTGTGCGCGGCCCTGTGCCTTCCGTCGTTCGCCGTCGCCGAGGACGCTCGTGTCGCCCTGCAATGCGCCGACGCGTTCGACGCCTCGACCGGCAAGCTGACCGCCGCGATCACGATCGTCGTCGAGGGCGGTCGCATCAAGGCGATCGAAGCCGGCCGCACGTCGCCGGCCGGCGCGACCGTCATCGACCTCGCCGGCCACACCTGCCTGCCCGGCCTCGTCGACATGCACACGCACATCACCTCGGAAACCAGCCCGCGCGGCTACGAGGAGGGCTTCCGCCTCAATCCGGCCGACTACGCGCTGCGCGGCACGACCTACGCGCGCCGCACGCTGCTCGCCGGCTTCACCACGGTCCGCAACCTCGGCGACGCGGGCAACGTGTCGATCGCGCTGCGCAACGCGATCGACCAGGGCTACGTCGCCGGGCCGCGCATCTTCACGGCCGGCAAGTCGATCGCGACGACGGGCGGCCACGCCGACCCCACCAACGGCCGCAACTGGGAACTGACCGGCGACCCTGGCCCGAAGGAAGGCGTGGTCAACAGCGTCGACGATGCACGCAAGGCCGTGCGCCAGCGCTACAAGGACGGCGCCGACCTGATCAAGATCACCTCGACCGGCGGCGTGCTGTCGTACGCGAAGAACGGCCAGAACCCGCAGTTCACGATCGAGGAGATCCAGGCGATCACCTCGACCGCGAAGGACTACGGCCTGCGCGTTGCCGCGCACGCGCACGGCGACGAGGGCATGCGCCGCGCGATCCTCGGCGGCGTCGATTCGATCGAGCACGGCACCTACATGAGCGACGCCACGATGGCGCTCATGAAGAAGCACGGCACCTGGTACGTACCGACGCTGAGCGCGGGCGCGTTCGTGGCCGACAAGGCGAAGACGCCGGGCTACTACCCCGAGATCGTGCGCCCGAAGGCGCTCGCGATCGGTCCGCAGATCAGCGCGACGTTCGCGAAGGCCTACAAGGCCGGCGTGAAGATCGCGTTCGGCACCGATTCGTCGGTGTACCCGCACGGCGGCAACGCGCACGAGTTCGTGCTCATGGTCGATGCCGGCATGCCCGCGAACGTGGCCCTGCAGGCCGCAACGGTGCGCGCGGCCGAACTGCTCGACCAGGGCGACGACATCGGCCACCTGCGTCCGGGCGCATACGCCGACATCGTCGCCGTCGCGGGCGATCCGGTTCGCGACATCGCGATCATGGAGAAGGTCGCGTTCGTGATGAAGAACGGCGTCGTGTACAAGCAGGGCGGCATCGCGACGGCGCCCTGATCGCGCGGGCGCGGCCCACGGCGACGCGCAGACGCGGCACCATGCCGCTTCGCGCGTCGACACGGGTTCTTCACGTCGCCGCAAGGAAACTGCGGCATGATGTCGCGCACCTGCTGCCGCGACCACCGGCGGCCTCCCGCAGACCACGGAGCACGCCCATGAGCGCGGACACCAAGACGCCCCTCGCCCTGTACAAGGCCAACCTCGAACTCGTCATGCGCCTCGGCGCACTGCTGCAGGAGAACCGCCGCAACTGGACGCGGCTCGGCCTGTCGCACGCCGACGAGGCGCTCACGCGCACGCTGTCGCAGACCGAACGCCTGCTCACGAGCAACGACTGGACCTCGCTGGCGGCGCTGCCCGGCGACGCGTTCTGGAAATCGCTGCAGGCCGAGGCGAGCCAGACACAGGGAACGGTCGGTGCCGCCGTTGCCAACCAGTCGAGCTTCATGACCGGCATGCAGGAAGCCTTCGCGGCCTGGCAGCAGCAGTGCGCCGACGCGATGCAGGGCGCGGCGAAGCTGCCCACCGGCGCGAGCTTCGAGGAGTTCGTGAAGGCGTTCCGCACGGCCGGCGGCCAGCCTGCCGAGGCACCGCAACCGGCACCGAACAAGACCTCGCGCAAGCGCTGAGCCACGCTCGTCGAAGCGTCACCGGTTCAGCGCTCGGCGGCGCCGTCGCCGTTCCAGTGAAACACCTCGCCGACCTCCTTGCCGAACGCGTGCGCGATGCGGAAGGCGAGTTCGAGCGACGGCGCGTACTTGCCCGCCTCGAGCGCGATCACGGTCTGGCGCGTGATGCCGACGCGCTCGGCGAGATCACCCTGGGTCCATTCCCCCGCGTCGAAACGCAGGCGACGGATATGGTTGCCGACCGGCGTGCCGCTCATGCGCGGTCGCGCCGGTAGCGCACGATCGCGACGACGTGGCCGGCTGCGCTCGACAGGACGAGCGTGAACACGAGCAGGTTCGCGAGTGCGATCGGGCTCGCCCAGCCGAGTCGATCGGGCGGCGTGAACCCGAGCGTGATCGCCACCGCGAACACGGCGATCGCGAGCGTCGTGTGCGAGGCCGCGTCGGCGGCGTGCACCACCGCCTCGTCGCGCTCGTCACGCTGCACGCGCCCCCTGGCGCGGGCGCGCAGCAGGGCATCGAAGATGATCCAGCCGACGACGAGCACGCCGATCGGGCGACCGATGCCCTGCAGGTCGGCGACGCTGCGCGCGGCGATGAACACCTCGGCCTTCGAAACCATCCATGCACCGATGCCGACCGTGAACGCGAGTGCGATCCAGCGCTGCTGTTCGCCCGGCGAGGCCGCGGCGTCAGGATCATCGGGCGTGCGTCCGGCGATCCAGAAACCGACCCATGCGAGCACGAGCAGCAAGCCCGCACCCGTGGCGCCGGTGTCGATGCCGAGCCATCGCGACGGCATCGCGACCAACAGCCACAACGCCAGCGACGCCGGCGCGACGAGCCAGAACAGGGAGGGTTTGAGGCGGGCCACGGTGTCATCCTCTACGGACAATATGTAAGTCATACATTACATTTTGTCTGCTTCGTTTTGCAAGTCTGCCGACCCCTCCATGCTTGATATGCTGGGCGGTGCAGCCCACCTGCCCTCGATCCCCTGCACAGGAAGCTTCCGTGTCCGCCCTGCCTGCCACTGATTCGCCGCATGTCTTCGACACCACCACCGCGACGTTCGAACAGGACGTGCTGCAGGCCTCGCTCGAACAGCCGATCCTGGTCGACTTCTGGGCCGAGTGGTGCGGGCCGTGCAAGACGCTGGGGCCGCTGCTCGAGAAGGTCGTCGCGAGTTATCACGGTGCGGTGAAGCTGGCCAAGGTCGACGTCGACGCCGAGAAACAGCTCGCCGGCATGTTCGGCATCCGCAGCATCCCGACCGTCGTGCTCGTGCGCGATGGCCAGATCGCCGACGGCTTCGCCGGCGCACTGCCGGAAGGCCAGCTGCGCGAGTTCCTCGACCGCCACGTGCAGGCGCTGCCGCCGGTCGACGACGAACCCGCCGAAGCGCCGGCCGTCACCGAGACGCCCGAGCAGGCCATCGCACGCCTGCAGCAGGCGATCGCCACCGATGCCGACAAGCCCGAGCTCAAGCTCGACCTCGCCGTCGCGTTCATGCAGGCCGGCAACGCCGCCGGTGCGCGCGCCGAGCTCGATGCGCTGCCGGCCAACCTCGCCGAGGACGACCGTGCGCGCCGCCTGCGCAGCCAGCTCGCCTTCGCCGATGCGCTCAAGGACGCCCCGACCGCACAGGCGCTGCAGGCACGCCTCGATCAGGATCCCGCCGACCACGACGCACGCGACCTGCTCGGTGTGCGCGCGCTCATCGACGGCCGCACCGAAGAAGCCCTCGAGCAGTTCCTCGCGATCCTCAAGGCCGATCGTGGCTGGAACGACGGCCAGGCCAAGAAGCGCCTCATCGCCGCGTTCAGCGTGATCGAGGACGAGGACCTCGTCGGCACCTACCGCCGCCGCATGTCGTCGCTGCTGTTCTGATACGCGACGTTTTCGGCGGAATCGCCTGCGGCGGTTCCGCCCTACGCGTGCTCTGGTAGGGCGGAACCCGCGCAGCGGATTCCGCCGCAGGCAAGAAGGGCGTCACGCTCCACGACGACGCCGATCCTCACGATGCGTCCCGTGGACGGTGGACGCCGTCAGCGGCGCGCGATGACTCGCAACGACTTCCCGACACGTCGCCCCGGCGCAGGCCGGGGCCAAGTGCCTTCCGCGCGAAAGTGAGCGCGGTGACATCCCGCGCGACCGCGCAGCCCACACGAAACTGAACAAACAGCGCGGCGCACACCGCGTTCGCCACCTCGCGCCGAAAAATTGAACTCGTGAGTATTGAAATATAACTGCCTAGGACATAATATCCCAGGCAGCCATGAAGCCGACTCCGTTTCCCTCGTTCGCGTACCAGCTGCACGACGTCACGCGGCTGTTCCGCAAGCACTTCGATCGCCGCGCCGTGCAGTTCGGTCTGACGCGCGCGCAATGGCGTGCGCTCAAGGCGCTGCGCCACCGTGAAGGCCTCAGCCAGGTCGAGCTCGCCGAATTCATCGACATGGAGCCGATCGCGGTCGGGCGCGTGCTCGACCGCCTCGTCCAGGCCGGCTTCGTCGAGCGCCGTGCCGATCCTGCCGACCGCCGCCGCTGGCGCCTGCACCTGACCCCGAAGGCCGATGCCGTCACCGACGACATGGAAGTGATCGCGACCGGCCTGCGCGGCGAAAGCCTCGCCGACGTGGACGCGACCGATTTCGCCGCGTTCCTGCGCGTGCTCGAGCAGATCCGCGCGAACCTCGCCGCCCTCGACACCCCCGATTCCCACGACCACGAACCCCGAGACGCGTCATGAACGACCGTACCCAGAACGACACCGCCCCCGCCGCGAAGCGTCGCGGCAACCGCCTGCTGTGGATCGCCGGACCGCTCGCGGTCGCGGTGGTCGCGGGCTGGTTCTACCTCCACTCGGGACGCTACGCGTCGACCGACAACGCCTATGTGCAGGCCGATCTCGTCACGATCGCGCCGCAGGTCGGCGGTCGCGTCGTCGAAGTAGCCGTGCGCGAGAACCAGGCCGTCAAGCAGGGCGACCTGCTGTTCCGCATCGATCCCGAACCGCTGCAGATCGCGGTCGACCAGATGGAGGCGCAGATCGCCGCGACCGGCGACTACCTCAACGCCTCGCGCGATTCGTACCGCTCGGCCGGCGCCGACCTGCGATCGTCGGAAGCGACGCTGCGCACCAACGAGGCGCAGCTCGCGCGCATGAAGGAACTGCGCGCCAAGGGCCTCGTCGCACAGAAGGCGCTCGACGACGCGCTCAACGACGTCGACACCGCGCGCGGCAAGCGCGACGCGAATGCCGCCGCCCTCGCCAAGACCAAGACCATGCTTGGCGGCGCGGTCGACACGCCGCTCGCGAACCTGTCGGGCTACAAGGTCGCGACCGCGCAGCTCGCCAAGGCGCGCCTGGATCTCTCCCACTCGGAAGTGCGCGCGCCGATCGACGGCATCATCGGCAAGACCCACCTGCAGGCCGGTGACTACCTCAATGTCGGCCAGGCCGCGATGCCGCTGGTCGCGACGACGCTGTGGGTCGAGGCCAACTTCAAGGAGACCGACCTCACCAATGTGCGCGTCGGCCAGGCCGCGACGATCGAGGTCGACACGTTCCCGGGCCGCAAGTGGAAGGCCCACGTGAGTTCGATCAGCCCGGCCTCGGGCTCGCAGTTCTCGGTGCTGCCGGCGCAGAACGCGACCGGCAACTGGGTCAAGATCGTGCAGCGCATCCCGCTGCGCCTGAGCCTCGACGCCGCCGAGCAGGACGGCATGATCCTGCGCGCGGGCATGAGCGCCGACGTCGAGATCGACACCGGCGCCGAGCATTCCGCGATCGGGCGCTGGACGCGTCCCGCCACGACCGACGCGACGGTCGCCGCCGCGCACTGACCCGACCGGATCGCCCTTCCCGCGCGGCATCGCGCCGCGCGGGATTCCCATCCTGCCCGCGCCACGACGCGCGGGCGCGGAGGACACCGTGAACGCCACCGTCGCCTCGCACCGCGAGGTTCCCAACCTGCCGCTGCTGGTCGTCTCGATCATGCTCGCGACACTCATGCAGGTCATCGATTCCACGATCGCCAACGTCGCCCTGCCCGACATGCAGGGCTCGCTGTCGGCGACCCAGGACCAGGCCTCGTGGATCCTGACCTCGTACATCGTCGCCGCGGCGATCGCGACGCCGGCCACGGGCTGGCTCGCCTCGCGCTTCGGGCGTCGCCATCTGCTCGTGGTCTCGATCGCGGGCTTCACGATCGCCTCGATCCTCTGCGGCATCGCCACCAACATCGGCGAGATGGTCGTGTTCCGCGTGCTGCAAGGCCTGTTCGGCGCCGCGCTCGTGCCGATCTCGCAGTCCTCGCTGCTCGACGCGTTCCCGCCCGAGAAACACGGCGGCGCGATGGCGCTGTGGGGCATGGGCGTCATGGTCGGTCCGATCGTCGGCCCGCCGCTCGGCGGCTGGCTGACCGACCACTACAGCTGGCACTGGGTGTTCCTGATCAACGTGCCGGTCGGCATCGTCGCGCTGCTCGGCGTGCTCGCGAGCGTGCCGGCCGACGACACGCGCGAGACGCGCTTCGACTGGCGCGGTTTCCTGTTCCTCGCGGTCGGCATCGCCGCGCTGCAGCTCGCGCTCGACCGCGGCAACGAGAACGACTGGTTCCAGTCGATCGAGACCCAGGTCGAGGCCGCGCTCGCCTTCCTCGGCTTCTACCTCTACTGGGTGCACTGGCGCACGGGCGGCAAGCCGTTCGTCGACCTCTCGCTGCTGCGCGACCGCAACTTCGGCATCGCCACGCTGTTCATCTTCATCGTCGGCGTGCTGCTGTTCGCGACGATGGCGCTGATGCCGCCGTTCCTGCAGGGCCTCATGAACTACCCGGTCGTCACCACGGGCATCCTGCTCGCGCCGCGTGGCGTCGGCACGCTGATCGCGATGACGCTGGTCGGCCGCCTGCTCGCACACGGCGTCGATCCGCGCGCGCCGATGGCCACGGGCCTGCTGCTGATCGCGTTCTCGCTGTACCTGTCGGCGCAGTTCACGGCCGACATGCCGATGGCGCCGATCGTCTGGACCGGCATCGTGCAAGGCCTCGGCCTCGGCCTCGTGTTCGTGCCGGTGACGACGCTGGCCTACGCGACCCTGCCGGGATACGCGCGTACCGAAGCGGCCGGCATCTTCAGCCTCGCGCGCAACATCGGTTCGAGCGTGGGCATCTCGATCGTGTTCACGTTGGTCGCGCGCGGCACCCAGATCAACCATGCCGAGCTCGCCTCGCGCATCACGCCGTACTCGCCGGCTGTGCTGCCGCCGATGCTGAGCCCGGATTCGGCCACCGGACTGGCCATGCTGAACGCCGAAGTGACGCGCCAAGCGGCCGCGATCGCCTACCTCAATGACTTCTGGCTGATGATGTGGCTGACCCTCGCTGCGCTACCCTTGCTGTTGTTGTTCCGTGTGCCGCGTCGAGGGAGCGTGGCCGCGCCGGCGATGGCTGCGGTCGATCACTGAACGGGATGCTCCGCCTCGTCCCATGACGTAAGGCGGGTGTCAGGTCCAGCGACTACACTCGCGTGCCACGCGCAGGGCCGGTATCCACTACCGGCATCGCCCGGCTTCGGCCGGGCCGCACTCCCGCCCGATGCGGAGGTGCGCTGCACGCCCGCGCAGCAGGTCTCCCCGAGGCGCGGCGCGCCCCTCTTCCCAAGCCGCAAGCCCATGCCGAGACTGCCGAAAGCCACCGTCCTCGTTGTCGCCAGCGCGCTCGCCGTGCTCGCCGCGTGCTCGCGGGGGCCCGCGCCCGCTGCGAATGCCGGTGAAACGCCCGCGATCGTCGTGACCACCGCGAAGGTCGCATCCTCACCATGGGTCGACGTGATCGAGGCGGTCGGCACGAGCATGGCGCGCGAGTCGGTCACGCTGACGGCGAAGATCACCGAGACCGTGCGCAAGGTGAATTTCAGCGACGGCCAGAGCGTGTCGGCGGGCGACGTGCTCGTCGAACTCACCTCGGGCCAGCAGGTCGCCGGCCTCGCCGAGGCGCAGGCGACCTACCGCGACGCCGAACGCCTGCTCGGTCGCAACCGCGACCTCGTCGCCCAGGGCACAGTCTCGAGGCAGGTGTTCGACACGGCACAGGCCACCCACGATTCGAGCAAGGCACGCGTCGACCTGCTGCGCGCGCAACTGTCCGACCGCGTCGTCACCGCACCGTTCGCGGGCGTGCTCGGCCTGCGCCAGGTCAGCCAGGGCGCGCTCGTCGCGCCGGGAACGGTGATCACGACGCTCGACGACATCTCGACGATCAAGGTCGATTTCGCGATGCCCGAGCGCTACCTCGCCATGGTCGCACCGGGCCAGGCCATGACCGCGCGCAGCACGGCGTTCCCGGGCCGCGAATTCGCCGGCAGGATCGTCTCGCTCGACTCGCGTGTCGACCCGGTCACGCGCGCCGTGCAGGTGCGCGCCGAGATCCCGAACGCCGACCATGCCCTGCGCGGCGGCATGCTGCTCATCGTCAACGTGCTGCGCCCCGAGCGCGAGGCGCTCGCGATCCCCGAGATCGCGATCGTGCAGGTCGCCGCGAACGCGTTCGTGTTCCGCGTCAAGGCCGACGAGAGCGTCGAACGCGTCCCGGTGACGGCCGGGGCCCGGCGCCGCGGTTCGGTCGAGATCGTCGAAGGCCTCGCCGCGGGCGACCGCATCGTCATCGACGGCACCGTGAAGCTGCGCGACGGCGCCAGGGTCGCCGAGGCACCGCCGAAGGCGGCCGCGCCGGCGCCGCAGGCCCAGGTGCCTCCCACGTGAGCCTGTCCGACGTCTCGATCAAGCGACCGGTCTTCGCCGCGGTCATCAGCCTGCTGCTGATCGTGCTCGGCGTCATGTCGTTCACGCGCCTGACCCTGCGCGAACTGCCCGCGATCGATCCCCCGATCGTCTCGGTCGACGTGAACTACCCCGGTGCGTCGGCCGGCGTCGTCGAGACGCGCGTGACGCAGATCCTCGAGGACGCGCTCGCCGGCATCGAGGGCGTCGACCTCATCGAATCGCGCAGCCAGAACGGCCGCGCCAGCGTGTCGATGGAGTTCAACCTGTCGCGCGACATCGAAGCGGCGGCCAACGACGTGCGCGACGCGGTCAGCCGCGTGCAGGACCGCATGCCCGAGGAGGCCGACCCCGCGCAGGTCGCCAAGGTCGAGAGCGACGCCGACGTCATCATCTGGTTCAACATGCGCTCCGACCGGCTGGACGCGCTCGAACTGACCGATTACGCCGAGCGCTACGTCGTCGACCGCATGTCCGCTCTCGACGGCGTCGCGCGCGTGCAGATGGCCGGCAACCAGCGCTACGCGATGCGCATCTGGCTCGATCGCGAGGCGCTCGCGGCGCGTGGCCTGGCCGTGTCCGACGTCGAGAACGCGCTGCGTGCCGAGAACGTCGAGCTGCCGGCCGGCCGCATCGAATCCGACACGCGCGACTTCACGCTGCGCGTGCAGCGCAGCTACCAGACCCCCGAGGACTTCGCGCGCCTCGCCCTGTCCAAGGGCACCGACGGCTACGTGATCCGCCTCGGCGACGTCGCGCGCGTCGAGCGTGCCGCCGAGGAGCGCCGCTCCTACCTGCGCAGCAACGGCCAGCCCAACCTCGGCCTCGGCCTCGTCAAGACCTCCACCGCGAACAGCCTCGATGTCGCGCGCGCCGGCCGCGAGGAGATCGAACGCATCCGCGCCTCGCTGCCCGAAGGCACCGAGATCTTCGTCGCCTACGACACCACGCTGTTCATCGAGGCCTCGGTCGAACGCGTCTACGCGACGCTGGTCGAGGCGAGCGTGCTCGTCGTGGTGGTGATCCTGCTGTTCCTCGGCAGCCTGCGCTCGGCGCTGATCCCGGCCGTGACGGTGCCGGTATGCCTGATCGCCGCGTTCATCGCGCTGTACGCGTTCGGCTATACGATCAACCTGCTCACCCTGCTCGCGCTCGTGCTGTGCATCGGCCTCGTCGTCGACGACGCGATCGTCGTGCTCGAGAACATCCAGCGGCGCGCCGACCTCGGCGAACCGACGCTCGTCGCGGCCAAGCGCGGCACCCAGCAGGTCGCGTTCGCGGTCATCGCGACCACGGCCGTGCTCGTCGCGGTGTTCCTGCCGGTCGGCTTCATGGAAGGCAACACGGGACGCCTGTTCCGCGAACTGTCGGTGACCCTCGCGGGCGCGGTCGCGCTGTCGGCGTTCGTCGCGTTGACGCTGACGCCGATGATGGCGTCCAAGCTCGTGCGCCCGCATACCGAGCCCAAGGGCTTCAACGCGTTCGTGAACCGTCGCCTCGACGCGCTCACGAGCGGTTACCGCCGCCAGGTCGAACGCACGAGCGGCAAGCCGATCGTGTTCGGCGTCCTCATGCTGCTCGCGTTCGGCGCGAGCGCGCTGCTGCTGCGCGTGGTGCCGACCGAGCTCGCGCCGACCGAGGACCGTGGCGTGTTCATGGTCTCGGTGACCGGTCCCGAAGGCGCCGGCTTCGACTACACGGTCGGGCAGATCCACGAGGTCGAACAGACCCTGCTCGGCCTGATCGGCGACAAGGGCCCGATCGAGCGCGTCAACACGCGCGTGCCCGGCAACTGGGGCGTCGGCGAGGAGATGCACACCGCACAGGCGACCGTGTTCCTCAAGGACTGGGGTGCACGCGACGAGTCGACCACCGACGTCGCCAACCAGCTGCGCGAGGACCTGCTCGCCCTTCCCGGCGTGCGTGCGCTGCCCTCGGTGCGCACCGGCCTCGTGCGCAGCGGCGGCCAGCCGTTGCGCGTCGTGCTCGGCGGTCCCGACTACACCGAACTCGCCGAATGGCGCGACCGCATGCTCGTGCGCATGGAGCAGAACCCCAAGCTGTTCGCGGTCGATTCCGACTACAAGGAGACCCGCCCGCAGCTGCGCGTCGAGATCGACCACGCGCGCGCCTCCGACCTCGGCGTGTCCGCGCAGGAGATCGGCCGCACGCTCGAGACGATGATGGGCTCGCGTCGCGTCACCACCTACGTGCAGGACGGCGAGGAGTACGAAGTCATGCTGCAGGCGCAGCGCGACGGTCGTGCCTCGCCGGCCGATCTCGACAACCTCTACGTGCGCTCGCAGCGCAGCGGCGAGCTGATCCCGCTGTCCAACCTCGTCACCCTCAACGAACTCGCCGAGCCCGGCCAGCTCAACCGCTTCAACCGCCTGCGCGCGATCACGCTGTCGGCCGGCCTCGTGCCCGGGTATTCGCTCGGCGAAGCGCTCGCGTGGATGGAGCAGACCGCCGCCGAGGAACTGCCCGGCACCGCGCAGATCGACTACAAGGGCGACTCGCGCGAGTACAAGAAGGCCGGTGGCGCGGTGCTGCTGACGTTCGCGATGGCGTTGCTGATCGTCTACCTCGTGCTCGCCGCGCAGTTCGAGAGCTTCATCCACCCGCTCGTGATCATGCTGACCGTGCCGTTGGCCGTGCTCGGCGCGCTGATCGGCCTGTGGCTGACCGGCGGCACGCTCAACCTGTTCAGCCAGATCGGCATCGTCATGCTGATCGGCCTCGCCGCGAAGAACGGCATCCTCATCGTCGAGTTCGCCAACCAGTTGCGTGACGAGGGTCGCAGCATCGCCGAGGCGATCGCGGAAGCCTCGGCCGTGCGCCTGCGCCCGATCCTCATGACCTCGGTCGCGACGATCGCGGGCGCGATCCCGCTGGTGGTCGCGGGCGGTCCCGGATCCGCAAGCCGTGCGACGATCGGCGTTGTGGTGATCTTCGGCGTGGCATTCTCGACCCTGCTTTCGCTGTACGTCGTGCCGTCGTTCTACGCCCTGCTCGCACCGTTCACGCGTTCGCCGGAAGCCCTCGCGCGCAAGCTCGAGGAACTCGAAGCCAGCACCCCAGCCGTGGGAGGACATGCATGACGACGATCACCGGCGACGGCTTCACGCTGCGCCCCTGGCGCGCCGAAGACGCCGAAGCGCTCGCGCGCCACGCCAACGACGAAGCGGTCTCGCGCGCGCTGTCGGACCGGTTCCCGTTCCCGTACACGCGTGCCGACGCCGAAGCCTTCGTGGTCGGCCCGGTCGCCCGCGAAGGTTTCGCGTTCGCGATCGTCGTCGACGGCGAAGCCGTCGGCGGCATCGGCCAGACCCCCGGCGACAACGAATACCGCATCCGCTCGCAGATCGGCTACTGGCTCGGCCGCTCGCTGTGGGGCCGCGGCCTCATGAGCCGCATCGTGCCGGTCTTCTGCGACCACCTGCTCGAACATTCCGCCTACGAACGCCTGCAGGCCTTCGTGCTGAGCGGCAACACCGCGTCGGCGCGCGTGCTCGAGAAATCGGGCTTCGTGCTCGAGGGCGTGCACCGCCGCGCCCTCATCAAGCGCGACGAGATCCACGACATCGCGATGTACGCGCGCCTGCGCGACAAGCCACCGTTCGTGGAACCCGACCCGGAAGACGACGATGAGTGACCGCCCCACCCGGCCCGGCAAGCCGCCCGGCGCATCGCCGTGGAAGACGCCGTCGTCGCCACGCCCAAACGACGACACGCCGCGCGAACGCACGCCTGCGGACGACGTCGACGACGTGTTCTCGCGGCCACCGCGCCAGGAGAGGGGCGGGCCCTGGAAGACCTCCGCGCCGTCGCGTACCCGCGAGGAAGATCGTCCGACGCGTCCAGAGTCGGCTGCCCCCGTCGCCGCACACGACGCCGCACAGGATCGGCCCCACCCGGCCGACACGCCGCGCCGGAAGACGCCGGCCCCGGTGACGCCCCGCGACGACGCACGTCCGTTCCGCCCCGCGCCTTCACGCGATGGCGCACGACCGCAGCGCTTCACGCCTCCGCGTGATGACGCCCGCCCGGCACGCCCCATGTCGTCACGCGATGACGCCCGCCCGACGCGCCCCGTGTCGTCGCGCGACGACGCACGACCTGCGCGCTCCTCGCCTCCGCGGGAAGACACACGTCCTTCGCGTTCCACTTACTCGCGGGACGACACACGTACGCAACGTCCGGCGCCTCCGCGCGATGATGCGCCCCACGCAGCCGCCGACGCGCCGCCTCGCCCGCCGCGTCCCGGCAACGAGCAGCGCCTGTACGGCGTCAACGCCTGCCTCGCCGCGTTCGCGAAACGTCCGCAGGACGTGCGCAAGGTCTACCTCGTCGAGAGCCGCATCCCGGCCTTCAAGGCCGTGCTCGCATGGTGCGTGCAGCAGCGCCTCGGCTACCGCGTCGTCGAAGCCGGCGACCTCGACAAGCTCACCGCGTCGCGCCACCACGAAGGCGTGTGCTTCGACATCGTGCGCCGTGCGCCGCTCGCGCTGACGGAGCTGCTCGCGACGCAGGCCGGGAATGCCTCGTCGCTGCTGGTCTGGCTCGACGGCGTCGGCAACCCGCACAACCTCGGCGCGCTGCTGCGCAGCGCCGCGCATTTCGGTGTCGCCGGCGTGATCGTGCCGGCCTCGTCCTCGCTCGACCTCTCGGGCGCCGCGGCGCGTGTCGCCGAAGGCGGTGCGGAAGCCGTCGCACTCGCACGCATCGACGCCACCCACGACGCACTCGACGCGTTGCGCGAGGCCGACTACACGATCGCCGCGACCGTGCCGCGCGACGGCACCGCGCTCTATCACGCCGAGCTGCCGTCCCGCCTCGTGCTCGTGTTCGGCGCCGAAGGAGAAGGCATGGACGAGGCCCTCGCCGCCGCGGCCGACCTGCGCCTGACGATCCCGGGCAGCGGCACGGTCGAGAGCCTCAACATCGCCGCGAGCGCGGCGATCGCGTTCGGCGAACACTGGCGCCGCCACGCACGCGGCTGATCCGCGCTTCGCCGCGCGGACGAACGTCGTCACGGCTCCATGGCGGAATCCGCTGCGCGGGTTCCGCCCTACCGAAAAAGCGCGTCACGCGTAGGGCGGAACCACCGCAGGTGATTCCGCCGTGCCTGGTCGAAGCATCCGGCGCGTCGAGCATCCGACCTGTCGCATAGCCTCACGTTGTCACGGTTCCACGGCGGAATCCGCTTCGCGGGTTCCGTCCCACCGAAGAAGCGCGTCACGCGTAAGGCGGAACCACCGCAGGTGATTCCGCCGTGCCTGGTCGAAACATCCAGCGCGTCGAGCATCCGACCTGTCGCATAGCCTCACGTTGTCACGGTTCCACGGCGGAATCCGCTGCGCGGGTTCCGCCCTACCGAAGAAGCGCGTCACGCGTAGGGCGGAACCACCGCAGGTGATTCCGCCGTGCCTTGCGAAAGCACCGCCCTCTCGCGCGTGCTACCGCCCTCTTCAGCCCACGCGCCTCAGTGCGCGCCGGCCTTCGACAGCAGGTTCAGCACGGCCACGCCCGCGACGATGAGCGTGATGCCGAGGATGGCCCAGGCATCGAGTGCCTGGCCGTGCACGATCCACGCGATCCCCGCGACGAGCACGATGCCGACGCCGGACCACACCGCGTAGGCGATGCCGACCGGGATCGTGCGCAGCGCGAGCGACAGGAAGTAGAACGCGACGCCGTAACCGGCGACCACGACGACCGACGGCACGAGGCGCGTGAAGCCCTCGCTGGCCTTGAGCGCCGAGGTCGCGATCACCTCGGCGGCGATCGCGATCGCGAGGAAGGCGCCGTTGCCCATCGGCGTCAGTGCGCGCCGAGCTCTTTCGCGAATGCGCCGGGCTTCGAGCCGAAGTCGCCTTCCGCTTCCGCGGCGAGGTACAGCGCGACCGCGTAGACGGCGACGTTCTGGCGCAGCTGCTCGGGGTCGACCTTGTCGAGCGTATCGTTGGCCGTGTGGTGCCATTCGAAGTAGCGCGACGTGTCCTGATGCAGCGACAGGCCGGCCATGCCGACCGCGTGGATCGCCGAGAGGTCCGAGCCACCGCTGCCCGGCGCAGCCGCGTCGTAGGCGACGCCGAGCGGTTCGAGCGCCTTCGCGATCGCGTCGATCGCGCCGCGCGCGGACGGCTTCACGGTCGCCGTGAGCTTGACGATGCGGTCGGCGCCCGCGTCGGATTCGGCGCCGAGGATCGTGTGCGCGATGTCCTTGCGGTGCGTCTCGGCGTAGGCCTTGCCGCCGAACAGGCCGGCCTCCTCGTTCGCGAACGCGACGACGCGGATGCTGCGCTTCGGACGCTTCGGCAGCTGGCCGACGAGGTGCGCGGCCGCCGTCGTGATCGCGACGCCCGAGGCGTCGTCGATCGCACCGGTACCGAGATCCCATGAATCGAGGTGGCCGCCGGTCAGCACGTAGTCCTTGCCCTTGCCGTGGCCCGTGATCTCGGCGATCACGTTGGCACCCGTGTACGTACCCTCGGTGCCGCAGTCGAGCGCGAGGCGCACGCTGACCGGCTTGCCGCGCTTGAACGCGGCCTCGAGCAGATCGGCATCGGGGTTCGACAGCGCGGCGGCCGGGATCGCCTGCACGCCTTCGGCGAACGTGGTCACGCCGGTGTGCGGCGTGCGGTTGTTGTCCGAACCGACCGAGCGCAGCAGGAATGCCGCCGCGCCCTTCTGCGACGCCAGCGACGGTCCGCGCGTGCGCACGCGCGAACCCTTGCCGTAGTCCTCGCCCGTGACCAGCGCGCGCATGCGCGGATTGGCGACGTAGACGATGCGCCCCTTCAGCGTCGCCGCATCGGCGGCCTCGAGCGCGTCGAGTGACTCGAAGCGCACGACCTCGGCGGTCAATCCGCCGGCCGGCGTGCCGGCCGAGTTGCCGAGCGCGGTCACGTACAGCGGCTGCGCGAACGGCGCGACGAGCGCGGCGCTCTCGCTGCGACGCACCCACTTCGGATACGTGACGGGCTCGGTCCAGACCTTGTCGAAGCCGAGCGCCTTGAACTTCGCGACCATCCATTCCACCGATGCCGCATCGGCCGGGCTGCCGGCGAGGCGCGGGCCGATCTCGGTCGTGAGGCCTTCGGTGATGTCCCATGCCAGCGTGTCGGCGAGGCCGCGTTCGCGCAGCTGCACGGCGTTCTCGAGTGCGGCGGCGGGGATCGTCGTCGGCGTGTCCGCAGCGAAGGTGGTGGTGGCGAACAACGCGAACGCGAGCGGCAGCAGGCGCATGGACGGATTCCCGTGGAAGAGACGGTCGATCATGCCAGAGCCCCCGCCGCGCTTGCCGTGGCGATCGTCATGCCCAGCCGCCCCCAACTACTATCCGGGAAAAATCCGCGGAACGAGTCGCGATGTCAGCGGAGCTGTCGCGTGGTGGCGCCAAGCGCTCGGTATCGCGCGATTTCAAAGGCTCGATGCACCTTCCCGCAGTGGCGTTGCGCTTGAGCCCCTCTCCCTCCGGGAGAAGGGTTGGGGAGAGGCTGCGGAATCGAGACCACTTCCGATCATCGTCGCGATCACGGACCCTCATCCGGCCCTGCGGGCCACCTTCTTCCGGAGGGAGAAGGGAAGAATGAGCTCGATGCCGTGTTGCCGCGGGAGCGAGTCGGCATCCCGGCATTCGTCGCCGGCAGCCTGACGCGACAACGCTTTCCAGCCTTCGCTCCGAACTTTCCCCGGACAACCGTGCGGCCGTCCAGCCATCCGCGCGCTGCGATCGCGTGCGGTGCGCGGATTCCGGTCGCCACGGCGACAGGCTACGCTGGCCGCCCTTATGCGATGCCCCCGACGATGACGCCCAAGCGCCTGCGCCGCCTCATGAACCTGTGGCCGCCGTTCCTGTTCACGGGCATCCGTGTGCTCGAGGTCGGTGACGACTGGCGCAGCGCGCGCGTCGCACTGCGGCGCCGCTGGTACAACCTCAACTACGTCGGCGTGCACTTCGGCGGCAGCCTGTTCGCGATGACCGATCCGTTCTGGATGATCCTCGTCAAGGAATGCCTCGGCCGCGAGTACCTGGTGTGGGACAAGGCCGCCGAGATCGAATTCGTCGCACCGGGGCGCGCCGACGTGTTCGCCTCGTTCCGTGTCGACGACGCGCTGCTCGACGAGCTGCGTGCCGGCGCCGCGGACGGCGCCAAGGTGTTGCGTTGGCTGGCGGTCGACGTGGTCACCGCCGAAGGCGAGGTGGTCGCGCGCGTGCGCAAGCAGCTCTACGTGCGCCGCAAGCGCGACGAGGCCTGACTCGCGCGAGGCATCACGAACGCAGGTGGCGGGCCTGGCGCGGCGGTGTCGCGCCGGCCACGCGTGCGCGCGGCGACGGTGCACGCGGCGCATCGGGCGGTTCGAAGTCGAAGCGCGTGCGCCCACCGGTCGCGCGGTAATCCTCGACCAGCACCGTGCCGGCCTCGCCGGCCTCGAATCCGCGCACCTCGACGAGGAACGCGTGCAGCAGGCCGACGAGGCGTTCGCGTGCGAGCGCGTGCGCCTGGCCCGTGCGCGCGTGCAGCCAGTCCGACAGGGCGAGGAAGTTCACGAACGGCGCATCGCCGAGCAGCACCGGCAGCGTGCGCGTGTAGCGTCCCGAGTTGGCGACGATGTCCCAGTAGCGCGAGAAGCGCACGAGGCGCTGCATCGTCGTGAAGTCGATCGCGTCGCTGGCGAGGATCGTGTACGGCGGATCGGGGCTGAAGCGCAACCCGAACGTCTCGGTGTGGCGCGCGATCGGCGCACCACGCAGGCGCTTGAGGATCCCGAACTGGATCTCGTGCGGCGCGAGTGCGACGAGCTTGTCGAAGCCTGCGGCAAAGCTGTCGACGCCCTCTCCGGGCAGACCCGCGATGAGGTCGACGTGCAGGTGCGCGCGCGTGTTCGCACGCAGCCAGGCGAGATTCGCCTGCGCGACCTCGTTCTTCTGGCGTCGCGACACGCGCGCCTGCACGGCAGGATCGAAGGTCTGGATGCCGATCTCGAACTGCAGTGCGCCGTCGGGGAAGCGTGCGATCGCCTCCTTGAGGCGCTCGGGCAGATGGTCCGGGATCAGCTCGAAGTGCACGAACACGGGATCGTCGGGCGCGGCCTCGAGCTTGCCGAGGAAGAAGCCGAGGATCGCGAGCGAGGTGTCGACCTTGAGGTTGAACGTGCGGTCGACGAACTTGAAGCGCCGCGCACCGCGCGCGTACAGGCTTTCGAGGTCGGCGAGGAACGCCTCGAGCGGAAACGCCCAGGCGGTCTTGTCGAGCGCGGACAGGCAGAACTCGCAGGTGAACGGGCAACCACGCGAGGCCTCGACGTAGAGGTGCCGCTGGCGCACGTCCTCGTCGGTGTACTCGGCGTACGGCGACGCGATCGCCGCGAGCGGCGGTTGCACGCCGGCGATGATCTTCGCCTCCGGACGCGTGCCGGCCATGAGCTCGGCGACGAGTTTCGCGAAACTCACGTCGCCCCAGCCCGTGACGACGTAATCGGCGAGTGCGCAGATGCGCTGCTCGGCGGTCTCGTGGCTGACCTCGGGGCCGCCGAGCACGACGACCACCTCGGGCGCGACCACCTTGAGCTGCGCGACGAGCCGCGTCGTCTCCTCGACGTTCCAGATGTAGACCGCGAGGCCGACGATGCGCGGCGAGCCTTCGAGCAGCTTCTCGAGGATCTCCTCGGTCTTCTGGCCGATCACGAACTCGCGGATCGCGCTCGCCTCGCGCCACGCGCCGAGGTTGGCGCGCAGGTAGCGCAGGCCGAGCGCGGCGTGCGCGTAGCGGGCATTGAGCGTGGCGAGGACGATGTCGGGCATGTGGCGATTATCGCCCGCGCGTGCGTCCAGCGCTCGCGGGCACGGCACGGGCATCGGCCCGCACCGTGCCCTCGTGCATCAGTCGATGTCGAACGACTGCAGGCTGACCGGAAGACCCGAACCCGTCACGGCCATGATGATGTGCGACGGGCCGAAACCGACTGCGGCGAGGTCGGTGATCTCGGTGTCACCGCAGTCTTCGGCGAACGCGTAGGTCGGCGCGCTCTGGCCGGCACTGTTGAAGCCCGGCATGAGGACGTCGCCGGCCGCGGTGCCGTCGGCCGTGTGGATCTCGACGACCAGGTGGGTGGCGGCCGCATCGGCGATCGAGCCGCTGATCGGCACCGACAGCGCCGCGAGCGACTGGTCGGACACCTGAGCGGTCGCGGTGCCGATCTGCGTCAGGTTCGCGAGCGTCAGCGGCGCCGCGGCCGGAATCGTGTAGAGGCGGACCTGCAGCGGCTGCGAGCCGCCCGACGCCGAGTCGGCCGCTTCGATCGCGATGTCGACGTTGGTCACGCTCGCCGCGCCGCTCGCACCGAGGGCGGCGAGGTTGAAACGGCGATAGAAGCTGTTCTCGGTCGTGAAACCATCCGGGTCGGCGCATGCGGCACCCGTATCGGCGACGGCCGCGAGGCTCGTGTTCTGCGTGATCGTCGTGCCGCCACGCTCGGGCAGCGACTGGCCGACCGTGCCGGCAGGCACGGCGGAGCGCGCGGCGCCTCGCTTGAACGTGGTTTCCGCCTGCGCGGTGGCGCAGAACGCGAGCAACAGCGAGGCAACGAGCAACGTCTTCTTCATCATGGAGATCCTGCAATGGGGAAGGCCCGCGACGACGGAGCGTGGCGAGCGGTGTTTCAGCGGCGAAGCCGCAGCGGAGGCGGGAATCCCGAAAGGTCGGGCCGCGTCGCCGAGCATGCCGCACGCGACGAAGGATGGGAACCCTCGTTCGTCACGCGCGTGAGCACGCTCACGCTCTCGCGGCGGATCCCGCGACCGCGGCGATCGCACGCGTGATCGTCGCGACCGCCTCGCGGCACATCTGCGCGGCCGGCAACGTGGCGTCGACGCGCAGCGTGCCGTCGGGTGGAGGATCGCGTCGCGCCTGCACCTCGGTGACGAGGTCCGGCGTGCGGTCGCGCGCGAGGTGGCTCGCGATGCGCAGGTCACGCGCGACGCGGTCGCGCGCGATGTCGACGGGACAGTCCACCAGCAGCGGGATCGTGACGATGCGGTGCGCGGCGGCGATCTCGGCAATGCGCTCGAGTTCGTCGCGGCGCGAGAACGTCATGCCGTCGATGACGCTGCCGACGCGCAGCATGCAGTTGATCTCGAGTGCGAGCTGCAGGCTGCGGTAGGCCGCGCGCTTCTCGAGGAAACTGTAGTCGCAGCGCGAGAACATCGCCGCGCGGATCGCATCGCGGCAGACGCGGCGCAGGCCGAGCTGATCCTCGATCGCGCGCGCGACGAGGCTCTTGCCGGCTCCCGGCAACCCCATCACGGCGACGACGATCGGCGGCAGCACCTGGGCCTCCGGCGCACGCGGCGCGGGGATGGCGGGGTCGTGGAGCGACTCGTGGGCATCGGTCATCGCATGTCCTGCACCGGCACCACGCCCGGCGACGGCACCTTGCCACGAGGCGGCGCCACCACGCCAGCGACGGCGTCGCAACCACGGCCTGGGGTCACGACCCGGGGTCCACGACCCGGGGTCAGGTTCATTTTTCCGGAAGGGTTCCGATCCTCGACACGGCACTACGGAAAAATGAACCTGACCCCGGTGCGCAGACCCCGGTGCGCAGCCCCCCTCTGCTGCGTCATCCCGGCCTGACCAGCCATTCGGCTGTTGAAAGCCGCCGGGATGACGGCGGGAAAGGAGGGCGACTCGATCGCCTGGTCGACGCCGATCAGGGCGCCTTCGCGTCCCTGGCCTTTTCGGCAGGTGCCGCAGGCGGGGTCGTGCCGAGCCAGCGGCCGAGCCAGTCCTGCACTTCCTTGTAGAAGAAGCGGCTGTTCTCGCCGTTGAGCACCCAGTGGTTCTCCTCGGGGAACACGACGAGGCGGCTCTCGACCTTCTGGCGCTGCAGCGCGGCCCAGTACTCGAGGCCGTTGTTGATCGGCACGCGGTAGTCCTTCTCGCCGAACGTCACGAGCACGGGCGTGCGGAAGTTCGCGGCAAGGCGGATCGGGTTCTGCTCGCGCCACACGGCGCCCTGCTCCCAGACCGGACCGCCGTTGGCGACCTCGCGGCTGTAGGACACGTCGCTCGTGCCCCACTGCGACTCGAGGTTGACGAGGCCGGCATGGCTGACGAGGCAGCGGTAGCGCGTCGTCGTGCCCTGCAGCCAGTTGGCGAGATGGCCACCGTAGCTCGCGCCGCCCGCGCACTGGCGCGTGGCGTCGATGAATGCGTAACGCTTGATCGCCTCGTCGGCGGCCTGGTTGATGTCGTCGGCGGGCCCCTTGAGCGGATCGCCCTGGATCGCCTGCGCGAACGTTTCGCCGAAGCCGGTCGAACCGACGTAATTGGTCAGCAGCACGACGTGACCTTGCGCGGCGAGCATGTGGTAGTTCCAGCGCAGCACCCACTGGTCACGCCACTGCGTGTGTGGACCGCCGTGCATGACCACGAACAGCGGGTACTTCTTCGCCGGATCGAACGCCGGCGGTCGCAGCACCATGTTGTGGATGCGCTGGCCGCGGTCGTTGTCGAACCAGAACGTCTCGAGCGGTGCAAGATCGAGCTGGGCAGCCTTCGCGGTCGTGAACGTGGTCAGGCGGCGATGCGGCTTGCCGGCGGCGTCGAGGCGCACGACTTCGGGCGGCTCGGTCGCGCTCTCGTAGCTCGCCACGAGCACCGGCGCACGCGTACCGCCGATGCTCAGGCCCGTGTAGACGCCGTGCTTCGGCGCGGCGACGAGCTTGGCCAGGCCGCCGCTCGCGGGCGCCGCGTAGAGCTTCTCCTGGCCCGCATCCTCGGCGGTGAGGTAGACCGTGCGGCCATCCGGCGAGACGTCGAAACCGGCGACGTCGCGGTCGTCGGGCAGCGTGATGCGGCCGCGCTCGCGCAGCGAGGGCCAGTCGAACGCGACGATGCGGCTCGCGTTGTAGACGCGGTCGCCACCGCGCGGCGTGATCGTCGCGAGCAAGGTCTTGCCGTCGGCGCTGAAGCGCGGACTGCCGTACGAGTCGCCCGCATCGGCGGACTCGGCACCGGTCAGGCGACGCGGTTCGCCGCCCGCGACCGGCACCTGCCACAGGTCGGCATTCGTGAACGACCATGCTGCGCGGTCGCGGTTGCGGCTGGCCACGAACACGACCGACTGACCGTCCGGCGCCCATACCGAGCCACCTTCGCCGAGCGAGTAGCCGGGCAGCTTGACCAGCGCACTGCCGGCGAGCAGGTCGCGTGCTTCGCCCTGCCCGATCCCCTGCACGAACAGTCGGCCCTGCTTGTCGTCGAGCCACTTGTCCCAGTAGCGGATCGGGAAGCCCGTGTAGACGCGCGCCTTGTACTTGCGCTCCTCGTCTTCCTTGGCGAGGCGTTCGTTGTCGGCGTCGGTGCGGCTGTCGGGGAACACGCGGCTCGAGAACAGCAGCTGGCGTCCGTCCGGCGAGAACTGCGGCGCGCCGGCACCGGTCGAGAGCTTCGTCACGCGCTGGGCTTCACCACCCGAGGCGAGGTCGAGCACGTAGAGCTGCGCCTGCTTGTCGTCGCCACGTTTGGCCGCGAACGCGATCCGCCGGCTGTCCGGGCTCCACGACGGACCGCTCTCGCCGCCCTTGTCGGCGGTGATGCGGCGCGCGCCGGCGCTGCCGTCGGTCGGCACGATCCACAGGTCACTGACCGACTCGTCCTTCTTGTACGAGGGCTCGGTGACCGGGAACACGGCGAGACGGCCGTCCGGACTCGTCGTCGGCGTGCCGACGCGCGGCATCTGCCAGAGGTCTTCGTGCGTGATCGTCCTGACCGTCTGCGCATGCGCACTCGCCGCGCCGACGCAGGCCAGCGCCGCCAGCCATCGCTTCATGGGTTCGCTCCCCGGGTTGATCGAACGACCGGTGATACGCGAGCAGGCCGTGACGATCAAGTGACAGGAGACATGCCCGCGCGGCGTCGCGTCGCGGCGATGCGGCGCTCGAGGCTCGCCCGTGTGGAGGCTTCACGTACCGCGTCCGCGGCGGCGAGATCGAGCTCGCGGCGCGCCTCGGCGGGCTCGCGACGCAGCAGGTGGGCCTGCGCGCGCACGAGCCGGATCTCGGCCTGCATGCCGGGGCGCTGTGCGGCCTCGACGACCGGCTGCGCCTGCGCGAGCAGCGCATCGGCCTCGTCGAGACCGGCGGCTTCGCCTACCGCGACGAGCGCACGCGCGAGCATGACGCGTTCCTGCGCGGTATCGAAATGATCGTCGCCGTACAGTTTCGACAGGAACGCGATGCCCTCGCGATGCAGCGGCACGGCGTCGGCGAAGCGCCCCTGCTCGTAGCGCAGGCGCGAGATCACGCCCGCCGCGAACGTGCGCTCGTAGGAGTCCGGGCCCGCGATGCGCGCGATCGCCTCGAGCGCTTCCGCGCCGAGCCGCTCGGCGTCGTCGAGGCGCCCTGCCGACGTCATGGCATCGACCATAAGTAAAGTCGCGAGCCAGGTATGCGAACTCTCTCCGGTGGTCGCGCGGAACGTCGCGACGCAGCCACGCAGGTGATCGATGGCGAGCGGGAAACGGCCCTGCGAGATCGCGAGCTGTGCCCTGGCCTGCTGCAGCTGCGCGAGCTCGGGCGTCGGCGCATCGCCGAGCAGCGTGGCCGCTTCGGCGAACGGTGCCTCGGCCTCCGCGAAACGACCGAGCCGGCGCAGCTGTTCACCGCGCCGCATGAGCATGCTGCCGATCATCGGATGGCCGGCCGGCAGCTGCGCTCGCGCGATGCGCAGCGCCGCGTCGACGTGCACGAGCGACTCGTCGAAGCGGCGCTGGAAGCGCAGCAGGTCGCCGAGCTGGGTGTGGAACTGGATCGTGCGCACATGATCCGCGCCGAGCCGTGCCTCGACGATCGCGAGCCCCTTGCGCAACGTGGCCACGCCGTCGTCGTAGCGCGACATCATGCCCTCGGCGACACCGAGCAGGTACAGGCGCGAGGCGACCTCGACGTGCTGTTCGCCGAGCGACGCGATGCTCACGTCGAGCGCATGGCGGATCGATGCGAGTGCGTCGTCGTAGCGGCCCTGCACGAGGTCGACGCGTGCGAGCGCCATCGCGGCGGCGAGCGTCTTCGGATGATCGGGGCCGCGTGCGGCTCGAAGCTTCTCCAGCGCGTCACGCAGCAAGGGCTCCGCGGCCTTGCCGTCGCCGGCCGCGAGCACGGCCATCGCGTAGGCGGCGTGCGCTTCTGCGGTCGCCGCGGTGTCGTCACCTTCGAGCGTCTTCTGCAGCATCCATGCCCTCTCGAGTGTCGCGACCGCCGCCTCGCGCTCGCCGAGGCTGGACTGGATCTCGCCGAGGTCGCGCAACAGTTCGGCCCGCAGCGCGGGATCGCCGGCCAGCGTGTCGTCGACCTGCGCGATGCCGTCGCGGATCAGCTCGGGCGGCGTGCGTGCGAGCACCTTGGCACGGCTCGCCGGATCCTGCTCGCGGAACAGCGTGAGCACGAACTCCTTGACGCGCTCGGCGCGCGCGAGCTGCTGGCGCGCGAGGTCGCGTTCGGCATCGGTGCGTACCGCCGCCTCGCGCGCGACGCCGGCCTGCCACAACGCGACACCGAGACCGGCGACGAGGGCGAGCACGATCGCGATGGCCGCGGCGACACCGACGCGGTGGCGCCGCACGAAGCGGCCGATGCGGTAGCGCGCGCCGTCGCCACGCACGGCGATCGGCAGGCCATCGAGCCAGCGCCGCAGGTCGTCGGCGAACGCCGCGACCGTCGCGTAGCGGCGGGCCGGCTCGCGACGCATCGCGACCGCGGTGACCAGATCGAGGTCGCCCGCGATCTCGCGCGACGCCCGCGTGCGATCGTGCACGGCGTAGACCGTCGTCGCCGTGTCGCGCGCGACCACCGCACTCGGCTTCTCGACCGACTCGTCGTCGAGCGTCGCCGCGAGCACATGGGGATCACGCGACGCGCGCCGGTGCGGCAGGCGTCCGGTCAGCAGCTCGTACAGCAGCACGCCGAGCGCGTAGACGTCGGTGGCCGTTCCGACCGGCTCGCCGAGGATCTGCTCGGGTGCGGCATAGGCCGGCGACAGCACGCGCACACCGGTCTCGGTCAAGGTGTCGGCACTGCTGTTCTCGAGCAGCTTGGCGATGCCGAAATCGAGCAGGTGCGGCTCGCCGTCGGCATCGACGAGCACGTTCGAGGGCTTGATGTCGCGATGCACGACGAGTTGCGCATGGGCGTAGCCGACCGCCTCGGCGATCGCCACGACGAGCTCGACGCGCGCACGCACGTCGAGGCCGAGCCGCGAGGCGTGCGCGGTCACGGGCTCTCCGGCGACGTGCTCCATGACGTAGTACGGCCGACCGTCCGTGCTCATGCCGCCGTCGAGCAGGCGCACGATGCGCGGATGCTGCAGCCGCGCGAGGATCGCGCGCTCCTGCAGGAAGCGACGCAGGATCGCCTGCGTGTCCATGCCGCGCTTGAGCAGCTTGATCGCGACGTCGTGGTCGAACGCGCCGTCGGCACGCACGGCCCGCCAGACCTCGCCCATGCCGCCGCTGCCGAGCGGTGCGACGAGCCGGTATCGGCCGACCTCGGCGCCGGCGCGTGTCTCCCAGTCGGGATCGCGCACGCCACTGCCCGCGCCGCCCGGAACGTCGATCGGCCGTTCGAGCAGGCCCTGCGTCGCCGCGTCGGCGATCAGCATCGCCTCGACCTTCGCCGCGAGATCGGCATCGCGACCGCGCAGCGCCGCGAGCCGGCTCGCCCGATCGTCGGCATCGAGTTCGCTGAGCTCGTCGAACAGGTCGGCGAGTTCGCTCCAGCGTCCGGGATCGGCAGGTGTCATCGCGCGCTCGTGTCGACGTGACGGAAACAGGGGATGAAACGGTGCGTCCGGCAAGGCCGGACCTCATCGATCACGCAGGACGGTCGTCGGCGGGGCCATCGGCCGGCGCGATGTGCGCCGTCGCGGCGTCGCCGACCTCCGCGTACAGGAAGGCGCGTGCGCGCCGCCAGTCGCGCTTGAGCGAGCGCTCCGAACGGCCGACCAGCGCGGCGATCTCGTCGAGTTCGAGTCCCGCGTAGAAGCGCAGCTCGACGAGCCGCGCGAGCGCGGGATCCATCGCTGCGAGGGATTCCAGCGCGGCATCGAGCGCGAGCACATCGTCGCCGCGCTCCTCGGCCGCGACCGCGAACGCGTGGCTGTCGAGCGCCTCGGGCCGCACGCCGGCACCGCGTCGCTGGGCGTCGCGTGCGCGCACGTGGTCGATGATGATCTGGCGCATCACGCGCGCGGCGATCGCGTAGAAATGCTCACGGTCGCGCACCGCGACCTCGGCGCCTCGCGCGAGTTTCATGTAGGCCTCGTGCACGAGCGAGGTCGCGTGCAGCGGCGCGTCGCCGCCGGCGAGCTGGCCGCGCGCGACGCGCTTGAGCTCCGCGTACAACGCCGCGAACAGGCGCTCCGACGCCTGGCGGTCGCCGTCGCGGGCCAGGCCGATCAGTTCGGTGATTTCCGCCATGCGCGACTCCCCCGCCGAAGCACCGATCATACCCGCCGCGCCGCCCGGCGCGGGCCGCACCTCAGCGGCGGGTCCGACCGGCGCCGGCCCGAGCGCGCCGCCACAGCCACACGGGATGGACGATCAGCGACCCGAGCGTCGCGAGTGCCATGTCCTTCTGGGCGTCCCAGGTGTCGCCCTGGGTGCCGAGGTAGGCCTCGCCGAGGCCTTCCGAGAACACGCTCGCGGCGGCCCACTCGATGAGTTCGTAGACCAGCGCATGCGACATCATGAACGTGACCGGCAGCAGGAAGCGCCACGCCGGCGGCATCGCCACGCGGCGCAGGATCACCTCGGCCGCCACCGGCGTCAGCAGAAGGCCGTACAGGAAGTGCACGAGCCGGTCGTAGTGGTTGCGCTCGAAGCCGAACATCGCGTCGAACGAACGACCGCCGCTCGCCGCCGCGAACCACGCATCGTAGGGCACGTCGGAATACTGGTAGTGCGCACCGACCTCGTGGAACAGCGCGAACACGAACAGCAGCACGTAGGCGCCGTTCGACAGGCGCTGGTGCCGCCATCCCCACCCGAGCCAGGCCAGCGCGACGACGACGAGCGCATTCTCGAGCAGCCAGTCCTCGCGTATGGCCGGCGAGAGGCCGAGCGCGATGAATACGATCGCAAAGACGGCGAGCAGCGTGAGCGGCAGCGTCGCGCGGGATGCGGGTTCCGGCAGCGCGAAGGCCGCCGTGCTCATCGCGGGTCGCGTCCCGCCGATGCGACGCCTGCGCGGGCCGCCGCTGCCGGCACGCGCATCGCGAACGGATTCGATCCCGTCGCCGCGAGGATCGCCCAGGCGGTCGCGCCGAGATGCGGACGCCGGTAATAGAGGAAATCGGCTGTCGTGCTGTCGGGTCCGATCGCGAGCCCGGTCGTCAGGCTCGCCTCGCGTGTCGCGTACACGAAGCCGCCGGGGCTGGTCGCCTCGGCGACGAGCGCGAGCGCGCTGCGCGCCTTGGCATCGTCACCAAGCATGCGGTAGACGAGCGCGGCCTGCGCCGTACCTTCGATCCACACGCCGTCGCGGTCGTTGCTGAAATCGAAGCCGCCATCGACGCCGTGCGCGCGCTCGGCCCAAGCCAGCGCACGCTGCCAGTCCTTGGGAGGTTCGCGCAGCAGCAGCGGCCACAGCTGCGCATCGAGACCCGAGGTCGCGTGGTTCGGCGTGACGCCGTCGGGCAGCGTGCCGGTCAGGAAATGCCCTTCCGCGGCCTGCCACTGGGCCTCGACGAAGCGCCACGCGTCACCGCGTGGCGTCCGCCACGCCGCGTCGCCCGCGGCCTCGAGCGCATCGAACAGCGCGACGAGGTCGACGTTGTGTTCGGTCGATTTCCACGCGAGCCGTTGCGGTGCGTCGTCGAATCCGTGCAGGCCGCCCGCGAAGCCGCCTACGCCGCGCGTGTCGCGTGCGTGCTCGACGGCCCAGGTGGCGAGACGCGTCGCGGCGGACGACCAGCGCGGCGATGCTTCCGCATGTCCGAGTGCGGCGAGCGCGAGCCCCGCCCACGCGACGTTGCCCGTCGCGGTGCCGACCTGGTACGCGTCCTCGACCCAGCGCTGCGACGCGTCGTCCCACCAGCCGTTCGGCAGCGGCGCCTCGCGAACGGGCCCGGCGCGGTACGTGTTGCGCAGGCGCTGGGGCTGGCCGTCGCGCGTCGCGTTGGCGGCGAGGCGCAGCGCTTCGCCGATGCGGCTCGCCTGCGCGGGCGCATCGCAGGCCAGCAGCGCCATGACGGCGAGTGCGTTGTCGTAGGTGAACGCTGCGGTCGCGAGCGCGGGCTCACCCCTGCCCTCGACGGGCGGGTCGTAGCTGCGCAGCAGCAGCGGCCCGTCACCCGGGAACACGTCGACGCGCAGTCGCAATGCGGTGCACCAGCGCGCGAGCGCGGCATCCTGCCCGGCGTGCGGTGCAGTGCTCGCCGATCCTACGGGTGCGGGCGCCGCTGGCGCGGCCGCCACGGCAAACGCCATCGCGAGCGTCGTGACGAGCAGGTTCGATGCGGTCATGCGGGAAGCCTCATGCAGGCGATGCAACCGCGCGCGTCGTCGCGGTTCTCGAGCGTCAGGGAGCCACCGTGCGCCTCGGCGATCTGCCGCGCGAGCACGAGACCGATGCCCGAGCCGCCGGGCTTGGTCGTGAAGAACGGTACGAACAGGTTCTCGCTCGGCGGCAGGCCAGGGCCCTCGTCGAGGATCTCGATGTCGAGGCAGTCGCCGCGGCGTTGCCAGCGCAGGCGCACGCCGCCACCGGTCGACAGCGCCGCATCCGCGGCGTTCTTGACGAGGTTGATGAGCGCCTGCTCGACCTGGTCCGGATCGGCCTCGAGGGCGAGATCCTCGCCGGCGTCGACGCGCACCGCGAGGCGTTGCTCGAGGTGGGCGACGCGGCGCGCGAGCTCGCCGAACGCGAACGAGCGCGGACTGGGCGGCGGCAGCCGCGCGAATGCCGTGTAGCGCGCCATGAAGCGCGCAAGCGCCTCGGCGCGGTCGCCGATCACCTCGAGCGCGCTCGTCGCGTCCTCGCGCAGGTCATCGGGCGGCGGTTCGACCGCGAGCAGTTTGGCCAGCGTCGCCGCCATCGAGCGGATTGGCGCGAGCGAATTGTTGAGCTCGTGACCGAGCACGCGCAGCAGGCGCTGCCAGGCGAGGCGCTCCTCCTCGCGCAGCGCACGGCTGAGGTCCGTGATCACGAGCAGCTCGTGCGGCCTTCCGTCCTCGCGGAACGTCGCCCGGCGCACGTCCCAGCGCCCGCTGCCGCCCGCGAAGCTGCGCTCGCGGATCGGCGAGCCGCCGGCACCCAGCCAGTCTTCGAGGCCGAGCGCCTTCGCCGAGCGGCCGTTGAGCTTGATGAAAGGCGCGCCGAGCAGGCGCTCGGCAGCCGGGTTGGCGAGCTTGAGGAAGCCGTCGGCGTCGAACGCGAGCACCGCGATGTCGAGTGCGGCGATGACCTTGGCCAGCAGCGCGCTCTTCTCCTCGAGCGCGAGACGCTGCTCGCGCAAGGTCTGCGACAAGGTGTTGATCTCGACGACGACTTCGCCGATCGCGTCACCGCGGCGCGCGCGCGAGCCGCGCAGGCTGTAGTCGCCCTCGCGCAGCGCCTCGAGCAGGTTCGACAGCGTGCGCAGCGGATACACGGCACGCCGGCGCAACTCGAACGCGAGCACGAGGGTCAGCACCACGACGCCACCGACGAGCGCCAGCGCGTAGTCGTGCGTGGTTTCGTCGCGCCACAGCACGACACCGAGCGCGAGCAACGCGGGCAGCGCGACGAGCAGCGCACCCGCGAGCAGGCGTGCCTCGTAGGTCAGCCGCGTGGACCTGGATTCGGATCGGACGACGGGACGCATGGACGCCATGCCGCCAAGCATAGCCGGCGCGCGCCTGATGCGTGTCACGGCCACGCGAACCACGCCGCCGCGGCGAGCGCGAGCGCGGCACCGAGCGCCGCACCGGCTTCGTACGCGTCACGCGATGTCGCGCCAGTCGGTACGGCATCGGTCTTCGCACGTGGAGCGACGGATCGCGGTCGCTCGCGACGCACCCTCACGCCCCAGGCGTAGCCGCTGACCGGCGTTCCGAGGATCACGGCGGGGGTGTGCGCGCGGTCGTTGAGCGCACGGCGTGCGGCGCGTACCGCGGCATGCACGCGCACATCCGCCATCGTGCCTGCAGGATCGAGGACCCGTGCGAGCTCGGCCACGTGCACCGTCGCGCCACGCCGCGCGACGAGGCAGGCGATCACGGCGAACGCATCGTCGGCAAGCACGATCGGCACGCCGTCGAAGGTCAGCAGCCGCGCCGCGACGTCGATGCGGTAGGCGCCCCAGCGGTAACGCCGGGGCGCCTCGGGTGCAGGATGCCGTGCGCCCATCGGCGCCCTCGCGTGGTGGGGTCGCGAACGAGGACGCAGTGCGGTGGCGGAAGCTGTCACGCGCCTCACGCGATGCCGTACTTCTCCATGCGCCGGTACAGCGCCGGCCGGCTCAGGCCGAGCAGTGCCGCGGCGCGCTGGATGTTGCCGCCGGTCTGGTCGAGCGCCTGGCGCACGAGCTGCTCCTCGGCCTGGTCGACCGTGAGCGGCCCGCCGGCCGTGGACGCCGCGGCCATCGGTGCGGAGGGCGCCAGTGCTCCGGCGCCGACCGCGACCGCACCGGCGTCGAGGTTGAGTGCCGCGGCATCGAGCACGTCGCCGGCGCTCATGAGCACGGCGCGTTCGATCGCATGCGACAGCTCGCGCACGTTGCCGGGCCAGGTGTAGGCCGCCAGGGCCGCGCTCGCCGACGGCGCGAAGCGCACGCCGTCGCGCTGGTAACGTTTCGCGAAGCGTGCGAGGAAGGCCTCGGCGAGCAGCGGGATGTCCTCGCCGCGCTCGCGCAGCGGAGGCAGGCGCAGCTCGACCGTGTTGAGGCGGAACAGCAGGTCCTTGCGGAACGCGCCGCGTGCGACGTCGCCGGCGAGGTCGGCGTTGGTCGCCGAGACGAGGCGCACGTCGACCTTGAGCGTGCGCGACGAGCCGACGCGCTCGAGCTCGCCGTCCTCGAGCACGCGCAGCAGCTTGGGCTGCTGGGCGAGCGGGATGTTGGCGATCTCGTCGAGGAACAGGCTGCCGCCGTCGGCCAGCTCGAAGCGGCCGATGCGGTCGGTCTTGGCATCGGTGAACGCGCCGCGCACGTGGCCGAACATCTCGGCCTCGAACACGCTCTCGGGGATGCCGCCCATGTTGACCTTGACGAACGTTGCCTCGCGGCGCCGCGACGCCTCGTGCAGCAGGCGTGCGATGACACCCTTGCCGGTGCCGTTCTCGCCGAGGATCAGCACGTTCGCATCCGACGGCGCGACGCGGCGCAGCGTCTCGAGCAGCTGGCGCATGGCGCGCGACTCGGCGATGAAACCCTCGCCCGCGTCGCCGCGCAGCAGCGCGTTCTCGGCGCTGAGGCGCTGCTCGCGACGCTGCGCGCGACCGAGCGCGAGCTGGTTGCCGAGCACGCTCATGAGGCGCTGGTTGTCCCAGGGCTTCTCGATGAAATCACCGGCGCCGTGGCGCATCGCCTCGACCGCGACGTTGATCGTGCCCCACGCGGTCATGGCCACGACGGGCAGCTCGGCATCGAGCTTGCGCAGGTCGCGCAGCAGCTCGAGGCCTTCGGCGCCCGAGGTGGTATCGCGCGTGTAGTTGAGGTCGATCAGGGCGACGTCGTAGCGCTCCTTGCGCACGGCCTCGAGCGCGGTCGCCGGACCGTCGACCGTCGCGCAGTCCCAGCCTTCGCTCTTGAGCAGCAGGCGCAGCGCCTCGCGCACGTCGCGCTGGTCGTCGGCGACGAGGATGCGGGGTTTGTCTCGTGACACGTTCAATACTCCGTTCGCAGCGGACGCACGGCGCAACGGCGTGCGCGGGATCGCGACAGCATCGCGTGCCGCGGCACGCGCCTCAACCCCGGCATGCTCACGTGCCCTCGATCCAGCCGTCGCGCAGGCGCACGATGCGCTGCGCCTCGGCCGCGTAGTCCTCGTTGTGGGTGACCTGCACGATCGTCATGCCGCCGCGGTGCAGCTCGTGCAGCAGGTCCATGATGATGCGCGCCTGGGTCGAGTGCAGCGCGCCGGTCGGCTCGTCGGCGAGCAGCAGGCGCGGCTTGGTGATCACCGCGCGCGCGACCGCGACGAGCTGCTGCTGGCCGCCCGACAGCTGGTTCGGGAAGAGGTCCTTCTTGCCGACGATGTTGAAGCGGTCGAGCAGGTCGGCGACCTGCGCGGCGCGCTCCTTGGCCGGCACGTCGCGGTACTGCAGCGGCAGGTCGAGGTTCTCCCACACCTTGAGGTCGTCGATGAGGTGGTAGTGCTGGAAGATGAAGCCGATCTTGTCGCGCTGCAGGGCTTGGCGCTGCTTCGCGTTGAGCGGCGCGACCGCGGTGCCGTCGAGCGAATAGCCGCCCTGCCAGTCGTGGTCCATGAGGCCGAGCACGTTCAGCAGCGAGCTCTTGCCCGCACCGGAAGGCCCCATGATGCTGACGAACTCGCCGTCGGCGATGGCGAGGTTGACGTTGCGCAGCACCCAGCTGCGGCCGCCGGCCAGCGGGAAGGATTTTTCGACGTTCTCGAGCGTGATCATGGTGACTCCATCGTGAAAGGTTCCGCCTTCGGGCGGGCCCGCGCACCGTGCGGCGCGCGGATCATTCGTTGCGTAGTGCGGCGATCGGATCGACGCGCGCGGCACGGCGTGCAGGCAGCCAGCACGCGGCCATCGCGACCGTGCCGAGTACCGCGGCGACACCGGCGAGCGTGACCGCGTCGTAGGCGGGGACGCCGTGCAGGCGCGCGGCGACCAGACGCGTCGCGACGACGACGAGCGGCACGCCCACGAGCAGGCCGAGACCGACCAGCGCCAGGCCTTGCGCGAGCACGCCGCGCAGGATGCGTCGCGCATCGGCACCGAGCGCCATGCGTACGCCGAATTCGGCCTCGCGCATGCGCACGGCGTAGGCGAGCACCGCGTAGAGCCCGAGCACGGCGAGTGCGAGCGCGATCACGCCGAGCCCCTGCAGCAGCGCGTTGAGACGGTCGCGCTCGGCCAGTGTCGCGGCGATGCGGTGGTGCATCGCGATGATCTGTCCCGGCGAGCCGTCCGGCGCGATGCGCGTGAAGAGGTCACGCAACGGTGCGACCAGCGTGTCGGGCGAAGCGGAGCTGCGCACGAGCAGCGCACCCGACAAGGGCGCGGCCTGCGGGCGGTAGATCGTCGCGTAGTCGTCGGACTCGTCGAGGCCGCGGCGCTTGGTCGTCGCGACGACGCCGACGATCGTGAGTTCGAGCGGTGCCTGCGCGGTGCCGTCGGCCAGCGGCGGCCGCTCGAGCAGGAACGTGCGGCCGAGCGCATCGCGGTCGGGCGAATAGCGGCGCACGAAGCCCTCGTCGACGATCGCGACGGGCGACTGGCCACGCGCCTCGTCGTCGCCGAAGGCGCGGCCACGCAGGATCGGCATGCCGAGCGCGGCGAAGTAGCCGGCATCGACGCGCGCGTCGTAGGCGTTCGGCGACCGGCTGCCGTCGATCGCGGCACCGGGCGGCTGGAAGCTCGACAGGTTGACGTTGTCACCGAACGGCACCTGGCTGCCGACGCCCGCGGCGACCACGCCGGGCATCGCGCGTGCCGCATCGACGAGTGCAGCCACGCGCGCGATGCGCGTGGCGTCGTCGACGCCGCGTCCGCCCAGCGAGCCGAGCCCGGCATGCACGAGGTTGTCGCGGTCGAAGCCGACATCCTCGGCGAGCAGGTGCTGCGAGCTGCGCAGCAGCAGGCCGATGCCGACCAGCAGGGCCGCGGTCAGCGCGATCTGGCCGACGATGAGCCCCTGGCGCACGCGCTGCGCGCCGCGGCCCGCGGTCTGGCGGCGCCCCGACTGGCCGAGCGCGGACTGCAGGCCGCGTTGCGAGCCGAGGCTCGCGAACGTGATCGCGAGCGCGGCCGAGAAGGCCAGCCCGAGCAGCAGGGCGACCGTCGGCACGTCGATGCCGATCGCCTGCGGTGCATCGACCGGCAGCAGTTCGAAACGCGCGAGCAGCATCAGCACGCCGGGCAGCAGGGCGAGCGCGAGGCCCGCCGCGAGTGTGCACAGCACGAACGCCTCGCCGGCCGCCTGCGTGACCTGGCGCGAGCGCCCTGCCCCGAGCGCCTGCTGCACGGCGATCGCGTGGCGCCGCGCGGTGGCGCGCGCGATGGCGAGGTTGCACAGGTTGGCCGCGGTCACGAGCAGCACGAGGCCGACCGCGAGCAGCATGAGGCGCAGCGCGGGCACGTGCTCGCCGATCCACACGTCGCGCAGCGCACCGACCTCCATCGCGAAGCGTCCCGGCTCGTCGAAGGCGCGCTGCAATCCCGGAAGTGCGCGGGCGACCGCCTCGACGTCGTGGCGCACGGCGGCGCGGTCGGCGCCGACCGTGAGCCTCGCGATCGCGTAGGTGTCGCCGAAACTGCCGGCTTTCGATTCGGCGAGATCACTCGCACCGATCACGAGTGGCGTCCACGCCTGGATGCCACGCTCGGGAAAGGCGAAGCCGCGCGGCAGCACGCCGACGATGCGGCAGGCCTCGCCGTCGAGGTCGATCGTGCGACCGATCGTGTCGGCGGCGCCGCCGTAGCGCTGCTGCCACGCGTCCCAGCCGAGCACGATGCTGCGTGCCGCGCCTTCGCGTGCATCCTCGGCCTCGAACAGCCGACCCGCCGCGGCATGCGCGCCGAGCAGGGTGAACAGCTGCGGCTGCACGCGTGCGATCTCGATCGACGCGGCCTGCGCGTTTGTCGCGCCGCCGACCTCGACGTGCGTGGCCTGGAAGCCGGCGATGCCGTCGAGGCCTTTCGCGTCGCGCGCGATCGCATCGAGCAGCGGCAACGACACGCCGCCGTCGATACCCATGAAGCGCGCACTCACCGTGACGAGGCGATCCTCGTGCGGGAACGGCAGCGGCTTGTAGAGCAGGCCGTAGAGCACCGCGAACACACCGCCGTTGGCGGCCAGCGCGATGCCGAGCAGCAGCACCACGGTCGCTGCATACGCGCGTTCGCGCCACAGGCGGCGCAGGATCGGGGCGAGGTCGGCGAAGAGGTTCATGCGGAATCCTTGCTCGGGATCATCACGTCATTCGCTGCGCAGCGCGACGACCGGATCGGTCGCGGCAGCACGATGGGCCGGCCACCAGCATGCGACGAGCGCGACGCCGGCGACGACCGCGGCAGCGACGAGCCAGGTCAGCGGATCGGTGAAGGCGACACCGTACAGGCGGTCGCCGAGCACGCGCGCGAGCGGCACGCCGACCGCGAGGCCGAGCAGCGCGCCCGAGACGATGAGGCGCCCGCCCTGCCCGAGCACGAGGTTGCGCACGCGCGACGGCGTCGCACCGACCGCCATGCGCACGCCGAGCTCGGCGGTGCGACGGCGGATCGCGAAGCTCAGCACCGCGGCGAGGCCGAGCGCGGCAAGCAGCAGGGTCACGCCCGCGAACGTCGCGAGCGCGCCGAGCAATGCGCGCTGCGAGGCGATCGACGAGGCGACGAGGTCGGCGAGTGCGCGGTTGACGCCGATGTCGGCCTGCGGTGCGAGCGCGAGCACGCGCTGGCGCACGACCTCGGTGAACGCGGCCGCGTCGCCGTCGACGCGCGTGACGAGCCAGAACACCGGCAGCGGCGCCTCGGCGACCTCGTACACGGTCGGCAGATTCTCGGCTTCGTCGAGGCGCTCGTGCTTGACGCTGCGCACGACCCCGACGATCGGCGCCGTGCGCGTCGTCTCGCCGCCGGTCGGCACGTCGACCGACGCGGTCAGCGGATCGCGGCCGGCGAGGTGGCGGCGCGCCCACAGCTCGTCGACGATGACGGGGCCGCCGCTGGCCGGATCGGACCGTTCGAACTCGCGGCCGGCGACGAGGCCGACACCGAGCGCGTTGAAGAAGCCCGGACCGACCTTGCGTGCACGCGCCTGCACGTTGTCGTCGGTGCCGGTCGGACGCATGTTCGAGACCATTTCCCACTGGCTGAAAGGGGGCGCCGATGCGATCGCGACCGCGCGCACGCCCGGCAGCGCGGCGACGTCGGCGCGCAGCGTCTCGACGAACGGCGTGTAGCGCGGTCCGTCGACGGCGGGATCGAACGCACGCCCGCTGATGCTGACACCGACCGGATCGACGGCGGTCAGCACGACACCGGTCGCGTCGAAGCCGCGCTCGGTCGCCATGAGGTTGGCCGCGCTGCGCAGCAGCAGGCCGGCACCGCCGAGCAGTGCCGTCGTGAGCATGACCTGGGCGATGATCATTGCCGGGCGCACGCGCCCGAGGCCCGACGCGCTGCCACGCGACGACAGCGCTGCCGCGCGTTGCGACAGCAGTGCCGCGAGCGTGCCGCTGGCGAGCGCGACGACCGCGACGACGACACCCGCGACGATCGCCGCGATGCCGAAGCCCGTGCCCTGCGGAAGATCCACCGGCAGCAGGCCATGGCGACTCGCGAGGCCGAGGCCGAACGGCGTCAGCACGAGTCCGAGCGCGAGGCCCACGACGATCGGCGGCATGAGGTCGGCGGCGATGCCACGCGTGATCGCGCGCGTGTCGGCGCCGATCGCGCGGCGGATCTGGAACTCGCGCGAGCGTGCGAGCAGGCGATCGAGATTGAGGTTGACGAGGTTGGCCGCGACGACCACGAGCAGCACGATCGCCGCGAGCTGCAGCAGCGCGAGCGCACGCCAGTGCGAGGCCGCGAACGCGTCGCGAACCGGCTCGACCGCGGCCTTGAGGCCCGCGTTCTCGAGCAGGCCCTTGGCACTGGCATCGGAGAGGAACACCGCCTGCAGACGATCGCGCGCCTGTTCGGGCGAGACGCCCGGCGCGAGCCGCGCGACCACGTCGAGCGAACCGACGTTGCCGGCCTCGGACTGCTCGCGCTCGCGCGTGGTCATCGCGTACGGGCGCCAGGCATCGACCGACGCGGTCGGGAACACGAAGCCCTCGGGCATCACGCCGACCACCGTGTACGTGTCGTCGCCGATGCGCAGCCTGCGGCCGACGACCTCGGCATCGCCCGAGAAGCGCGACTGCCACGCGGCGTGCGAGATCACGACGGCGTCGTCACGCCCCTCGACCGTCTCGTCGGCCGCGAACAGCCGACCCATCGCGGGCGCGACGCCGAGCACCTCGCCGAAGCCGTCGCTGACGCGCGCGATGCGCCAGCGCTGACCACGTTCATCCTGGCGCAGCTGCTGGCCGACCGTGTAGCCGAGCGCGGCGGTGATCTGCGCACCGTCGCCGGGCACCGCGCGCCGCAGGCGGTCGGTGAGACCGACCGTGAAGCCGAACTTCGAGAGATCGGCCTTGAGGTTCACGAGGCGATCGGCCTCCGGATACGGCAAGGCCTTCCAGCGCAGCGCGTGGATCGCCGAGAACGCGGTCGCATTGACCGCGACGACCGCGGCGACGAGCACGATGACGGTCAGCGCGAACAGCGGCGAGCGGAACGGACGGCGCCACGAGGCCAAGGCGTGCATGCGGGATCTCCGTCGGGGCGATGTCGACGACACCGCATGAAGGTCGTTCAGCAGGGGCCGTGCCAGCACCGGCGGACCGCATCGTGGCGCGCTTCGCGGCTGCCTGCATGCCGCACCGGGCCCGGGCGGCGTCCGGAACCGGACACCGCCTCGTGCGCGCCCGGACAGCGTTACTCCTGCCGCAACGCCACCATCGGATCGACGCGCAGCGCGCGGCGCGCCGGCAGCAGGGTCGCCGCCGCGACCGCGAGCGCGAGCACGGCCACCACGACGACGTAGACGAGCGGATCGGCGCGCGAGCCCGGGAACATCATCGTGTCGAGCACGCGTGCGAACACGAACGCGAGCGGCACGCCGACCGCGATGCCCGCGACGACCTGCACGGCACCGCGACGCACGACCATGGCGAGCACGCTGCGCGCCGAGGCGCCGAGCGCACGACGCACGCCGATCTCGCGCGTGCGCGCGGCGACGTCGAACGCCAGCACGGCGTAGATGCCCGACGCCGCGAGCAGCACCGCGAACGCCGCGAACGCGCCGAACATGTTGGCGAGCAGTTCGGCGCCCCAGAAGATGCTGCGACGCCACTGTGACATCGGCTGCAACCAGTACACGGGAAGGTCGGCATCCACCGCACGCACCGCGTCGCGCACGGCCTGCGACAGCGCCGCCTGGTCACCCGTGGTGTGCAGCGCGAAGCTCACGAACGCGGGTGGTTCCTGCGCGAGCGGGCGGAACACGTTGCCGTCGCCTCGGTACGCGGCGCTCGCACCTGACTGCACGTAGTCGGCCTGCGAGCTGTCGGCGACCACGCCGACGACCTCGAGCCACGGACTGCCCGGCGACTTCGGCGACAGCTGCACGCGCTGGCCGAGTGCGGATTGGCCCGGCCATGCGGCGGCCGCAAACGACGCGCTGACGATCGCGACGCGCGGCGACTGCGCCGTGTCACGTGCATCGAACACGCGCCCTTCGCGCAGCGCGATGCCGAACGTGGCGAGAAAACCGTCGTCGATGCTCGACGCCCAGGCCTGCGGGCGGCGCTCCCCCTCCGCGACGACATCGCCGACGCGCGCGTAATCCTGGCGCTCGTAGCCCATGAGCGGCAGCGTGCTCGCGAAGCCGACGCGCTGCACACCGGGCAGCGCCGCGAAACGCGCCTGCAGGGCGTCGACGAAGCGCGTGCGCGACGCCGCATCCGGGTAGGTCGATTCGAACAGCGCGATGCGTCCGGTCAGCACGTCGTCGGTGCGCACGCCGAGCTCGGTCTCCTGGGCGTGCAGCGCACTGCGCACGGCGATGCCCGCGCAGACCAGCAGCACCACGCACAACGCGACCTCGGCGCCGACCAGGAAACGTCCACGGCGTTTGCCGCCGCCGAGGCTTCCCGCCGAGCCGTCGCGCAGGCTCGCCTGCACGTCGACGCGACCCGCGCGCAACGCCGGCACGAGACCGGCCAGCAACGCCGAGGCGAGCGCGATGCCGGCGCAGAACGCGAGGTCGCGCATGTCGAGCGAGAAATCGACCCAGTACGGCAGCTGGCTGTCGGCCGACATCGAGGCATCGAACACACGCGCGGCGACGTCGGCACCTGCGTAGCCGAGCACGGTCGCGAGCATCGCGACGACGATCGTCTCGGCGAGCACCTGCACGACCAGCCTGCGCCGGCTCGCACCAAGCGCGGAACGGATGCCGAGCTCGCGCGCACGTGCAGCGAAGCGTGCGAGCACGAGGCTCGCGACGTTTGCGCAGGCGATCAGCAGCACCATGAGCACGACCACGAACATCGCGGCCGTCGCGTCGCGGATCTGCGGCATGATGAACTCGTGTGCGAACGGCTCGAGCTTGGCGCGATCGCCACGCAGCGGCATGCCGCGCTCGGCGGCGAGCCCGAGCATGAGGGCATCGAACGCCTGCGAGGCCTGGGGAAGCGTCACGCCTTCGCGCAGGCGTCCGAAGGTCTTCACGCGCAACGCCGCATCGGACGCCGCGACCGTGCGGTCGCTCGACAGCGGCAGCCACATCGCCTCGGCGACCGGGAAGCCGAAGTTCTCGGGCATGACGCCGATGACCGTCGTCGCCTCGCCGTTGACGCGGACCTGTCGCCCGACCACGGCGGGATCGGCATTGAAGCGCAGCTGCCACACGCGATGGCCGATCACCGCGACGCGCGGCGCGCCCGCCGCGGTATCGGCCGCCTCGATGCCGCGGCCGAGTTGCGGGCGCACACCGAGCGCCGGCATGACCTCCGAGCTGACGAATGCACCGGCGAGCCGCTCGGGCGCGCCCTCGATGCCGCCGAGGTTGGCCGTGCCCTGCGCGTACGCGGCGAGTGTATCGAGCACCTGCTGGCGATCGCGCAGGTCGAGCCAGTCCAGATGCGCGAGCGCGATGTTGCGCGAAGGCTCGCGCGCCTCGGTGTATTCGAAGTGCACGAGGCGGTCGGCATCGGCGAACGGCAGCGGCTTCAGCGCGAAGGCGTTGATCGCCCCGAACATGTAGATGCACAGGCCGATGCCGACCGCGAGCATGAGCACGCTCGTCGCGGTGAATCCGGGCGAGCGCGCGAGCGCGCGCAGGGCGAAGCGGATGTCGTGGATCATCGGAAGGTCCTGTTCATTCGTGGCGCAAGGCCACCATGGGGTCGACATGCAACGCATGGCGGGCCGGAAATGCGATCGCGGACACGCTCGCGAATGACGAACCGAAGAACCCGCGCCGACGAGCGGCGCTCGCGTCTCGCGACTTCCGGCTTGTTCATCGAGACATCCATCGTTGCGGTTCTCCAGGCGACACGACGGTTCGGCAAGCCGGTGGGGACATGCCGGCGAAGGAGCGCCCCGGATGCACACAGCAAGGGTCGCGCCAACCCCTCCAACCGCAGCGTGGCACGGCGTGCGCCATACCGCAGCGGCTTCGGCGTCCGTGATCGGACGCCGTGCTGTCCGATTGCGGCGTGTGCGCATGCCCCATCCCGACGCTCGCGGGATCACGACGCAACGCGCGCGCTCATTCCGCGCGCAACGCCTCCATCGGCGCGACGCGCGCGGCACGCCACATCGGCACCGCGCAGGCCGCGAACGCGACGAGCGCGAGCACCGCGACGACGCCGGCGAGCACGCGCGGATCGGCCGCGCCGACGCCGTACAGCTGGGCCGAGATCACGCGGCCGAGCGCGATCGCGCCGACGATGCCGGCGACGAGGCCCGGAACGACCATGCGCATGCCCGTGCCGAGCACGAGACGATGGATGTCGCGCGTGCCCGCACCGATCGCCTGACGCAGGCCGATCTCGCGGCGACGCTGGCCGACCGTGTAGGCGACCACGCCGTACAGGCCGATCGCGGCGAGCACGAGCGCGACGCCCGCGAACACGCTCATGAGCGTCATGTTGAAGCGGCGCAGCTGCAGCGTCGCGCCGGTGACCGACTCGAGCGTGCGGATCGCGTAGACCGGCACGTCGGGCGCGACCTCGCGCATCGCCTCGCGCAGCGCGCCGGCCACCGCCATCGCGTCGCCGCGCACCTTGAGGCCGAGCGCGAGCTCGCCGCGGCCGACCTTGCGGATCGGAAAGTACAGCTCCGCGTTGGGCGGACGATCGAGGCCGGCCTGGCGCACGTCGCCGACCACGCCGATGATCGGCTTCGGATCGCCGAGGAACGCGGCGATCTGCCGGCCGAGCGCATCGCCGCCGGCAAGGTAGCGGTCGACCACGGCCTGGTTCACGACGACCTGCGACGGCACGCCGTCGACATGGCCGTCCTGCGCGTCGAACGCGCGACCAGCCTTGACCGGGATGCCGTAGGTACGGAAGTAGTCGGTGCTCGCGAAACGGAACTCGATGATCGCGTCTTCGGGAATCTCGTGACCGACGATGCCGAAGCTGCCGTTCCAGCCCCAGTCGCCCGAGGCCGGCAGGCGCTCGCTGAGCGCGACCGATTCGACGCCGGGAATCTCGCGCAGGCGCGCCTCGATCGCGTCGAGGCGCGGGCCCGCGAACGCCATCATGCGCGCGTACCAGTCGGCGATGTCCTCACCGGCCTCCATCGACGGCGCGGGCAGCGAGAACTGCGCGGTCAGCACCTGCTTCGGATCGACGCCCGAGTCGACCTCGCCGAGGCGGCGCAGGCTGTCGATGAGCAGGCCTGCACCCGCGAGCAGCGCGACCGCGAGCGCGACCTCGCCGGCCACGAGCACACCGCGCGCGCGCACCTGCTTCGCGCCGCCGGTCTGGCTGCGCGAGGCGCCCTGCAGCGCCGTGGCCGGGTCGATGCGCGACGCACGCCATGCCGGCAGCAGACCGAACAGCAGCAGCGTCGCGAGCGCGCCGCCGGCACAGGCCGCGACGACACGCAGGTCGACCGCGGGCACCGCGTACGCCGGCAGCAGATCCGGCGCGAGCGCGAGCAGCCCCCGCACCGCCGGGATCGCCGCGAGCACGCCGGCCAGCGTGCCGAGCGTGGCGACGACCATCGATTCGGCGAGCACCGCGCGCACGAGCCTGCCACGCCCCGCACCGAGCGCGCTGCGCAGCGCGAGTTCCTGCGCACGCGCCTGGCCGCGCGCGAGCATGAGGTTGGCGAGGTTCGCGCACGCGATCAGCAGCACGAGCCTGGCGGCACCGAACAGCATGCCGAGCGGCTCGCGCACGCGGCTCGTGAGGCGATCCTGCAAGGCCTCGACGCGCACCTGCATGCCCTTGCTCTCGTCGGGCCAGGTCGCACGCTGCCATTGCACGATGCCGTCGAGCACGCCGAGCGCCTGCTGCGTGCCGACACCGTCGCGCAGACGCGCGACGATGCTCAGCGAGTTGTTGCCGCGCGTCTGCGTGTTGCCGGGCAGGAACGTCGGCACCCACAGCTGCGCGCCCGACGGAAACGAGGCATCGGCACGCGCGACGCCGACCACGCGCCAGGCCTCGCCATTGAGCACGACATCGCGGCCGATCACGCCGGCATCGGCACCGAAGCGGTCGCGCCACAAGGCTTCGCCGATGATCGCGACGCGCTCGTTGGCGTTCTCCTCGGCCTCGCCGAACGCGCGACCCTGCAGGATCGAACCGTTGAACACGTTCCAGAAGCCCGGCGTCACCGCGTAACCGGACAGGCGATCGGCGTCGCCCGAGCCGGTCAGGTTGTAGGTGCCGCCGACGAATGCGCCGAAGGCCTCGAACGCCTCGCCGCTGCGCGCCTGCCACTCGCGGAACACGGGCGGCGACACGGGGCTGTGCGTGACCGGCGGCTGGTCGCGCATGACGCGCACGATGCGCTCGGGATGCGCGAACGGCAGCGGCTTGAGCAGCACGGCGTCGTAGACGGAGAAGATCGCGGCGAGCGCGCCGATGCCGAGCGCGAGCGTCAGCACGGCGGTGACGAGGAAGGTCGGCCTCGCGCGCAGGGCACGCACGGCGGTGCGCAGGTCGTCGGTGAAACGGCTCATCGGGTCGGATCCTCTGGAGAACGTGTCGTCATTCGTCGCGCAATGCGACCATCGGTGCGACGCGCGAAGCACGCCACGCCGGCAGTGCGGCGGCGAGCAGCGCGGCAGCGGCCATCGCGGCGACGCCTGCTGCGAGTGCACCGAACGGCCAGCCGTCGACGCCGAGCTCGCGCAGGTCGATCACGCGCAGCACGATCGCGACCGCGACGAGGCCGGCGGCGACACCGCTCGCACTCGTGGCAACGCTGTCGCGCAGCACACGCGAGGCGAGCTGGGCGGGGCGCGCACCGACGGCGAGGCGCAGGCCGAACTCGCTGATGCGTCGCTGCTGCTGCAGCGAGGCGACCGCGTACACGCCGAGTACGGCGAGCAGCAGCGCCGCACCCGCGAACGCGCCTACCGTGCGCGCGAAGAAGCGCGCCGGGCGCAGCTGTTCGGCGATGTCGCCGGCGAGCGCGTAGTGGCGCGTGACGGCCTGGCGCGGATCGATCGCGGCCAGCGCCGCGGCCATCTGCGCGTCGATGCCCGGCAGCGGGCCATCGCCGCGCACGAGGAAGGTCATCGCGTTGATCGGAAACTGCGCGAACGGCACGAGAACCTCCGGTGCGGTCGGCATGCGCAGGCCGTCGTTGCGGATGTCGTCGACGAGACCGACCACGCGCACGTCGACGCGCTCGCGTCCGATCGGCACGCTGAGCATGCGCCCGAGCGGATCGGCATCGCCGAACACGCGGCGCGCTGCGGTGCGGTTGAGGATCGCGACGGCTTCCGCGCCGCGGCGGTCGGTCGCCTCGAAGCCGCGACCGCCGACCAGCGGCATGCCGAGCACGCCGAGGTAGTCAACCGAGACACGGCGCAGCACGCTCTGCACGCCGGCCTCGGCGCCCTGATCGGGCGTGCGCAGGTCGACGCTCGCGCTGCCGATGCCCGACAGCGGTGCCGCGCTCGTGACCGCGACGCCGCGTACGCCGGGCAGCGCACCGAGGCGTTCGGCGAGCTGCTCGGTGAACGGCACGAAAGCCTCGCGTCCACCGCGGAAGAACTGCATCGCGTGCACGTTCGCGGTCGCGTAGCCGGGCTCCACGGCCTGCAGCCGCCACAGGCCTCCCGCGAGCGCGAGCGCGGCGACGAGGCTCAGCGTCGACAACGCCATCGCGGCCGCGGGAAGCGCACGACGCTGCCCGGCCTGGCCGACGAGCCCCTTGCCGTCCGCGCGCATCGCCTCGGCAGGCGCACCGTGCACGCGCAGCGCACCCGCGAGTGCGGCGAGGCACGGCACGGCGAGGCCGAACACCGCGGCCGCGGCGAACACGCGTGCATCGAGCACGATGCCGTCGACGCGCGGCACGCTGTCGCGAGCGAGTTCACGCAGGAGTGCAATCGTCGCTGCGGCGACGCCGCTGCCGGCCACGACCGCGGCGGTCGCGAGCAGTCCGAGTTCGAGCGCGAGCTCGCGGCGCAGGCGTCCGCGGCTCGCGCCGATTGCCTGCAACACGGCCTGCTCGCGGCGCCGCGCGAGCTGGCGCGCATCGAGCAGGATCGCGACGTTCGCGGCCGCGACGAGCAGCACGAGCACGGCCAGCGCGAACGCGCCCCACAACGCGGTGCGCGCATCGCCGACGAGTACGTCGATGAGCGGTCGGGTGGTGGCACGCCAGCCCGCATCGGTCTCGCCGCGCTCGGCCGCGAGGGCCTCGAAGCGCTGCTGCAAGGCCGCGTCGGCCTGCGCGGGCGTGGTGCTCGCGGCGAGACGTCCGACCATGAGCAGCGTGCGGCGACGCTCGCGCTGCAGGCCGTCCTGCGGAAGGTACTTCGCCGCGAGCGGACGCCATACACCGGTGTCGCCGGCGACGAGTTCGGCGGACGGCGGCAGCACGCCGACGATCTCGAGCGGATCCTCGTCGACGAGTTCGAGGCGCTTGCCGATCACGTCGGTCGAGCCGCCGAACGCACGCTGCCATTCGGCATGCGACAGCACCGCGACGCCACGATCCTCGCGCACGTCGTCGGCATCCAGCACACGCCCGAGCACGGGCGCGATGCCGAGCGCCTCGAAATAGCCCGCGCCGACGACATGCGTCGTGATCTCGCGCGCGCGTTCGCCGTCGAACAGCGTCACGCCGCTCCACCAGTAGTAGCCGAGCGCGTCGAAGCCCGGCGTGCCGGCGGCCAGCAGTTCGGCCTCGCGCGTCGTGAACTGCGCGTTGTCGACGTCCTGCGCCGGATTCGCGGCGCGCACGACGACGATGCGATCAGGATCGTGCAGCGGCAGGCCACGCAGCAGCACGCCGTCGACGGTCGCGACCATCGCGACGCTGAAGCCGATGCCGAGCGCGAGCATCGCCACCGAGGCGAACGTGAAGCCCTGCGCGCTGGCGAGGCGTCGCAGGGCGAGGCGCAGGTCGGACACGAAGCCGCTCATCGGAATCCCCTTCGAAAGTCATTCATCACGCAAGGCCTCGAGCGGCGCGACGCGCGCGGCACGCCAGGTCGGCACGAGGCAGGCCGCGAGCGCGACGACGGCCAGCACCGCCACGACGCCCGCGAGCACGCGTGGATCGGCACTGCCGACGCCGTACAGCTGCGAGGCGACGAGGCGGCCGACCAGGAGCGCGCCGACCACGCCGAATGCGATGCCGGGCAGCAGCATCGCGAGGCCCGAGCGCAGCACGAGGCGGTGGATCGCGCGCGTGTCCGCGCCGAGCGCCTGGCGCAGGCCGATCTCGCGGCGGCGCCGGCCGACCGTGTAGGCGACCACGCCGTACAGGCCGACCGCGGCGAGCGTGAGCGCGACGCCTGCGAACACGGCCATGAGCGAGGCGTTGAAGCGACGCAACGCGAGCGTCGAGCCGATCACCGTGTCGAGCGTGCGCACCGCGTACACGGGCGCATCGGGAGCAACCTCGCGCATCGCCTCGCGCAGCGGACCCGCGAACGCGAGCGCGTCGCCGCGCACCTTGAGCGCGATCGCGATCTCGCCCTTGATCGCCTTGGCCAGCGGGAAGTACAGCTCGGGCTGCGCCTCGCGCTCGAGCCCGGCCTGGCGCACGTCGCCGACCACGCCGACGACCGGGATCGGCGCATCGCCGAAGGTACGGATCTCGCGCCCGATCGCGTCGCCGCCACCGAGGAAGCGCGTCGCGAACGCACGGTTGACGAGCAGCTCGGTCGGCAGCAGCGCGCGTGTGCCGTCGAGCGCGTCGAACGCACGACCGGCTTCGACCGGGATGCCGAACGTGCGGAAGTAGTCGGTACTGACGAAGCGGTACTGCACGGCCGGCTGGCGTCCGGCCGGATCGCCGACGACCTCGAACGCGCTGCTCCAGCTCGCGATGCCGGACGCCGGCAGGCCGAAACTCAACGAGACCGCATCGACGCCGCCGATCGCGCGCAGGCGTTCCTCGATCGCGGTGAGGCGCGGACCGAGTGCGGCCATCGCCTGCCCGGCCCATGCATCGAGGTCCTCGCCGGGCTGCAGCACACGCGTCGGGATCGAGAACTGCGCGGTGAGCACCTGGCGCGCGTCGACGCCGGTATCGACGCCGCCGAGCCGGCGCAGCGAATCGACGAGCAGGCCCGCGCCGGCGAGCAGGGTCAGCGCGAGCGCGAGCTCGGCCGCGACGAGCACGCGGCGCGCACGTGCCGCGCCGCGCGTGCC
>JASCPI010000016.1 GCA_029959555.1 Lysobacteraceae bacterium PS02065 | reverse complement strand
TCGCGAAGGTCGTCGGCCATCTGCTCGAGCTGGGCCGCCACCGCGCGGGCGGGCCCGACGACCGCGAGCCCCGCCGGTGTCGGCACGACGCCGTGCGCGTGGCGCTCGAACAGCGCGACGCCGAGCGCATCCTCGAGGCCGCGCAGGCGCGCGCTCGCCGACGGCAGCGCGAGATGGCAGCGCGCCGCGCCGCCCGTGATGCTGCCGGCCTCGACGATCGCGACGACGAGGCGCAGGTCGGTCAGGTCGTGGCGCATCGAGGCGACGCCTCCGCAGCCTTCGGCGCAGGCGCAGTCCGCCTGCGTGAATGCCGCATTCCGGTGTAGCCGCCGACGCCTGCACGCTGCGCGACATGTCCCGGCCGGATCCCCGCCATGCTGTTCACGATCACGGTGTTCCTCCTCGCGGGCCTCGCCAAGGGCGTGCTCGGCCTCGGCCTGCCGACCGTGGCGATGGCGGTGCTCACGCTGCGCATGATGCCAGCCGACGCCGCCGCGCTCATGCTTGTGCCGTCGCTGGCGACCAACCTGTGGCAGGTCGGCCCGCTGCGCGAACTCGCCCCGCTCGCGCGCCGCCTCGCCCCGCTGCTCGCCGCGTCGGCGATCGCCACGCTCGCGAGCGCATCGATACTCGCCGCCGGTTCGACATGGCCGATGCTGCTGCTCGGCGGCTGCCTCACCGCCTACGGCGTGCACGGCCTCGTGCGCTGGCGTCCTCGCGCGCCACGTCACGAAGCGCCGTGGTCGATCGCGGTCGGGGCCGTCACGGGCCTCGCCACCGGCGCGACCGGCGTGTTCGTGGTGCCCGTCGTCGCGTGGCTGCACGCCCTCGATCTCGGCAAGGACCGCCTCGTGCAGGCCCTCGCGCTGTCGTTCACGGTGTCGACGCTCGCGCTCGCCGTCGGACTCGCGTCACGCGACGCGCTCGCATCCGCCGACCTCGCCCGCTCGGTGCTCATGCTGCCCGCCGCATTCGCGGGCATGGCAGTCGGCCGCGCACTGCGCGATCGCCTCGACGAACGGCGCTTCCGCACGCTCTTCCTCGCCGCGCTCGTCGTACTCGGTGCGCAGCTGGTTGGGCGAAGCCTCGTGAACGGATGAGCGACGCCGGAATCCAGATCAGGCGCGCGTCGACGTCTCCGCCGCACCCGGCACCGGATCCGCGATCGGATCGGCCGCCGCTTCGGGTTCGACCGGGATCGCGTCGGGGTGGTCGAGGCGGTCGCGCAGCACGGCGAGATCGACGTCGCCTTCCCAGCGCGCGACGACGATCGTCGCGACGCCATTGCCGACGAGGTTGGTCAGCGCGCGCGCCTCGCTCATGAAGCGGTCGATGCCGAGGATCAGCGCGAGGCCCGCGACGGGCACCGACGGCACCACCGCGAGCGTCGCCGCGAGCGTGATGAAGCCCGCGCCGGTCACGCCCGATGCGCCCTTCGAGGTCAGCATCGCGACCGCGAGCAGTGTGAGTTCCTGGGTCAGCGTGAGTTCGACGTCTAGCGCTTGGGCGACGAAGATCGCGGCCATCGTGAGGTAGATGTTGGTGCCGTCGAGATTGAACGAGTAGCCGCTCGGGATGACGAGGCCGACCACCGACTTCGAGCAGCCGAGGCGTTCGAGCTTCTGCATCATCGGCACCAGCGCCGACTCCGACGACGAGGTGCCGAGCACGAGCAGCAGCTCGTCGCGGATGTAGCGCAGGAACTTGAAGATGCTGAAGCCCGAGAATTTCGCGATCGCGCCGAGCACGAACACGACGAACAGCACGCAGGTGAGGTAGAAGCTGCCCATGAGCTTGGCCAGCGGGCCGAGGCTCTCGAGGCCGTACTTGCCGATCGTGAACGCCATCGCGCCGCCTGCGCCGATCGGCGCGGCCCACATGACCATCGCCATCATGCGGAAGAACACCTTCGAGATCGAATCGAGCAGGCCGAGCACGGGGCGACCGCGTTCGCCGAGCCCGGTCAGCGCGAAGCCGAACAGCAGCGCGACGAGCAGGACCTGCAGCAGGTCGCCGTTGGCCGTGAACGCGTCGGTGAAGGTCTTCGGGATGATGTCGAGCAGGAACTGCGTGGTCGAGCGTTCCTCGGCCTGCTTGGCGTAGCGCGCGACCGCCTCGCCGTCGAGCGTGGCCGGATCGACATGGAAGCCCGCGCCGGGCTTGAGCGTGTTGACGACGACGAGACCGATCACCAGCGCGAACGTCGACACGACTTCGAAGTAGACGATCGCCTTGACGCCGACACGGCCCACCTTCTTGACGTCGGCGACGCCGGCGATGCCGATCACGACGGTCAGGAAGATGATCGGCCCGATCAGCATCTTCATGAGCGCGATGAACGCATCGCCGAACGGCTTGAGCTTGACGCCGGTCTCGGGCGCGAAGTGGCCGACGAGGCCGCCGACGACGATCGCGAGCAGCACCCACAGGTAGAGGTGGCGCGAGGCGGATGCACGCGCGGGAACAGTCATGGTCAAGGATCCTCCCCGCACGGCCTCGTGGCCGCGCGCCGGGCGATCATCCCACGATCGGGCACTCAGGCGCCGGCGGGCGCTCCGAGCGCGAGCAACGCGCGCAGGTCGTCGACAACGGCGACCGCTCCGGCGCCCGCGAGATCGAGCGCATGGTGGTAGCCGTAGCTCACGAGCACGACGGGCATGCCGGCCGCGCGTGCGGCAAGCAGGTCGCTTTCGGAATCGCCGACCATGAGACAGGCCTCGGCGGCGACACCGAACCGATGCGCGAGATGCAGCAGCGGCAGTGCGCTCGGCTTGCGCTCGGCGAGCGTGTCGCCGCCGACGATCGCCTCGACATGCACGCCGAGGCCGAGCGCGTCGAGCAGTGGCGCGACGAAGGCTTCGTTCTTGTTCGTGCATACGGCGACGTGCACGCCGCGCGCGCGCAGGCCCGCGAGCGCGTCGGCGACGCCGTCGTAGGCGTGCGCACCGAGCGCGGTGTCGCCGTAGTGGACGAGGAAGCCCGGCATCACCGCGTCGAGATCCTCCGTGCTGCCGGCCGCATCGAGCGCGCGGCGCATGAGCACGCGCGAGCCCTCGCCGACCCAGGCGATGACCTGGTCGGTCGTGAACGTCGGCAGCGACCAGTCGCGCAACGTGCGGTTGACCGCCTCGGCGATGTCGGCGGCGCTGTCGACGAGCGTGCCGTCGAGGTCGAAGATCACGAGGCCGTACGGGTAGGTCATGCGGGATTCCGGTGGACGGTCATCGTGCGCAGTGTGACAGCGACGCTCGGGCACGTCGCTGCGGTGGTCTGGCGCAGCGGCATCGGCCGCCAGGCACGTGACGCGTGGACGCGCGGCCTTCGACCACGCGCATCGTCAGAACGTGATCTCGACCGACGCCGCACTGCGCGTTGCCTCGCCGTGGTATACGGCCTCGATGTTGTTGCCGTCGGGATCGAGCACGAACGCGGCGTAGTAGCCCGGATGGTAGGGTCGTTCGCCCGGTGCGCCGTGGTCCTCGCCACCGTTCGCGAGCGCCGCGGCGTGGAAGGCGTCGACCATTGCACGGTCGACGGCCTGGAACGCGAGATGGTGGCGGCCGGTCAGCTCGCCTTGCGCGGCTTCGCTCGAGGCCGTCGAGACGAACAGCTCGTCGGCCCAGAAATGGTCGTCGGCCTCGCCGCCGATCGGCATGCCGAGCACCTCGAACACCGCACCATAGAAGCGCCGGCTCGCCGGGAGGTCGCGCACGACGAGCTGGAGGTGGTCGATCAGGCGACCGCGATGCAGGTGCTGGGCTTCCATGGAGATTCCTCGTTGTGCAGGGTCGGTGCAGCGTCTCGCGCCGGCCCTGAAGGTCGCGACAACGGGCCCGGGTTGGTCGTCGCGCCCGGGCCGACTATGCTTGTCGGCCGCGTCCTGCCACCGGTCACGCATGTCCCGATCCCACGAGCCGTACGACGTCCTCGTCGCCGGTGGTGGCGCCGCCGGCGTCCTCGCGGCGCTGAACCTGCTGCGCCAGCCCGGCGCACCGCTGCGCGTCGCGCTCGTCGAGCGCGGCACGCCCGGCGAGGGCATCGCCTACGGCACGGACCGTCCCGAGCACGTGCTCAACGTGATCGCCAAGCGCATGAGCGCCTTCGACGACGTTCCCGACGACCTCGTGCGCTTCCTCGCCGCAGACGATGCCGGCGCGGCCGATACGCTCGGCCAGCGCTTCGTCGCACGCCGCGACTACGCGCGCTACCTCGCGACGCGCCTCGACGATGCCATGCACGCCACACCCGGCGCGCTGACCCATGTGCGCGGCGACGTGGTCGACCTCGCACACGAGGGCACGTCATACACCGTGACGCTGGCCGACGGCACGCTGCTGCACGCGCGCGCCGTCGTGCTCGCGCTCGGCAACACGCTGCGGAAGCTGCCGGTCGATACCGGCGCACTCGCGCGCGGCGTGGCGATCGAGGCCTGGGACGCTCCCGCGATCGCGGCGATCGGGCGCGACGCGGACATCTGCATCGTCGGTTCGGGCCTCACGATGGTCGACGTGCTCGCCACGCTCGACGCCACGGGTCATGCCGGACGCGTGCATGTGCTGTCGCGCCACGCTCATCTCCCGCTTCCGCACGCCGCGCACGGCTCGCAGTCCGGAGATGCCCACGACCTCGCCGATCTGTCGCTGACGCGCCTCGTGCGCGTCGTGCGCGTCGAGGCGCGCAGACGCATGGTGGCCGGCGAACCCTGGCAGTGGACGATGGATCGCCTGCGCCCACACGTGCAGGCGCTTTGGCGCACACTCGACGCCGCCGACAAGCGCCGCTTCCTGCGCCACGTCGTGCGCCAGTGGGACATCCATCGCCATCGCATCGCACCCGCGTCCGCGGCGATCGTGGATGCGGCGCGCGCCTCCGGGCGTCTCGTCGTGCATGCGGGGCGCCTCACCGCGATCGATCCACGAGACGGCGGTGCGGACCTGCGCTACCGCCCGCGCGGCAGGTCGGACGAATACGTGTTGCACGTCGACCACGTCGTCAACGCGATGGGGCTCGAGACCGCCGCGCAGCGCATCGACAACCCGCTCGTACGCGCGCTGCTCGCAAGTGGCCTCGCCACGCCCGGGCCACTCGGCCTCGGCGTCGCCACCAATGCGAGCGGGGCCTTGCGCGACCGCGACGGCCACGCCGAGGCGTCGCTGCTCGCGATCGGCAGCCTGCGCATCGGCGAGCTCTGGGAAAGCCTCGCGATTCCCGAACTTCGCACGCAGGCTGCCGACGTCGCACGCCACGTGCGTGCGCTGCTCGACGGGATGTCGACACCCGCGGCCTGATGCGGCTCACACCCGGTGTCCGTCGCGGGTGCTCGCCTGCCGCTGCCCTGCACAAGCCGGGGTCAGGTTCATTTGTCCGTACCGATGTCTCGAGAATCTGCGACGCATCGGGGCAAATGAACCTGACCCCGGCTCCGCCCCTCGGCACTTCGTTCATTCGCCGCGCGTGGCGCGTTCGCGCTCTTCCTTGCTCAGCACCGCCGGTGCGATCACCGGTTCGCCGGCCTCGTCGAAGAACGGTGTCGGGCGATGCGCGCCGGTGAGTTTCGCGACGATCATCGTACGCACGAGGCGCAGGATCGCGACGCCGTTGCGCAGCGGCGTGCCCGCCACATGGCCGCGTGCCGAGGCGGTCTGCAACACGGCACGGATCGGACCGAACGAGGCTTCGAGCGAAGGTTCGCCATGGACGAGGCAGCGGTCGACGAGGCCGACATACGGTACCTTCGGGTTGCGGGGCGTGTTCGCGATCGGCGTGTCGCAGCAGCGCGCATACCAGCGCAGCAGACCTTTCGGCGACAGCGAAAGGCAGGCGAGCTGGTCGAGCCCGTCGGTCAGCCGCACGTACCGCGGTGGCGTCGCGACGATCGAGGTGCCACCGTACGTGTCCAGCACGCCCGCCTTGCCGAGTGCGTTCGCGTAGGCTTGGCAATCCTTGCAGTAGCACAGCGCGCGGGTCGCCTTGTGCGTCTCGGCAACATGGCCGCGCAGCGTGCCGCAGTCGCATTGCAGGGGATGGTCCATCGCATGCCCTCCTCGATCGGATGATGCCGGAATGTCAGATGCCCGGCGGCACGTAGCCGCCCGCGTGCAGCGCGGCGAGCGGCGCGAACAACGGTGAAGGCAGATCATTCCACGCGAACCACTGCCAACCATGGCACTTGCCGGGTTCCCGCACGACCGCCTCGCCGCGCGGTGCGTTCGCGACCACGAACAGCGTGACGTAGTGGCGCGTGCCGTCGATGAGATCGTTGCTCCACGGCGCGCGCGCGATGCCTTCGATCTCGAGCCCCGTCTCCTCGAACACCTCGCGCACCGCGCAGTCCTCGACCGTCTCGCCGTACTCGAGGTGTCCGCCCGGCAACGCCCAGGTGCCCGCCCCATGGGAGCCAGTACGTTCGCCGAGCAGCACGCGGGCGTCGCGCACGAGGATCACGCCGACGCCAACCCGGGGTTGATCCGCTTCCATCGTCGCAGTCTAGTCGTCGCGGCTTAACGCGTGTTGGCCGTGCGGTCGCGACCCGCTCTCGGTTGCGCCGCGATTCAACCCCCTGGCGTGACGCTGTGCATCTCCCGCACGAGGAGCACACCATGACCCGCTCCGCCATCGACCTCGCCAAGGCCTGCTTCCAGGCCTACGCCGACAGCGACCGAGCCGCACTCGAAGCGCTCGTCGCGGACGAACTGCGCTTCACGAGCCCGCTCGACCACGGCATCGATCGCACCACGTACTTCGAACGCTGCTGGCCGAACCATGCGCAGGTCGAGCACTTCACGTTCGTCCACGCCGTCGCGGACGGCGATGCGGTGTCCATCACCTACATCGGCCATCGCCACGACGGCAGCGGATTCCGCAACACCGAGCGCCTGCGCGTACGGGACGGCAGGATCACCGAGGTGGAGGTGTATTTCGGCTGGGATGTGCCGCATCCGGCTCCGGCGGGCGGCTACGTCGACGCCTGAACCCGTGCGCCGGTGCAGGCGAGCCCGACACGCGTCGCGACCGCCGCGCATGGCATGCTCGCGCAGTACCCATTGCGCCCCGAGGAATGCCCATGCGTGGTCTGGACTTCAGCTCGTGGCAGGCTGTACTGACGACCCTCGTCGGCCTCGCCGTGATCACGCTGATCGGCGTCGGCATCCGCCTGCTCGCGATGCAGACCGTGCAGCAGCGCCGCGAGCGCGAGAACCGCCAGATCAACGAGCGCCTGCGCACGCTGATCGCGGCCTACAAGACGCTCGGCGGTTCGTTCACGGGCGCGCTCGATGTCGATCCGACGCACCTGCGCGACCTGCGCCGACGCGCCGCGGAACGCGCCTCGGCGCCATCGTCGACGACCGACGACGCACCGATCGTGTTCGACGACACCGGCAGCGACCGCTCGCGGCGCATCCGCGACGCGGTCGAGGCGGCGCTTTCCGACATCGTGCTGCTCGGCACCGACGAACAGGTGCGGCTCGCCGCGCACGCCGCGACCGAGCTCGCCGCGGGACGGCCGATCCATACCGCCGAGCTCGTGGTCTCGCTGCGCGACTTCATCCGCCGCGTGCTCGGCCTCGAGGCGATCCCGGCCGACGTCGTGATCCCGAAGCAGGGCCCGGCCCGCCCCGGTGCGGCATCGAAGGGCAAAGGCGACGCGGCCGGCAAGGATGGCGGCGAACGAGGCGGTGGAGGTGGCGGTCGCGGCGGCGGCGGAGGCATGGGCGGCGGTGCCGGACTCGGCATGGCGGCCGGTGCGGGCGCCGGCATCGGCTACGCGATCGACGAGGGTCAGGACACGCCGCGCGGCTGACGCGAGCGCCCGTTTTCGTCAACGACGTGCGGGAGCCTTCCGCTGGCGCGGACCTAGCCGCCCTTTTGCAGCCGCACGCACGATGCGCTGGAACGTCGGACATTCCGCGTGGCTCGGTGCGCCGCAGCGTGCCGCATGGCGAAGTCCGTCGCGCATCGCGGCGAGGCGCGCGATCGTCGCATCGAGTTCGTCGGCCTTCGCGTCGAGCGCGGCGCGATCGAGCTGCACGCGACCGTCGTTCGCGATCATGCGTGCGATGTCGACCAGCGCGAAACCCGCCGCGCGCCCGAGTGCGACCAGTGCGAGCCGTTCGAACACGTCGTCGCGATAGACGCGTCGCAGCCCGCGCCGGCCGATCGGCGTGACGAGACCGAGCGTTTCGTAATGGCGCAGCGTCGCCGGCGTCACGTCCGCGCGCCGCGCCACCTCACCGATGTCCCATTCAGCCACAGCTTGACCTCATGTCGACCCGAGGTTGCACGATGGCGGCATCGCCTCGACGAGGCAATACGGAACCGGACCATGACCGACACTCCTTCTCCTCCCCTCGACCAGGCCGCGCTGTGGAACGGCGACGCCGGCCATGCCTGGGTCGACCTGCAGGCCACGCTCGACGCGCTGTTCGCGCCGATCGCCGAGCATCTCGTAGACGCCGCCGTCGACGCACGAGCGCGCGATGTGCTCGATGTCGGCTGCGGCACAGGCGCGACGACGCTCGCGCTCGCACGCCGGCTCGGGTCCGCGTCGCGCTGCGTCGGTGTCGACGTCTCGGCGCCGATGCTCGAACTCGCGCGCTCGCGAGCCGCCGATGCCGGCCTCGATGCGGCGTTCGTACTCGCCGATGCACAGACGCATGCGTTCGAGCCGGCGACGTTCGACCGCATCGTCTCGCGCTTCGGCGTCATGTTCTTCGAGGATCCGGGCGCCGCGTTCGCGAACCTGCGCCGTGCCTCGCGCAGGGGTGCCGCACTGCACGCGATCGCATGGCGCAGCGCCGACGACAACCCGTTCATGACGACGGCCGAGCGCGCCGTCGCCTCGCTGCTGCCGCCGTTGCCTCCGCGAAGCACGGACGGCCCCGGACAGTTCGCGTTCGCGGATCCTGCACGCGTGCGCGGCATCCTCGCCGACGCCGGATGGCGCGACATCGTGCTCACGCCGTTCGATGCGCCGTGCGTGATGCCGCGCGACGCGCTCGAAGGCTACGTCACGCGCCTCGGCCCGGTCGGCCTCGCGCTGCGCCAGGCCGACGACGCGACGCGCGAGCGCGTGGTCCATACCTTACACGGAGCGTTCGTCCCGTACGTGGTCGGCGACGAGGTGCGCTTCATCGCGGCGTGCTGGTCGATCGAGGCACGCGCGCCCTGACGTCGATGCCTAGAACGGCCCCGCCTCACGCTCGCGCCGCGAACGCGCCGCCTCGAGATCCTCGAGCACGTGGATGCCGACGCCGCGACGTTTGGCCTCGCGCTTGGCCGATGCCGCGAGCGAGGCGAATTCCTCCGGGCTGCCGAGCGCGCCGGGCTCGACCCTGACGACGCCCATCATGAGCGTGGTCAGCGGGAACGTCGCGTAGCGGCCGCTGCGATCCTCGCCTTCGAGCACGCCGCGCTCGAGGTCGTGCGCATCGAACAGCGCGCGCGCGGCCACGTTGAACTCGGCGATGATGCGCTCGCACAACGCGAGGCCGTCCTCGCTCTGCAGCAACAGCACGAAATCGTCGCCGCCGACGTGGCCGACGAAATCCCAGCGCGCGTCGACATGCTTGACCAGCGTCGTCGCGACGAGCTGGATCATGCGGTCGCCACGGAAATAGCCGTACTGGTCGTTGTAGGGCTTGAAGCTGTTGAGGTCGCAGTAGCAGGCGAGGAACGTGCGCCCTGTGTCGAGCAGACGCCCGATGTGCTCGGTGATCGGGATGTTGCCGGGCAGGAACGTCAGCGGGTTCGCGTAACGTGCGGCCTCGATGCGCAGCTCGGTGACGCGGCGCACAAGCGCTTCACCGGCACCGACGCCGCGGTACTGGCCGTTCTCGGTGATGATGAAGCCGTCCGAGAGATAACGCTGATCTTCGCCGAGCAGGATCTCCGACATCTCGTCGATGCTCTGTCCGACGTCGCAGACCACGGGCGAGGCGTGCATGTGCAGCGTGCACGACTTCCTGCCGATGAGTTCGCGCGCGTACGGGATCGCCATCTGCTCGTTGAACACGCGGCGGTTGATGAGGCCGACCGGCTGGCCACGCGCGTTGACGACCGGGATCGCACCGAGCCGCGGGTTGGCGCGGAACACGGCCTCGGCGGTGTCGTTGGTGCTCGTCTCGAGGATCGACGGCGCCGGCATCAGCATGTGCTCGGCGGTGATGCGCCGGAACGCGGAAGGCCGCCCGCCGCGCGGCCACACGGTCACGCGCGTCTCCTGCGCGGCTTCGACCGCGGCCGGCGTACCGAGCGTGATGCCGGGCTCGGGGCGGCCGAGCAGGAAACCCTGCGCGTACGGGATGCCGAGCTCGCGCACGAGACGCAGGTCCTCGAGGCGCTCGATGCCTTCGGCGATGAGGCGCGTGCCGTAGCCCTCGGCGACCTGGATCAGCGCCTTGAGCACGTTGAGCCGCTCGGGACTGTCGGCGACCTCATGGATCAGGAAGCGGTCGATCTTGACGAATTCCGGCGCGAGCTCGTGCCACATCTCGAAGTTCGAATGGCCGTTGCCGAAATCGTCGAGCGCGATGCGCGCACCGGCTGCACGCAGGTAGCCGATCGCGTGGGCGAGGCGCTTGCAGTCCTCGACGATGTCGCGCTCGGTCAGCTCGATGATGTAGCGGCCGAGGTCCTGTCCCGCCGCCTGCAGGCTTTCGAGCACGAGTTGCGGCTTCGCATCGCCACGCAGGATCGCGTTGACGCTCAGGTTGACGAGCAGGCGCCCGCCGTTGTCGAAATCGAACTCGGACGCGGCGCGGCGCACGCTCGCCGCCTCGAGGTCGCCGAGACGTCCGGCGACGCGTGCCGCATCGAGCAGCTCGAGCGGCGAGCGCCCGTCCTCGGGGCGCATGAGCGCTTCGTGTCCGGTGATGCGTCCGTCACGCAGGCGCACGATCGGCTGGAACGCGATACGGAACGCAGGCATCGACGTGCGCGACATCGCCGGGGAGGCTCCACCCCGTGGAACATCGCTGCGCTGGAACGGATGACGACGCATGGCGCGGCCTCTGTGAAGACTGAGGGGATCGGCATGCGGGTGATCCGTCACGGGAGCGCAGGCCCCACCCTGCCTGCGTCCATGCGAGGCATTGCAGCGGACGAATGTGACATTCGTGCGAAAGCGGGCTGAACACCTGGCTGCTCGCGCCATCTCCGACCATGCCGTCATCGGTGTCGTGGTCATCTCGGCGAGGCTGCTGGCGGATGATCCGATCACCACGCCACGCCTTTGCGTGACGTCGGCGCCTCGAAGCAGTCGCCGCACACCATGGCGTGGTGGAGGCACACATCCTCGGCGCACGTTGCCTGGAAGCGCACGGATGTCATGTCCGGAAACGGCGAGCATGCGAGGACCCGTGACGTGACGATGGCGCTCCCGAGAGGAGTCCACCATGCCCGCCACGTTCCGCCTGATCGCCCTCGATCACGCCCGCTTCGACCACCTCTTCGCCCTCGATGACGAACAGCTGCGCGCGATCGGTGCGGAGCGCCGCATCGCCGACGCGCCGACCGGTTATCCCTGCCGCGTGAGCCTCGAGGACGCCGCCGCCGGCGACGAGCTGCTCCTGCTGCCGTTCGAACACCAGCCCGCCGATTCGCCGTACCGCGCGTCGGGCCCGATCTTCGTGCGCAGGGGCGTGACCCGCCGCGAGCTGCCGCCCGGCGACGTACCGCCTTACGTCACGCGACGCCTCATCTCGATCCGCGCCTACGACGCCACGCACCGCATCGTCGCGGGACGCGTATGTCAGGGCGTCGATGTGGCACGCGAGCTCGCGTGCTTGTTCGATGATGAAGCGGTCGCCTACGCCCATCTGCACAACGCGGCGTACGGATGTTTCTCGTGCCGCGTGGAACGCTGCTGACACGTGCCGCAAGGTGACGGGCGGCGTCCGTCCGAACGCCGCCCATGCATGCGAACGAAGCTCCGCGTGCGCCGACGTCGCCTCAGGGCTGGTAGATCTCCACGTGGGCGCCGGCGACGTCGATCGTGACCTCCACCGGCACATCGCCGAGGTTCTTCCAGTACCAGCCGTGCGTGCCGGTGAACGGCGCGATGAACGTGCCTGATGCGCTCTCCTGCGCGCGCTCGACCGCGTAGCTCGTCCACGCGTTCTTCGCATCGGGGCGCTCGCCGTGCATGTCGACCGCGACGGGAGCGGTCGCGAGCCAACTGAAGACGAGGCCTTGCCCCTGCTCGAGCGCGGCCTTCACCTCGACGCCTTTGCCCGGCGCAAGCGAGACGGTCATCGTCCTGCGCGAAAGACTTCCCGACGTCGGCGACAGCGCCGCGGCGTCGAACGACTGGCCCTTGGATTCGCCGAACGCGGACTTGGCGTTCGCGGCGAGCACGGCATCGCGATCGGTGGCGTGCGCGGAGGCCGGCGGCGTGCCCGGTGCCTCGGTCACGGCGTCCACGTCGTGCAGCGCGTCGAGTCCGAGAAGGCGACCCGTGCCGACGGGATCGATGCCGAACTCGGCCGGCATCACCACCGTGACGAGCAGCGCACCGGCAACGAGGATCGAGACGATCGTGGCGCGCACGAGTCGGCGCGAGGAAGGAAGATCATGAAGCGGAATCGAGGACATGGGGGTTCCTTTCACGAGACGACGTAACCGGTGATCTGGTAGCCCATGAGCAGGAAGCCTGCGGTCATGAGCACGACATTGGCGCCGAAGGCCTGCCTTCCGAACGACGCGCGGCGCCGCCAGAACCCCATCACGATGAGGATGCCCGCGAGCGCGAGCAGCTGGCCGATCTCGACGCCGAGGTTGAACACGAGCATGTTCGGCACGAGGCCGTCGGGCGACAGCGAGAAATCCTGCAGCTTGGTCGCGAGGCCGAGGCCGTGGAACAGGCCGAACACGAGCACGGCGATGCGGTTGTCCGGCTGGACGCCGAACCAGCGCCGGAACGCACCGAGGTTGTCGAGCGCCTTGTAGACCACCGAGAGGCCGATGATCGCGTCGATGACGTACGGATCGACGTGGAAGCCGCCGAGCACGCCGGCCAGCAGCGTGACGCTGTGCCCTACCGCGAACAGCGTGACGTAGAGGCCGACGTCGCGCATGCGGTGCAGGAAGAACACGACGCCGAGCAGGAACAGCAGGTGGTCATAGCCCGTGACCATGTGCTTGGCGCCGAGGTAGGTGAAGGTCACGAGCTGCAGGCCCGTGCTCTGTTCGAGGAACTGCTGGTCGCCGCCGCTCACGCCGTGCGCGAACGCGAGGCCTGGCAGCAACGACAGCACGGCGGGCAGCAGCCATCGGCTGGCCACGCGCGGGGTGCGCACGAACATCGCCGTTTCGCGTGGAAGCGTGATGGAACGCATGGAGACTCCTGGTGACGGCGCACGACGGCGCCGAAGGCCTGCGACGGCATGTGCCCTCGCGAACCCGTGGTGATGCGGAATGACACACATGAACGATCCAGGCGGCGCATCCGTGTCGTGACGTCGCACGACCGCAACCGGTCGGCATCGTCGGCACATCGGACGAACGAACGGATTACCCGCAGGGATCGGGGCCGCAGGGACGAAACGCCTCGGCAGCGATCGCGGAGGTCAGGCGATCGGTGGCCGGAACGGTGTCACCGCCTGCACGGACGCGAACGTGGCCGGCGCCCACGCGGAGGGCTTCACGTCATCGAAGTGCGGCTTCGCCGCTTCGACATCGACCACGAGCGTCGCGAGCGTGATGCCGTCGGCGTGGTGGAACAGGCCATGGCCACCGAGGCCGTACGGCGCGGCGGCGTCATCGGACGTCGCGTCGTCGCGACCGTCGCAGGCCCCGGCCTGAGCACGGTCGTGGTCGTGCGCGACGAGCGCCGCGTTCATCGCGTGGTCGGCGGCGTGGAGTTCGCCGACCAGATGCAGCCCCGCACGTCCGAGCATGCCGACGACGAGCAGCATCGCGAGAACGATGCGGAACGTGTTCGAGGGCGTGGTGCTCGGCGTGGACATCCCTGAAGGCTATGCCACGCCGATGCAGTGCGGCAAGCTCGAACGATCCATCCCCGCGAGGCCTCGGCGCACCATTGCCGGACCCTCGCGCGGAAACGTCGCCCGACGAAATCGTCGAGAGAACCGCCACGCATGCGACACCAGCACGGGCCTCAGATGCCCAGTCCGAGGCCGATGTCGACACCGAGCAGGATGAGCACGCCGAACAGCGCGAACAGGAACGCCGCGACGAAGCGCATCTTCGACAACGGGAAGCGCTTGGCGAGCTTGTCGCCGACGAGCACGGCCGGCACGTTCGCGGCCATCATGCCCAGCGTCGTGCCGATCGAGACCATCGCGAGGTTGGCGTACTGCGCGCCGAGCGCGACGGTCGCGAGCTGGGTCTTGTCGCCCATCTCGGCGAGGAAGAACAGCACGACCGTGGTCGCGAACGCGCCGTGGCGGGACGGCTTCGCGTCGTCGTCGTCGAGCGTGTCGGGAATCAGCGCCCATGCCGCGAACGCGAGGAAGGCCAGGCCGAGGATCCAGCGCATGATGTCGGCGCCGACGTTGGCGGCGACCCAGTCGCCGACCGCGGCGGCAAACAGGTGGTTGACGATCGTGGCGACGAAGATGCCGGCGATGATGCGCCAGTGCTCACCGGCGAAGCGCGCGGCGAGCACGAACGAGAGCAGCTGGGTCTTGTCGCCGATTTCGGCGATCGCGACCATGCCGAACGAGGCGATGAGGGCGTCCAAGGGATTGTCCTGAGGGGCCGGCGAAAAAATACCCATGACCCTGCCGTCCATCGCCGGCCCCGGCTGTGGACAACAAGGTCAAAGGTCTCGCTCAGCAGATGCCGCCGACGCCATGGTCTGTGGACCAAGTGTGTTGACGTCGGCTCCCCTTTGCAGAGGCGGCTACTCCCCGATGACGCGACGATTCTACCCCCGCCCCGGACGACGGACAACCGGGCCGGTGTTCCGGGCATTCGCGCTTCACGCTTCTTCACACGGCGCACATCACGCGCTGACGCGCGCCGCCGACGCTTGGGCCTGCGGGAATCCTCCCGCGTCCCGAAAGGAGTCTTCCCATGTCCTTCGCCTGGCGATCCGCGATCCTCGGTGTCTTCCTCGGCGTGGCCGCATCGGCCATCGCCGTGCACGCGCACGGCGAACCCCACGCCGGCCCGCATGCCGGCGCCCGCCCTTCCGACCTGCTCTCGGCCGCGGGCCGTCCCGCCGAGCTCGCCGCGCGCAGCCGGCAGCTCGCGGCACACCTCTGCGAGGTGATCGAGGCGGGCGACGCCTGCACGCTGCCGGCGCTGGCCGAACGCGCCGCGGCCGACCTGCAAGGTCTCGCGGCGCGCGAGGCCGAGGCGCAGTCCGCGCTGCACCACGCCCTGCTCGCACCGTCGCTCACGGAAAGCGCGTGGAACGGCGTGGAGGACGAGCAGATCGCGCTGCTCGACGTGGCGGGCCGCCGCTACCTGCGCTTCCTCGCCGACGCCGCCGCCACGCTCGATGCCGAACAGAAGCGCCGGTTTGCGCACTGACGCGCGCATCCGGCTAGGCTGGCGCTTTCGCACGCGGACCACGCCATGGGCCCACGCATCCTCGTCCTCGAAGACGACCGCCGGCTCGCGGGCATGATCGTCGAGTACCTCAACGCATCGGGGTTCGCCGCGACCACGGACGCGACCGCGCACACCGCGCTGTCGCGCCTGCGGTCGGGCAGCTTCGATGCGCTCGTGCTCGACCTCATGCTGCCCGATGCCGACGGACTCGACGTGTGCAGGCAGCTGCGCGCCGACGCATCGCTGCGCGGCCTGCCCGTGGTCATGCTCACCGCACGTGGCGACACGGCCGACCGCATCGTCGGCCTCGAACTCGGTGCGGACGACTACCTCGCCAAGCCGTTCGAGCCGCGCGAACTCGTGGCCCGGCTGCGCGCGGTGATGCGGCGTGGTGCCTCCGGCGCAAACGGCGCCGGCCAACCGGTGCTGCGTTTCGGGCGCCTCGAGATCGACCGCGACGCGTTCCAGGCGCGCCTCGACGATGCCGTCGTGGCGCTGACCGCGCACCAGTTCGCGCTGCTCGTGGTGCTCGCCGAGCACGCCGGACGCGTGCTCGGTCGCGACGCGCTGCTCGATGCGATGCGCGGACGCAGCGGTGACGGCTTCGATCGCTCGATCGACGTGCACGTCTCCAAGCTGCGGCAGGCCATCGAGGACGATCCGAAACAGCCGAAGCGCCTGCTCACCGTGCGCGGCGCCGGCTACGTGTTCGCACGCGCGCAGGACTGAGGCGATGAAACTCCCGTACCTGTTCCAGCGCTTCTACCTGCTGCTGCTCGGCTGCCTGCTCACCTACCTCGTGATGGGCATGATCGTGCGGCACGGCTGGACGCAGCTCGGCCCCGTCACGGGGACGATCGCGCTCGTGACGCTCGCGATGCTGGTCAGCGCGGCGGCGTATCCGCTGGCGCGCCGCCTCGGCGGACGGCTCGACCGCCTGCGCGACGCCGTGCGCGCCTTCGGCGAAGGCGACCTCGCACGCCGCGCGGTGGTCGAGGGCAGCGACGAGATCGCCGCGCTCGCGAGCGGCTTCAACGTCGCCGGCGAACACATCGAGCGACTGCTGCACGCCCACCGGCAGCTGCTCGCGAACGCGAGCCACGAACTGCGCACGCCGCTCGCACGCATCCGCCTCGGCGTGGAGCTGCTCGCCGAGCGCGACGACACCACGCGGCGTGCCGACCTCGTGCGCGACCTGCGCGAACTCGACGACCTGCTCGAGGAGATCCTGCTGTCGAGCCGGCTCGATGCGGAGCTTCCGCTCGCGGCAGAGGACGACGTCGACGTGCTGGGCCTCGTCGCCGAGGAAGCGTCGCGCTACCCCGATGTCGACGTGTCGCCCGGCGATGCGCCCGTCGACGCCGGCACGCACCTCGCCTCGGCCGATCCGCGCCTGCTGCGCAGGCTCGTGCGCAACCTGCTCGAGAACGCGCATCGCCACGGACAAGCGCCGATCCGTGTCGAGGTGGTGCCATCGGAGGCAGCGCTCCGCATCGTCGTCGACGACAGCGGCACCGGCATCGACGCCGCGGACCGCACGCGCATCTTCGAGCCGTTCTTCCGCAGCCGCGCGCATCGCGAGAACGTCGGCAGCGGACTCGGCCTCGCCCTGGTCCGGCAGATCGCCGAGCGCCACGGCGGCCATGTGTCCTGCGACACGAACGCGCACGGCGGCGCGCGCTTCGTCGTGGCGCTGCCGCGACCGAGCCGCATGCAGGGCTGAGCGTCCGGCGCGATTGATCACCGCGGGATATCAATTCAGCGATCCGCGAGCATCCCTCCGCATATCCATGCACCGGTCCCGGCGCACGTCTACATGTAGTCGTGTGGTAGTGATATGGAGGCGCGCCGGAGCGTCCCGCCGGAACCCGTGTGCGAGATGATTCCGCCGGGATCGGGCGAGGTTCCGCCGTCGCCTCGTGACCGCTGCATGCCGCACCATCCACGCACTGCCATGGATCCTTCCGGAACAAGGCCCGATCACCGATGACCGCCCGCTACTTCTTCGGCATCTTCCCGCTCGACGACGAGCGCGATGCATTCGCGGAAGCCGCATGGCGCCAGAGCGAGCGGCGCGGGATCGAGGTGACGCTGATCCACCCCGCCGACCTGCACCTGCCGCTCGCCGCCGGGCCCGACAGCGACAAGCGGCAGCCCCACCTCGAGGGTCGGCTCGTCGAGATCGGATCGGCGGTCCGTTTCAGACCCGGCACGCTGGCCTTCAACCGGGTCGACGAGCATCTCGACGACTCGGGCGCGAGGACCTGCACGTTCGTCGCGGGCGCCTCGCCGCGGTCGATCCTCGATGCCGCCGCACTGCTGTCGCGTGCCTGCGCCTCGCATGCGGCCCCGTCGCAGACGGCGTGGACGCCGCATATGACGTGGGGCATCGTCCCGGCTTCTGCATCCGGGAAGCACATTCCCGCGAGTCCGCTCGACCGGCCCCTCGACATGACGCTGCTCGGCTTCGCGCTCGCCTGGGGCCCGCTTCAGGGGCCTTGCATGCGCATCGCGGAATGGAGCCAGATGGTGCTCTAGGATCGTCGAGGCATCCTCCGAAGCGACCCTTCATCCGGACGCGTGCGCCGGCCGGCACCGCAGGACCACCGCATGTCGAAGCATCCGCACATCCTCAATGCCGCCTCGAACCTGCTGGGCATCGCGCTCATCATCGTCACGGGCCTGCACGTCACGCAGTACAGCCAGCGCTCGATGGCGGACGAGGTCGCGCTGGTGTCCGCGCTGCTCCTCGGCCTGAGCTGCCTGTTCTCCTACATTGCGATCCGCGCGGAACCCGCGGTTTCAGGCTTCGAGATCTGGGCAGACCGTGCCTTCCTGTGCGGCCTGCTGTCCATCCTCGTCGCCGTGGGCCTGTTCGCGATCGCCGAGGGATGAAGGGCGCGCTGCGCGCGACATGCAGGGGTCGGCACAGGATGGGGGTGCGGCCCGCGCCGCGAGGTGGTGAACAAACGTTGCGGCACGCGTCCTTCCCGGCGGCCCTTCAAGCACGCGCCGCATAATCGCCGATTGGCGATCAAGGGCGCGGCACGTGCGGCGTTACAACGTCCTTCTCGCGACGCTCGCCGTGCATGCAGGCCTCGTGTCGTGCACGTCGTCGGCCGAAAGCCTCCGTCACCACATCGACGAGGCCGCCTACATCTACAACGAGGGCATCCGGCTCGCCACGCTCCAGGCGTGCACGACGTCGGATCCGGCCAAGCAGGCGGAGTACCGTGCCTTGCCCGCATGCCGGCGGGCACGCGAGATCGACGAAGCGATCAGGCACGGCGGGAAGCCGGCGCACTGAGGCGCCGACTTCCAGCCGCCACGCCGACCAGCGGCGCCACGCCCGGCCACGCATCCCGACCCCCGTCAGGCCCTTGCGATCAGGTCGCCGCCGTGAGGTCCTGCCGCGCGGCCTCGTCGGGATCGAACATCGACACGCCGCCGAGGGTTGTCGTCGCGGGCACCTCGTCCTGCAGCACGTCCCAGTGCTCGGCGAGCCGTCCGGCCTCGATGCGGAACAGGTCGACGACCACCTGAGGCACTTCCGCCCAGCCGCGGATGCGGCCGTGGATCGCGACGAGATCGCCTTCGGCGACGACGAGCCCAGGCTCGTAGTGCACTTCGGGCGACAGGTCCGCGACGAGGGCCTGCAACGCGTCGCGGCCTTGCGGAATGCCGGGATTGTGCTGCCGGTAGTCAGCCGCATAGAGCCGCTCCACGGCGGACGCATCGCGATGCTGGAACAGGGACGTCATCGCCTCGAGCACGAGCGCCTTGTTGCGCCGCGGGCGATCGTCGGCGACGCGCTGCGCGGGCTGCACGATGGTGATCGTGCCGGTCATGCGCAGGAAGCGGCCGTCGGTCAGCGTGGCGTAGGCGTGCACGACACCGGCATCGTGATCCTGCACGTTCACGACCGTCGCGCCATCGGCTTCCTGCCAGCTCACGATGAAACGGCCGCCGCCGAGCGGCACCACCTCGATGCCGACGGTTTCGGTGCGCGCGAATGCAGGCTCCGCGATCTCGAACCGCAATCGCGTGGTCGACAGCAAGGTCACGCGCGCACGGAACGCCGGGTAGGCGACCTCCATCACCAGCCCGACGGGGAAGGCATCGATCGACATGGTCGTGGCCCGGGTCTCGAGAAAAATGGTGGATCGACGGATGGCGCGCCGCATCGACGCGCCATCTGTGGCGGAATCAGCCCGCCGCCTTCGGCACCGGCGTATTGAGCAGCTGCTGCTCCCACAGGTAGGCGATGCCGCTGCCCGCGCAATGCTGCTTGAGGATCTCGGTCAGTTCGCTGGCGTGTTCGGTCCGCGCCCAGTCGCGCTGCCATTCGGCGGCGAGCGCGAGCCACGTCATCATGTTCGCGCCGGCCGCGATCATGCGCTGGATCGCGACCTCGTGCGCCTCGACCGAGACCGCGCCCGAGGCGTCGGTGATCACGGTCACGTCCCAACCTTCTCCGAGCGCCTGGATCACCGGCATCGCCACGCAGATCTCGGTCCACAGGCCCGCGATGACGAGCTGCTTGCGGCCGGTCGCCTCGACCGCCGCGACCACCTTGCGGTCTTCCCAGGTGTTGATGAAGGTGCGATCGATGACGGCCTGGCCCGGGAACACATCGGTGATCTGCGGAAAGATCAGGCCGCCACGGTCGGCGACCACGCTGGTCAGGATGGTCGGCACGCCGAACGCCTTTGCGGACTTCGCGAGCGCCGTCGCGTTGTTGACCACGGCCTGCGGGTCGTGGCTGTTGAGGTTGGCGAGCTGGTAGGGCTGGTGGTCGATGAGCACGAGCACCGAGTCTTCGGGACGCAGGAGCGAAGCGAGGCCGTTGCGGAACGTCATGGGGCTGTCCTCTGAGGGGTCGGGATGCGGCGTGCGACGACGCGCGGCGAATGGCGCGTCGTGCGGAACACGCACCTTGTCAGCCCGCTGCGCGGCGCGGTAGCACACGCAGGCGTGCCGCTGTGTCGCGTTCTGCGGAACGCCGGGCGCGGTGCGTTTCGTGGCAGGCTGTGTCGCCGGACCGGGAACACCACGTGGACATCGAAGCCCTGCGCACCTTCGTCGAAGTCGCCGATGCCGGCGGCGTGTCGCCCGCGGCGCGTCGGCTCGGCGTCGCCAAATCGATCGTGAGCCGGCATCTCGCCCGGCTCGAGGCCGAGCTCGGCGTGCAGCTGCTCGCGCGCACGACACGCGGTGCGTCGCTGACCGAAGCCGGCGCGACGTTCCGCGAGCACGCCGCGCGGATCTGCAACGAGGTCGACACGGCGATGGAGACGCTGCTGCCGAGCGGTGAGCTGCGCGGCCGCCTGCGCATCGCCGCGCCGCTGTCGTTCGGCCCCACGCACCTCGCGCCCGTGCTCGCCGACATGGCACGCCGGCATCCGCAGTTGCACGTCCACACCTGCTACAGCGACCGCTTCGTCGATCTCGTGAGCGAAGGCTTCGACTGCGCGATCCGCATCGGCTACCTGCAGGACTCGAACCTCGTCGCACGGCGCGTCGGGCCGCTGTACGGCAAGCTCGTCGCGAGCCCGGCCTACATCGAAGCACACGGCGCACCACAGTCGCCCGACGAGCTCGCCTCGCACGAAGCGCTCATGCAGGGCACGGAAGCGTGGATGTTCCTGGACGGCGAGCGCACCGTGACGGTGCATCCGCGCGGCCGCTTCAAGGCCGACAACGCGACCGCGCTCGTCGCCGCCGCAGTCGCCGGACTCGGCGTCGCGTGGCTGCCCGACGGCATCACCGACGACCACGTCGCGTCCGGTGCGCTCGTGCCGGTCATGACGCGCTACCCGCCGCCACCGGCCGGCATCTACGTCGTGCGCCCGCCCGGACCGCATCCATCGCGCAAGGTGCGTGCGCTCACGGAACTGCTGATCGCGTGCTTCGACCACGCGACGCACGATGCGGGATCGCCTCCGTGACGCAGCCGATCCCGTCGTGCTGCGCGCGAGCTCGCCCTCACCGCGCGATGCGAACGGACCTCATGACGACGGCGGCAGGCCGTTCTCGACGAGCATCCACACACCCATCGCGATCATGAGCGATCCGATGATCCTGTCGATCCACAGACGTGACGGCGAGCCTTCGTGCAGACGGGCGAGCGCGCGGCCACCGAAGGCATAGGCGTACAGCGCCGCGAGCTCGATCGCGACAATGATCGCGAGCATCGCGGCGAGCTGCGTGGCGAGCGGCCGCGAGGGATCGACGAACGGCGGCAGCAGCGCGACGTACAAGGCCCAGACCTTCGGATTGCTGACCGCGGTCGTGAAGCCCAGCCCCGCGAGCGAAAGGCGCGAGCGCGGGCCTCGAAACGCCGCGTGTCCTCTGCCGCGCGCACGCGTCCATGCCTTGCCGCCGAGCACGATCAGGTAGGCGCTGCCGGCCAGCTTGAACACGCCGAACAACCACGGCTGCACGTGCAGGGTCGCCGCGATGCCGAGCATCGCCGCGACGGCGACACTGCCCATGCCGACGACCTCACCCGCCATCATCCACTGCGTCCTGCGCAATCCCAGCGTGGTCGCGAGGTTCATGCACAGCATCGCGCAGAGGCCGGGCGTCAGCGAGACGAGCAGGCAGGTCGCGACGAAGGCAGTCAGGCGCGCGGTGTCCACATCGGGGCTTCCGTGGCATCGGGGCGAGGTCGACGATGCGGGCATCGCACCGACGGCATGCAGGAGCTACTGGCGGATCGTGACCGGCGGTCCAAGTGCATCGGCGGCGATCTCGGCCTCGGAGAACGGGAAACGGTGCAGCACGTTCTTCGAGAACTCGCGCGTCTGATCGGCATGGTGCGGCGAGGCCGGATCGGTCGACTGCGAGTACGCGAGGATCGCGTTCGCCACCGGACCGGCGTCGTCGAAACCGACCGCCTGCACGTAACTGGCGCCGAAGATCACCGAATAGCCGCCTTTCGCGGGCACGGCCTTCGTGTAGTTGAGCGTGCCGCCGCCCTGCAGGCCCGCGATCGTAATCCGTTCCTCGCCGCGCACCACGAACTGGACCTCGCCGAGCGGCGCGTCGGGCGCCACGCCGAGCTTGTCCATCGCATCGGCAGCGGCGGCCAGTGCGGCGAGCAGGTCGGTCGCGACCGCGCCTTCCGTCACGAAGCCACGCGGCGTGCCGAGCATGTCGTCGGGATCGAACGGCGTCGTCCAGATGTCGGCACGTTCGCCGACGGCAGCCCAGAACAGGCCGAACAGCATCGCGCCGCGGCTGTCGAGCGCGGCCTTGCCGTCCCAGCCGGCGAGCGCCGTGCAGGCTTTCGCCGGTGCATCGGCACGCCGGCAGAGCGCGAGCATGGACGGCAACGCGAGCTCGGCCGCGAGCACCTCGTTGCCGAACATCGCCTGCACTGCACGGTCGGCGTCGAACGGACCCACACGCAGCGCGCGGCGGATCGTCTCGATGCCGGCACGCGTGCGCAACCGGCCGACGCCGGGATCCCGCCCCATGATCGGGCCGAGCTGGTGCACCGCGTCGGGATGCGTCCAGCGGTAGCTGTCGTTGCTGTTCTGCACGTAGTCGCGACGGACCAGCGTCGCCATCTCCGACGCCGGCAGCAGGCCGGGCTCGACCGCATCCGGCGAGGTCGCCCACGCGCAGTCCGAGCGGCTTCCGTCGAGCACGACGAGATCCTGCAGATGCCCGACGGGGCGTGCCTCGATGCGACCACACGCCGACAGGAGCGCCGCCGGCACGTCCGGAATCGTCCCGATGTCGGCGTACAGCGCGTCGCCCGCGCGATCGGCGGCAAGCGTGTTGAGGAACGGCGCACCGAGATGCCTGGCGAGCGCGGCGCGCACGTCTTCGACGTTGCGCGCACGGGCGATGTCGAGCCAGGTGTCGCCGCTGCGCAGGTTGCCGCGGTTGGCATCGGCGACGGCGTAGGCCTTCTCGCGCGTCCATTCGAACGGACCGCCCGGCACCGAGACCATGGGGCCGTGGCGCGTGGCGTAGACGGTGCGCGTGATCGTCGTGCCGTCCTTGTCCTCGATGCGCAGCTCGCGGCGCGTCATCGGTTCGGGCCGGCCGTCGACCATGTAGACCGTGGGATCGGCCGGATCGATCGCGAGCTCGAACAGCGTCATGTGCACGGCCATGTCGACCGTATGCGTCCACGCGACGTCGCGGTTGAAGCCGACACCGACGTACGGCAGGTTCATGATGGCCGCGCCGGCGACGTCGAGCTCGCCCGGGATGGTCAGGTGCGTCTCGTAGAAGCGGTTGGAGCCCATCCACGGGAAATGCGGATTGGCCAGGACCAGACCCTTGCCGTTGTGCGTCGCTTCGCCGCCGAATGCCCAGCCGTTGCTGCCCGGCAGCAAGACATCTTCGACGACCGCGGTCACGGCGGCATCGCGGCGGACCGCCTCCGCAGGCGGCGACGCGTTGGCGAGGGGTACCGCGAGCACGCCCGAGGTCGACAGGACCGAGAAGGCCTCGAGCGACCGCAGCACGTCGTCGCGCGTGATCGCGCGCACCCAGGGTGCATCCGCGCACGCAGCCGGCCATCGGCCGCGATGATCGTCGACATACCGGTTGTAGCCGGCGACCCAGCCGTCGACGAGCTCGCGGTACGCCACGGAGCGCTGCGCGAACGCGGTGTGCAGGCGCGGCAGGTCGGTGAGCGAACGATGGAACACGTCGCTCTCGAGGTTCGTGGCCGTGACGAGTCCGACCATCGCCATGCCGGAGGATCCGAAGAACCTCGAGCGCTCGCCGGCAAAGCCGACGTACGAATCGGCCATCAGGCAGAGGTTGTCCTGCGCGCGTGCATAGGCGGCGCCGAAGCCGAGCCCTCCGTAGTCCGCGGCCCTGATGTGCGGGATGCCGAAGCGCGTGCGCGTGATGGTCGCCTCGTAGCCCGGTGTCGTCTGCGGCGGCACGCCCGCGCAGCCCGCGAGAGCCATCACCGCCGCGGCGAGCAGCGTGCGCGGGTGCGTGCCGGTCGCGATGCGCCATGCGGCAGCCGCAGGGAATCGGCGTGCGTGCACGACAGGCAGGGGGTCGGATCCATTCATCACGTGGCTCGCCTCGTCGGGTCGCGTCCGCAGGTGTCGGTACGCAGGCGGCAACGCTAGGGCAGCACCCCGGTTCGTGGAATCGAATAGTGCTTAAGCGCGCCATAAGCCCGGCTTATGGCGCCACGGGCGATCCCGTGAAACGCAGCCGCGGGCGCGGCCTACGACCCCGACAGGATCGCGCGCACCTCGGCTTCGAAACGCTTGAGCAGCGGCGAGGCCTCGCCTTTCGCGGTCGCGAGCGTGATGCCGATCGAGGGCAGCGCCGGCAGCCCGCTCGACGCGGGCAGCACGACGAGATCGGGTGGCACGGCGTATTCGGTCAGCACCGCGATGGCCTGACCCGAACGCACGACCGAGATCAGACCCGCAACGCTCGCGCTGGCGTAGGCGATGCGGTAGGCGAGGCCGGCGGCATCGAGGCCGGCGATTGCGGCCTGATGGTTGAGATCGTCGCGGTCGGTGAGCGCGAGCAGCAGCGGATCGCGCCGGTGCGCGTCACTGCCGGGTGCACCGACCCACACGAACTGTGCCTTGGCCAGGAACGGGCGATCCGGATGGTCGGGTTCGGACACGATCGCGATGTCGAGTGCGCGATCGCGGAGCTTCGCGAGCAGCTGTGTGGTCGGCGCACACACGACCTCGATCACGACCTGCGGATGCCGGTTCGAGAATCCGCGCAGCAGGGCCGGCAGGAACGCGTAGGCGTAGTCCTCGGGCAGGCCGAGCTTGAGTTCGCCGGAGAGGCTCTCGCCGCGCAGCGAGGCGACGGCCTCGTCGTGCACGCGCAGGATCTGCTGGGCGTACGCATAGAGACGCTGGCCGTGCGCGGTCAGCGTGATGCCACGCCCGCTGCGCAGCATGAGCGTCTGTCCGAGCTCGCCCTCGAGCCGCTTGACCAGCTGGCTCAGCGCCGCCTGCGTGCGCCCGACGCGGTCGGCCGCGCGCAGCATCACGCCCGCGTCGGCGATCGCGACGAAGTGGCGCAACACGTCGATGTTCAATCGGGTACTCATCGGCTCATGCCGCGCGGTCGTCGGACGACGTCACGCCCGACTCTATCCGCCCGCGCCGTCCGTGGAAACGACGGCGAGGCGTCGATCCATGAACCGCTTGCGTGGCGAATGCGGCATCAGGGCGGCGGCATGAGGATCTCGAACGCGTCGCAGTAGATGCCGTCCGTGCCGTACTGCATCGCGCAGGGTCGGAACGTCGGGATCTCGTACCAGGCGCACTGCACCTGGGTCGGATCGTTCGCGCAGCTTGCGAGCGTCTGCGTACTCGCCGGCGACGAGGTGTCGACCGCGCCGAGCAGCACCACGGGCCCCGGAAATTCGGTGCCCGCATCGGGATGCACGCCGAAGCTCACGTAGCCGCTGGTGCCCGACGGCAGGCCAGGGCCCGTGCAGGTCAGCACCTGGCCGTTCGCGATGCTGCCGCTCGCGCTGCAGGCCATCGACGGGATCGCGCTGAACGTGTGCGTGTAGATGAAGCCCGGCGGCAGCTTGAACAGCACCGACGTGGCACCGGCGAGGCCGTCGCCGACGTTGCGGAAGCTCGCGACGATCGGCCCCTGGTCCTGCCCGAGCGTGAAGATCGCGGGCGAGTGCGTGACCGCAGGCGTCTCGAAGCGCAGGAACGGCGTACGCGGCGCGCGCGTCGGCATCTGCAGCCGGCCGCAGCGATCCTGATGCGGATTCGCCACGCAGTCCGACGGCAGCGCGACGACGTTGTTGCCGACCGCGGCATGGAAGAACAGCGGCCCGGGCACCGCCACACCGTGGCTCACCCGCGTGCCGATCACGACGTAGCCGTTCTGCGTGTCATACATGTACGGCGTCGTACAGGTCACGAGCTGCCCGGCCGCCGAGCACGTGAACGTCGGGATCGAACTGCCCGTGCTGCGGAAGCTGACGCCGTCGGGCAGCGTCACGCGCAGCGTGATCGGCGTGTTGCTCGAGCTGAAGCCGATGTTGCGCAAGCCGATCACGATCGTCTCGTCGGTGCCCGCCTCGTACGGCGGGCCGTTCCAGACCGCGACCGGCGCGTTCGCGACCCAGCCCGAGCTCGCGCCCCAGTCGGTGATGCGCAGGCTCGATGCGGTCACGGGCGTCGCGACGGTCGTGCACCCGGTCGTCGACGGACTGCCGGTGCAGATCACGTTGCCGGGCAGCGGCACCTGCGCGCTCTCGATCGTCGCCTCGAGATCGACGGGACCGAGCGGCATGTCGATCGGCGTGTCGGCATGAACGCTCAGGAAGCTCGAGGCCGGATTCCAGAACGTCAGCGCGGTGGGATAGGTGCAGCTCATCGTGATCGCGCCGGCGGGAGGAGGCGGACACGTCCAGTTTCCGCCCGTGGCACCACGCAGCGTCATGCCCGCCGGAATGCGGATCCGCAGCGTGAACGGCCCGTCGTGGACGATGCCGTCGTTGCGGTCGGTCTTCTCGAAGCCGAGCCCGAACGTGTACTGCGTGCCCGTGTAGACCGGCGGCACCGGCGACATCGTCAGCGTGAGGCCGGCCGCGTGGGCGACACCACCCGCAACCAGGCATGAGAGCAGCGCGAACGCGCGGAGCAACGGGGCGACGTGGACGTGGGGCATGACGACTCCGATCGTGACCGCCGGAGGGTAGGTCGTGGCGCAACGGGGTCGTACCCCGCATTCGCGGGGTTGCCGTGCGGGCGGAGGGTCGACACGTCGACTCGCCAAGCAGGCCATCCGTGGGCTTCCGCGCGGAATCACGGAGCTTCACCCGGGATGTCGCGCCTATAGCCTCGATCACGTCCATGAGACACCTCGCCCCCGACCCGCGCCATGCACGACGTCGCGATGTGCGGCCTTGCAGGGGAAACGTCCATGAACCGGCTGGATCATTGCGTGCGGACGCTCGTCGCCGCGGCGTTTCTCGTCATCGCCATGCTGTCGGCGCCGGCCTCGGCGCAGTCGCCCGCACCGCTCGCGGCGCCGCACATCGATCTCGTCGTCAACGGCCGCGTGCTCGCGATGCTTCGCACGCCCGACGGTGGCGTCGTGCTCGGCGGAACGTTCGGCTCGATCGATGGCGTGCCGCGCCGCAACCTCGCCCGGCTGCGCGCCGACGGCAGCCTCGATCCCGCCTTCGATCCCTCGCCGGACCGCACGGTCAACGCGCTCGCCATCGACGCGAGCGGGCGCATCTACGTCGGTGGCGAGTTCCAGGAGATCGGCGGCCTCGGCATCGAACGCCTGGCCAGGGTCTCGGCGACCGGTGTCGTCGATCCTGCATGGGCGCCGCAGCCCGACTCGTTCGTCTACGCGCTCGCCGTGGACGCCACGTCACGCGTGCATGTCGGCGGGCAGTTCGGCGTGATCGGCGGCGTCACGCGCAGCGGACTCGCGCGCGTGTCGACCGCGACGCCGGCGGTCGTCGACGCGGCGTGGAATCCCGCACCCGACAACACGGTGCGCGTGATCGCGATCGCGTCGGACGATCGCGTCTACGTGGCGGGCGGCTTCTTCAATGTCGGCGGCGCGCAGCGGCGCCGCATCGCGCGCCTGCTCGGCAACGGCAGCGCCGACCCGGCCTGGAATCCCGATCCGGGCGGCGATGTCCTCGCGATCACGTTCGATGCCTCGGGTCGCGTCCACGTCGGTGGCAGCTTCACGAGCATCGGCGGGCAGGCACGCAACCGCATCGCACGCCTGTCGGCCGGCGACGGACTCGCCGATGCCGGGTGGAACCCGAATGCGGACAGCATCGTGCACGCCATCACCGTCGCGAGCGACGGCGCCGTGTACGCGGCCGGACTGTTCAGCCAGATCGGCGGCATCGCACGACGCAACCTCGCGCGCCTGTCGGCCAGCAACGGTGCGCCCGATGCCGAATGGGATCCGTCACCGCTCGGCGGCGCGCCGTACGCTTTGCTCGCGGACGCGAACCAGGTGCGCATCGGCGGCGCGTTCCATCGCGTCAGCAGCCAGTACCGGCTCGGCTTCGCCGTGCTGTCGACACAGGCCGGTGCGGGCGTGCAACCGGCGCGCGACGTGGAGTCGCTGTCGCCGGCCATCACGCTGATGCTGAAGCGCCCGTACGGCATGCTCGTCGGCGGCACGTTCTACAAGGCCGACGGCGTGGTGCGACCGTACATGCTGCGCTTGCGCCACGACGGCACGATCGACGAGACACCGAACGCCGACGACACGATCATCGCGCGCATCGTCGCCTCGTTCGAGGAGCCCGGCCCGCTCACGATCAACGGCCTGCTGCGCACGATCGCCGCGCTGCCCGACGGCAGCTTCGTGTTCGGTGGCAGCTTCACGTCGGTCGGCGGACTGTCGCGCAACCGGCTGGCCCGCCTGCTCGCCGACGGCAGCGTCGACACCGCGTGGGCACCGTCGGCGGACAACTCGGTGCACGCGCTCGCGACCGACACCGCCGGCAACGTCTACGTCGGCGGCGACTTCACGACGATCAACGGCACGCCGCGCACACGCCTCGCGCGACTGCGCAGCGATGGCACCCTCGATACCGCGTGGAATCCCTCGGCCAACCAGACCGTCTACGCGCTCGCGGTCGGTGCCGCGGGCGTGTACGCGACGGGATCATTCACGACGATCAACGACCAACCACGCCGGCAGATGGTGAGATTGGGCGCGACCGGCAGCGGAACCATCGATGCCGCGTGGAATCCCGGCTCCGACCCGTTCCAGCAATCCGTGCGCGCGATCGCGGTGGGCAGCGACGGCAGCGCGTGGATCGGCGGCCGCTTCGACGCGATCGGCACCGAGCCGCGTTCCCGCATCGCACGCCTCGGTCCCGATGGCAGCCTCGATCCCGACTGGAACCCCGGTGCCGACAACGACGTGCAGATCCTCGCCCACGCCGCCGACGGCAAGGTCTACGCTGGCGGGCGATTCCTCACGATCGGCGGACAGCCGCGTGTCGGACTCGCGGCGTTCGCACCGGTGTTCGGCGATCGGATCTTCGCGAACGGGTTCGACGACGGGCCGACGCCGTGAGATCCAACATCCGGCCGGCCTCATGGAGGTCGATGGTTCGCGTCACAGGGCGCTTGCGTGCATCCGAACGCATGTGCAGTCCAGACCAACGCCACGTGCCGAACGGTGGGAACGGACGTCGTCTGCCATCGGCATGATCACCGTGCCGCCGTTTACGGCGCGCGACAGGCTGCTGCCGGCACCGCAGGCTGATGGCAGCTTCCGCGCGATACCAGGGATGCCGAGGCAGCCCTGCCCATCGGACTCGCCGCGAACCCGTTCGCGCTACCATGCGCGAATGAAAACCAGCGCGCCGCAGGGCGACACGCAACAGCCGACCGTCATCGGCTTCGAGATGCCGAGTGTCGATGTCGACGGGGAGGTGACGCACGGCGTCATGAGCGTACTTCTCGACGTGCTCCCCTCGCTGAAATGGGCGGTGTCGCTGACCGTGCTGCATGAGGCGTTCGCGCGGGAACACCGGCTGGATGTAGTCAGGCTCGTCGGATCGACGCTGACCCTTTCGGGGCCTGTCGACACGCTGCGCAAGCTCTCCGGCGACGTGCGCGACTTCGTGCAGTCCGTCTCCAACCACTGCATGAGGGTTCGGCACGCGCGCCTGCTCGACGACGCGCAGCCCGTGGGGACCGTCCCGCTCGACGAATCCGCCGCGCCCGGCAAGATCGACCTACAGCTCGACCTGGACGCCATCCGTCGAATCGCCGGCATCCCCGCCATGCTCGAGGCGGTCGTGCGTGCCGCGGACATGCGCTTCGCGGCCGTGGCGCGCGTGACGGATACCGAGTGGACGGCGTGCGTCGTGCGCGACCTCGTGGGCTTCGGTTTGCAGGCAGGGCAGGACCTCGCCCTCGAGACCACGATCTGCAACGAGATCCGGCAGCACGGCAACCCCGTGTACTTCGATTCGGCGTCCCGCGACGACACGTTCGCCAACCACCCGACGCCCGCCATGTACGGCTTCGAGAGCTACATCTCCGTGCCCATCCACCTGCCCGATGGAACCTTCTTCGGCACGCTGTGCGCGCTGGATCCCAAGCCGGCCAAGATCACCGTCCAGACGGTCCGGACGCTGGAGATGTTCGCCGCGGTGATCGGGCGCGAGTTCGACGCGGAGCGCGGCAACGCGCCGTAGCGCCATCGACACGGTGCAACCTGCGTGCGACCGTTGCGGGCAGGCGCGTGGATGCCGGCGAAGCGCGACGCCCCCTGGCATGGACTCGGATCTTCACCGTGGAGACGGCCGATGAACGAAGGATCGAACGTGACTCCTTTCACGCGTGCCGGCGAGATCGAAGGCGCGCGCTGGCGGGCGACCGTGCTGCAGCGGACCGACGGCCTGCTGGAGGTGACCAGCCTCCAGCTGTGGCACGGTCCTTCGGCGACGCCGATTCGACTCTCCGACGGCCGCGCGACGTATGCCTCCTTCGAAGAGCTCGACGACGGCATCGCGGCCGTCGCGACCGACTTCATCCGCAACATGCGATTCTGATCCGCGCAGCACGGCATCCTGCTCGGTCACCTCCAGGCTCTGCACGACGCACGGAGGTGGGCCACACGGATCACGCCCCGCCTCCGACACCGTCGGGATCGGGCATCGTCACACCCGCTCACGCATTGCGGAACACCGGCGGCCGCTTCTCGGCGAACGCACGCATGCCTTCCTTCTGGTCGTCGGTGGCGAACAGCGAATGGAACAGGCGACGTTCGAAGCGCAGGCCGTCGTTGAGCGAGGACTCCCAGGACTGGTTGATCGCTTCCTTGATCATCATCACCGAGGCCAGCGATTTGCCGGCGATCGAGGCCGCCATCGCGATTGCGGCCTCGTGCAGTTCGCCTTCCGGCACGACGCGCGAGACGAGGCCTGCACGTTCCGCCTCTTCCGCGCCCATGCGCCGCGCCGTAAGGCAGAGGTCCATCGCCTTGGCCTTCGAGATCGCGCGCGGCAGGCGCTGCGTGCCGCCCGCGCCGGGCATGATGCCGAGGGTGACTTCGGGCAAGCCGAACTGCGCGGTGCGGTCTGCGATGACGATGTCGCACATCATCACGAGCTCGCATCCGCCGCCGAGCGCATAACCCGACACGGCGGCGATGATCGGCTTGCGGATGTCGCGGATGGCCTGCCAGTCGATGATGTTGCCGACGTAGGCCGACACGAAATCGTGGTTCTCCATCGCGCCGATGTCGGCACCGGCGGCGAACGCACGCTCACTGCCGCGCAGCACGATGGCCCCGATGCCGGGATCGAGGTCGCTGGCCCTCAGCGCATCGATCAGTTCCGCAACCAGCGTGTCGTTGAGCGCGTTGAGCACGCGCGGACGGTCGAGCGTGATGACGGCGACGCGGCCGACCGTCTCGAGGAGGATGCACTCGTACGAAGCGCTCATGCGCGGTTCTCCAGATCGGCGGTGGCGCGCAGACGCAGTTCGCGGCGCATCAGCTTGCCCGTGGTGGTGGTCGGAAGGCTGTCGAGGTATTCGATCAGGCGCGGGTACTCGTGGCCGGCCAGGCGGCGCTTCACGTGGTCCTGCAGCTCGCGCGTCAGTCCGGCATCGGGTTCGAAGCCGTCGTTGAGCACGATGCAGGCCTTGACCACCTCGGTGCGCTCGGGGTCCGGCACGCCGATCACGGCGACCAGACGCACGGCCGCGTGGCCGAGCAGGCAGTCTTCGATCGGGCCGGGGCCGATGCGGTAGCCGGCACTGGTGATGACATCGTCGTCGCGGCCGACGAAGCGGATATAGCCGTCGTCGTCCATCTCGCCCTGGTCGCCGGTCAGCAGGAAGCCTCCGGCGAATTTCGTCGACGTCGCCGCCTCGTCGTTCCAGTAGCCGAGGAAGGCCACGGGATCGGGCTGGCGGATGCCGATCAGCCCGAGCGTTCCGCGCGGCAGCAGCGCACCCGCCGCATCGACGACCTGCACGTCGTGCCCCGGCACGGCCTTGCCCATCCATCCCGGCTTGGGCGGGAAGCGGCTGCCGCAGGACGAGACCACCATGTTGCACTCGGTCTGGCCGTAGAACTCGTTGATCTCGACGCCGAGCACACTGCGCCCCCATTCGAGCAGTTCCTCGCCGAGGCTCTCGCCGCCACTGGCGACCGAGCGCAGCGACAGGTCGTACGAGCGTCCCGGCTCGGAGCCGGCGCGCATCATCTTGAGAGCCGTCGGCGGCAGGAACGCGTTGCGTACGCGATGCCGCCGCATCAGCTCGAAGGCCTGCGCGGCATCGAACTTCTCGAAGCGTCGCGCCACCACCGGCAGGCCGTGATGCCAGGCCGGCAACAGCAGATCGAACAGGCCGCCGATCCACGACCAGTCGGCCGGCGTCCACATGAGGTCGCCCGGCAGGCCGAGACCGTCGTGCGACATCTCCACGCCGGGCAGATGCCCGAGCAACGTGCGGTGCGCATGCAGCGCGCCTTTCGATTTCCCGGTCGTACCCGAGGTGTAGATGATGATCGCCGGATCGTCGGCCGCCGTATCGACCGCTTCGAAATGCTCCGGGCAACGGCTGCGCACGGCGTGCAGATCGATGGCGTCGGCGACCGCGCCGTCGATGCAGAACACGTGCCGCAGCGCCGGCAGACGTGTGCGGATCGATGCGAGCTTCGCCACGGCCTGGCGGTCACCGATGAACGCCTCGGCACCGCTGTCGGACAGGCGATGCTCGATCGCCTCCTCGCCGAACAGCGGGAACAGCGGCACCGCGATCGCGCCGAGCTTGTAGATCGCGACATGCACGCAGGCCGCTTCGGGGCGCTGCGGCGCCATCAGCGCGACGCGTGCACCGCGCCCGATGCCGCTGCTGCGCAGCAGGTTCGCGATCTGGTTCGACAAGGCCTCGATGTCACGGAACGAGAAGCGCTCGCTGCGGCTCCCGGTGTCGTGGATCAGCGCGATGCGCTCCGCGTCGTCGATCCAGCGCGTGCACACGTCCACGCCGATGTTGAATCGCGCCGGTATCGCCGGCATGCGGATCGCAGGCACGTCGTGCCCGTCACGCTGCGCGCGCTCCCGCATCTCTGTGCTGCTCATCGAGCGCTCCCGTCCATCGAAGAATCCATAGGCGCGGCCATGCAGGCCGACGCTGCGCGAGGTGCACGACCGTGTGACGACCAGGCCCGCACTTTCCCGCGACGTGAAAAGCTGCAACCCTTGAACGCGATCGATGTGCTGCCACGATCGACGCCGCCATCGGCAGCACACGTGCCGACGCTGCCCGCTGTACGCCACGCGTCGCATCTCACCGACCGCCTCCCTCCACTCGCCGAAGCCACCGCATGAGAGCGAAGACCGCCGCCGAGAAGGTGGCGCACGACATCGAGACGCAGATCCTCGCCGGCACGCTCAAGGCCGGCGACAAGCTGCCTTCGCTGCGCGAGTACGCGCGCCTCTATTCGCATTCGTTGAACACCGTCGTCGCGGCGTTCGAATCGCTCGCACAACGCGGGTTCGTGCGCGCCGACCGCGGCCGCGGCTTCTTCGTGCGCATCGAGACGGAACCGACCGACGAAGCGATCGACGAGCCGGTCGTCGAGCATGACGAGCCGCGGGCCTACCATCGCGCCCTCGACACGATCTGGCTCATGCGCCAGCAGCTGCTGCAGGCGCCCGGCGAATCCAACCTCGCCATCGCGGTGCCGCCGCCGCTGTGGCTGGCCGACATGCGCCTGGACAAGTTCCACCGCCAGATCACGCGCGCGGGAATCGGCGGACTGTTCCGCTACGGCAGCCGCTACGGCAACCAGAACCTGCGTGCACACATCAACCGCAAGCTCGCCGGCTACCGCATCGCGGCGTCCGAGCGGCAGATCATGACGACGCACGGCGGCAACCACGGCCTCGACCTCATCATCCGCCGCTACGTTTCTCCGGGCGATCCGGTGCTCGTCGAGGAACCCGGCTACTACCCGCTGTTCGGCAAGCTCGAACTGCAGGGCGCGCGCATGATCGGCATCCCGCGCCTCGTCGACGGCCCCGACATCGACGTCCTCGAGCAGCAGATCCGCAGCGAGCGGCCGCGCGTGTTCTTCGTGCAGTCGGTCGGACAGAACCCGACGGGCTCCGACATGAGTCCCGAGAAGGCCGCGCGCATCGCGCAGCTGGCGGCGACGCACAACCTGCTCGTCGTGGAAGACGACGCGGTGGCCGACTTCAAGCGGAACTCGGCACCGCGCATCAGCGCGATCGACCAGCTCCGCAACACGCTCTACGTCGGCAGCTTCTCGAAGTCGCTCTCGCCCACGCTGCGCGGAGGCTTCATCGCCGGCAGCGCCAACCGCATCGAGGAACTCGCCGACATCAAGATGCTGCTGCACGTCAGCGGCAGCGAGTACAGCGAGCGCATCCTCGACGTGATCCTCACCGAGGGCCACTTCCTGCGCCACGTGGCCAAGCTGCAGAAGCGCGTGCGCGAGACCACGGCCAAGGCGATCCGCATCCTCAGGGACCTCGGCCTCGAGCCGTTCTGCGAGCCCGAGCAGTCGTTGTACCTGTGGGCACGCGTGCCCGGCCTCGACGACATCGGCGAACTGACGATGAGCCTGATGGCGCGCGGCGTGGTCATCGCGCCGGGCAACAACTTCATGCTGAACCGGCGGCAGGCCAGTCCCTGGATGCGCCTCAACGTCGGCTACATCGAGGATCCGCTGTTCATCGACAGCATGCGCGAGTGCCTGCGCGAGGCGGGAGGACCGGACAGCACGCCTGGCCGCACCCGCCGCGTCGCGCGCCGGCCGGTCAGGAACCCGAACGCGCCACATGGATCACGTGGTGGTCGGTGAATTCGTACAGGCCTTCCATGCCGAACTCGACGCCGAGGCCCGACTGCTTGCGGCCGCCGAACGGCACGTCGGGTGCGAGCGCGAAATGCGTGTTGACCCAGGTCGTGCCGCTGTCGATGCGGTCGGCGACCGCGGTCGCGCGCGCGAGGTCCTTGCCCCACACCGAACCGCCGAGCCCGTAAGGCGTGTCGTTGGCCCTCGCGATCGCCTCGTCGATGGTCGAGTAGCGCAGGATCGAACGGATCGGACCGAAGGTCTCCTCGCGCACGAGACGGCTCGCGTCGTCGATGTCGCGGACCACGGTCGGCGGCACGAAGTAACCCTTGCCCGATAGCGGATCGCCGCCCGCGATCACGGTGCCGTCGGCCTTCGCGATCGCGAGGCATTCGAGCACGGCCTCGTACTGGCGACGGTTCTGGATCGGGCCGAACGCGGTCCTCTCGTCGAGGCCGTGACCGACCACGGCCGCTTTGGCCAAGGCAGCGAACGCGTCGCAGAACGCGTCGTGCAACGCATCGGGCACGAAGATGCGCTTGATGTTGATGCAGACCTGACCGCTGTTCATGAAGGCCCAGTCGAAGATGCCCTTGGCGACGGTCTCGACGTCGGCGTCGTCGAGCACGATCGCCGCGTCGTTGCCGCCGAGTTCGAGCACGATGCGCTTGAGCGTCGGCGCACCGGATTCCATGACCTTGCGACCGGCTGCGGTCGAGCCCGTGAAGCTGACCTTGCCGATGTCCGCATGCGAGGAGAGCAGCGGACCGATGCTGCCGTCATCGCCGAGCACGTTGACGACGCCGGCCGGGACGATGTCGGCGAGGATCTCGCCGAGCAGCAACGCGTTGACCGGCGTGGTCGGTGCCGGCTTGATGATCACGGTATTGCCCGTGAGCAGTGCCGGCACGAGCTTGTACATCGTCTGGAAGAACGGGAAGTTCCACGGAATGATGCAGGCGACCACGCCGATCGGCTTGTGGCGGACCTCGACGTAGGCCTCGGCGTCGTCGCGGACCACCTCGGGCTTGAGCTCGATCGCTGCGACGTGGCGTGCCCACTGCAGCGACAGGTCCACATCCGCGCGTGCTGCGCCGATCGGCTTGCCGACCTCGAGCGTGATCGCGCGTGCGATCTCCTCGCGACGCGCCTGCACCGCCTCGATGATGCGCGCGATGATCGCGGCGCGTTCGCTCGTCGACGTGTGCTTCCACGTCGCGAAGGCGCGCTTCGCGGCGGCGACGGCCTGCTCGAGCTGCGCCTTGTCGGCGACCGCCGCGAACGCGATGGTCTCCTCGGTGGCCGGATCGATCACCGGAATCGTTCCCGCACCGGCGACCTGTCGGCCATCGATGAGCTGGGCGTAGGTGGGGACGTCCGCGGCGGCGGGTGTTTTCGCGATGGCGTTCATCGGCATTCCTCGTGTGTGTTGCGGGATGGACCCGGAGCATGCCGGCACGCGCATCGCGCCGGCATGCTCCAATGGTCGTGACTCACATCGGCAGGACGAAACGGACGTTCAACGAATCGCCGGCGGGACGATTCTTGCCGTCGATCGCATGCGCCCAGTGCAGGCCGAAGCTGCCTTTGCGGAGATGGAACAGCATGCCGGCGACGAGGTCGGTCTCGCTGTTGGCGAGGTTGATCGACGAGGCCTTCTGGTAGGCATAGGCGGCGCCGACATACGGCTCGACGAGCGACGTGGCGCGGTATCCGAACAGGTGTTCGGTCGACCAGGTCTTGCCGGCCTTCGCGTCCGCGCGCGTCGATTCCCCCGGGAAGTCCCACATGATGTCGCCCGTGTAGTTGAACTTGCCGAGCTGCACGTCGAGGAAGACCGAGTTCGTGACCTTCCAGCTGTCGCCGCCACCGACGCTGCTGTCGCCGACCGGCACCTGGAACAGCAGGTCGGTGCCGATCGTCACGTTCTCGCTGAGCTTGTAGTAGATGTACGGCGCGATGGTCGGATCGCCGATGCCGCTGGCCGACGTGTTCGCAGTGCGGTCGCGCACGCTGCTCACCGGCAGGATCACTTCCCAGGCATAGCCGAAGTCCGGATTGCTCTCGAGCGTCCAGGCCTGCGAGAACTTGAAGAGATTGACGAGTGCTGTGGTGTCGTTCGCATCGACCTCGTCACCGCGCGCATCGAACGCACGGTCGGCGTTTTCCATGTAGGCGTAGAAGACGAACACGTTGAAGCCGTCGGGCACGTTGCCCGGGAGCGCGTACTCGTGCGGGCCGATGAAGCTGCGGCCCGTGGCCGCCTCGGCAACCGGCGCGGCAGCAAGACCTGCGAGCAGGGAGAGGCACAACAGGCTCGGCAGCGCGCTCGCGGGCCGGCGGATCTCACGTTGGATGGTCATGCGGGATGTCCTCGATGGTCGGTCCGGCCGCCGCGCCACGGGGCGCAGCGGCGGTCACGTCAGTGGGGTCGACTCAGGGATTGGCTTTCTCGGCGGCGTTGCCTGCGGCGCGCGCGCCCTGCTCGGCGTCTTCGTCGGCCTTGAGCTGCTTGGCGCGATCGACGAGGTAGGCGCGCAAGGCCTCGACGTCCTCGCGGCTCATGCGGTCGGCGAAACTCACCATGCCGCGACTCTCGAGGATGCCGTCGTGCACGACCGAGGCGAACGCGTCCTTGTGCAGCAGCATCGGCGAGCGGCGCAGGTCGGGCACGACTTCGTCGTTGGTGTAGGTGCCGTAGCCGTGGCAGGCCACGCAGTTGCCGTAGAACGCGGCGCCCTTGGCGACGAGTTCCGGTGCGAAGGTCTCGTCCGGAACCTGGGCGGGGCGATGGGCGCGCTGGTACGGCGGCAACGTGCCCTTGCCGTCGAGCTTGAACACGAGCACGCGACCGATGCCTGCACGCGGATTCTTCATGTGCGGGATCTGCAGGCCCGCCGATCCTCCGAGGCCCGCGAGCACGGCGACGTATTGCGTGCCGTCGATCTCGTAGCTCATCGCGCCGGCGATGATGCCGATGCGTCCGTCGTAGCTCCAGACTTCCTTGCCGGTGTCCGCGGCGTAGGCGTGGAAGATGCCGTCCGGCGTACCCTGGAAGACGAGGTTGCCTGCGGTGGCGAGCGTGCCGCCCGCACCGATCGACGGATACGAGACGCGCCACACTTCCTTCTGCGCGGCGGGATCCCAGGCGATCAGGTCGCCACGGAAACTCTGCGTGATGCTGAGGCGATCCGCTTCGTCACGCGGTGCGAGCGTCGGATGCCCGGAGATGTTGGCGAGATTCCAGGCACCGTTGAGCGGGTTGTACTTGAAGTTCGGATCGTGCTTGTAGCCGAACGAACCCTGCTGCGCCGGAATGTAGACCAGCCCGGTCTTCGGGCTGTACGCCATCGGCGGCCAGTTGTGCGCACCGAACGCGCCGGGAATCGCGAGGAAGTCGCCGCCGGTCTTCGAGTAGCGCGCCGCCGGATACTCGATCGGACGGCCGGTCTCGAGATCGACGCCGGCGGCCCAGTTGATCGGCATGAAGTTCTTCGCCGAGAGCAGCTTGCCGTTGCTGCGGTCGAGCACGTAGAAGAAGCCGTTCTTCGGCGCCTGCATCGCGACCTTGGTGCGCTTGCCGCCGACATCGAGCTCGGTCAGCACGATCGGCTGGGTCGCGGTGAAGTCCCACTCCTCTGCGGGCGTCGACTGGTAGTGCCACTTGTAGGCGCCCGTCTTCGCATCGACCGCGACGATCGACGAGATGAACAGGTTGTCGCCGACGCCGCCCGAACGCGCCACGTAGCTCCATGGCGTGCCGTTGCCGGTGCCGATCAGCAGCTGGTCGTAGTCCTTGTCGTAGACGAGCGCATCCCAGGCGGTGCCGCCACCGCCGGTCTGCTTCCACCATCCGTCGCCCCAGCTCTTGAGTCCGATCTCCTTGTGGATCCTGTCGGAGGCCGCGCCGTCGGGTTTTCCCTCGGGATTGGGCGTGATGTAGAAGCGCCACGCGAGCTTGCCCGTGTCCGCCGAGTAAGCCGACACGTAGCCGCGCACGCCGAACTCGGCGCCGCCGTTGCCGATGAACACGAGGCCATTGGACACGCGCGGCGCACCGGTGATCGTGTAGCTGCGCGTGACGTCGGTGGTCTGCGTTTCCCAGACCGGCTTGCCGGTCTTCGCATCGATCGCGATCAGGCGACCGTCGTAGGTGCCGACGTAGATGCGCCCCTTCCACGCGGCGACGCCGCGGTTGACGATGTCGCAGCATCCGTCCGGCGCCTTCTTGCCGGGCACCTTCGGATCGAAGAACCACAGCTGCTTGCCGGTCGCGGCATCGTAGGCATAGACCTTCGACCATGCCGTGCTCGTATAGAGCACGCCGTCGATCACCAGCGGCGTCGCCTGCTGCCCGCGATTGGTATCGAACTCGCCGTACCAGGCGAGACCGAGGCGCTCGACGTTCGAGGTGTCGATCTTCGTGAGCGGGCTGTAGTGCTGCTCGTCGGTGTTGCCACCGCGCGTCAGCCAGGTGCCCGGCTCGCTCGCGGACCCGAGCAGGCGCTTCTGGTCGACATTCGCCGCGGACCGATCGGCCGCGAACGCGGCGATCGGCATCGCCGTGACGATCGACAGCGCGAGCGCGATGACGCGCGAAGGAATGCCGGATTTCGTCGTGGAACGGTGCAACGACAATCTGCTCATGTACTGCCCCTCCCGTTGTTTTCCTGCCACCGGCGGACCAGTGGCGCCTGCCTGCGCAGCCTCGACGTCGTGAGGCCGCGCGGTGGGAACACGTGCTCGCCTGCTTCCGATCACCGACGACGGCGCGAACGCGGGCAAGCCGACACCTGCCGGCCATGGCTCGGCCGGAGCTGCTTCGAACACTTCGGATGACGTCCGCCTGCCGTGATCGACACCCGGCAAGGGCGACGACCGTTACGGCGCGGAGGAGTCAGCGGGGATGCGACCGCCGACTCGGGAACCTGACGACTGCTTCATCGACACCCGCCTCTTCACGCGGATCTCGTGCTGCGAACCTGGCGTTCCGCGCCACCTTCGAATCCTGTGCGCCGATGTGCAGCGCGGACCGATGGTATGCCGATCGACGCATCGCATCGGCGCCTTGCAGAGGTACAGTTCGGGCAAACAGTCTTGCGCCCTGCACCACGAATCAGCGTTTGGCGCGCGGACTCGCACCGACCGCACGGCAGCAGAAGTCGACGATTTCGCCGACGAGTCTCGTCTTGCTGATGCGCCCGGCGAGCGGTGTGACGGGTCGCGCGAGCGCCTCGGTGAACGCGCCGACGATGCAGGCCGCACTGACGTTGGCGGACTGCTCGGGAAACTCGCCCGAGGCTACGCCCTGGCGCACAACCTCCTTGAAAACACTACCGAACTCGCGTCGGCAGACCAGGCGCGCGGCCTCCACTTCGGGATCGACCGGCTCGATGATGAAGGCGTACGCGAGCCACGGACCGCTCAGTGCGCGACGTGCGAACGACTCGACCGCCGCGGCCAGACGATCCGGTGCCGTCGCAGGCTTGGCGATGATCGCGCGCAGGATCGCGCACTCACGCTGCACTGCATCAGTCAGCAGTTCGACGAAGAGATCGGACTTCGACGGGAAGTAGCGGTACACCGCGCCGGTGGACATGTCCGCCGCGCCGGCGACCGCCACGATCGAGGCTTCGCGGAAGCCGCCTTGCGCGACGAGCGAACGCGCCGCGGACAGGATGCGGTTGCGGTTGTCCTCGAGTCGCTGCTGCACACGCGGGGAACGTCGGTAGGCCATGGGGATATCATCCGGTCGAAAGAGTGAACTAAGATTCACTTCTTAGGCGGCACGCCTCCGCGTGCCCGTGAACCCGAACGGTAGCCCATCATGTCCACGATCCGCAGCAAGCTGCGCACCGATTCCGACGAGTTCCGCGCCAATGCCGCCGCGCTGCGTGCGCAGGTCGACCAGTTGCGCGAGTCGACGCGCAGCGTATCCCTCGGTGGCAGCGAGGCCGCACGCGCCAAGCACGTCGCGCGCGGCAAACTGCTCGCGCGCGACCGCATCGACACCTTGCTCGATCCGGGGACGCCGTTCCTCGAGCTGTCGCCGCTCGCCGCACACGGCATGTACGGCGGTGAGGTGCCGAGCGCAGGCGTGGTCGCCGGCGTCGGCAACATCGAGGGACGCGAGTGCGTCATCGTCGCGAACGACGCGACCGTCAAGGGCGGCACCTACTACCCGATGACGGTCAAGAAGCATCTGCGCGCACAGGAAGTCGCGCTGCAGAACCGGCTGCCGTGCGTCTACCTCGTCGACTCGGGCGGCGCGTTCCTGCCGATGCAGGACGAGGTGTTTCCCGACAAGGAACACTTCGGTCGCATCTTCTACAACCAGGCCAACCTCTCCGCACTCGGCATCCCGCAGATCGCCTGCGTGATGGGTTCGTGCACGGCCGGCGGCGCCTATGTGCCGGCGATGTCTGACGAGACAGTCATCGTCAGGAACCAGGGCACGATCTTCCTCGGCGGTCCGCCGCTGGTGAAGGCCGCAACCGGCGAGGTCGTGAACGCGGAGGACCTCGGCGGTGCCGACGTGCACACGCGGATCTCGGGCGTGGCCGACCATCTCGCCGAGAACGACCATCATGCGCTCGCGCTCGTACGCCGCTGCGTCGCCCAGCTGAACCTCCGCAAGCAGATCGGGCTCGACATGCGCACGCCCGAGGCACCGCTGTACGACCCCGAAGAACTCTACGGCGTGATCCCGGCCGATGCGCGCAAGCCCTACGACGTGCGCGAGGTGATCGCGCGCATGGTCGATGGCTCGCGCCTCGACGAGTTCAAGGCGCGCTACGGCACCACCCTCGTCACCGGCTTCGCCCACATCGACGGCCATCCGGTCGGCATCGTCGCCAACAACGGCATCCTGTTCGGCGAGAGCGCGCAGAAGGGCGCGCACTTCATCCAGCTGTGTGGGCAACGCGGGATTCCGCTGGTGTTCCTGCAGAACATCACCGGCTTCATGGTCGGACGCAAGTACGAGAACGGCGGCATCGCCAAGGACGGCGCGAAGATGGTCACGGCGGTGTCGACCGTGCAGGTGCCGAAGTTCACCGTGCTGATCGGCGGCTCGTACGGCGCCGGCAACTACGGCATGTGCGGACGCGCGTACTCGCCGCGCTTCCTGTGGACCTGGCCGAACTCGCGCATCTCCGTCATGGGCGGGGAACAAGCCGCCAACGTGCTGGCCACCGTGCGACGCGACGGACTCGAGGCGAAGGGTCTCGGCTGGAGCGCGGAGGAAGAGGAAGCGTTCAAGGCCCCCACGCGCGAGCAGTTCGAGGCGCAGAGCCATCCCTACTACGCCAGCGCACGCCTGTGGGACGACGGCGTGGTCGATCCGGCGCAGACGCGCCGCGTGCTCGCACTGGGCCTCTCGGCTTCGCTCAATGCCCCGATTCCACCGACGCGCTTCGGCGTGTTCCGCATGTGAGGCCGCGATGAACGACACCTTGATCCAGATCGAACGCGACGGTCCCGTCGCCACGCTGTGGCTCGACCGGCCGACCGTGCACAACGCCTTCGACGAGCACCTGATCGGCGCGATCACCGACGGCCTGCGCGCACTCGAGGACGACGCCCGCGTGCGCGTGGTCGTGCTCGCCGGACGCGGCAAGAGTTTCTGCGCAGGCGGCGACCTCGCGTGGATGCAGCGCATGGCCGGCTTCAGCGAGGCGGAGAACCTGGCCGATGCGGGCCGTCTCGCCGAGATGCTGCGCACCTTGGCCGAGCTGTCGAAACCGACCATCGCACGCGTGCACGGTGCCGCGCTCGCCGGTGGCACCGGCCTCGTCGCGGCCTGCGACATCGCGGTCGCGAGCGAGCACGCGAGCTTCGGCACCACCGAAGTGCGCCTCGGCCTCGTGCCGGCGACGATCGGCCCGTACGTCATCCGCGCGATCGGCGCGCGCGCGGCACAGCGCTACTTCCTGAGCGGCGAGCGCATCGATGCGCGCGAGGCCTTGCGGCTCAACCTCGTCCACGAGCTGTGCACGGCCGACGAGCTCGACGCACGCGTCGCCTCGATCGCGCAGGCCTTGCTGGCGGGATCGCCGGACGCGCTGCACGCGTGCAAGCAACTCGTTGCGGCGCTCACGAACCAGCCGCTGTCGCCGCAGCTGATCGACGACACCTGCCGGCGCATCGCCATCGCGCGTGCGGGCGCCGATGCACGCGAAGGCATCGCCGCGTTCTTCGACAAGCGCAAGCCCGCCTGGACCACCGAAGGAACACCCTGACCATGTTCACCCGGATCCTCATCGCCAATCGCGGCGAAATCGCCTGCCGGATCATCCGCAGCTGCCGCCGCCTCGGCATCCACAGCGTGGCCGTGTACTCCGAGGCCGATGCCCGGGCGCGCCACGTGCGCCTCGCGGACGAAGCGTTCTGCATCGGCCCGGCCGCTTCGCGCGAGAGTTACCTGCGCGCCGACCGCATCATCGAAGCCGCACGCGCCGCGGGCGCGCAGGCGATCCATCCCGGCTACGGCTTCCTCTCGGAGAACGAAGCCTTCGCCGAAGCCTGCGCGGCCGCGGGCATCGTCTTCATCGGCCCGCCCGTCGCGGCGATCCGCGCGATGGGATCGAAGTCCGCCGCCAAGTCGCTCATGGAGAAGGCCGGCGTGCCGCTGGTGCCGGGTTACCACGGCGACGAGCAGTCGCCCGCGTTCCTGCGCGCGCAGGCCGAAGGCATCGGTTATCCGGTGCTGATCAAGGCCGCCGCGGGCGGTGGTGGCAAGGGCATGCGCGTGGTCGAACGCAGCGCGGACTTCGACGCCGCGCTCGCGAGTTGCCAGCGCGAAGCGAGTGCCTCGTTTGGCGACCAGCACGTGCTGATCGAGAAGTACCTGACGAGCCCGCGCCACATCGAGATCCAGGTGTTCGGCGATACGCACGGCGAGGTCATCCACCTCAACGAACGCGACTGCTCGGCGCAGCGCCGCCACCAGAAGGTCGTCGAGGAAGCCCCCGCGCCGGGCATGGATCCCGCGCGACGCGCGGCCATGGGCAAGGCGGCCTGCGATGCCGCACGCGCGGTCGGCTACGTCGGCGCCGGAACGGTCGAGTTCATCGTCGATGCCGACGGTTCGTTCTACTTCATGGAAATGAACACGCGCCTGCAGGTCGAACATCCCGTCACCGAGATGATCACCGGCCTCGATCTCGTCGAGTGGCAGCTCCGCATCGCCTCGGGCGAGCGCCTTCCGCTCGCCCAGGACGAGGTGCCCCTGCGCGGTCATTCGATCGAGGTGCGCGTCTACGCCGAAGAGCCCGAGAAGGACTTCCTGCCGTCGATCGGTACGCTGGTGCATTTCTCACCGCCGACGGAGTCGTCCGCGCTGCGCATCGACACCGGTGTCGAACAAGGCGACGCGATCAGCCCGTATTACGACCCGATGATCGCCAAACTCATCGTGCACGACGACACGCGCGAGCGTGCGATCGAACGCCTGCTGGCCGCGCTGCGCTCGTTCCGCATCGTCGGGGTCGGCAACAACCTCGGCTTCCTCGCACGTCTCGTCGACCACCCGGTGTTCCGCGCCGGCGAGGTCGACACCGGCCTCATCGCACGCGAGAGCGAGCGCCTGCTCAAGCCGTCCGCGACGGTGCCCGATGCCGTGTTCATCGCCGCCGCGCTGCGCATCGTCACCGGCGACGCGATTCGGCTGATCTCGGATGCGAACGCCTCGAGTGATCCGCGCTCGCCGTGGGCGGCCACCGACGGCTGGCGCCTCAACGGCGCGCTCGAGCGACAGCTCGAGTTCCGCCATGGCGGTGAGGATCGTCGCGTCAGCGTGACCCGCCGAGGCAAGGGCTGGCTCATCGATGGCGCAGCCGTGCAGGTCGAGTCCGACGACGCGGATGGCATCCGCTGCAGGATCGGCGATCGCACCGCGAGTTACTTCGCGATTCCGTTCGGCGAGCGCATGCACGTGTTCGACGGCAGCGCCCACTACGCACTCGACGTGATCGATCGGCTCGCACATGCCGGCGAGGACGACCACGCGCAAGGCGGACTCGTCGCCGCCATGCCGGGAAGGATCATCGCGCTGCTGGCCGAGCCCGGCGTGACCGTGGACAAGGGTGCGCCGCTGCTGGTCATGGAAGCGATGAAGATGGAGTACACCGTGCGCGCGCCGGCGAAGGGCATCGTGAAGGGCTTCCACTACCAGGTCGGCGACCAGGTGACCGACGGTGCGACCCTCGTCGATTTCGAGGCCGCCGCATGAGCTCGCCGTTCGCCGGTGAGAAGGTGCGCATCGTCGAAGTCGGCCCGCGTGATGGCCTGCAGAACGAGGCCGCGATCGTGCCGGCTGCGGTCAAGCTCGCGCTGATCGAACGCCTCGCCGCAACGGGACTGACCCACATCGAAGCGACCTCCTTCGTCTCACCGAAATGGGTGCCGCAGATGGCCGACCATGCGGAGGTGATGCATGCGCTGCCGAAGGGCGGCGCGGTGCGCTACTCGGCGCTGACACCGAACCTCAAGGGATTCGAAGCCGCGCTCGCCGCCGGCGCGGAAGAAGTCGCGGTGTTCGGCGCCGCTTCGGAAGCGTTCTCGCAGAAGAACATCAACTGCTCGATCGCCGAAAGCCTGCGGCGCTTCGAGGATGTCATGCGCGCGGCGCAGTCCGCTGGTATCCCGGTGCGCGGCTACGTCTCCTGCGTGCTCGGCTGCCCCTACCAGGGCGAGGTGCCGCCCGCGGCGGTGGCGGACACCGCGGCGCGGTTGCACGACATGGGCTGCCACGAGGTTTCGCTCGGCGACACGATCGGCGTCGGCACACCCGAGAAGACCAAGCGCATGCTCGAGGCCGTGATGGCGTCGGTGCCTTCCTCGCGACTCGCAGGCCACTTCCACGACACCTACGCCCAGGCGCTCGCCAACATCTACGCCTCGCTGCAGATGGGCCTGCGCTGCTTCGACAGCTCGGTCGCCGGCCTCGGCGGTTGCCCCTACGCGGACGGCGCCGCCGGCAACGTCGCGAGCGAAGACCTCGTCTACCTGCTCGACGGCCTCGGCATCGAGACCGGCGTCGATCTCGACAAGCTCGCCGACGCCGGCGATTACATCTGCGGCGTCCTCGGGCGACCGACGCGCTCGCGCGTGGCTCAGGCCGTGATGGCGAAGCGCGTCAGAGCGGCGGCTGTGGCGTAACCGCTGCGGGCAACGCATGCAGGATCAGCGCACTCGTCACGCTGGACGACGGCCGAGTCGAGGGTCACGCCGCACGCACGGTACCTTGCCGACGACCGACCACCGCGAACGAATCGCGGCTGCTGAGCGGAGCACGATGCATAGGGAGCTCGCGCGACGTCGATGGAGACGTGCGCGGCATGCTCGGCATGGCGATCAGCGGTTCCGGTGATCACGAGCGCTGGCATAAGCCTGCTCACCGAGACCGATCAAACGCAGTGTGCGCGACGCGCCTCGCGAATGCTTTGCACCCGTCGCCGCAATGCACGGGTGTCGAGCGCGTGGCCGTACCAGTCTGGGCTGACCTGGCTTCACCATAGGGCCCCAGCGACTCCACCGAACAGCTCAGCAACGGGCATGAAACGGACGTGCACCCTAGTCAATGAGGCGTGGCGATAGACTCGAGGAACTCGCGCTTCGCTTCTCCATCGCGGGTCTGGGTCAGGTTGGCGAGCGACACCATGCCTACCAAGCGCTCCTTTCGATCGAGCACGGGAAGCCTCCTGACCTCGAGACTCGCCATGGTGCGCGCCACGGCCTCCGCGTCCTCGTCGTCGTAGCAGAACTTCACGTCGGCCGACATGAACCGATCGACCGTGCCGTCGGTCTTCCCGTCGGCGACCGCACGGATGACGATGTCCCGATCGGTCAGCATGCCGACAAGCTTTTGGCCGCTTCGCACAGGAAGGGACCCGATGTCGGCGTCACGCATCATGCGAGCGGCGGCACGGATGTCCTCAGCCACGTCGATGACGTGCGCGTCTTTGGTCATGATGTCGCGGATCTTCATGTGAGCGTCCTCGTTCGGTAAGTGCGCTTGGTGGAATGCGAATGTGCGAAGGGGCTGCAGTAGCAGCCCCTTCGCATCGGCTTACAGCGTGCCCTCGAAGTCACGCACGTGCTTCTCTGCCTCATCCTTGGCGTAGCCGTAGCGCTCCTGGATCTTGCCGGCGAGGTACTCGCGGTTACCTTCGGCAACCTTGAGATCGTCGTCGGTCAGCTTGCCCCACTTCTCCTTGATCGTGCCGGAAAGCTGCTTCCACTTGCCCTTGATGCGATCTTCGTTCATGGCGGTACTCCAGGTGTGGTGCGCACTAGGCGCACATGATGGGTGTTAGGTCAGGATCAGGCCTTGGGAGCGCTGGCTTCCGAACCCGTCGAAATGTCGTCGGCGTTGTGGCGCTTGAAGATGTCCTTCGCGACGTCACGCTGCTTGCCGTCCTCGGTGTGGACCGACAGCAGGATGTTTCCGCTACGGACCTTCTCCTCGTAGCGCTTGGCTTCGAACTCGGGGATACCCATACCCACGAGCGCGCCGATCACGCCGCCCGCGGCGCCACCGACAGCGCCGCCCGCCAGCGCGGCCATGATCGGGCCGGCGGCGATCAGCGGGCCGACGCCCGGAATGGCAAGCGCACCGATGCCGGCAAGCCAGCCCAACGCCGCTCCGACGCCGAGGCCCGCAGCACCACCGGCCGTCGCGCCTTCAGGCGCCTTGGTGTTGTGCTCATGCGCGAAGTCCTTGGTCGTGCGCTTGTCCGGCAGAAGCGCCGAGATGTCATTGCTCGTGAAGCCGGACGCCTTGAGGTCGGCGATGATGAGCTCGGCTTGGTCGACGGTGCGGGCAGTGCAGTACACGGAAGCTTTCATGTGGATCTCCTGCGAATCGAAGGGTTGAATCAGGGCGTATCGAGGGCGATCTGGTTGGTCACGCGCTTCACGCCCGCCACGCGGCTGACGATGCTTTCGACGCGCGCCTTGTCGTCTGCCGAAGCGACGGTGCCGCGCAGCGTCACGTGACCGCCTGCAGCCACCATCGTCACGTTCTTCGCGGAGGTCGAGAGTGATTCGTCGTCGACGATCGCCGATCGAACGGCTGCGGCGAGATCGATGTCCGCCTGGTTGTTCGGCTGATCGAGAGCCGTCACGCCCTTTTCGGCGGCGTGCTTCGTGGTCTTCGCATCCTGCGCGGGCGGATCAGCGGCAATGGCCAAGCCGACAGCGCTGGCGCTCGCCAAAGCGAGGCCGATAAGAGTGAACTTCATGGGGGTGATCCTTAGTGTCCGTGGAAGCCATGGTGGCCTCCGGGGTGCAGCGAGTAGGCCACTCCTCGGATGAACATGAGCCCGCTTCCACACGACCGACGCTGGTGCCATTCAGGCACGCTGTCCGTGTGGCGCTGATCGCAGCGAATGCGACAACGCATGGATGTGGAAAACGTCTCGCCGAACGAACTGTGCGCGCTTTGCATGCACCTGAAGGTATCGCTGTGAACGCCGCGACTGCTGCTCATTGCGGCATGCGGTCCCGCCCCCGCAGGGCCGTCGTCCTTCAGCCTCGGGTGTGGGGTGAAGTGCGATCGTGTGAGCTCACGAGGAGAAGCGCGATGTGGCTTAGTGCGGTCATGCCTGATAGGTCGACGTTCGAGACGCTGTCGTCTGCCTTGCGCGCCGAGTCTGCGCACTGCGTGCGGACTCGAGGTCTCGGACCATGCGTCATGGTGTGCGCCGAACGTCTGGAGGTCGTGTGGAACGAGCCGGCCTTGGCGATGCTCAACAGCATCATGGTTCTGGAGAATGTCGAGGAACTGTCCGGTCCGATGCGCGAAGGATTCGTCCTCCTCTCGGCATGACGTGCCGAGCCATTCACCGCAGGGCCATGCCTGGCTGATCACGCTCGTAACGTCGGCATCTGCCGTCCTCTCAAGGACCGCCATGAACACCTCGTCTTTCCCCGCGCGAGTGCGACTTCACGTCGAAGACTCCGGAGGCGACGGCCTGCCCGTCGTGCTGATCCACGGATGGCCACTGTCGTCGACCTCATGGAAAGCTCAAGTCGGCCCGCTGCGCAATGCCGGATACCGCGTCATCGCTTACGACCGCCGCGGTTTCGGAGCTTCCGAGAAGCCCGCTGGCGGCTTTGACTACGACACGCTCGCCGACGATCTCGCCAGCGTCATCGACGATCTGGGGCTACAGAACGTCACTCTGGTCGGCTTCTCGATGGGCGGTGGCGAGGTAGCTCGCCACGGCGAGGGAAAGATTCGAGGCGTGGTGTTCGCTGCCGCAGTTCCTCCCTACCTGCTCAAGACCAGTGACAACGCCGAGGATCCACTTACACAGGCCAAGGCCGACAAGATGGAGGCCTCGCTGCGCGAGAATCGTCACGCATTCTTTGACGACTTCACCAAGGACTTCTTCTCGGCGAACGGCACGCTCAAGGTTAGCGAGCAGGAACGCCAGGCGGCGATTGCGGTATGCGAGCAGGCCGATCAGACCGCGGCGCTCGGTTGCATGAAGGCGTTCGCCACAACCGATTTCGAAAGCGATCTTGGCAAGGTCACCGTCCCCACTCTCGTGCTTCACGGCGACAGCGATGCGACGGTTCCGTTCGAGGGGTCCGGCAAGCGCACTCATGCGGTGATTCGGCACAGCGAGCTGGTACTTCTCGAGGGCGCGTCGCATGGGTGCAACACGAGCCATGCGGAGGCATTCAACCGTGCCCTTCTGACCTTCCTTGCGCGTTGAGAAGTGATTGGGAGTCCATGATGTCGCAGGGTGATAAGTCCGCCTACACGGACAAGCAGAAGCGAAAGGCTGCCCACATCGAAGAGGCCTACGAAAAGAAGGGCGTCTCGAAGAAGACGGCCGTCGAGCGCGCGTGGGCAACCGTCAACAAGCAGGACGGCGGGGGCAAGAAGAAGCGTTCGAGCCAGGAGCGTGGTTCAAGATGAATTCCCGTCATCCTGACCACTCAGGGTTCCAGACGATCTCCCAGAGATGTCCGTCACGATCACGGAAGTATCCGGAGTAGCCGCCCCACGACGTCTTGCCTGCAGCTTTGACGACGGTCGCGCCGGCTGACTCGGCAATCGTCATCACGGCGTCGACTTCGTCGCGTGACGTCACATTGTGGCCTAGCGTGACCTCGGTGGAGCTCGCGGGGCCGACCGGAAGCCGGGTGTCGTGCGCGATGCTGGCTCGCGGCCACAACGCCAAGCGTAGCCCCGGCTGCAGATCGATGAAGACGACAGCTCCGTGCTCGATGGTCTCGCCGACAATGCCTTCGGTCGCGAAACCCAGGCCATCCCGGTAGAAGCGGAGCGCGGCTTCGAGATTGTCGACGCCCAGTGTGATGACGGTGATCTTCGGCTCCATGATGCCTCCTAGGCGCACACGGCGTTTCGGCCATGTTTGACTGTCAGGATCGATGCCTCGACGTGCCGCGCAGTTCTTTGCCGCAGGTCCTCGAAGAAGGACTGCGCCGTTTGCGACATCGCGTGCTGTAGTGAGAGCTCGTCTTCGAAAAGCTCAGCACCAAGCTCGAGACGGAACGGTGAGGTCGAGAATCCATGCCATGCATGGAGATGAGTGGCGCGTAGCAGGCCATCACGCCGTAACACGGCGAGGACTTCCCAGTGGCCACCCGCCACGTCACCGCATCGGGTCATCGGGATGCTGTCGTCGAAGATTCGAGCCGAGATCGCGCTCATCCGCGGGGCCCTCCCATGACGGGAAGGATCACGCCGTTCACGTAACTCGAGCAGACGGGCGAAGCGAGGAAGACGTAGGCGGGCGATATTTCCTCGGGCTGCGCGGGCCGCCCCATGTCGCTGTCCTTGCCGAACGTCGATACGTCGTCAGCCTCTCGATCCGCAGGATTCAGGGGTGTCCACACGGGACCCGGAGCGACAGCGTTCACGCGGATGCCTCGAGGAAGCAGGTGGCTCGCAAGCGACTGCGTGAAGGCGTGTATCGCGCCCTTGGTCGCCGAGTAGTCGAGCAAGGCCGGACTTCCGAAGATGCCCGTCTCCGAGCCGGAGTTGATGATCGAGCTTCCCTGCTTCATGTGGGGTACCGCTGCACGCGCCATGTGAAAGTAGCCGGCGATGTTCGTCTGCAAGGTCTCTTGCAGATGATCGTCACCGAGATCTTCGATGGCCTTGCAGTGCTGCTGAAAGGCGGCGTTGTTGACGAGGACGTCGAGGTGGCCCCACGTCTTCACGACTTGGGCAACGACGCGTTCGCAGAAAGCCGAATCCTTGACGTCGCCCGCGATGGCCAGTGCACGAGCGCCTTCGGCCTCAATAGCCCTCACGGTGTCGCGAGCATCCTTCTCTTCGTCAAGATGCACGACGGCGACGTCGGCACCTTCACGTGCGAAGAGGACGGCCACGGCACGACCGATTCCGGAGTCGCCTCCGGTGATGATCGCGACGCGACCCTCGAGCTTTCCGCTGCCGCGGTAGTCCGGCGCTTCAAATCGGGGCGCAACCTCCAGATCTCGCTCGTTCCCTGGCTTGGCAAGGTGCTGCTTGGGTAGCGGGGTGGTGGGTTGCTTCCGCGCACCGGCCTGCACGGGTTTTGGCTCTGGCTTCGAGCGCTTGGCGTTTTTGGCCATCGCCCTCTGCTGGATGGCGCGCTGATGCTTCGCCGCAACCTTTCCAGCGTTGACGTCGGCCGCGGACTTCGTGTCGCGCGCGGCCTTCTTCGATCGTGTGCTCATCTCGATTCCTTCGTGTCGGTGCCATTGCTGCAGCAGCCCCGCGTGTCGATGCAGCGGCCTCAGGACGACGCCGCATGTTCGGTGCAATGCGAGTGGCCGCATTCGCAAGGGCCGTCGTGGCCGTCGTGCTTGCGGCAGTGCTCGCTACAGAAGTCGCCCGTCGCACTCACGGGGCACGAGCAAGAGATGTGGGCACAGGTTGGCGTTGTCGAACTGCTCATGGGATCGTCCGGACGCGGAGGAATGCCACTTGTGCGCCTCGCGCCGTGAACGTGATCCATCGAGGGTGCTACGCGTCCGTCGTCGTACAGCCAGACATCAGGATCTGAGGCGAAGCGAAGACCTTCGCGTCATCGCCTGGTGCATCCGCCAACGCACGCGCGGGCGCCCAAAGTCGACAACGTGAACACCAGGGAAACGTCCGATTCGTGGGCTCTAGGAAGCGCGGACACGTGCATGACAGACTCCGCGCACGCCCTCGTCGCCGTGACTTTCCCCCGCCATCGGGAAGCTCTCATCTCGGTGCGAGGGCGCACCTCTACCACCCGCAACGAGCCGCGAGCCGCCGCTGGGGCGATGCGACGCTGACGGGAGCGTTCGAAGCAGGGGTTCTCATGCGATCACGACACGACCTTCGCGACGTGAAGCCCCGTGAGGGTCAGCTCGTCTACTACTCCGCAGAAGGGCATTCCGGTGTTGCACGTTTCTTGCGGGGCAGCTTGATCGACACGTTCACGCTGGACGCCGTGCCAGAGGCTGCATCGGTGCTCTGGTGGGACACGGCCTTCGACATCGAGCCACCAGCTCGAACTTGAGCGGGCGAAGTTCTGCGCGTCGCCTACAGCCGAGGCTCGGCACCATTGGATTTTGGAGTCGATGTGCGACGGTGATCGGCAGGCCGGGCGAGTTGCGTGGTGGTACGCGCAATTTCCTCGAGAAGACGTCGGAAGGGGGCGCGATCGAAGTACTCGAGCGCGTCGGCCCACGTCATGAAGTTCACGGACTGTCGTTCGACGTAGTCGCGCGGCGAGATGTCGTCCGGGTCCGAGTCAGCGGCTGAAGCATCCAGTCGGCCAGCCCACACCATCATCCCGAAGTCCCCACGGAAGTGCACGGTCACGGCGTAACGCGTGCCATCGCTCAAGCGCTCTGGATCAGAGACGTGTGCAATCGGGCCGCTCTGCATGGTCCACCTCCTTTCGGAGCTGAACAGCCTACGGTGATCGCGGTAACGAAACGTTATCTGCAGAGAAAGCCGCGTGACGTGGATCTCAATTCTTCGAGCCGCCGAGTGCTCGTGAATCGTTGGGCATGCTTATGTCGGAAGAGGAAGCCGGACGCGACCAAGATGGCGAGTCCGGCTTACAGCGGCATAGGCTCACGGGGTAGAGCGTTCCGCTTCCCTGGCTGCGCGGTCGATGGTGTCAGCGACCACCGTGGGCTGTGTCATGAAGACCGCGTGGCTGGCCGAGACTTTGGTGATACGCGCCTTGATGCGCTCGGCCATGTGGATGAGCATGGCTTGGTCGAACGCCTTGTCCTCGGTGGCGATCACGGCCCAGCTGGGCTTCGTGCGCCAGGCAGCATGCGTCAGCTTCGTTCCGAACGCCGACATGTTGATGGGCACCTGCGAGTCGCGCAGGAATGCCGCATCAGCGTCGCTGGTATCGTGTGCGAAGCCTGCCTTGAACGTGGCCGGGCTGATGAAACCGTAGCCGTCACTCCCCGTCTCGATGACGAACTCGGGCGTAGGCGCGAAGCCTGTGTACTGCTGTGCGGTCGTCTCGCCTGCATCCGGCGCGAGCGCGGAAACATAGACGAGCCCTGCCACCTTGTCGTGCACGCCGGCTTCGGTGATGACCGTACCACCCCACGAGTGTCCGACCAGAATGGTCGGGCCGTCCTGGCGGTCGAGTACGCGCCGCGTCGCCTTCACGTCGTCGGCAAGCGAGGTCAGCGGATTCTGCACGATCGAGACGCGATAGCCTCGCGCCGTCAGGTCATCGTAAACCGGGCGCCAGCCGGCTCCATCGGCGAACGCGCCATGCACCAAGACGACGTTCTTCACCTTGCCAAGGATGACGACAGTGGCTTCTCCGGCATGAGCGGAGGGTGTCAGGCTGGCAGCCATGGCAACTGCGAGCAGTGCGGGAGCGCACGTGAACATGGTCGTGTCCTCAGGCGATGGGGAGTTGGAACTTCGGTGCGCGGCATTGGCCCGCAGGGCTAATATGCGTAGCGCCACGGGACTGTGGGTGACGTAAAGTCCAAATAAGTTGACGTTTCGTCCTCGCGGGCCGAATGAAGCTCCGCCTACCTTCGGTAGGCGGGTGAGCGGAAGGCTCCGCGCTCGGGAAGAACGGCGGCCTTGCGGTGCCGAGAACGAAAGCACGAGGCCCTTACGACGTCGGCACGGTCCCGCCATCGATGGTGTATTCCGTCCCTGAGATGGACTCGGCGCGGGGCGACACCAGGAATGCGATGAGATCGGCCACCTCGCTCGGCTTCGCGGGGCGCCCCAGCGGAATCCCGCCGAGCGCATCCATGACCATCTGCTTGGCACCTTCGTAGTCCGTTCCCGCGTTGGCCGCGATACCACCGAGGAAATCAATCGAAGCGTCGGTCTCCACCCATCCCGGTGAAACCCGAATCACACGTACGCCCTTGGGTGTGACTTCCTTGGAGAGCGCCTTGCTGTAGGTGGACAACGCGGCCTTGGCGGCGGCATACGCGATCGTCGAGTCATGCAACGGCAGCATGCGTTGGATCGACGTCACATGAAGGATCACTCCGGATCGTTGTGCGATCATCGCGGGAAGCAATGCGCGATCCATTCGCACGGACGACATCAGATTGAGGTCGAGTGCCTTCGCCCACTCCGCATCATCGAGTCTCGCGAAGCCGCCCGCAGGCGCGGAGGACCCGCCCACCACGTTGATCAGGATGTCGATTCCACCAAGGTGGTGCCCGGCGGCCTCGACCGCCTTGCCGACACCATCGGCTGTGGACATGTCGGCCGCCACATAATGCACGTGAGCGACGGCCCTCTTCGGCTCCGAGCGCGCTGTCGCCACGACACGCGCACCGAGCGTCGACAGTTGTTCGACGACGGCCGCGCCGATGCCTTGCGTGCCGCCCGTAACCACCACCCGCTTGCCCGCCAGCTGGAGGTCGAAGCTCATGGCACGACCTCCAGCGAAGCGATCTTGCCGCGCTCCAGGATGAAGGCGCAACGCAGGTCCAGCGGGCTGCCCGGGAAGTTGCCCGATACCTGGCTGGTCACGATGTAGCGGCGCCCCTGTGTCTCCAGCGTGCGGGGCTTGGCGGTGTAGCTGTACTTGGCCGACGACTCGGTCTTCCATGCTTCGATCGCAGCGTGGCCCGAATGCGTCTTGCCTTCGTCCAGGACGACGCCGCCCTTGGTGAAGCAGCGGGCAACGGCTTGGCCGTCCTGGCCGTCGGCTTCGAAGTAATGGGCAATCGGCTCGGGCAGATCCAGTTCGTTCATTGCGATGCTCCGGTTGGGGTGTGCGGAGCAAGAGTGATGCGTTCTATCAGGTTAGAGAATCATCTATGATCTGATCAGGCTATGTAGGAATCGATGCACAATGCGGGGTTCTGAATTCGCGGAACTCAAGGCCTTCGTGGCGATCGTCGATCGGGTCAGCTTCGCCCGCGCCGCTGATCATCTGGGCCTGTCCCGATCGGCCCTTAGCCAGATCATTCGCCAGCTGGAATCGCGGCTCGGTGTCCGGTTGTTGAACCGCACGACGCGCAGCGTTTCGCCGACGGAACCCGGCCGGCGGCTGCACGAGCGGATCGCTCCGATGCTGCGTGACATGGACGAGGCCGTCGCTCAGGCGGTGGGCGCGAACGCACGGGCGTCGGGAACGCTGCGGATCAATACGCTGAGCATGGCGGCGAAGAGGGTGATCGCTCCCAGGCTTGGGCGATTCGCGAAGACTCATCCGGACGTCGTGCTGGACATCGTCATCGACGACGGCCTGAGTGACATCGCGAGCGAAGGTTTCGACGCCGGTATTCGAGTCGGCGGCCGATTGCAGAAGGATATGGTGGCGGTCCGCCTCACTCCCGACATCGAACTGCTGGCGGTGGCCTCACCGCACTATCTCGCCGAGCACGGCGAGCCCAAGACGCCGAACGACCTGCATCGGCATCAATGCATCAACTGGCGATTCCCCGGCAGCGGAAAAGTTGCGGGATGGCAGTTCAAGAAGAAGGGCAAGCTTGTCGAGTTTTTCGGCGAGGGAAGGATCATCGCCAACCATCAGGACATCGTCGTGCCCGCCGCGCTGCAAGGGCTCGGGGTCTTCTACGCCTATAACGACGACGACATCGCCGAAGCCCTGCAGGACGGACGCCTCAAGCGCGTACTCGCCGACTGGTCGCCGACCGTGCCGGGCTTGTACCTCTACTACTCCAGCAGACGCTACCTCCTGCCAGCACTGCGAGCGTTCATCGATTGCTTGCTCGATCGCGACCTCGGAAGCAATGTGCCTTCTAAGTAAGGCGCGGTTTCCTGATCGGTCTGCGGCTGGCCAATCCCTTCGAGGCGCGGCCCTCGGCCCACCTCGATCAGAACCCTTGAACCGTGCACCCAAGCAATGTGAAACGTGTGCCGAAGGACGCACGCGTCGACTCGCCCGGCTTCAGCACGGGTCCGTTCGCCTCAGCGGAGATAAGGTTTTCCGATTCGAATGGAGTGAAAGGGCGCTCGTTGCCTGCGCCCGTGATTCGGCCTGGGTCAGCTGCCGATTCCCTGCAGTGCTCGTCGTTGCATGCCGATGACGATCCTCAGGACTTGATCAGAAGGGACTTTTCTTTCGTTCCGGAAGCGATCGCTTCGGCGAACCATGCCGGCTGACGTCCTCGCCCGCTCCACTCCTGATGGGGCGATTTGGGATTGCGGTACTTCTTCGGAACCAGGGCATTCGTCGTGCGAGCAGGCTGACGCCCTTTCGTCCTGGAGCCGAACACCTGATCGATCGTCAGACCTTCCTTCTCGATCATCGCGAACACCTTCTCGCGAAGCACCTCGAGCGTCTGCTTCTGCAGCTCGACCTGGCGCTGCTCAAGCTGGGCGCGCAGCTCGGCTAGCTCTATGGAGGACAGTTTGTTCAGTGCGATGGGCATGGAAATTACTCCGAAGGACTGTGATCGGGAGATATGCGGCCAAACTATGCTTTCCGTTGGCCGGTCAACACGACTGAATTCGCACGCGCACGCTAAAGTCCTTGACGCTGGTCGCCCGACTCCTTCGACCCTCGCAGCTCAGTACAAGAGTAGAAAGATCATCGCGATCAGAAATTTGCGATCACGCAAGTCACGCCGACGAGCCTTTCGGGAGGAGAGTGCGCGGCCAACCTATGCTTTCCCGCACAACAGCTTCGATTTCGAATGGTCGATCATGGGCCCACCAGGATTCGAACCTGGAACCAAGGGATTATGAGTCCCCTGCTCTAACCGTTGAGCTATAGGCCCGTAGCGGGTTTGCGGGCTGATGCGAGGGGCGTCGGCGCAATTGCGGTGCAATCGCGCCCTGTCTGCGACCGCCGCCCGCGTTGGCCGGCCTGCGGCGCGCAGTGTACCGTCCCGCTCCCGAGGGGGCACGCGCGACGTAGGCACGTCGCCCACGCATGCAGTAGCCACGGCCGTATGCGACGACGCGAATCCATCCGGCGCTGCAGGCCGGGCCTGCATCGAACGACGACGCATGCCATCGGGACTCGATACCGCGACGCCGCGGAACCTTTCCGTTGACGGCTCCACGCCCCCGGCGTAGGTTGGTTCCTCTTCTACCGCGCACGTCACGGCGACGCTCCCCCAGTCGGGGATCGCCTCCGTCCTGGGCCGCAATGGCCAGCGCGTCCACGGGTAGCCGAGCTGCACCATGCCGGGTTCCACCGGCCTACCGGACCATGACCATGTCATTCGTCGACGTCCCCGGCCTGGCGCCGGCGATGCGCCTGCGCGTCCCGAGCGCGCGACCGGGCGGCTTCGTCGTCCGGGTCGCATGTCGGAGCCCCGGGTCGTGCTGACCGATGCGGTCCACGTCCGAGGCGACGAGGTCGCCGAAGACGGAGGCTGCCTTTCCGTCACGATCGAGCGCGAGGGAGCAGCGGGCTTCAGGGTCTCGGTCGGCCGCCACCATGCAGCGATCGACCCGGCGGAGTCCACGCTCAGCGATCGCGTGAGCGTCAGCTTCACGGCATCCTCGGATGCGGACCACTTCTTCCGCGGATGGCCGTACCACGCTCTCGTCATGGAGGCGCTGGCATCACCGTCGTGGGCAGCGTCCTCACCGGCATGAAGCGCACGACGACGGGTCGGTCTCCGGAATCCCGCAACAGCGTGCACCGCCCCGTGACCGCGGCCCACAGGACGTGGGCACGCAACGTGGTGACGAGCCGCGACGCGGCGATCGCGGCCCGCATGGGCTTCGCCGTGGAGATCGTGAAGCAGGGACGCGCGCTCGACGAACTGATCGCCAGCTTCATCGAAAGAGGTGGCGCGATCGGCGCATTCGACGCCGCGGTACAGACCTTCGGTCACCATCTCGAGGCCTTGAGACCCCATCTCGTCGCGCTCGCGGAACTGCGTCGCAATCCGGTTCGGTAGATCCGCATCACACGACGATGGTCGTGCCGATGGCGGAAGTGCCACGTGCCGGGTACGACACCGCTGCTGGCACGTGAACCGCTCCGTCCCACTCGCAAGGAGAGCACCTTGGCATCGCCCGAAGACCGATCGTTGCATGTGCGATCCGATCAACTCGCCGCGAGGATCGACATCGTCGATTCGGTGATCGCGACGCAGCAGGATGCGACGCTGACCAGCCAGCAGACGAAAGTCGTGCTGATGGCCGCGATGGTGGCCCTCTACGACGCGCATCCGGACAAGGCGCGACTGCACGCGTCGTTCCAGTGCGCCTGGAATGTCGCGCGCGGTGCGCTCGGGGTTCCGGACATGCCGGACGAGAACAACGAGGAGGCGCTGTCGCTGGTGCGCCAGCTGAGCGGCGCCTTGCGCAAGATGATCCTCTGACGCCGCACGCGCCCCGTGGAACGACCGCCAAGGGACTCGGCGACACCGACGGCGGTGTTCCACGCGACGACCGCTTCCGGAGCAGCCTCGGAAACCATGGGTGCCCTTCTTCCGCAGGTCTGCTGCCACGCGTGGACGCGACGCTCACGGCGCCCTACGATGCGCGACCTCCCAAGGCATCCCTCGGCCATGAGCCCCAGAATCTACGGGACGCCTTCCACGAGTGCCCTTGCGTCATTCGAAGTCGACGAGCTCGGCCCTGATCCGCGCTCCATCCTCGCCGGGGTGCATCCTGCGCTCGTCGCCACGCGCACATCACCGTCACCGGCCGGCTTCGCCTGGTACGGACTGGGCGCGCCCGCCCTGCCCGGCGTCCAGCAGGCCGCGGTCGTCGGCAGGGCGCTGTGCGTGCTGCAGAGTGCTGCGGCAGCAGGCGACCTGGTCGATTTCCGGATCGTGACGGGGGCCTACCTCACCGATCTCGCACGTCCTGTCGAGTAGCGGCTCCTGCGAGGCCCGGGACGGAGGCTCGCTTTCTCGGACGGGAGCAAGCTTCCCCACGATCGTCCGCCATCACACCGTCGGCGCCGTCATCGTCATATCGGCGCTCAGCGCCCGTTTCGCATTGCCGTTGCCTACTTCGTGGACAAGGAGGGCTGCGGACATGGCGATGTACTTCGTGGCATACGATGCACACGCCGAGCGGGACGATGCGCGCATCAAGGCCGCGCTCGCGCCGCTCGGCATCCCGATCCTGAAGTCGACGTGGCTGGTCGAGTACAAGGGTTCGGCGGCGCAACTGTGCGAGGCGCTCAGCGCGCGCCTGCAGTCGCGCGACGCGCTGGCGATCATGCAGATCGTGCCGAATGCGGACTGGTCGGTCTTCAACGAGGCCAAGGGCGCGCACGCGTGGTTGCGCAGCCGCATCCACTTGTGACGCGCTCGGCGCGCTCAGCGCAGGTCCGGGAAGTCGTCGGCGCAGGCTGATGCGGTGACGGCGGCCGTCCACTCGCGCCACCACGCGGCCGGCTGGTCGAGCGGCGTCGACAGCGTGATCGGCACGAGCCTGACCTCGCCGTTCCACGGCAGCGCGTCGACGCAGTAGGTGCGCAGCGTGCGTTCGCCAGCGAGCGTGATGCCGCCGAGACGCTCGAAGTGCTCGACGACGACGGGCTCGAACGGCGTGGTGACCATGATGCTGCCCGCGTGCGGATGGACGGGCACGACACCGCCCTGCCCCATGCCGCCCTGGGCGTTGCGCGCGAACGTGGCCGTGTGCAGCGTATCGGCGGCGAGCACGAGACCGAACTCGCCGCGCGCATGCAGCGTGCCGGCCTTCGCGACGAGCCTGGGCAGCAGGTCGCGCATCGCGAGGCCAGCCTCGCGCCAGGGTTGCGTCGCGACGGCGAGGTGGATCGCGAACACGGGCAGCAGGATCGTTGCGCAGGCATGCAGCGCACGGTGGCGTGTGGCGTAGGCGAACGGCAGGAACAGCGCGATCGCGAGCCAGGCGCCGGTCACGTAGAACAGCCGTGCGCCGAAGCCGGTGGTCTCGACGCCGGTGAAGTGCACCACGATCGCGGCAGCAGAACCGACCGCGGCTGCGAGCGGCAGCAGCCAAGCGCGCACGAAACACCCGGCCTGCCGCGCGACCATGGCACCTGTCGCGAGCACACCGAGGACGGTCGCGACGAGCACGCCGGCCCAGGTCCCGAATGGCTGCACGAGTACGGGCGCGAAGCCGGCGAGACGCTGCGTGACGATGCCGAAGTCGAACACCTGCAGCGGCGCGTGCACCTCGTAGACCTGCACCGCGTGGCCGAACAGGTGTCGGCGCAGCACGAAGTAGGCGACGAGCATCGCGAGCGCAGGCAGCACGTCGCGCACCTCGCGCAGGACGGGACCGATCCATGGGCGCCATCCTGGCATCGCGGGTGCAGGCATCGCGACGAGCGAGACGACGAGCATGAGGCCCGGCGTGAGGATCGCGGGTTCCTTCGACGTCAGTGCGAACGTGAGCGCGAGCAGGCTGGCGAGATGCGCTCCGTCGAAGACGCGATGTCGTGCGAGATGGCGCTCGCACGCGACGAGCATGCCCGCGAGCGCGAGCTGGTCGAAGCGCGCGGCGATCCAGACGCTGGCCTCGGGCGCGAGCGGGTAGAGCCAGAACGCAGCCGCGGCGAACCACGCGACGGGTGGCGTGCGATCCACACCGACGATGCGGCGCACGAGGCGCAGCACGAGCCATCCGTTGAGCAGATGCAGAAGCGCGTTGCCGACGCGCCATCCAGCCGGTTCGTAGCCCGCGTGCAGTGCGCTCACGATCCAGCTGGCGAGGCCCGTGGGCCGGTAGAAGCCGTTCTGCAGGCCTTCCGCCTGCGTGAACGCGCCGAACAGGTAGGCCAGCGTACGCTGCTCGCCGATCACGCGATGCGCGTGGTGGACGAGGCTGACGTCGTCACCGAGGAAGCCGCCGCTCCACGTGCCGGCGCACAGCGCGAGCATCACGACGGCAGAAAAAAGGGCGGCCGTGGTGGCCGCCCTCGTGTGTCGTTCGCGATCCATCGCGTGGTGGCTCGTGCGTTATTCGAGATCGAGGAACGAGCGCAGCTGTTCCGAGCGGCTCGGGTGGCGCAACTTGCGCAGTGCCTTGGCCTCGATCTGGCGGATACGCTCGCGCGTGACGTCGAACTGCTTGCCGACCTCTTCGAGCGTGTGATCGGTGTTCATGTCGATGCCGAAGCGCATGCGCAGCACCTTGGCCTCGCGCGGCGTCAGGCCGCCGAGCACGTCGCGCACGGTCTCCATGAGGCCGATGTTCGTCGAGGACTCGATCGGCGAAACGATCGAGATGTCCTCGATGAAGTCGCCGAGGTGCGAATCCTCGTCGTCGCCGATCGGCGTCTCCATCGAGATCGGCTCCTTGGCGATCTTGAGCACCTTGCGGATCTTGTCCTCGGGCATCTCCATCTTGACCGCCAGCTCTTCCGGCGTCGGCTCGCGACCCATCTCCTGCAGCATCTGGCGGCTGATGCGGTTGAGCTTGTTGATCGTCTCGATCATGTGCACGGGGATGCGGATCGTGCGCGCCTGGTCGGCGATCGAACGCGTGATCGCCTGGCGGATCCACCACGTGGCGTAGGTCGAGAACTTGTAGCCGCGGCGGTATTCGAACTTGTCGACCGCCTTCATGAGGCCGATGTTGCCTTCCTGGATGAGGTCGAGGAACTGCAGGCCGCGGTTGGTGTACTTCTTGGCGATCGAGATCACGAGGCGCAGGTTGGCCTCGACCATCTCCTTCTTCGCGCGGCGGGCCTTGGCCTCGCCGATCGACATCGCGCGGTTGATCTCCTTGATGTCGGCGACCGACAGGTACAGCGTGTTCTCGATCGAGACGAGCTTGTTCTGCTCGCCGACGAGCGCGTCGCGGTGCGTCTTGACGGCCGGCGACCACTTCTGGCGCTTGCGCGCGAGTTCCTCGGCCCACTCGAGATTGGTCTCGTTGGACGGGAACATCTTGAGGAAGTCCTTGCGCGGCATCTTCGCCTGCTTGATGCAGACGTCCATGATCAGGCGCTCGTGGTGGCGGATGTTGCTCACCACTTCGCGCAGCTTGCGCACGAGGCCGTCGATGAGGATCGCCGGCAGCTTGAGCTTGAGGAACTCCTCGGCCATCGATTCGCGCAGCTTCTGCGTCTTGCGGTCGGCGATGCCGTGCTTCTCGGCGGCTTTCTGGAACTTCACGTAGCCCTGGCGCAGCTCGTCGACGCGGCGCGCGACCTCGACCGGGTCGGGACCCGTGTCGACCGTCGTCGTTTCCTCGTCGCCGCTTTCCTCGTCCTCTTCGGCCTCGGCCTCGTCGTCGCTGGCGGCGGCCGGCTCGGGCACCGCGACTTCCGGCTCCTCGAGATCGGCGAAGCCCGCGATCACCTCGGACATGCGCTTCTTGCCCTCGCTGACCTGGTCGTACTCCTCGACCAGCAGCTGGATCGACCACGGGAAGCTCGCGAGCGCGGACTGGACCTGGTTGAGGCCTTCCTCGATGCGCTTGGCGATCGCGATCTCGCCCTCGCGCGTGAGCAGCTCGACCGTGCCCATCTCGCGCATGTACATGCGCACGGGGTCGGTCGTGCGGCCGACCTCGGCGTCGACGGCCGACAGCACGGCCACGGCCTCCTCGGTCGCGGTCTCGTCGTCGCTCGATGCCGTGGCGGTGGCGCGCAGGGTCTCCGTATCGGGTGCGATCTCGTGCACCTCGATGCCCATGTCGTTGATCATGCCGATGATGTCTTCGATCTGTTCGGGATCGACGATGTCGTCGGGCAGGTGATCATTCACCTCGGCGTAGGTCAGGTAACCCTGCTCCTTGCCCTTGGTGATGAGCATCTTGATATCGGTGGTCTGCTGCTCCTGGATGTGCTCGCTTGCCATGAAGATTCCGCTGTTACCTTAAGCAAAGACTCGGAAGTATAGGAGCCGCGTCAAGGGCATCCCAAACCGTTGATTTGAAAGGATTCAAACGTTTTCAGCCGCTGTCGCGGCGAGGCGTGGGGCGCGGACCGTTCAGGCGGGCGCGACGCGCAGGTGGAACGTGACCGGCCCGTCGTTGACGAGGCTGACCTTCATGTGGGTACGGAAGCGCCCGGTTTCCACCCGCGGATGCGCCTGGCGCGCGAGCTCGACCGTGCGCGCGAACCAGCGTTCGCCCTCCTCCGGGCTCGCCGCGCCCGAGAAGCCCGGCCGGGTGCCGCTCGAGGTGTCGGCCGCGAGCGTGAACTGAGAGACCAGCAGCAAGCCGCCGCCGGTGTCGCGCAGCGAGCGGTTCATGCGGCCCTCGTCGTCGCCGAATACCCGATAGCCGAGCAGGCGCTCGACGAGCCGCGCCGCCTGGGCTTCGCCGTCGCCCCGTTCCACCGCCACGAACGCGAGCAGTCCCGCGCCGATCGCACCCACGGTCTCGCCGTCGACGTCCACGCGGGCACTCTCGACCCTCTGCAGCAGTGCGATCACGGGCGTCCTCCAGCGGCAAACCGCCATGCTCGCTGCGGCCCGCAGGGGCGGTCAACGGGCACGATGCCGCTAAGATGGGGGTCGTCCGCACGTCCGCCTCCTCTGCATGATCCTGCGTTTCCGCCTGCTCCACGCCCTGCTCTCGCTGGCCGGCCGCCTGCCCCTGCGCACGCTGCATGCGCTCGGCGCCCTGGTCGGCAGGGCGTACTGGCGGGCCAATGGCCGCGAGCGCCGCGTCACCGAAGCCAACCTCCATCTGCTCCAAACGCGTCATGGCGTGGAATCAGGACAGATCCGCTCACGCGACGTGCTCGCCGAGACCGGCAAGTCGGCCCTCGAGGTCGCCAAGGTGTGGTCGGGCCGGCCCGGCGACGCGCTCGCGCTCGTACGTGAGGTGCGTGGCGCCGAGGTCTTCGATGCGGCGATCGCGGCCGGCAAGGGCGTGATCGTCGCCGCGCCGCACCTCGGGTGCTGGGAGCTGCTCAACTACTGGCTGGCCGCGCGCACGCCGCTCGCGATCGTGTACCGGCCGCCGCGCAATCCGCACCTGGAGCCGTTCCTGGTCAAGGCGCGCGGCGCGCTCGAGGTCGAGCAGGTGCGCGCCGAGGGCAGCGGTGTACGCACGCTGTATCGGCGCCTCAACGCGGGTGGCGTGGTCGGCATCCTGCCGGACCAGCAGCCCAAGCAGGGCGAGGGCCAGTTCGCGCCGTTCTTCGGCGTCGAGGCGCTGACCATGGTGCTGGTGCCCCGTCTCGCCGAACGCACGGGCGCGACGGTCGTGTTCGCGTTCGCGGAGCGCCTGCCCGACGGCGAGGGTTTCCGCATCCACGTGCTGCCGGCACCCGACGGCATCGCCGACGCCGACCTGCGCGTGGCCTGCACGGCCCTCAACCGCGGCGTCGAAGCCTGCGTCGAACGCGCACCGCTGCAGTACCAGTGGCATTACAAGCGCTATTCGATCCGCCCCGATCCGGACGAACCGAATCCCTACGCGCGGTCGCGCTGACCCCCCCTGTTCGCGGGGTACCGGCTGCGCGGGCCGCTGCCTAGCATCGCGGTCCACGGTGCGCACCGGTCCGCGTGCCGATGCACCCCAGGGGAAATCCACCGATGTCCATGTCCACCTCCGCGCGCCTTCGCGGGCGCGATGCCCTCGCACTGCGTGCCGCGGTCGCCCTCGCCGTCGCGGCCGTCTCCACGCCCGCGCTCGCCGTGTTCCAGAACGGCGGCTTCGAGCAGAACAGCTTCGCCGGCTGGACGCTCGAGGGCGGCACCAATCCCGGTCTCGCCGGCAGCCCGCCGTTCACGGGGGCGAGCGTGACGATCAACCCGGGCGCCGCGGGGCCCGCCGACATCGTCGGTCAGGTCGCCGACCCGCGTGCACCGACGATCGCGCTGCCGCGTGCAGGCAGTTTCACGGCACGCCTCAACGACGAAGGCGGCGGCGCACTCGTGACGCGGCTGACCCAGGTCGACACGCTGACCGCGGCCGACATCGATCCCGTCGACGGCCTGCCGCACCTGCGCTTCGCGTTCGCGCCCGTCATGGATGACCCGAATCACGCGCCGCACGAGCAGCCGTATTTCTACGTGTCGGTGCGCAATCTCGCCGACAACACGGTGCTGTTCGAGCAGTTCGCGTATTCGGGCCAGCCCGGCGTGGACTTCCTGCAAGGCACCGGCAACTGGAAGTACCTGCCGTTCCAGGACGTCGACGCGGTGCTGCCGTTGTCGGCGATCGGCCAGCCGATCGAGCTGACCGTGATCGCGGCGGACTGCTCGCTCGGCGGCCACGGCGGTTACGTCTACGTCGACGGCTTCGGCTCGGCACCGGTCGGCCAGCCCGGGGGCGGCGCGGGCGCGCCGGCGGTCGAGTTGCCGGTCGGCCATCCGTTCGCACTCGCGGCGCTCGCCGCCCTGCTCGCCGCGGCAGGCTGGCGTCGCGCACGCACCGTTTGACGACACCACGACAGGACGCGCGGCGCTCGCCCCGCCGCGACCGACCATGGAAGGTCGTTCGTCGTCAGGACGGCGCCACGAGCCCGCGCCGCGTCGCCTCGAGCGTGGCTTCGGCGCGCGAGGTCACCGCGAGCTTGCGGTAGATGTCCTTCACGTAACCCGCGGCGGTGTGGCGCGACAGCGCGAGCGCCTCGGCGACCTCGGGCACCGTGTAGCCCTTCGCGATGAGGCGCAGCACCTCGGTCTCGCGCGCGGTCAGCACGACGGCCGGCACCGACGCATCCGGCGCGGGCTGGAAATGGCGCAGCAGGCGCCGCGCGATCGACGGCGACAGCGGCGGGCGACCCTCGGCGATGCCGCGCAGCATGCCGGCGAGCGCATCGGTCGGCTGGTCCTTGAGCACGTAGCCCTGCGCGCCGGCATGCAAAGCCGGGAACAGGTGCGCATCGTCGTCGAACACGGTCGCGACCACGCAGGTCGTGCCGGAGGCGTGCAGGCGTTCGATCAGCGTGACGCCGGAGCCGTCGGGCAGGCCGAGATCGATGATCGCGAGGGGTGCGGCTGCCGCACGCAGGCCTTCCGCGAGGCTGCCCGCGAACGCGATCGCGATGCCCGGGAACGCGAGGCCGAGCGCCTGCGCGAGCCAGTCGCGGCTCGAGGCGAGGTCGTCGACGACGAGCGCATGCGACGGCGTCAAGGTGTGCCCCCGATCGGCACCGCGAGCACGACCTTGGTGCCGCCTTCGGTGCCCGGCGTCCAGCGGATGTCGCCCTCGAGCTCGGCCGCGCGCTCGCGCATGCCGCGCAGACCGCTGCCTTCGACCGGCGAGGCCGGCGCGCCGTCGCCGTCGTCGGTGAGGTCGAGCACGAGCTGGTCGCCGCTCAGGCCCACGCGCACGCGCACGCGACGCGCCTGCGCGTGGCGGATCACGTTGCTGATCGCCTCGCGCGCGATGCGGTAGAGGTGCAGCGCGCGGGCGTGGTCGAGCGATGCGTCGGGAAGGTCCGGCCGCTCCTGCCAGGCGAGGCCGATGCCGACCGCGGCGAGACGCTGCGCAGCCTCGGCGCGGATCTCGCCGAGCACCTCACCGAGCGTTCCGGGCGTGCCGCGTGAGCGGGTGACGACATCGCGCAGGTCCTGCAGCGCGGCGCGTGCGCGATCGGCGTACTCGGGCGTCGGCGCGGCGTGGATGAGGCCGAGCAGGCGCGCGCCGAGATCGTCGTGGAGGTCGCCGTGGATGCGCTCGCGCTCGGCGGCGGCGGCTTGTTCGCGTGCACGCGCCTCGCGCTCGGCAAGCAGTGCGAACAGCTGCACGCGCTCGGTTTCGAAGACGCGCCGCTCGAGGCGCAGGCGCACGAGCGCGAACATGGCCGCGGCCACCGCGACGAGCGCGACGACGAAGGCGATCGTCGCGAGGCTCACGGTGTGCGCCTCGTAGGTGCTGATGCGCCGGCCAACGCCGCAAGGCGTTCGGCCGCGGCCTTCGTGCGTGCGTGGTCGGGGCCGAGCACGGCGGCGAGGCGTGCATGCGCGGCCTCGAGCGTGGCACGCGCCTCGTCCACGCGGCCGAGACGACCGAGGCACAGCCCCTGGTTGCTCATGAAGATCGCCGTGTTGACGTGGTCGGCACCGAGCGTGGCGCGCGAAGCGTCGACGAGGGTATGGAATTCCGTGCAGGCCTCGTCGACGCGACCCGCGTCGAGCAGCAGCATCGCGAGGTTGTTGCGCGGCGCGAGCGTGGACGGGTGCGTCTCGCCCGCACGCTGCTGGATCGCGACGAGGCGCCGGTACATGGCCTCGGCGGCCTCGACCTGGCGGTCCTCCTCGAGCAGATAGGCGAGCGTGTTCATCGCCGCGAGCGCCTGCACGTGGGCCTCGCCGAACTGCTTCTCGAAGCCGGCCAGCGATTCCCGCGCGAGCGCGATCGCTTCGGCACGCCGCGGCGTGCCGGCGAGCGCGTTGGCCAGCGACTGCATCGTGGTCAGGGTCGCCGCATGGATGTCGCCGAGCACCTCGCGCTGCGCGGCGAGCACGGCCTCGGTTTCGGCGATCGCCTCGTCCTGGCGGCCGCGCGCGGCGAGCACGAGGGCAAGCTTGTGGCGGCTCGCCAGCGTGGCCGGCGCGCGCTCGCCGAGTTCGGTGCGACGCGTCGCGAGCACCTCGCGAAGCAGCCGCTCGGCCTCGTCGAGCTCGCCGCGCTCGCGCAGCAGCGACGACAGGTTGCTGCGCGCGATGTCGAGCGTGGCGGCGAGCTCGTGTGCGGCCACGGGGTCGGCCGCCTCGACGCCAGGCGCGTCGGCGAGGATTGCGCGGTAGGCGCGCATCGCGGCGTCGACGTCGCCGTCGTCGTCGTCGATGCGTGCGGCACTGAGCGCGAGGCCGAGGCGTGCCAGAGGTGTCGCGTCGGGCCACGCGGCGCGTGCGTCGGCGATCGCGGTGCGCGCCTCGTCGAAACGTGTGAGATCGGTCAGCACGACAGCGCGCTGGCGCAGCAGGCGATGGCGCCCTTCGGCATCGTCGGCGGCGGCCAGCGCGAGCGCTCGCGTGTTGAGCGCGAGCGCATGCTCGTAGTCGCCGAGCGAACGCCGCGTCGAAGCGAGGGTCGTCGCGACCGCGCGCTCGACGGCTGGTGCGCCGGCACGCGCAAGGCTGCGCTCGGCTTCGTCGACGACCTCGTCGACGGTCGGTGCACGACCGCGTGAGACGTCGGGATCGGCCGACGCGAGCATGCGCTCGAGGAACGCGACCACCGCCGCGCTCTCCTGCGCACGCTGCTCGGCGAGCACGCGCGCGCGTTGTTCGGACCAGGCCGCACGCAGCGACACGATGCTCGCGACGAGCAGCACGAGGAAGGTGATCGCAGCCGCCGCGGTCAGCGCGCGGTAACGGCGCACGAAGCGCGACGCGAGGTAGGCGCGCGTCGGCGGACGCGCCGACACGGGGCGATGCGCGAGCACGCGTTCGAGGTCGTCGGCGAACGCGGCCATGCTCGCGTAGCGGCGCGCGGGATCGGCCTCGAGCGCCTTCATGACGACCGTCTCGAGATCGCCCCGCGCCTGCGGGGCGACGCGGCCGAGCGGCATCGGCAGCTCGCGGCGCACGATGTCGAGTGCCTCGAACAGCGTCGACGTGGTCAGGCGCGGATGCGGCAGGCAGCCGGCGACGAGTTCGTAGGCGACCGCGCCGAGCGCGTAGACGTCGCTGGCCACGTCGATGCGTCCGCCACCGAGCTGCTCGGGGCTCATGTACGGCACGGTGCCGAGCACCTGGCCCGCGAACGTGAGGCCTTCGGCGCCGTCGTCGCGAAGCCGCGCGATGCCGAAGTCGAGCACCTTGGGCCGGCCCTCGGCATCGACGAGAATGTTGCCGGGCTTGAGGTCGCGGTGAATCACGCCGCGCGTGTGGGCGTAGTGCACGGCACGCGCGACCGCGGCGACCAGCGCGATGCGCGCGGCCGGATCGGGAGGCGACTGCTCGACATGCGTGCGCAGGTCGACGCCCGGCACGTACTCCATCGCGAGCCACGGCACCGTCGTGCCTTCGAGCGTGGCCTCGCCGGCCGCGTACAGGCGCGCGATGCCCGGATGCTCGAGACGCGCGAGCACCTCGATCTCGCGGTGCATGCGCTCGATCACCGCAGCCGACACACCGCGCACGACCTTGAGCGCGACCTCGCGCACCGGATGCGATTCGACGGCCAGCCAGACGCGGCCCATGCCGCCCTCGCCGAGGAGGCGCACGAGCCGGTAAGAGCCGATGACCGGCGCGTCGGGCGTGGCGGCGCCGTGCCCGACGGGCAGCGTCGTGTGGTCGTGCGTGGACACGTGGATCCCCCTTCCCCAGGCGCCGATCCTGCCACAACCGCGGTGCCCGCAGCGGGGCGCGCCGCGTTCAGCTCGGCGGCTTGCGCAGCCGGCGCAGGAACACCTCCATCTCGCGCGCGGCCTGCTGGTCGCCGCGTGCGCGGGCGACCTCGATGCCCTGCGTCCAGGCGGCCTCGGCGCCGGCCGTGTCGCCGAGGTCGACGAGCGCGCGACCGAGCAGCTTCCACGCCGCCGAATAGGTCGCGTCGATCCCGGTGGCGGCGCGCAAGGCCTCCGCGGCACCGGCCGCGTCGCCGGTCGCGAGCAGCGCGTTGCCGATCGAGAAGCGCAGCAGCGCGCCGTCGCGCGGCCCGCCGATCTGGGCACGCAGGCGCGCGACCATGTCGCCGCTCACGGCGCGGCCTCGCGCAGCAGGCGGTGGATGTCGTGCGTGACGACGCCGACGTCGCGCGGTGGCGGCGCGAAGTAGCTCGGATGCTCGAGCGTGCGCTGCATGTCCTCGCGGCCACTGTCCCAGTGGCCGCGCATCGACAGCGGGCTGAACGCGTAGTCCTTGTACTGTTCCTCGTACGGCTTGGCGCGGTAGATCAGGTGCACGATCGTATGCACGCGGTCGCACATCCAGGGCCGTACGTCGTCGAGCAGGCCGGGCGGAAGATCGTCCTCGGGCACGCGGCGCACGAGTTCGGCGAGCGCGACGCGCAGCTTCTGCAGGCGCTCGACCATGTCGGTGCCGAGGCGCGTGCGGCTCGAGTACTGGATGTCCTTCTGGCGTTCGAACACGTCGGGCAGCGTCGCGGGCACGTCGCCGCGCGCGCTCCACAGGTCGACCTGCAAGGCCAGCGTGTCGCGGCGCGGCTGTTCGCCGAGCACGTGCTGCAGCGGCGTGTTGGAGACGATGCCGCCGTCCCAGTAGGCCTCGCCGTCGATCTCGATCGCCGGGAACGCGGGCGGCAGCGCACCCGAGGCCATGATGTGCTCGGCGCGCAGCTTCATGCGCGAGGAATCGAAGTAGACGACGTTGCCGGTGCGCACGTTGACCGCACCGACCGACAGGCGTGCGCCGCGGCCGATGCGGTCGAAATCGACGAAGCGCTCGAGCGTGGCCTTGAGCGGCGCGGTGTCGTAGAAGCTCGTTGCCGCCGCGCTGCCCGCGGGTTGCAGGAACGGCAGCGTGTGGCGCGCCTCGAAGAAGCCGCGCTGGCCGTGCGCGATCGCATCGACCGCGGCGAGCGCGCCGGTCCATGTCGCGATGCCGTTGCCGGGCCACGCGCCGAGCGTGTCGCGCATCAGCGCGCCGGGCCATGCGAGCGGGCTCGCCGGCTGCACGACGAGGTCCCAGAACGCGTGCAGCCGCTCGACGCGATGCGCGGGCGCGTTGCCGGCGAGGATCGCCGCGTTGATCGCGCCGATCGATACGCCGGCGAACCAGTCCGGACGGATCCCGGCCTCGTGCAAGGCCTCGTAGACGCCGGCCTGGTAGGCGCCGAGCGCGCCGCCGCCCTGCAGCACGAGGGCGACCTGCTCGAAACGCGCGGCCAGCTCGGCCGGGCTCGCCGTCTCGACGCGCGGGGCCGCGCGACGCGGCGCGCGTGCACTCATTGCATGTGCCAGCCGTGGCTGACCGTGATGCTCTGGCCGGTCAGCGCATTGGTCTCGAACGCGGCGAGGAACAGCGCGAGATTGGCGACATCGTCGACGGTCGTGAACTCGGTGTCGACCGTGTCCTTGAGCATGATCGTCCTGACGACATCCTCCTCGGAGATGCCGAATGTCTTGGCCTGCTCGGGGATCTGCTTCTCGACCAGCGGCGTGCGCACGAAGCCCGGGCAGATCACGTTGGCGCGAACTCCCTTGGGGCCGCCTTCCTTCGCGACGACGCGGGCGAGGCCGAGCAGGCCGTGCTTGGCGGCGACGTACGGCGCCTTGAGCTTCGAGGCCTCGTGCGAGTGCACCGAGCCCATGTAGAGGATCGCGCCGCCCTGGCCACGCGCGTACATGTCCTTGAGGCAGGCACGCGTGGTCAGGAACGCGCCGTCGAGGTGGATCGCGAGCATCTTCTTCCACTCGTCGTACGCGAACTCCTCGACCGGCTTGACGATCTGGATGCCCGCGTTCGAGACGAGGATGTCGACCTTGCCGAAGCGGCGCACGACCTCGGCGACGCCGAGGTCGACATCGTCCTCGCTGGTCACGTCCATCTTCACGCCGATCGCCTTGCCGCCGGCCGCCTCGATCTCGCGCGCGGTCGCGCTGGCGCCGTCGAGGTTGAGGTCGGCGATCGCGACGGCCGCGCCGTGCTGCGCGTAGACCTCGGCGATGCGCCGGCCGATGCCGCTGGCCGCGCCGGTGACGAGTGCGACCTTGCCTTCGAGTGTCATGGGTGTCTCCTGCAGGGGAAGGGATGCGTGGCCCGCCGCGCGCGCGACGACTGGGACGGCGCATGGCATGGCGCGGTTCCCGCCGCCGCCGTGCGGCGCGGCCGAATGCCGCAGCGAACCATGGCCGCGGGCGCCGCGTCCATCGGCCGAAAGTCCGATGGACGCGACGAGCCTCGCACGCGCGCGTGACGGCGCGCCGTCAGTCCTCGCGTCCGGCCAGCTTGGGGTCGACGCCGAGGTCCTTCAACTTGCGGTAGAGGTGGGTGCGCTCCATGCCGACCGCCTTGGCGAGCTTGCCGACGCTGCCGCCGGCCTCGTTGAGCTGGTGCAGCAGGTAGGCACGCTCGAACTGCTCGCGCGCCTCGCGCAGCGGCAGCGCGAAATCGACCTCGAGGCCACGCGGCGCATCGCTGCGTGCCGCCGGCGTGGCCGGCGCCGCACTGCCGAGGGCGAGCTCGAGTTCGTCGAGTGCGACATCGGGCGCGTTGCCGAGGATCAGCAGGCGCTGCACGAGGTTGCGCAGCTCGCGCAGGTTGCCGGGCCACGGGTAGTGGCGCAGGCGGTTCTGCACGGCGACCGGGAAATGCCGATACGGCAGCTTGTCGCGGTTGGCGAAGAAATCCGCGTAGTAGCGCAGCAGCTCGGGGATGTCCTCGACGCGCTCGCGCAGCGGCGGCACGGTCAGCGGCACGACCTTGATCTGGTAGTAGAGCTCGTCGCGGAAACGCCCGGCCTGCACCGCGGCCTCGAGATCGTGCGAGCTCGCCGCGATCACGCGCACGTCGATCGGCACGGCCTCGTGCGCACCGCAGCGCAGCAGCGCGCGGCGCGCGAACACGCTCGACAGGCGCAGCTGCAGCTCGGGATCGAGGTCGGCGACGTCATCGAGGTAGAGCGTGCCGCCATTGGCCTGCTCGATGAGGCCGTACTGGATCGCGGTGCCGTCGTCGGTGCCGAACAGCGCGCTGGCCGCGTGGTCGCGGGCGATCGACCCCGGCGCGACGGTCACGAACGGACCGGCGCGGCGTGCGCTGCGATCGTGCAGCCAGCGCGCGAGGGCCTCCTTGTCGGTGCCGGGCTCGCCCTGCACGAGGATCCAGGTATCGTGCGCGGCGAGCTTCTCGGCCTGCGCCTTGAGCGCCTGCATCGAACGGCTCGTCGCGACCGGATCGAGCGGTACCGCGAGCTGGCTGCGCAGGCCCTCGTTCTCGCGGCGCAGGCGGCTCGCCTCGAGCGCGCGCTCGACGGTCAGCAACAGCTTGGCCAGCGAGATCGGCTTCTCGACGAAATCGTAGGCGCCCAGACGCGTCGCCTCGACCGCGGTCTCGACCGTACCGTGGCCGCTCATCATGATGACCGGGCACGGCAGGCCGCCGCGCTCGCTCCACTCGCGCAGCAGGCTGATGCCGTCGAGGTCGGGCATCCAGATGTCGAGCAGGACCACGTCGGGACGTTCGCCGCGACGCGCCTCGCGCGCGGCCGCGGCGGACTCGGCGACGGCCACCGTATAGCCCTCGTCCTCGAGGATTTCCTTGACGAGGCCACGGATGTCGGGCTCGTCGTCGACCACCAGGACGCGTGCGGAAGGCATGGGTTCGGTCGGTTGCGAAAAAGAGACAACGAGCATACCCGAACCGCACGGCGATGCCGCGTCCTCAGGCGTCGATGAGCCCCGCGCGCACCGCGATCAGCGCGAGTTCGGCCTGATTGCCGGCGGCGAGCTTCTGCTTGATGTTGTAGAGGTGCGTGCCGACCGTGCGCGGCGACAGGCTCATGAGTTCGGCGATGCGGTTGACCGATTGCCCGCCCGCGAGCTTGAGGAACACCTGGTACTCGCGCTCGGTCAGGCGCTCGATCGGGTTGTCGCCCGGGCCGACGCTCTGGATCGCCATGCGCTGGGCCACCTGGGCATCGATGTAGCGGCGGTTCGCGGCGACGCTGCGGATCGCCTCGATGAGCGCCTCGGGCGCGCTGCGCTTGCTGAGGTAGCCGAGCGCGCCGGCCTTGAGCATGTGGCGCGCATGGGCCGGATCCTCGTGCGCCGACAGCGCGAGCACGCGCGCGCTCGGATCGCGCGCGAGGATGCGCTCGGTCGCCTCGAGGCCCGAGACGCCGCCCATCGCGATGTCCATCACGACGACGTCGACGGCCTCGTCCTGGTAGCGCCGGTACGCGGCCTCGCCGCTGTCGGCCTCGGCCGCGACGACGATGTCGGGCGTGCCCTCGAGCAGCAGGCGGAAACCCATGCGCACGACGGCGTGGTCGTCGACGAGCATGACGCGGATCATTGCGCCGGGCGTGGGGTCGCGCGCGCTCATGCGTGGCTCCGCGGTGCAGCTTCGAGCGGCACGCGCACGCGCACGACGCTGCCGCCATCGGCCTTCGCCTCGATCGCGAGGTCGCCGCCGACCAGCGCAGCGCGTTCGTGCATCGAGCGGATGCCGTGGCGCGAGCCGTCCGGACCTTGCGGTGGCATGCCGACACCGTCGTCGGCGACGCGCGCCTCGAGCACGTCGCCCTGCACATCGATCACGACATCGATGCGTGTCGGTCGCGCGTGGCGCACCGCGTTGCTGAGCGACTCCTGCACGATGCGGTAGACGCCGACGCGCACGGTGTCGTCGGGTTCGGCGGCGAGCGCGTCGGCCGTGAAGCCGAACGTGATCTGCGGCGCACGCAGGCGCCAGTCCTCGACGAGGTCGGCGAGCGCGTCGACCAAGCCGAGCGTGTCGAGCGCGAGCGGGCGCAGCCGCGGGATCATCGCGTGCATGTTGTCGTAGAGCGTGTTCGAGGTTTCGGTCAGCGCCTGCGCGGCCGAGCGCAGGCCGGCATCGGCGGCGGCGCGGTGCGCCATCGCGAGCGCGATGCTGCGGATCGCCGTGACCTGCTGGCCGAGCTCGTCGTGCAGTTCGCGCGCGAGCGTGCGGCGCTCTTCCTCGATGCGCGCGTGCAGCTCACGCGAGAGCTCGCGCTGCGCCTCGAGGCGTGCCTCGCTCTCGGCGGCCTGGCGGCGCACCTCGAGGCCGCCCTCGAGCGCTTCGGCCATGCGGTTGAACGCGGCGCCCATCGCGGCGGCTTCACGGCCGCGCAGCGCGGGCAGGCGCGTGTGCAGTGCGCCGCGCTCGAGCTCGCGCAGCGCGCCGACGATGCGCTCGAACGGCGACACCGCGCGCCCGACCAGCACGTAGACGAGGCCGTTGGCGAGCGCGAACGCGAGTCCGGCGACGCCGAGCAGCAGCAGCATGTCGTCCCAGCCGTCGAGCACCGCACGCGAGGCCTCGGCCTCGATGACGAGACGCCCTTCGCCACCGAGCTCGATCGTGCGCCGCTCCGGGTACGGCTGCACGAGGTCGGCGAACCAGTCCGGCGCATTGCGGCCGGCCTTGTAGGTCGACGGCGGCGATCGGTAGAGCTCCTTGCCTTGCGCGTCGTAGAGCAGGATGTTGTTCGCACGCACGCGGCCGAGGTCGCGCAGGTAGATCGCGATCTCGTCGGCGCGGTTGCGGCTGCCGACCCAGATCAGGCGTTCGAGCAGCTGGCGCGTGATGCCGCCCGAGGCACCGATCTCCTCGTGCACGCTGCGCCGCGTGTCGCCGATGAACAGCGCGACCATTGTCGCGACGAGCGCGAACATGAGCACGGTGATGATCAGGTGCAGCTTGACGCGCAGGCTCATGCGGCAGGCCAGCGCGTGAAGTCGCCGTCGGCGGCGAACGCGTCGAGCGCGCCCGTGAACGCGTCGTACAGCGCCGGATGGAACGGATCGTGACCCGCGCTGTCGACGAGGCGCAGGCGACTGCCGCCGGCCGCGCGGTGCACGCGCCAGGCGTTGCGCGGCCGGCACACGAGATCCTCGCGGCCGTGCACGATCGCGACCGGCAGGCCGTGCAGGCGGCTCGCCGCACCGAGCAGCGCGCGTTCGCCGAGGAAGCAGCGCCGCGCGAGGTAGTGCGCCTGCACGCGGTAACGATCGACCGCACGCGCGAGCGCGTCGCCGTCGAGCACCGGGGCCGGGCCGGATGCGCCGAGCAGCGCGCGCTCCCAGGCCCACCAGGCCTGCGTGCAGGCCGCGACGCGCTCCGCGTCGTCGTCCTCGAAGGCACGCACGAGCGCGGCGAGCGGATCGCGCCGGTGGCGCCGCGGGAACGTCGCGGCGAATGCCTCCCAGGCATCGGGCACGAGTTCGCGTGCGCCCGTGAAGAACCACTCTAGGTCGGCGTGCCCGGTCAGGAACACGCCGCGCAGCACGAGGCCGGTCACCGAAGCGCGGTGCGCATCGGCATACGCGAGCGCGAGGCTCGAACCCCACGAGCCACCCGCGACGAGCCAGCGCTCGATGCCCAGGCGCGCGCGCAAGGCCTCGATGTCGGCGAGGAGGTGCGCCGTCGTGTTGTGGCGCGTGCCGCCACGCGGCGCGCTGCGCCCGCAGCCGCGCTGGTCGAACAGCACGGCACGGTAGCGCGCGGGATCGAAGAAACGCCGATGCGCGGGGCTGCAGCCGCTGCCGGGACCGCCGTGCAGGAACACCACGGGCACGCCATCGCGCGCGCCGCACTGCTCGTAGTGCACGCGATGGCCGTCGGCGATGTCGAGCACGCCCTCGTCCCAGGGCGCGATGTCGGGGTACGGCGTGCGCATGCCGCGATGGTAGCCCGCGACCCGCGCCAACGGACGCGCCTCATGATTTTCACTAGATGACGACGCGCGGATTCGCGCAGGCATGTTGCGGCGCGATGCCGACAGACTCGAACCGGCCCGGCGACTTCGCGCCGGGCGGGTGGCGCACTTCCGCGCCGCCACACCGACAGGAGCACCGCCATGATCTGGGAAACCCCGCAGGCGATCGACCAGCGCTTCGGCTTCGAAGTGACGATGTACATCGCCAACCGCTGAGCTGTACGGCCGGCGCCCCGATGCCGCGCGAGGATGCGCGCGGACGGCCGATGGCCGGGCGCCGGCCGCTTCCGGACACCACGCACCGATGAAGGTACGCATCCTCGGGTCCGCCGCCGGCGGCGGCTTCCCGCAATGGAACTGCAACTGCCCCAACTGCCGCGGCGTACGCGACGGCAGCCTGCGCGCCACGCCGCGCACGCAGTCCTCGATCGCGATCAGCGCCGACGGCGTCGACTGGCTGCTGGTCAACGCCTCGCCCGACATCCTCGCCCAGCTCGCCGCGAACCCCGTGCTGCAACCCGCACGCGCGCTGCGTGACACCGGCCTCGTCGGCGTGCTGCTCATGGACGGCCAGGTCGACCACACGACCGGCCTCTACATGCTGCGCGAACACCGCGGCCCGCTGCGCATCTGGTGCACCGATCCCGTGCACGCCGACCTCACGCAGGGCAACCCGATCTTCGGCGTGCTCGGCCATTTCTGTGGCGTCGACCGCCGCGTGCTGCCGTTCGACGGCACGCCGTTCGCGGTCGACGGCCTCGAGGCGCTCGCGTTCTCGGCGATCCCGCTGTCGAGCAAGCCCGCGCCGTATTCGCCGCATCGCGAGAACCCGCAGCCCGGCGACAACATCGGCCTGCTCGTGCGCGACACTCGCGACGGCCGCACGCTGTTCTACGCACCGGGCCTCGGCGCGATCGACGCACCGACCTGGCAGGCCATGCAGCGCGCCGACGCGGTGCTCGTCGACGGCACGTTCTGGCACGACGACGAGATGCCGCGCCTCGGCGTCTCGAGCAAGACCGGGCGCTCGATCGGCCACCTGCCGCAGGCCGGCGACGACGGCATGATCGGCTGGCTCGACCGCCTGCCCGCAACGACGCGCAAGCTGCTCATCCACATCAACAACACGAATCCGATCCTCGACGAGGCCAGCGCCGAGCGCGCCGAGCTCGCGCGCCACGGCATCGAGGTCACCCGTGACGGCATGGAGTTCAGCCCGTGAACGTGCTGCTCGATACATCCCATGCCGCATCCGCCGATGCCGACGCCTGGCCGGCCGACGTGTTCGAGGCGCGCCTGCGCGAGCAGGGTGCCGCGTACCACATCCACCATCCTTTCAACGTCATGCTCAATACGGGCAAGGCGACGCCCGAGCAGATCCGCGGCTGGGTCGCGAACCGCTACGCCTACCAGCTCGCGATCCCGATCAAGGATGCCGCGGTGCTGTCGAACTGCCCGGACCGCGAGGTGCGCCGCGAGTGGATCCAGCGCATCCTCGACCACGATGGCCACGGCGACGACCCGGGTGGCATCGAAGCCTGGCTGCGTCTGGCCGAGGCGACCGGGCTCACCCGCGAGGAGGTCGCCGACCAGCGCCACGTCGTGCCCGGCGTGCGCTTCGCCGTCGATGCCTACATCGACTTCGCGCGGCGCCGGCCATGGCAGGAATCGGTGTGCGCCTCACTGACCGAACTGTTCGCACCGGCGATCCACCGCCAGCGCCTCGCCAACTGGCCCGAGCACTACCCGTGGATCGCGGGCGACGGCCTCGCCTACTTCCGCAACCGCGTCTCGCAGGCACGCCGCGACGTCGACCACGGCCTCGCCATCACGCTCGCGCATTTCCGCACCCGTGAAGCGCAGCAGCGCGCGCTCGACATCCTGCGCTTCAAGCTCGACGTGCTGTGGGCGATGAACGACGCGATGGCGAACCGCTACGGGGTGACGACGTGAGCACCACGCCGGAGGTCCACGCCACGCCGCGTCTTGCACGCCACTTCCGCCTGCAGTGGGAAGAGGTGCAGCAGCGCCACGTGCTGCTGTATCCGGAGGGCATGGTCACGCTCAATGCGAGCGCGGCCGAGATCCTCAAACGCTGCGACGGCACGCGCGACGTGCCGGCGATCGTCGCCGAGCTCGAGGAGGCGTTCGACCGCCGCCCGCTCGACACCGACGTGCGCGCGTTCCTCGACATCGCGCGCCGCCAGGGCTGGATCGCGGCATGAGCGCCACCCCGCCGGGACCGCCGCTGTGGCTGCTCGCGGAGCTCACCTACCGCTGTCCGCTGCACTGCACGTTCTGCTACAACCCGGTCGAGTTCGCCTCGATCGAGCACGAGCTCGGCACCGACGACTGGCTGCGCGTGCTGCGCGAAGGGCGTGCGCTCGGTGCCGTGCAGTGCGGTTTCTCGGGCGGCGAGCCGATGCTGCGCGACGACCTCGAAGTGCTCGTCGCCGAGGCGCGCCGGCTCGGCTACTACACGAACCTGTTGACCTCGGGCGTGGGACTCAACGAGAAGCGCATCGCCGCGCTCAAGGACGCCGGCCTCGACCACATCCAGCTGTCGTTCCAGGATTCGAGCAAGGAGCTCAACGACTTCCTGTCGTCCACGCGCACGTTCGACCTCAAGCAGCGCGTCGCCACGCTGATCAAGCAGCACGGCTACCCGATGGTGCTCAACGTGGTGATCCACCGGCTCAACATCGATCACATCGACCGCATCATTGCGATGGCGGTCGATCTCGGCGCCGAATACCTCGAACTCGCGAACTCGCAGTACTACTCGTGGGCGCAGCTCAACCGCGAGCATCTGATTCCGTCGCGTGAACAGCTCGCGCGTGCCGAGACCGTGACGAACCACTGGCGCGAGAAGGTCGGCGACGCGATCCGCATCCTCTACGTGGTACCCGACTACTACGAGCAGCGCCCGAAGAAGTGCATGAACGGCTGGGGCAACGTGTTCCTGACCGTCACGCCCGACGGCACCGCGTTGCCCTGCCACACCGCGCGCATGCTGCCGGGCATGGCGTTCCCGAACGTGCGCGACATGGACCTCGCCTCGATCTGGAACGTCTCGGAAGGCTTCAACCGCTTCCGCGGCGATGCGTGGATGAAGGAGCCGTGCCGCAGCTGCCCCGAAAAGGAGCAGGATCTGGGTGGCTGTCGCTGTCAGGCCTGGATGCTCGCGGGCGACGCCGCCGCGGCCGATCCCGTCTGCGCCAAATCGCCGCAACACGACGTCGTCGAGCGCATCGTCGCGCAGGCGCAGGTGCCGTTCGACGCGCGTCCGCCCGCGCAGCCGCTGGTGTTCCGCACGGCCAAAGCCTCGCGCGAACTCGGCACGGCGGTGCCGCCAGCCGCCTGACGGTCATGATCCCCGTGTGACACTGCGGAACCCGCGAGCGCCGCGAAGGTCGAAGCCCTTCCGCGCGCCGCGCGACCCGCCCCACACCAGGAGACCATGCCGATGACCCGACACACCCTGCTCGCCCTCGCCCTCGTGGGCACGATCGGCTGCGGCTCGAAACTCGAGGCCGATGCCGCCGCGCCGAAGGCCGCCGCGAAAGCCGAGCCGGCCTCGCAGACGAGCACGAAGGGCGCGTTCCGTGTCGTCGAAGTGGCCAACGGCCTCGCGATGCCGTGGGCGGTCGCATTCCTGCCCGACGGCCGCTACCTCGTCACCGAACGCGCGGGCGTGCTGCGCATCGTCGGCGCCGACGGCAGCGTGTCGAAGGCCGTCACGGGCGTGCCGGCCGTGTTCGCCGAAAGCCAGGGCGGCCTGCTCGACGTCGTGCTGTCGCCGTCGTTCGCGCAGGACGGCCTCGTCTACCTTTCCTACGCCGAACCCGGCGAGGGCGGCAAGGCACCGGCCGGTACCGCGGTCGCGCGCGGCAAGCTCGAGGGCGAGGCGCTGACCGGCGTCGAGGTGATCTACCGCCAGGCGCCGAAGCTCTCGAAGGGCCACCACTTCGGCTCGCGCCTCGTGTTCGACGACCAGGGCTTCCTGTTCGTCACGCAGGGCGAGCACAACGAGCGCGCCACCTCGCAGGATCTCGACAAGCTCCAGGGCAAGCTCGTGCGCCTCAACGCCGACGGCAGCGTGCCGCAGGACAATCCGTTCGTCGGCCGCGACGGCGTGCGACCGGAGATCTTCTCGTACGGCCACCGCAACATGCAGGGCGCGGCGCTGCACCCGGTCACGCGCAAGCTGTGGACCAGCGAGCACGGCCCGAAGGGCGGCGACGAAGTCAACATCCCCGAGGCCGGCAAGAACTACGGCTGGCCCTTGATCACCTACGGCGTCAACTACTCGGGCCTGAAGATCCCCGAAGCCGAAGGCACCGAGAAGGACGGCCTCGAGCAGCCGCACCACTACTGGGCGAAGTCGCCGGCGCTGAGCGGCATGGCGTTCGCGAACGCGCCGTCGGCGTGGAAGGGCAACCTGTTCCTCGGCGCGCTGTCGGATCGCAACCTGATCCGTCTCGAGCTCGACGGTGACCGTATCGCGAGCGAGGAGCGCCTGCTCGGCGACCTCGGCTCGCGCATCCGCGACGTGCGCGAGGGACCGGACGGCAACCTCTACGTGCTGACCGAGGACGCCAACGGCAAGCTGCTGCGCCTCGAGCCGCCCAAGGCCTGATAGCGGCGGCGCGCCGGCGCTTCAGTGCGCCGGCGCGTGCGCGGCATCGACCACGCGGAACGGCCAGTACGCTTCTGGATGGCGTTGCGCGGGCTGCGCGGGCGGCTGCGGCGCGCCGCGCAGGCGTGCCGCCCACGTGCCGGCGCGTTCGATGAGCAGCCAATCGGAACGGAACGGCTGCACGTACTCGGCGTTGGCGAGATCCTCGGCGGTCAGCGTCTCGACGTAGTGGATCACGCGCGCGTCGGGATGCGCATCGAGCCAGGGCTCGTGGCCGTGCAGCGGCAGCACCTCGAGCGGTTTCTCGAGTCGACCGAGGAACTGGAACTGGTTGTGGTAGATGTCGTGGTGCACGACCTGTGTGCCGGCCGCCTGCATCGCCGCCACACGAACGGCCGCCGGCGCGAGATCGAAGCGCGGCCACAGCGTGTGCGCGAACACCACGTAGACCAGCGCGAGCCCCGCCATCGAGACGACGGCGATGCGCCGCGTCGCCGCCGCATCGGCGCGCGGACACGCCAGCAGCGCGAGGCCGAGGCCGAGGCAGCCGAGCGCGAACGCCGGCGCAGCCGGTGCGAGATCGATGTACCAGACCGAGGTCACGCGGCCCGACGCGACCGCGCCCGGCAGCCATGCGAGTGCCGCCGCAGCGGCCAGCAGCACCAGCGCGAGCGGCCAGGGACCGAGCCACCACGGCGCCGGCGCGCCGCGCGCACCGATGCGCGACAGGCCGAGTGCGAGCAGCATCGCGCCGCCCGCGGCCTCGGGCAGCAGGTAGTAGAGCTGCTTGCCGCTGACCAGCGAGAACGCGACCGCGATCGGAACCAGCCAGCAGGCGATGAAGCGCAGGCCCGTGCCGCGCGGTCGCGACAGACCGGCGGCCGCGGCCTGCCACGCGCGCGGCCACAGCAGCCACGGTACCAGCAGTGCCGGCAGCATCTGGGCATACCACCACCACGGTCGTGCGTGGTCGAAGCTGTCGACGACGCGGCCCGCGGTCTGCATGAAGAACAACTCGTGGCGATACACCTCGCCGCCCACGAGGCTCGCCGGAATCGCCCACGCGAGCAGCACCGCCATGCCGGCGACCAGCGCGAGCGCACCGCGTCCGTACCACGCCGCGCGGTGGCGCGACGCCCAGGTGCTCCAGAACGGACCGAGCAGGAACGGGAATGCGACGTGCAACAGCATGACCGGCCCCTTGGTCATGAGGCCCGCGGCGACCGCGAACGCGAACCAGCCGAAGCGCGGCCGGTCCTCGCGATCCCCGGCCAAGGCCACGAGCGCACCGAGCACGCACAGGCACAGCAGCATCTCGTACATGATCTGCAGCGCGAACAGGAACGCATAGCCGAACGCGGCGAGGATCCACGGGGCAAGCGCCTCGACCCCGGGATCGTCGCGGAACAGCTTGCGCGCGAGGCGCGCCGCGAGCACCAGCACGCCGAGGCCGATGCCGACCTCGAGCAGGCGTGGCCAGACGTCACCGACGCCGCCGACGGCCCAGCCGGCGTGGATGAGCCAGAACAGCAGCGGCACCTTGTGGCTGTAGGGCTCGCCGTTCGCGTACGGCACGAGGAACTGGCCGGCCTGCCACATCTCCCAGGCGACGCCGAGCGTGCGCGTCGAGTACAAGGGCATCGGGCCGGTCTGGAAGATCGCCACGAGGGCGGCGAGGGTCCAGGCGGGTATCCACAGCGGCGTGGCGGAGGGGCGGCGTGCGTGGTGCGAAAGCGGCAAGGGCATTGTCCTGCGACGGGCGGTCAGTCGGGCGCCGACCAGTCGATCCAGCGGTAATAGCGCATGCGGGCCTGCAGCTTGCGCCACAGGTTGAGGGGTTTCGGCGCGAGCGTGCCGAGATCGCCGCGCGCGAGCGCATCGACGGCTTCGAGCACGCGCGCACTGGAGGCGCCGTCGCGCCACGGGTGGATCTCGGCGCCGTACGCGCACAGGCGCTCGAGCCATTCCGGCGACGGTGCCAGCGCCGACCGCAACGCGGGCTCGAGCTGCGCGACCTCGGCGATGTCGAGCATGTGCGGCTTCGGCGCGCGGTTGCGGAACGTCACCACGGGCTTGCCCTGGACGGCGAACTCCGACACCACCGACGAGGTGTCGCAGACCAGCACGTCGGCGGCGCGCAGCATCGGCACGACGTCGTCGGCTTCCAGGAAGCGCGCGTTCGGCCCCGCGAGTGCGCGGTAACGCGCCACGAGCGCAGGATCCGACTTCGGATGCAGCGTGAGCAGCCAGTAGCGCGAGCCTTCGGCGACCTGGCGCGCGATCTCGGCGTGCAGCAACGGTGCCGACGTCAGGGATTCGGTGAACGTCGAGGCGTACATGACGACGGGACGGCCATCGCGCGGACGCAGGTCCTCGGATGCCGCGGGCGGCGCGAACAGCGGATCGAGCTTGGGCCAACCGGTCTCCACCACCGCGAAATGGCCGTGCCGGGCGGCGAGCTCGCGGAACGGACGCGTGGTCGCCGGCCCTTGCGTGCAGTAGAGGTCGAACAGGCTGCGGATGCGGAAATGACCGCGCTCGGGTGCACGCTTCTCGACGTTGAAGCCGTGGAACACCTGCACCTTGAAGCCCGGGAAGAAATGCGGGACCCAGTTGCTCGCCGAGAACACGGCGAGCGGGGCGAACTCGCGCACTTCGCGGGCGTCGTTGAGGCGGCGCTCACCCGGTGCGAGGTGCGCGGCCAGCGGTGCCGACACGAACCACGCGACTTCGCCGCCGGCGTCGACGATCGCCCGCGCCAGCGGGCGCAGGATCGGCAACGCGTACAGCTCGGTGGCGAACAGCAGGTAACACCGCATAGACGTCCCATGCATGCGGCCGCGCGGCCCACGCGAGAAAGCCAAGGGGGAGCGACGGCCGGATGGCCGATGCCCGCGCAGGCAGGGACCCGGTTCCCTGGCCGCAGGATGCGCATCCTACCAGCCCGGCGGTACGAGCCGGATGACAAGCCGACGACGGATCAGGCGTCGAGCTCGAGCACGACCGCGACGAGGCGCTCGCGGAACGCGCGATCGTTGGCCTCGTACCACGCCCGCGCGCACCCGCCGAACGCCTCGCAGGCCGCGTCGTCGAGCGCGAGCATGCGTTCGATGCCGTGCTCGAGCGCGACGGGATCGACGAGATGACGTGTCGCGAGACGGAACGGTTCGGTCGCCCGGAACCCCACGAGGATGCCGCGCGAAGCGTCGACGAGGGTATTCATCGGCGGCGCATCGACGGTCAGCACGACCGCGCCGACACTCGTCGCCTCGACGAGGTGATGACCGAAACCTTCCGTCTCCGACGGACACAGGTGGAAACGGTGGCGGTTCTGCAGCACGCGCAGCTCGCCGTCGTCGACGCGTCGCGTCAGGTGCACGACATTCGGCAACGCGAGGTTCTCGCGCACGCGCTCCGGATGCTGCAGCAGCGTGAGCATCGGCCACTCGGGATGCCGCCGCCAGGCCTCGACGATCGCCGCGGTGCCCTTGAGCGGACTGCGTCCGGCCAGGTGGAAGAACGCGCGCTCGCGCGGCACGGAAAGGTCGCGGCGGTCTTCGCTCGTGAAGCCGACCTCGACGACGCGGCGCGCGGCGGTCGCGAACAGCGGCACCGCGTGTGCGGTCTTGGCGAGCACCGCATCGAGCCGATGCGCGGCGCGCACGTCGCTGTCCTTGAAGAAATCGGGGTTGCCGAGCAGCAGGTTGCGATGCGAGCCCGTGAACCAGGCCGGCCGGATGCGCTCGATGAACAGGTTCGTGCGGCGGCCGCCACGCAAGGCGCCGAACCACTGGCGCAGGCGGATGCCCAGACCGGGTCCCTTGCGGCCGCGTCGATCCTTGTCGACACCGACGCGGCGCACGTCGAAACCCGCGTCGCCCAGGATCGACGTGACCAGGTCGAGGTCACGCGAGAGGCCGACGCCGTTGTCGTAGCCGATGACGTCGATGCGCGGCACGCGCACGTCATTCGGCATCGTGGTCCTCGTCGGCCTTGGGTGCGGGCACGTCGCCTTCGCGGCATGCCGGCTCGACCGCATCGGCGCGGAACAGCCACCAGTCGCGCCGGTTCGCGTTGCCGACGTGCACGGCGCGTTCGCGCGCGATGCACGGCGCCATGACCTCGCCGAGCACGAAGACCCAGCGCTTCTCCGGCGCTTCGCGCTGCCAGCGGATCGCCAGCGACAGCTGCTCGTGCCAAGCACGCCGGAAGCCGAAATCGACGGCCGGGCGATCCACGTGCAGCAGGTTCTGCTCCTTCCACGCGACGAGCGCGAGCTCCGCGTCGCGCGGCATCAACGCACCGGCGTCCTGCATGACGTCGGCGGCCGAAGTCGATTCGTTGAGCTGCGGGTAGCCCCACAGGCTCCATGCGAGCCACAACCCGAAGAGCGTGGTCGCGAGCGCGAGCGGTGCGCGGCGCACCCGGAACACCAGCACCGAGGCGGCCGCGATGACACCGATGCCGATGAGCATCATCCACAACGCGACGCCGCCGTCCTCGAAACCGCGCTCGACCACGAGGCGGTCGGCGCGCGGCAGGTACCCCGTCCACGCGGCGATGCCGACGCCGACGAACAGCAAGGCCAGCACGGCGACGAAGCCCGCGAGCAGGCGCCGGTAGCCGAGCCTGCGCAGCAGGTCCTCGACGAACGGCGCGGCGACGAGCGCCAGCCACGGCAAGGCCGGCATCACGTAGACGTCGCGCTTGCCGCGCGGGATGCTGAAGAACACCACGACGATGACGATCCACGCGAGCGGCAGCAGGAACCGTGCGTCGCGCGCACGCAGGCGCTCGCGCCACGCCGGCACGAGCCCCGGCAGCAGGAACGACAACGGGATCCACGAGAACGCGATGACGCCGATGTAGTACCACGGCGGCTGGTGGTGATCCCACGAATCCGTGTAGCGCCCTGCGGTCTGGCGGAACAGGATGTCGTTCATGTAGGCGCGGTACTCGGGCGAATCGCTCGTGAGTACGGCGACCAGCATCGGCACGATCCACAATGCGACAGCGGCGAGGAACGCGAGGCCGCCTGCCACCCAGCGCCAGCCGCCGCCATGGATCGGCGCGAGATGCGACCAGCCGCGCCAGCGCGCGACGAGGTACGGCAGGAACAGGAACAGCGCGAGCACGCCGACGCCCTTGGTGATCACGCCCAGGCCCGCCGCGAAGCAGCCGAGCCAGTAGGCCCGCCAGTCGGGTCCGAGCAGGAAATGCCGCAGCAGGCCGTAGTTCGCCGCCGTGATGAAGAACGTCACCAGCGGATCGATCTGCGCGCGCTTGGCCTGGTAGACGAACTGGAACGTCGCCAGCAGCGCGATCGCCGCCCAGAGGCCCGTGCGGTGGTTCCACAGCCGCCGGCCGAGGTCGTAGATCAGGAGCAGCGTGCCCAGCGACGCCAGCAGCGACGGCAGCAGGAACGCGATGCGCCAGTTGCCGGTGAGCGTATGCGCGGCCGCCTGGGCGGCCATGAACATCGGCGGCTTGTCCGAGTACAGCTCGCTGCCGCGATGCGTGATCAACCACTCGCCGCTCTCGACCATCTGCTTGGCGACGAGCGTGAAGCGTGGTTCGTCGGCCGGCCACGGGTCGCGCAGGCCCATGCCGGCGCCCAGCAGGATCAGCGCGGCGAGCAGGAAGAACCAGAACTCGCGACGCTCCTGCGGCGTACGGGCGAGAGGCAGCAGGGCGTCGGCGGTCATCGTGGCGTCGGCGTGGTCGTCAGGCGGCGCGCAGCATAACGCAGCCCTTGTCGGGAGCCTGTCGAAGCCACGCTCAGCCCGAGACTGCACCCTGCACGGGTAAACGCATCGTGAACACGGCACCGCCGCCGACGTGATTCTCTGCGCGCACGCTGCCGCCGTGTTCCTCGGCGATCTTCTTGACCACGGCGAGGCCGAGGCCGGTACCGCGCGCCTTGCTGGTCGTGTACGGCTCGAACCAGCGCTCGCCGAACCCCTCGGGCAGGCCCGGGCCGTTGTCGGCGACCGAGAGCTCGACCCAGTCGCCGTCGCCGCCACGCGTGATCGACGTGCCGACGACCACCTGCGGCTTGCGCACGTCGCCGATCGCCTCGAGCGCGTTCTTGATGAGGTTGTGCAGGGCCTGGCGCATGCGCACGGCGTCGACGCGCACCTGCGGCTCCTCCTCGGCGAACTGGCGCACGAGCACGAGGCGCTGGTCGTTCGCATAGAGATCGAGCACCTCGCCTACCAGCACGTGCAGCGCCGCGGCGCGCAGCGCGAGCTGCGGCGGGCGCGCATAGTCGCCGAACGCGTTGACCATGGTCTTGAGCGCCTCGACCTGGCTCACGATCGTGTGCGTGGCACGATCGAGCAGCTCGCTGTCGTCGGCGGCGAGACGGCCGACGAAACGCCGGCGCAGCCGCTCGGCGGCGAGCTGGATCGGCGTGAGCGGATTCTTGACCTCGTGCGCGAGGCGCCGTGCGACCTCGCCCCAGGCCGCATCGCGCTGCGCACTGTTGAGCACGGTGAGGTCGTCGAAGACCGCGACGAAACCGCCGTCGTGCGGCAGCGCCGCGCCACGCAGCATGAGCACGCGCTTCTCGCCGGTCGCCTCGAGGACGATCTCCTCGCGCCACTCGCGGAGGCCCTCGCGCATGTGCCGTGCGAGCGGATCGACCAGCGGCGCGAGCTCCGGGCGTTCGCGCTTCACGTCGGCGAGCGTGCGTCCCGTGTAGGCGGCCAGAGCGACACCGAGGATCGCATCGCCGGCGCGATTGGCCGTACGCAGCACCCCGGCGGCGTCGAAGCCGAGCACGCCTGCGGAAAGACGCTCGAGCACGGCACCGAGCCACGCACGCTGGGTCTCGATCTCCTGCGAGCTGCGCTGCGCACGCGTTCCGGCGAGCTCGAGCTCGCGCGTCATCTGGCTGAACGAACGCACGAGCGAGCCGAGCTCGTCGTCGCTCGCGACCGGCAGCGGCGTGTCGTAGCGTCCGGCGCCGACCGCACGCGTCGCGTGCACGAGCCGGCCGACCGGCGCGAACAGGCGGCGCGACACACCGAACGCGGCGAGCAGCGCGAACAGCACCGACAGCAGCAGAACGAACGTGAGGATGAGCCCGAACGTGAGCTTGAGCGAGTTGCGCAGGTACTTGAGGCGCTCGAAATCGAAGCTCGCGTTCTCGATGCTGCGGGTCAGCGGCTGCAGGCGCTCGGGCAACGGGAACAAGCCCTGCAGCAGGCGCGTCGCGCTCGAGCCGGGCACGTCCTCGACGGGCAGGACGACGCGCAGCAGCAACGTGTCGCCGATCGGTTCGGCGACCGCGTGGCGCCCGTCCATGCCGACACGCATGAGCACGCCGGCGTCGGGATAGGCGGGATCGAGGTAACGCGGATCGGAACTCGCCATCGCGAGCACGCGGCGATCGGCGCCGAACACGGTCAGCTGGATCGCGCCGAGTGCGTCGATGCGCTCGTCGAGTTCTTCCTGCAGTGTGGCGTCGTCACGCCGACCGAGCGTGTCGGCGAGCGCGAGACTGCCCGCTTCCGCGGTCGCGAGGTGTTCGTCGACGACGATGCGACCGACGTCGAGCGCGTCGTCGAGAGCCTGCTCGAGGTTGACGTCGAACCAGCTGTCGACGGTGGCATTGAGGAAGCGCAGCGCGAATCCGTAGACGACGACGACCGGCGGCACCGCGAGCAGCACGATGATCAGCAGCAGGCGCCGGCTCAGGCGCGCGCCGGGCGCCTCGCGCGAGAGGTCGCGACGCAGGCGCCACAGGCGCTGGCCGATCAGCGCGATCATCGCCACCAGCGCGAAGGCCGCCGCGCCGAGCACCCAGCGGTAGCGCTCGGTGAAGCCGCCGGTGCCGAGCGCGGCATCCTCGGCGAGCTTCAGCGACGCGGCGAGCAGCGCCAGCACCGCGAGGGCCGGCAGCACGCGACGCGTCAGCAGGGTCAACCCGCCGCGACGGTCCATGCGTACTCCGGCGCGCGCAGGTGCCACGCGGGTTCGAAGAAAGCCGGCAGGCGCAACGGCCCCGGCAGCAGGTCGCGATCGATGCCGACGTCCACGCGGACGCGCGTCCCCGGCGCCAGATCGGCGAAGGAGCGCGGCAGCGGCAGGCGCAGGGCCGCGAGCGAATCCGTGAGGTACTCGTAGGCCGGAAAACTGCGCACGCTGTCGGTGGCCACGTCGCGCAGCTGGTAGCGGCGCGTGAGCGGGAAATAACGCAACTCGACGTGGCGCCGGTCGACGAGGGCATCGGCACGCACGTCGACGCGCAGCGTGATCGGGATGCCGTGCTCGAGCGCGTCGCTCATCGGGCCGTTGAGGCGGCAGTCGACGTCGAGCACGAGTTCGGCGCCGTCCGCCGCCGGCGTGAGCCGCGCCTCGCGCACTTCGAGGCTGCCCGGTTTCTGGTCGCGCAGCGCGTCGCAGCCCGCCAGCGCGAGCACCGCGGCGAGCAGGACGGCACTAGTGCGCCTTCTCGACGAGTGCATAGAAGAAACCGTCCATGCCTCCACTCCCCGGCAGGTTCTGGCGACCGCCGCCGGCGGCTTCGCCGAGACCGTCGGGCAATGCGATCGTGCGTGCATCGGCGTGCGCGGCGGCGAACCCGGCCACGACCGCCTCGTTCTCGGTGCGCAGGACCGAGCACGTCGTGTACAGCATCCTGCCACCCGGCACGAGCAGCGGCCAGAGGGCGTCGAGCAGGCGGCGCTGGGTCGTCGCGAGCACGCGGATGTCGGAGGCCCGTCGGTGCAGCTTGACGTCGGGTTGGCGCCGGATGATGCCGGTCGCCGAACACGGTGCGTCGACGAGGATGCGGTCGAACGGGCGACCGTCCCACCATGCCGCGGGCGCAGCCGCATCGCCCTGGCGCACCTGCGCGGACAGGCCGAGCCGCGCGAGGTTCTCGCGCAGGCGCGGCAGGCGTCCCGCATCGGCATCGAGGGCGACGACCTCGAGCGACGCGCGCTCGAGAAGGTGGGCGGTCTTGCCGCCCGGCGCCGCGCAGGCATCGAGCACGCGCTGGCCGTCGGCGACGCCGAGCAGCGTGGCGACACGCTGGGCTGCGCCGTCCTGCACCGAGAAATGGCCCTCGGCGAAACCGGGCAGGCGGCTCACGTCGGTGCTCGCATCGAGCACGATCGCATCGTCGAGATCGCCGTGCGCGGTGGCACCGACGCCGTCGGCGACGAGGCGCTCGAGCAGGGCTTCGCGCGTGCTGCGGCGGCGATTGACGCGCAAGGTCAGCGCCGCCGCGTGATTGTTCGCCTCGATCATGCCGCGCCAGGCCTCGGGCCAGTCGGCGCGCAGAGCATCGACGATCCAGCGCGGATGCGCGGCCTGGGTCGTGGTGTCGGCGTCGAGCGCGGCGAGGCGCGCCTCGCGTTCGCGCAGCCAGCGCCGCAGCACGGCGTTGGCGAGTCCGGCCAGGCCCGGCTGGCCGAGCAGCCGCACCGCGTCCACGCAGGCAGCGACGACCGCATACGATGGCATCGCCATCACCTCGACCTGCACGAGCGCGAGCACGAGCAGCGCGCGCACCTCGCGCGCCTTGGACGGCAGCGGACGCTCGAGCATGCCGGCCAGCGCCGCGTCGAAACGCAGCCACCAGCGCGTCGACTCGAACAGCGTCGCGGAAAGCAGCGCGCGATCGCGTGGGTCGGCGTTGCGCGCCGCGCGTGCATCGAACGCGCTGCGCAGCGACACGCCGTCGAACACGATGCGTGCGAGCGCTCGCGCGGCCTCGGCGCGAAGGCGCGCGCCGGGATCGGCCGCCGTCGCGCTCATGCGCGCGCCCCGAGCGTCGCGGCGAGATCGGGACGTGCGTTGAGCCAGTCGCGCACGCGCATGCGCTTGCCGCCGTCGCGCTGGATCTCGACGAGGCGCAGCACGCCGTCACCGGTGGCGACGTCGATGCCGTCGGGACCGACCGCGACGACTTCGCCGGGCGCGGCCGTGCGATCCGCCGCGAGCGTGCGCGCCGACCACACGCGCAAGCGCTCGCCGGCCAGCGTGGTCTCGGCAACCGGCCAGGGATCGAACGCGCGCACGCGGCGTTCGAGTGCGCCGGCGGATTCGCTCCAGTCGAGCACGGCTTCGCGCTTGTCGAGCTTGTGCGCGTAGACGACACCCTCATGGTCCTGCGCGCGGGCATCCGGCAGATCCCCTGCGACGAGGCGCGCCAGGCCTTCGCCGAGCACGGCGGCGCCTAGCGCGGCGAGGCGATCGTGCAGGCTGCCGCCCGTGTCGGACGGCTCGATCGGCGTGCGCTTCTCGAGCAGGACGGGGCCGGTATCGAGGCCCTCCTCCATGCGCATGAGACCGACGCCCGATTCGGCATCACCGGCGAGGATCGCGCGCTGGATCGGCGCCGCACCGCGCCAGCGCGGCAGCAGCGAGGCGTGCACGTTCCAGCAGCCGTGGCGCGGAATCGCGAGCACGCGCGGCGAGAGGATCAGGCCGTAGGCGACGACGACCATGAGGTCGGGCTGCCACGCGGCGAGTCGCGCACGTGCCTCGCGCGTGCGCAGGGACTCGGGCTGCTCGACGGGAACGCCGGCGGCGAGCGCGGCCTCCTTGACCGGGCTCGCGGCGAGCTTGCGGCCACGTCCGGCCGGGCGGTCGGGCTGCGTGTAGGCCGCGACGACGTCGACATCGGCCGCGAGGCAGGCCCGGAACGCAGCCACGGCGAATTCGGGTGTTCCCGCGAACACCAGGCGCAGTCGCCGGGACATCGGGATCAGGCCGCGTTGCGGCGCTGCTTGGCCAGCTTCTTGCGGACGAGCTCGCGCTTGAGCGGCGAGAGGTAGTCGACGAAGAGCTTGCCCGCGAGGTGGTCCATCTCATGCTGGATGCATACGGCCAGCAGGCCATCCGCTTCGATCACCTGCGCAGCGCCCTTCGCGTCCTGGGCCTCGACACGGATGCGCTCGGCGCGCTCGACGTCCGCGAAGATGCCGGGCACGGAGAGACAGCCTTCCTGGCAGACCTGCGTCCCGGAGCGCTCGACGACGCGCGGGTTCACGAGCACCAGCGGCTGGTTCTTGTCCTCGGACACGTCGACCACGAGCAGTTGCCTGTGGACATCGACCTGGGTCGCGGCGAGACCGATGCCCGGCGCCTCGTACATCGTCTCGAACATGTCGGCGACGAGTTTCGCGAGCTCGGCATCGAACACGGTGACCGGCTGCGCGACGGTGCGCAGGCGCGGATCGGGAAACTCGACGATCTTCATGAGGGCCATGGCGGTGGATCCGGGGACGTGGTCGAACGGTCTCGGCACCGAACTGGGGCCGAAACGAGAGGAAACAACGTGTTGCGACGCCATTCTACGCGTTTCGCGACATCCGGGCGATGCTCGCGTGGCGTGCGGGCCGATGCCGCCGGCCGTGGCCGGGCGCTGGCTCGGCACGAGCCTCATTTTCCTCGCCGGGCCCGTGGCTTGCGCGACCCGCGGATTTGGGAAGTCGGTCATTTTCTCACGTTAAAGTTTCCTATACACTCGCCAAGCCATAGGGGAATCAGGTAATTGGCGGCCATGCTTAAAAAACTACTTTCGGTTTCGGCTGGACTGCTCCTCACCGTCTCGGTTTTTGCTGCCGGGCAATGGGCCGAGAACGCACCCGAGCGTTATGTCGTCAAACGCGGCGACACGCTGTGGGACATCTCGTCCAAATTCCTCATCAAGCCCTGGCACTGGCCGGAGATCTGGCAGCTCAACCCGCAGGTGCGCAATCCGCACCTGATCTACCCGGGTGACGAGCTCGTCCTGTCCGGCAACAAGGTCATGCACGGCCCGGGCTCGGTCGGCCCGCACGTGCGCGAGACCTCGCTCGAGGACGCGGTCAAGCCGATCCCGCTTTCCGCGATCAAGCAGTTCCTCAAGAACACGAAGGTCATCGGCGAGGACGAGCTGCGCAACGCGCCGCACGTCGTCGGCATCGAGGAAGACCGCCTGCGCGGCGCGACCGGCCAGCTCGTCTACGTACGCGGCCTGCAGGCCTCGGTCGGCGACAAGTTCGCGATCGTGCGTCCTCTCGGCCGCTACTACGACATGCCGCCTGAAGAAGACGGCGGCACGCGCGAGACCTATCGCCAGGAACGTGACGGCCGCGACGGTCGCCAGAGCATCCTGTGGCGCCACGGCCCGCACGAATGGAGCTTCAAGGGCCGCGTGCGCTTCCTCGGCTACGAAGTGCTCGAGTTCGGCACCGTGCAGGTCACGCGCACGGCCGACGTCTCGTCGGCGCTCGTGACATATTCCGATTTCGAGGTGAAGGCCGGCGACTACCTCATCGCACTCGACCCCTCGCCGTACGACGACCAGTTCGTGCCACATCCGCCCGCGAAGGCGCCGGACAACATGCGCGTGATCGCCTTCACCGACGCCATGAACGCGGTCGGCACGCATCAGGTCGTGGCGCTGTCGCGTGGCAGCGAGGACGGCGTGGACAACGGCACGGTCTATTCGGTGTACACGGACGGCCAGGTCGTGCGTGACCGCACCGACTACCCGGACGGCAAGAGCCGCACGTTCTTCAAGCCCGGTCGCGCGAATGTCCAGCTGCCGCCCGAGTTCATCGGCCACGTGATGATCTTCCGCACGTTCGACCGCGTCAGCTACGGCCTCGTCATGGACGGCATCCGTCCCGTCCACGTCGGCGATTTCCTGCACGATCCCGATTCGACGCCCTGACCTGATCCACGCGATCACGCAGACGGCGCGACCCACGGGTCGCGC